>DWZH01000078.1 GCA_019118275.1 Candidatus Brachybacterium merdavium | reverse complement strand
CGAGACCACCGGTCCCGCCCTCTGCCGGCCCGGCGGTGCCGTTGTCGCTGCCCGATGCTGAAGCACTGGGCGAGAGGATCCAGGCCCAGGCCGCCGTGGTCGCCGGAGCCACCTGCCAGTTCCTGCTGATGCTGGCAGATTTCGATGCCCGCGGCGGCGCGGGCTGGTTCGTGGGCCTGAAATCCACCGCCCACTGGCTGGCCTGGGCCTGCTCGATGTCCCCCGGCGCCGCCCGCGAACACGTGCGCGTAGCCCGCGCCCTGCCCTCGATGCCCCTGACGGTGACCGAGTTCCAGGCCGGCCGACTGTCCTACTCCAAGGTCCGCGAGATCTCCCGGGTCATCGACCGGGTCGATGAGCAGACCCTGGTGGAGATGGCCCGGGCGATGACCGCCTCCCAGCTGGCCCGCACCATCTCCTCCGTCCGCGCCATCGACGGCACCCGCCTGGGACAAGACGCCGTGCGCCAAGCCCGCTGGCAACACCGCGAGGACGGGATGATCGAAGTCCGCGCCGTGCTGCCGGCTGAAATGGGCGCCGAAGTGGTCACCGCCCTGGAACTGGCACTGGACCGCGACGGCCAAGCAGCCGCAGCCACCCACGCCGCTGAGACGGACGAGCCCGATGCCCTCACCGAAGCCGCCGACGCCACCACCACCGCGACCCTCGAGCAGCGCAAAGCCGACGCCCTGGTCGCCCTGGCCCGCACCTACCTCGACACCGAACCCAGCGACCGCGCCGGCGAGGACCGCCACCTGGTGATTGTCGAACTCAACGCCGACACCCTGACCGCCCACCCCCTGACCGCTGCTCGCGCCGACAGCGTTCCCGCGGGAACGCCCACCCCGGCCACACCCCCGACCGATGACCCCGATACCGGCAGCGACACCACCGCCGAACCGACCACGAAGCCGGCCCGCGTTTCCGTGGGAACGTCTCAACGCTGCGGCATCCTCGGCGCCGGACCGCTGGAGACACGCACCGCCGAGCGCCTGGCCTGCAACGGCAAGATCGCCCTGAAAGTCACCGACGCCGGCGGGGAGATCCTCTACCTGGGCAGGTCCCAGCGCCTGGCCTCACGCGCCCAACGCCGGGCCCTGCGCCTGCGCGATACCACCTGTGTGTTCCCCGGCTGTCACCAGACCACGCACCTCGATGCCCACCACACCACCCCGTGGTCCCACGGCGGACCCACCGACATCGACGGCCTCGCCCTGCTCTGCCGCCGCCACCACGTCATGGTCCACGAAGGCGGCCTCCACCTGGCCCCGCACCCCGAGCGCACCAGCACCTACCAGCCCCGCTTCCAGGTCCTCGACACCTCCGGCCACCCCGTCCAAGCCCGCTGGCCCGCCATGCTCGAACACCTCACCCTGCACAAAACACCCACCGGCAAGACCGCCGACCAGGCCGAGTCGCAACAGGCCGCAGGCCACCATGGCCCCGACCCCACCCGCATCGCCCCCACCACCGGCGGCGCCGGCTTCAACCTCGCCAACTGCGTCGACACCCTGCTGCACAACATCCTCCAACTCACCGCCTGACAGCACCGTCTACTTGCTGAAGCCCGCCGTGAGCCCGCTGATCAGCTGGCGGCGTCCGGCGATGTACAGCGCCAGGATCGGCAGCGCCGAGAGCATCACCGCAGCCAGCACGGCCGGGATGTTCACGGTGAACTCGCCCTGGTAGGCCCACAGCGACAGCGGCAGCACGCGCATCTCGGAGCTCTGGGTGAGCACCAGCGGGAACAGGAACCCGTTCCACACCTGCAGGGCGTCGTAGATGCCGACGGTCACGACCGCGGGTTTGGCCAGCGGCAGCACCAGGGAGCGGAACATCTGCCAGTCGCTCGCACCGTCGACGGTCATCGACTCGTACAGCTCCTTGGGCACGTCGCGCAGGAAGTTGGTCAGGATCAGCACGGTGATCGGGATGGCGAAGGCGATCGAGGGCAAGATCAGCGCCCACAGGGTGTCGTACAGGCCCATCTCCACGATCAGGTAGTACACGGGGATGATGGTGGCCTGGATCGGGATCGCGATGCCCATCAGGAACAGCTTCTGGCTGAACCGTGCCAGCCGGGTCCGCGAGCGCACGATCACGTAGCTGGCCAGCAGCGAGGCTGCCACCACGGCGACGACCGTCAGCACGGTGACGAACACGGAGTTGGCGAAGTAGCGCAGGAACTCGTTCTCGAGCACGTAGCGGAACGGTTCGAGCGTGAACTCGCTGGGCAGCGACAGCGGGTTGGAGGAGTAGTAGTCCTCACGGGGCCGGACGCTGGTGATGACGATGTAGTAGATCGGCACCAGGATCACCAGCAGCCAGGCGAAGCCCAGCAGACCGCCGACGACATTGGGGGAGCGGTGGGTGGTCGTGCTCATCTCAGGCGCCCTCCATCTGGCTCTCCATGCGGTCCGCTCCCGAGATCCGGTTCAGCAGCAGCGCGAGCGTCAGCCCCACCACCACCAGGATCACGGCGATCACGCTGGCCGGGCCCATCTCGTAGGACCGGAAGCCGGTCAGGTACATGTCCAGCGGCAGGATCCTGGTGGCGTTCCCGGGGCCACCGCCGGTCAGGATGAACACCAGATCGAAGTAGGTCAGCGACCCGACCAGCATCAGCGTGGAGCTGGTGACGATGGTGTACTTCAGCTGCGGCAGGGTGACGTTGAAGAACTGCCGCACCCGTCCGGCCCCGTCGAGGGTCGCCGCCTCGTACATCGAGACCGGGATCTGCCGCACGCCCGCCTGGTAGAGCAGCGAGTGGAATGGCACGAACGACCATGAGATCACCATGATCACGGTGTAGAACGCCAGGTTCGGCGAGCCCAGCCAGTCCTGCCGCAGGAAGTCCAGCCCGAAGGCGCGCGACATCCCGAAGTTCGGATCCAGCAGGGCCTTGAAGGTGATCCCCACGGCGGCCGCGGAGAACAGCAGCGGCAGGAAGTACAGCACCGAGAAGACCTCGCGGTAGCGCTGATGCCCGGCCATGAAGGCGCCCAGCAGCAGGCTCAGCGGGAACTGCACCACATAGCTGAGCACCGTCAGCAGCAGCGTCAGCTTCATGGCGTTCATGGTCACCGGTTCCTGGAACACCTGGATCCAGGCCGACAAGCCGGCGAACTGCGGGGTGCCCAGCCCGTCCCAGGCGAAGAAGGACAGCACCACCACGCCCAGCAGCGGCAGCAGTGCGAACACGCCGAAGAAGCTCAGGGCCGGAGCCAGCAGCCAGTTGCTCGGCCCGGTCCGCAAGCGCTTGTACGAGGACCGGCCCGAACCAGCCGTGCGGGCGGCGGGCCCGCCCTGGTCGGCCGGGATGTCCTGCCGGGGCGGGCCCGTCCCCGCCCCGGTGCCGGCGGGGGCGGAAGCGGGGGACTGCGCTGGCGTCATGAGTCGAGCGTCGCGTTCATGTTGGTGACGAAGTCAGCCGGTTCGATCTCCTGCAGGAAGATCTGGGACAGATTCGTCAGCAGCTCCTGTGCCGGGGCTGGGGCGAGCGCCTGGTCCCAGGACAGCTGGAAGTGGGGGGCTTCGAGCACCATGTCGTAGGCGAAGGACAGGAACTCCTCGTCGTCCAGCCCGGCGAACTTCTCCTCGAGCCCCTCGACGGCCGGGATGGCACCCATCTCCAGGAAGCTGTCGACCATCTCGTCGTTGAGGTTGTACTCATTGAGGTACTGGATGGCCAGTTCCTGGACCTCCTCGTCAGCATCGGCCGAGACCGACCAGTAGTTGGCGGGGTTGCCGACCACATTGGCCGGATCGCCCTCGCCGCCGTCGGTTGCCGGGAAGTTCAGGAAACCGAGGTTCCCGTCGGCGACGAAGTCAGGGGCATCCTGCTTGAAGGTCCCGTAGACCCAGCTGCCCTGCAGCAGCATCGCGGCCTGGCCGGTGTGGACGAGGGCGGCGTCGGCGCCCGCATCGGCGCTCACGGAGCCGAAGCCGGAACCGAAGGCGCCGGCGTCGATCAGCTCGATGATCTTCTCCAGGGCCGAGGTGATCGCTGGATCGGACCAGGCATCGGGCTCGCCGTCCATGATCTTCTGGAACACGCCCTCCCCGCCGATGCGGTCGGTGAGGTACTGGATGTACATCAGCTCGGGCCACACGCTCTGCCCGGCCAGGGAGAGCGGGGTGATGCCGGCCTCGGAGAAGGTCTCGATCGCGGTCATCAACTCGTCCCACGTGGTGGGCGGGGTGACCGAGTGCTCCTCGAACAGGGCGGTGTTGTAGTACAGGACCACCGGTTGGGTGTCGTTGTTGGGCACGCCGTACTGGGCGCCGTCGACCTGGCCGACAGCGCCGATCGACTCGATGGTGCGCGAGAGGATGTCGTCGACCTTGCCGGTCAGGTCCACTACGGCGTCGCTGGCCACGTAGTCGGCCAGGGTGCCTCCGGCCCAGTTGAACACCAAGGTGGGGGCGTTGCCGGAGCCGATCGAGGTGCGGATCTTCTCCTTGTAGGAGTCGTTGGCGAAGAACTCCACGGCGAAGGGGTCGTCGGGGTGGTCCTCGTCCCAGGAATCGAAGGAGAGCTGGTAGGTGTCTTGCTTGGCTCCGGTCAGGGCCCAGACGGACAGGCTCGAGGCCGAGCCTGCACCGCCGGTGGGCTGGGCGCCCCCACCGCAGGCGCTGAGAGTGGCCAGGGTGGGGATCGACAGGCCGAGGCCGGCGAGGGTGGTGCGGCGGGTGGGTTGCATCATTGCTGCCTCCATGATCAGGGTCCGAACACAAGCCCGAAAGGTTTCGGAAACTAGGGTCGGTGCATGTAAGTAAATCTCACTGACTTGCCCAGGTCAAGACGGATGGGCCTCGTTTGGGTCACGACGCAGGTCATGAGGCCAGATAGACCGCTTCAGCGGGGCTTTCCGGGGGTCCCAAAGACCAGAAAAGGTTTCGTCCGTTCTGCAGGAGGCTGCCGGGATGGGCGAGGTGCACGAATTCCCGCGCATGGGTGCATGCACACCCGCGCCGCGGCGCACGCCAGGGTGCGGCCCGGGGTCCCGCACACAGCGACGGGCCCGACGACCATCGTGGTCGTCGGGCCCGTCGGAGGGGGCGTGGGCTTCGGTCCGGGGCGCCGGCCGCCGTGCCGCGGTCAGCCCTGTCGGCCGGTGAGTTCCCGCGCCTGCTCCTGCGCGGCGATCGCCAGCTCCACGGCCTTGAAGGCGTGGGCCTGGGTCATGGCGTTCTCGGTGCGGTTCAGCACGTCCAGGATGAGGTCGCCGAAGAAGGGGTAGCCGACCTCGCCGGTGGCGTTGATGCGGTGCTCGCCCCGGTCGTCGACCAGCAGCACCTGGCCGCCGCCGTTGTCGGTCGTGACGTCGATGTACTTGCGCAGCTCGATGTAGCCCTCGGTGCCCAGGATGAAGGTGCGGCCGTCGCCCCAGGTGCGCAGACCGTCGGGGGTGAACCAGTCCACCCGCACGAAGCCGGTCGCGCCGCTGGACAGGGCGATGTGGGCATCGCCGTAGTCGTCGAGCTCGGGGTGGTCGGGGTTGCCGAAGTTGCCGATCGAGGAGGAGAGGACCTCGGCGTCCTCGGAGCCGGTGAAGGTGAGCATCTGCTCGAAGTTGTGGCTGCCGATGTCGGTGAGGATGCCGCCGTAGCGGGCCCGCTCGAAGAACCAGTCCGGGCGGGTAGAGGGGTCGCCGATGCGATGGGGGCCCATGCCCTGGACCTGGATGACCTTCCCGATGGCGCCGCGGTCGATCAGCTGACCGGCCAGCACCGCGGCCTCCACGTGGATCCGCTCGGAGTAGTAGACGGCGTACTTCTTGCCGGTGCGCTCCGTGGCCTCCTTCGCGGCGGCCAGCTGTTCGCGGGTCAGCAGAGGGGTCTTGTCGGTGAAGTAGTCCTTGCCGGCCTCCATCACGCGGATGCCCAGCGGCGCACGGTCGGAGGGGATCGCAGCGGCGGCGACCAGCTGCACCTGCTCGTCGCCCAGCACCTGCTCCTCGCTCGAGGCGATCTGGACCTGCGGGAACTTCTCCTGGAAGGCCGCGGCGCGCTCGGGCTGGGGGTCGTAGACCCACTTGCAGGTGCCACCGGCGTCGATCAGGCCCTGGGTCATGCCGCCGATGTGGCCGTGGTCGAGATGCATGGCGGCGAAGACGAACTCGCCGGGCTCGACCACCGGCTTCGGCATCGGGGCCGGGGCGTAGTTGGCTCCTTCGGAGGTGCTCATGGGTGATCCTTTCGATCGAGGTGCAGGGTGTGAGTCAGGGGGAGGGGGCGGAGCCGGCGCCGGCGCCGGTCACCGATGGGTGGGGCCGACGATGATCTCGCCGTCCTGAGAGTCGACCGAGGTGGTCTTGGCGAAGAAGCGTGGGGCCCGCTCGACCAGGGTGCCGGAGCGGTACCAGGGATCCTCGGGCGGGATCGGCAGATCGATGGTCCGGCGCTCGATCGTGGCCGCGTAGATCGCGGTGACCAGTTCGATCGCGCGCTTGCCGTCTTCGCCGTCGACCAGCGGGGTTCGTCCGTCACGGATCGCGGCGATCACATCGCCCAGCTGCCCGGCGTGGCCGGTGTGCTCGAGCCGGGGCTGTTGCTCGGCCAGGGCGTCGAGCTCGGCGACCAGCTGGGTGTTCCCGCCGCTCTCGGGGAAGCCGTTGGGACGGGCGATCTCGGCGACCGCCCGCCAGGGCTGGGAGATGCGGGCGTGCTCGCCCTGGATCACGATCTCCTGCTGCTCACCGTGGTGGACCACCGAGCTGGTCAGCTCCGCCAGGCCCCGCTCGTACTGCAGGATCGCCACGGACAGGTCCTCGACCTCCGCATTGTCGTGGCCGGCGTTGGTCATCATCGCCGCCACCGCCCGGGGCCGGCCCAGCAGCCACAACGAGATGTCGATGTGGTGGATGGCGTGGTTCAGCGTGCAGCCACCACCCTCGGAAGCCCAGGTCCCCCGCCACCACAGGTCATAGTAGGAGTGGCCGCGCCACCATTCGGAGGCGATCCGGGCGTGGGCGATCCGGCCTACTTTGCCCGAGTCCAGCACGGCCTTCAGCTGGGCCATGTCATCGCGGAAGCGGTTCTGCGCGATCACCGACAGGAGCGCGCCGGAGCGGGACTGCGCCTCCAGCATCCGGTCGCACTCCTCGACGGAGGGGGCCATCGGCTTCTCCACGATCACATGCACCCCCGCCTCCAGGGCCTGGATCGTCAGCTCGCAATGGGTGCCCGGGGGAGTGGCGATCGAGACCAGGTCCAGGTCCTCGGCGGCGAGCATGGCGCCCGCGTCGTCGTAGACGCGGGCCGCGGTCAGGTCGTGCTCGGAGCGCTTGGCCTCGGCCTTGGCGGGGACGATGTCCGCCAAGCCCACGATCCGCACCTCGTCGGGGAAGGTGAGGTAGGCGGCGATGTGCGCACCGGAGATGTTCCCGGTGCCGATGATGCCGACGTTCAACATGGGGGTATGACGCCTTTCCGGCTGGTCAGCGGATAGTGGCCAGGACGTGGGGCCGGGCGGCTCCCGCGCCGACGGCGGGACCGCGTCGTCGCGGAGGGAGGCCCAGGTGGTCGCTTCGGCCGCCCCTGCAGTGTCCTGCACCACTACCGTAGCGGCCCGCGGGTGCCGACTGTTGCCATGGCCATGGCCGCGCGCCCGGTGGTGGCCGTCATACTCCCACGGCCTGCGTGAGCAGTCTCGTCTGCTGGGTGAACAGCTCGGCGCCGTGGGGCTCGAACTGCGGCCCCCACTGCGTGAACAGCTCGGCGTTGACGGCGCCGACGGTGCCGCTGAAGAAGGTCGCGGTGGCGATCAGCTGCGCACTGGTCGCCTCGGGGTGGCCGAGCTCCGCGGCCGTCTGTCCCAGCAGTTCCGTGAGCTCGGTGGCGTGCCTGCTGGCGGGCGCTGAGGTGCCGGCCTCGGAGGTGGCGCCGGTGGCGGCCACGGCGCCGGCGGCGACCACGATCTCCAGGATGCGTCCGATCACCCGCGTGCCCGGGGTGATGGTGGCTTCTGCGGGCGCGTGGTACTCCGCCACCGGCGTGCCGTACAGCAGCGTCCACTGTGCCCGGTGGGCAAGGGCCCATGAGCGCATCGCCTGGGCCAGGTCCAGCAGTCGCCGCCGCGCCGGAGGGGCGGCGGTGGCGGGGTCGGTCCCGTCGGCGGCTTCGTCCCCGCGCTGCGGCGCCGGGGCCGCATGGCCGAGTGCGGTGTCCACGGTGTCCGCGAGGTCGTCGAAGGCGTCCACGAGCAGCAGGGTCAGCAGCTCGTCGCGGCCGGAGACGTAGCGATAGAGCGCCGAGGAGACCATCCCCAGCTCCCGGGTGACCTCGCGCAGCGACAGTCCGGCCACGCCCTGCGCCTCGAGCTGGGAGCGGGCGATCTCGAGGATGCGCTGCATGGTCTGCTCCCGCGCCTGCTGGCGGGGCGTCGGTCGGGGCTGAGTGGTCATGCCCCCATCCTCGCACGAACAGAGAGCACTGCTCTTGCAATCCCTCCGAGAGCAGTGTTCACTGTAGCGAGAGCAGTGCTCTCAAGGCGGTGCTCGTGCCGTCGCATCCCACGCACCTCGACCACGGACCGGAGTCAGGAGACGCCATGCACCATCTGCTCATCGGAGAAGGCCAGATCGGCCAGGAGATCGCCCATCACGCCGCCGCCCGGGGCGATACGCTCACGATCCTGCGGCGCAGCACGGTCACCACCGACCAGAAGTGGGCGCGTTACGGCGATGCCGCCCCCGCCATCACCCATGTCGCCGGCGACGTCCTGGACCGGCAGGCTCTGCGGCGTGCCGCGGCCGGTGCGGAGTCGATCCTCGCCTGCTTCCACGCCCCCTACGACGCCCGGATCTGGCAGACCGTCCTGCCGCCGCGGGAGCAGGCCGTGCTCGACCTCGCCGAGACCCTGGGCATCCCGGTGGTGTTCCCCGAGTCGATGTACGCCTTCCTGGGCGGGGCCGCGCGCCTGGCCGAGGGAGCAAGACCCACCCCGGGGGACCCCAAGGGGAGGATCCGGACCGAGCTGATGGAGGCACGCAGGCGCCACCCGGCCACCACCGTGAGCGTCGTCGCCTCCGACGTCGTCGGCCCCACCAGCCGAGGCACCGGCACGGCGGTCGCCACCGCCCTGGTGATCGAGCCGCTGCTGGCTGGCCGGCCCGTGGTCGTCCTCGCCGACCCGGACGCGCCGCACTCCCTGACCCACCTGCCGGACCTGGCGCAGGCAATGGTCTACTGCGCACGCACGGCGACGACGCTCACGGCCGAAGCCCCGGGCCGCAGCGTGGTCCTGCATGCCCCGACCGACACCGCGCACTCGATGCGCGCGCTCGCCGCCCGCACCGCGGAGCACGCCGGGGTGCGGGAGCGTCGGGTGATCGCGGTCCCTCGGCGCCTGACCGCGCTGCTGGGCCGGGTCAACACCCTGATGCGGGAGCTCAGCGGCATCGCCGACCTGTGGTACGGCCCCTGCGTGCTGGAGCCGGGCGTGCTCACCACCGTCCACGGGCTCCAGGCCACTCCCTGGGCCGAGGCCATCGCCTCGACCATCGCCCCGCCGCCCCGGGCCGCTCATGGATCCGCCGCTGCCGAGCCCCGGGACGCCCGCGGCTGAGCATGGCGGAGGGGCCGGGGGAGCAGCCGTCCTGGACCGCTCGTGACCTCGGACAACTCCCTGCCTCGCGGTGGCCGGCTGCGGCTATCGTGGACGCCGACCCCACACTGCGGTGCCCGTGCCGAGCGCCCCGTCCGGATGCGCGGACGCGGGCCCAGGAAGGCTCCACGTGATCGACGTCCTGGAAGGAAGCCCCCTCCTCACGCTGTTCCTGGTCGTCGCCTCGGGAACCGTGCTGGGGGCGATCCCCTTCGGCCGGGTCCGCTTCGGTGCCGCCGGAGCGTTGTTCACCGGTCTGGCGCTGTCCGCGGCCGCACCGCATCTGGGCAGCGGCATGCAGATCGTGCAGTCCCTGGGGCTGGCCCTGTTCGTGTACACGATCGGGATCTCGGCCGGGGCAGCGTTCTTCGGCTCCCTGAACCGTCAGATGCCGCTGCTGGCGGCCGCCACCGTGAGCGCGGTGATCGGCGCGGCCGCCACCGTCCTGCTCGGACACACCCTGGGCTTGGCCCGGGACCTCTCGCTGGGCCTGTTCACCGGCGCCCTCACCGCCGCTCCGGCCCTGGATGCCGCGGACCGGCTCACCGGCACCTCGGCCCCGTCCGTGGGCTACGCCTTCGGCTACCCGATCGGTGTGATCGTCGGCATCGTGCTGGTCTCGACCGTGGTCACTCGCAGCTGGCCCGGCCGCCAGGACTCACCGGCGCTGGCCGGCACCACCCTGCACTCGACCACGGTGCGCGTCGACCAGCCCGTGAACCTGCGTGACCTGCCCCAGTGGCACGAGCAGCAGGTGCGCATCTCCTATCTGCGCCGTGCGGGCAGGACCCGGGTGATCGTGCCGGGGGAGGACCTCCTGGCCGGGGACGAGGTGGTCGTCGTGGGGATGCCCGAGGTGGTGGACACCGTGGCGGAGACGCTCGGCGAGGTCAGCGACGAGCACCTCGCCCACGACCGCTCCTTGGTGGAGTTCACCCAGCTGACCGTCTCCAACCCGGACCTGGCCTCGCGGTCGATCGCCGACCTGAACCTCGCGGTGCGCTTCGGGGCGGTCGTCACGCGGGTGCGGCGCGGTGACCTCGAGCTGCTCGCTCGCGATGACCTGGTGCTGGAGCCGGGGGACCGCCTCGCCGTGGTCGTGGACCGCAGGGAGCTGGACGCCGTCCACGCCTTCCTCGGCGACTCCGACCGCAAGGCGGGCGAGCTCGACGTGCTCTCCCTCGGCCTCGGCCTCGTCCTGGGCTTCGCCCTGGGGCTGGTGACGCTCCCGATGCCGGGTGGCGGCAGCTTCTCCCTGGGCCCGGCGGCCGGGCCGCTGCTGGTGGGCATGATCCTGGGTGCCCTGCGCCGCACCGGTCCGGTGGTGTGGGCACTGCCGGGCAGTGCCAACCTCACCCTGCGGCAGCTGGGCCTGCTGCTGTTCCTCGCCGGGCTCGGACTGACCGCCGGGCCCGACGTGGCCGCGGTGCTCGGCTCGCCCACCGCCTGGCGCGCGACGGTGCTCTCGGTGGTGGTGGCCGCGCTCAGCTGCGTGGTCATGCTGCTGGTCGTCCGCTGGGTGCTCGACCTCTCCGCGCCCCGCGCCGCGGGCGCCGTGGCCGGCTTCCTCGGCCAGCCCGCCGTGCTGGAGGCCGCGAACTCCAAGCGGGCCGATGAGCGCATCGAGAACGCCTACGCCACTCTGTTCGCCTTCTCGATCGTGGTGAAGATCCTGCTGGTCCCGGTCATCGCCAACCTCTGAGCAGAGCGGCCGGGCGGCTGCTCAGGTTGGCAGGCGCACATCCTGCCGACCCACCGCCTCGGGCCGGGCCACGGTGCTGGTGATCTCCACGCGGGAGCCGCTGTGGGCGGAGTCCAGCACCGCGTTCATCACCTCGAGCGCGTGCTGGCCGAGCTCGCCGGCGGCGCGCAGAGCCGCGCCCCGCCGGGCCATGTCCTGCAGGCCGATGCCGCGGGAGGCGCCCTCGTAGCCGGCCGAGACCGGCAGCACCTCCCACCCCTGGCCGTCCAGGCGGTGGAGTGACACGTCGCCGTCGAAACGGTTGGGGTCCGGGACCGCCAGGGTGCCCCGGCTGCCGTGGATCTCGATCGGGTGGACCCCGGTGGCGACCGCATCGAAGCTCATCACCAGCGTGGACAGGACCCCGGCCTCGTGGACGAGCACGCCGGTGACGTGGGTGTCGGTGCGGACGGGGATGGTCTCCCCGGCCCGGGGGCCGGTGGCGATGGTGCGCTCGTCGCGGGTCCGGCTGGCGGCGCCGATCACGGCCTGGACCGGCCCCAGGAGGGTGACCAGGGCATGGATGTAGTACGGCCCCATGTCCAGCAGCGGGCCGCCGCCGGGCAGGTAGTAGAAGTCCGGTTGAGGGTGCCAGCGCTCATGGCCGGGGGTGACCATCGTCGCGGTGGCGGCGATCGGGGCGCCGATCAGGCCCTCGTCGATCGCGGCGCGTGCGGTCTGGGTGCCGGTGCCCAGCACCGTGTCGGGCGCGGAGCCGACCAGCACGCCCGCCTCCTCGGCCGCCCGCAGCACCGTCTGCCCCTCCTCGCTGGTGACGGCGAAGGGCTTCTCGGAGTAGACGTGCTTGCCTGCCGCGATCGCCTTCAGATCGATGTCGGCGTGCGCGGCGGGGATGGTCAGGTTCAGCACCGTGTCCACATCCGCAGCGGCGAGCAGCTCCTCGACCGTGAGGGCGCGCACGCCCTCGCGGTCGTCGGCGACCGCCTGGGCGCGGGAAGGGTCGAGGTCCGCGACCGCCACCAGCTCCACGTCCGGCAGCGCATCGAAGGTCGCCAGGTACTGCGCCACGATCACGCCGCAGCCGACGATGCCGACCCTCATCGCGTGCCCTCCCCTCCGCCTCGACCGGCGGCCGCGGCGGAGGGGCCGTGGTCGCCGTAGGGCAGCTCGGAGCCGCGAGCGGCCCAGACCATGCCGCGCTCGATGAGGGTGCGCACGTTCTCGTCCTCGAGCACCTCGACCCGATGGCCGGGGGTGGCCACGAAGATGCGGCCCTTGCCCCACTGGCGGGTCCAGACCGCGGGGGAGGTGACCTCGCGGTGCCACGGGTCCCACTCGCGGACCTTCTGCGTGGTGGTGGCCAGCACATCGATGTAGTCGTCGGCGAGCACCCAGTACTGCTCGGTGACCAGGTCGAAGTCGGAGATCCCGGCCGTGATGGGGTGCTCGGCGGCCTCGGGCAGCATGTTCACGGTGTGGGGCACGTAGTTGTCGGACTGCTCGCCGGTGCGCTCATCGGGGTGCTTGCCCGGGTGGCAGCCGAACTGCCCGCCGATCAGGGTGAGGTAGTCGGACTCGTTCCGGTAGCTGTCGGCGATGCCGCCGTGCCAGCCCGCCATGCCGGTGCCGGCCTCGATGGCCGCGCGCAGGCCCTCGAACTGGGGGCGCTCGATGGTGGACATGGTGGTGCACTGGACGATCAGGTCGACCGTGGCCATGTACTCGGCGTCGGCGTAGATCGCCGGGGAGTCCTCGATGCGGACCTCGAAGCCCTGCTCACGCAGGTAGGGCAGGAACATGTCGGTCGCCTCGATCGGCTGGTGCCCGTCCCAGCCGCCTCGGACGACGAGGCAGGTGCGGGGGGTGGTCATCGGGTGGCCTCCTCGGGGTCGGTGTGCTTCCACGTGCTGCCATCAGCCGAGCTGGCCTCGACGGCCGCCAGGACGCGCTGGACCTGCAGCGCCTCCTCGAAGGACGGTGAGGGGTCGGTGCCCTCGCCGATCGCCTGGACCAGATCGGCGATCTGGTGGGTGAAGGTGTGCTCGTAGCCCAGGCCGTGCCCGGTGGGCCACCAGTGGGCGGCGTAGGGGTGCTCGGGCTCGGTGGTCAGGATGCGGGTGAAGCCCTGGCGGCCTCCGGGGGCGGTGGC
>DWZH01000077.1 GCA_019118275.1 Candidatus Brachybacterium merdavium | reverse complement strand
AAGGCCAACGCCACCATGACGTCCATCGTCGGCGAGTTCCCGCCGGGTCGCGCGATCGACCTGGGCTGCGGGGAGGGCGGGGACGTGCTGTGGCTGGCCGAGCAGGGCTGGCAGGCCCACGGCCTGGACATCTCCACCGTCGCGATCGACCGCGCCCGCAGCGAGGCCGTTGCCCGCGGTCTCGAGCGCGCCACCTTCACCGCCGCCGACCTCAGCACCTGGCGTCCCGAGCCGGACTCGGTCGAGCTGGTGACGGCCGCCTTCTTCCAGTCCCATGTGGCGCTGGACCGGATCGAGATCCTGCGCCGGGCAGCCACCGCGATCCGCCCGGGCGGGCACCTGGTGGTGATCTCCCATGCCCAGCCCCCGTCGTGGTCCTCCGCTCATCAGCATGAGGGCCCGCAGCTGGTCTCCGCCCGGGACGATGCGGCCGAACTCGCTCTCCCGTCGGACGCATGGGTGGTCGAGGCCGCTGATGAGCGCAGCCGCCCCGCCGTCGGTCATGACGGGGAGCCATCCGAGCTGATCGACGCGGTGCTGGTGCTGCGGCGCAGGTGAGCCGGCGGGCGTGTAGGGGTCGCCGCCTTTCGTGCCGGCATCATCACCGAGACGTGCGCGGCCACTCTCGTCGGCCCCTTTGATCAGTCCCCCATCACGGGTCGCAGCTCGAGCCGTTCGCGCAGCGGCTCTCCACAGGGTCCGGGAGCTGCGGACAGCTCGCCGGCGAGGGACAGCGCCCGGTCCCGGTCGGCGACGTCGGTGATCATCAACCCGGCGACGAGATCTTTGGAATCCTCGAGCGCGCTATCGATCTCGGGCCGTTGTCCCTCGGCGCTGTGATGCACCCACTGCCCTCATCGGACAGGGCGACCCTGGTGACGAACTCGCCCGAGCCGCGCAGCCGTTCGGCGAAATCCTCCATGTAGGCCATGTGCGCCCGCCAGTCCTCGGGACTCCACTGCTCCGGGGTGATCTCGGGCGCCCTGGGCCCGCGGTGATGCTTGAACATCAGGTACTTCGGCATGAGGACTCGCTCCGTCCGTCTCGTCGTGGCGCGGTCCGTGCGGGCGGCTGCGGCGGGTGATGCTCGGTGGTGCAACGGTCGATGGGTCGTCAGTCGATGATGTGCGCCTCCTGCCGCTCATCGAGTGCTGCGAGGCCATCGCGCATCGCCTGCACGCTCTCGGCGCTGTGGCGGGGCCAGTCCTCGAGTTCGCGGATCACGCGCACCGGCTCGCGCGTGCGGTAGGACCGGGTGGGGTTGCCCGGGAACCGTTTGTCCGTGACGTTCGGATCGTCCTGGAGCTCCCCGGTCGGTTCCACGATGTAGATGTGCCCCGCTCCGTCTCCGCGGGCGAGCTGAGCGCCCCAGGCCGCAGCAGCCAGAGTCTGGGTGACATAGACGTGGCTGAGCGCCCCGTCGGCTTCGAAGTTCGATGGCCGGCCGGGAAGAAGGAGTTCCCCGGGCTCGAGCACGGCTTTCGTTCCGTGCAGGTAGATGCCCGGGTCGAAGACCTCGAAAGGTGCGGGGTCGGTCATCACGGTCTCGCTTCCTGTGGAGTGGAGAACATCGGCTGAAGTGCTCTGACCGTGATCGCGGTCAGGGGTGGTGGCTCATGACGCCGGGCGGCCGGCGATCGGTGGAACTGCAGCGGGGACGACGTGTGCCGAGCAGAGGGGGCGCGTCGCCCACCCGTACGTGAACGTGAGCGCCGCCAGGACCGTGCCCCACAGGATGAAGCTCGCATACACCAGGCCGAAAGCCCAAGGCGCGATCTGGGAGTCATCGATCGATCCCCCGCCGATGAACAGCGAGATCATCTGCACCATGGCGGTGGCGCCCACGGGCAGCAGCATGAGCGAGGCACAGGAACCGATCAGCAAGAGCACCGGGCGCAGCCCGCGACGAGCGACCCGGGCACCCATCGCCAGCGCGACGGCCACTGCCAGTGCGGTGAGAAGCACCGTGTCGCCGAAGCCCGGGGAGGTCAGCGTCACCGCCTCGAACCCATCACCGGTCAGGCCGAGGTCCGAGCCGACGCTCCAGGCCAGCTTGAGTGCCCCGTAGGGCAGCGCACTGCCGACGGTCAGCACCGCCAGCGGTCGAAGCCATCTCGCGGCATCCGCGGCAGGAGGCACCTTGCGCTCACGTCCGCACTTCGCGCAGACGCCGCGACGGACTCGGCGATCGAGCAGCAGGAACCGCCCGCTGAGCACAGCGGCCACGACGTTCGCCCCGTGTGCCAGCGTCGCCAGCCAAGAGGGCTCCACCGGGAACGAGCCGCTGCCTCCGGTGAGCATCTGACCCGCTCGCACGATGACCATGAGCACGGTGTGGGGTAGCGCCAAAAGGCTCCCGGCGAGCATGACGGATACGGCCACGGCGACTGCGAGGCCTCGCCATCGAGCCGAGCGCACAGAGTCTGGGAGCAGCAACACCGCAGCGACGGCAGCGGCGGCCGCAGCCACCCAGGGCGGGACGGTCGGCATGACGACCGGGTCCTGGACGGCCAGCGGGCCCCACGCCGCGAAGGTTGCCGCGACGA
Organism: Candidatus Brachybacterium merdavium; assembly: GCA_019118275.1. GTDB lineage: Bacteria > Actinomycetota > Actinomycetes > Actinomycetales > Dermabacteraceae > Brachybacterium > Brachybacterium merdavium. The sequence continues at coordinate 2,339 of DWZH01000077.1, read as the reverse complement.
TCGCGCAGGCGATGGCCGCCGCGATGCGCGCGGCAGTCGGCGTCGGCTCGGATCTCGCATCGGTCGTCCTCACCATGCCGACGCACCTCCTCAGTCAGCGCCACGTCGCGCCTTACGTCGTAAGAATTCTCCTGAGCGTAGACTTACGCTGTATGAGAAGTCAAGAGATCCCGAGCCCTCGTAGCAGGCGTGTGGGGCTCACGCGAGCGAAGGTGCTGGCCGAGGCGCTGAGAATCGTCGATCGCGAGGGGGTGCAGGCGCTGACGATGCGCCGACTCGGCACAGAGCTCGGGGTCGAGGCGATGACGATCTACCACTATGTGCGCAACAAGGATGAGCTGCTGGACGGCCTGCTCGAGGAGGTCTTCGACCGCTCACTGCCCGAGGACGCCTGGGAGGGCCCGTGGCAGGAGGTCTTGCGGCGCTATGCCCATCGGCTCCTCGCGACGTTGACGGACCACCCCGCACTCGTGCCGCTGATGCTGAGCCGCGCGGCACTGACCACCCGGACCATGACGATGATGGAGGAGGGCCTCGGAGCTCTGCAGGCTGCTGGTCTGCCATTGCCGCGCGGCCTGCAGCTCATCCATGCCGTCACCGGCCTCGTGATCGGCCACGCCATCGCCGGCGGCACGAGCGCGGACGACCAGAAGCTCCTGCGACTCTCGGAGGAGGACCTGGCCGCCTTTCCTCTGCTCGTGCGCGCTGTCGAGGAGGGCAGCACGGCCTCGACCGGCGCGGATCCCTTCGAGACCGCCTTGGAAGCGATGCTGCGTGGCTTCGAGCTGGCCCATTGCTCGTCGGGCGCGGAACCCACCTGGTAGCGCCTCTCAGCAACCTGGTAGCCCCTCAGCAGCGCGGTCGGCCCTCACCGCGGGGCGAGGATCTCGCTGTCCCGCCCGGGTGGCTCGAGCGGGATCCGGCCGGCCCCCGTTCGCGGCGCCGGCCGGTCCCGGGGCCTCAGACGCTCACGAGCGCAATGGCGATCATCGCCACGACCAGGGCGATGACCGCGACCAGATTGCTGCGCCGGTCCGTGGTCTTCTCCTCAGTCTGTTGGGAGTCGGGGACCGCCGGCACAGATCCGGTCTCGGTCGCCGCTCGCAGCTGGCCGGTGACGGTCGTCTCGGGGCGCACATCCATGCCTGGTCCTCCTTCGGGAAAGTAGGGGCTGAGCACGGCCTCTGATGCGGGTCGGTACTGGTCAGCACTGCTTTCCCGCACTCCCTGTGCTCACGACAAGATTAGGTTCACCAGGGCCTTCCACGGAAGGGCGGAAAAGGCCCTCGTCAGACGAATCACACGAGGTCCCGAGCCGTTCTCCGGGCGACCTGTTTCCCGGCGGTCACCGGCCGGCGACGCCTTTGATCACCGCCCGGTGCACGGGTCTCTCGGCGGGTCAGGCCAGCGGCACGGTTCGCCTGGTCCGGGCGGCTCGTCGGCCGGCGTCGAGCACCCTCCGCACCGCCACCCCTTCCGAGACCGGCGAGGGGGCCGATCCGTACCCGGCGCAGGCGGCGGCGAACTGCCGCCCTGCCTCGGGGAAAATGGGACCGGTGCCCCGGCCACCGCGGCCCGGTCACCTCCGGACCCCGGGCTGCGCGTACCCTGACCTGCGTGATCGATCCGCAGTGGTGGCAGCTGGGCCTGGCCGGACTGGCCGTTCTGGCCGGCGCCATGGCGGTGCGCACCACCGGCATGGGGTTCGCGCTGCTGTCCTCCCCGTTCCTGGTGATGGCACTGGGTCCCTTCGAGGGGATCCTGGTGACCAATGTGTGCGGGATCGTGGCCGCGCTGCTGAACCTGTGGGTGGTCCACGCCGATCTGGACTGGGGGCGCGCCGCCAAGGTGGTGCCGGCCGGGCTGGTGGGCACCATTCCCGGGGCGCTGCTGGTGCTGTGGCTGCCGCCCGCCGTGCTGGCGATCACCGTCAGCCTGCTGGTGATCGCCGGACTGCTGTTCACGATCCTGTCGCGCTCCTTGCAGGTGCCCAACTCCCTGTGGGTCGGGGCCGGCGGCGGGTTCGCCTCGGGCCTGATGAACGTCACCGCCGGTGTGGGCGGGCCGGGTCTGGTGGTGTATGCGCTGGCCACGAGATGGGAGCACCGCAGTTTCGCCGCCACCGCGCAGCTGCACTTCGCGGTGCTGGGGGCGGCCGCGCTGGTAGCGAAGTGGTCGCTGCCCTCGCTGCCCGTGGCCGGCTGGGCGGCCCTGCTGGGGCTGCTGCTGGCCGGACTGATCGGCGGCAACGTGCTGGCCCGCTGGGTGCACGGCGCTCGTGCGATGCGCTGGGTGATCGTGATCGCGATGGTCGGAGCGCTGATCTCGCTGGTGCAGGG
>DWZH01000076.1 GCA_019118275.1 Candidatus Brachybacterium merdavium | reverse complement strand
GATGACCTGCATCTGCTGTGCTCGCAGTGGAACACCGAGGAGGGCTGGCCGTACCACGTGCAACAGTACCGCGTGCAGGGCCTGGGCGAGGGCATGCGGTCCCGGGGGAGTTCATGATGAGCCGCTCCGGTGACGCGCCCCAGCCGAATCCATCCTGGGCCCGGACGCCGGCGCTCTACAGGTAGATGGCTTCTTGGATCTCGTCGGAGTCGATGTTGTCCGAGTCGTACCAGAAGAAGCCGGTGTCGATCGTCGGCTCGGTCTCCTCCCCACGGATCGTGGCCAGCACGGTCTGGACCGTGATGCGCCCCATGGCGACGGGGTTCTGAGTGACGCCACCAGCCATCTCTCCCTCGCTGATGGCCTCGACCTGTGCTCGCCCGGAGTCGAATCCGACCACGGCCAGGTCGTGGCGTCCGGATTCCTGGACCCCGCGGAGCACTCCGATCGCCGACCCTTCATTGGTGCCGAACAATCCCTTCAGATCCGGGTTGGCCGAGATCATCGAGCGAGCGATGTCGGCGGATTTTGCCTGGTCACCCTCTCCGTACTGAACGGGAAGCAGCTCGATGTCCGGCCCGAACTCCTCGATCCCGGCGATGAATCCGTCACGGCGATCCGTGCCTGACTGAGAGACCTGGTCGTGGGCGACGACAGCCACCTTTCCCTCGCCGCCGACGAGTTCGACCATGTGCTTCCCGGCTTCACGGGCCGCAGCCGCGTTATCGGTCGCCACCGTGGAGACCGGGATATCTGACTCCACCCCGGAGTCGAATGCGACCACAGGGATGCCCTTGGCCTGAGCTTCCTCCAGCGAGGGAGCCGCGGCCCGGGAGTCCAGCGCTGCGATCGCCAGACCATCGGGCTCACGCGTGACGGTGTTCTGCAACATGGTGATCTGGGCTTCGATGTCGCTCTCAGTGGGCGGTCCTTCGAAGGTGAGGACGACTCCCTGTGCTTCCGCCTCGGCGTCGGCCCCTTGCTTGACTGCTTGCCAGAACTGCTGCTGAAAGCCCTTGGAGACGATGGCGATGTGCTGCACCTCGTCCCGGGACCTGCCGGAACATGCAGCCACGGGCAGCAGCAGAGCGGTAGCAGCCGCCCCGAGGACGGTGCGGCGCGTCGTGATCATGCCGTGCCCTCCGAGCGCTTGCGCAGTCGGTCGATGAACACTGCCACCAGGATCACGATGCCCAGGAGAACGTCCTGCCACTCCTGCGGGATCGACAGGATCTGGAGGCCATTGGTGAGCACCGAGATGATCAGAGCCCCGATCATCGTGCCCACGACCGTGCCGCGTCCTCCCGACAGCGAAGTCCCGCCGATCACCACAGCGGCGATCGCATCCAACTCGTACCCCATACCCGTAGCTGGCTGAGCAGATCCGAGCCGGGCCGAGATCATCACGCCGGCCAGGCCCGTGAACAGCCCGCCGACCACGTAGACGATGATCAGCCACTTCTTGACATCGACCCCGGCGAGCTCTGCGGCCTCGTGGTTCGCACCGATGGCCATGGAATACCGTCCGAGGACCGTGCGCGACATCAGGACGGCGGCGATCACCGCAGCGACCACGAGGACAAGGACCGCGTTAGGCACCGAGGGGATGATGGTTCCCGTCGAGATCCACATATAGGCCTGGTCCTCGAAGTAGATGGGGGCCGCGCCGGAGAAGACCAGGGCCAGCCCGGCAGCCACCATCATCATCGCCAGCGTGGCGATGAAAGGAGGCAGATCCAGGACCGCGACATTGATCCCATTGACCAGGCCCACCACTCCTCCGAACAGGATCGCCAAGAGGATGCCGACAGGGACGGGAAGCCCCCAGTTCACGATGAACAGGCCGCTCATCACGGCACACAGCGCCATCGCCGTTCCGACGGACAGGTCGATCCCAGCGGTGGTGATGACGAAGGTGGCGCCCAGGGCCAGCAGGCCGATCACCACCGTCGAATAGAGGATGGTGACCATATTTCCCCAGGTGGGGAAGATCTCCGGGCTCGCGATGGAGAAGGCGACGAAGATCAGCACCAGAGTGCCGGCAGCGAGCATCTGCTGCATACGGCTGCGAAGCGAGGGTCCGCCCCGCTGGACGTCGCGTTCCTGGTCAGCAGCGGGTGCTGTGGTGGTCGTACTCATCGTTCACCTGCTCTGTGATCGGAGTGGCCGTGATCGACGTCGGCGTGGGGAGCCTGGCCCCGGCCGGTGGGGGATGCGTCCCGCTCAGCGGTGGCCAGCGCCATGATCGATTCCTGGTCGGCGTCGGCGGCATCGAGGATTCCGGTGACCCTGCCCTCGCTCATCACAGCCACTCGGTGGGCCATGCGCAGCACTTCTGGCAGGTCGGAGGAGATCATGATGATCGACTTGCCGCCGGCAGCGAGCTCGTCGAGCAGCTCATAGATCTCCTCCTTGGCCCCGACGTCGATCCCTCGGGTCGGCTCATCGAAGATCAGGACATCGCAGTCCTTCAGGAGCCAGCGACCGATCACGACCTTCTGCTGATTGCCGCCCGACAGGTTCTTGGCGAGCTGGGCGACATCGGGTGTCTTGACGCGCAGCTTGCGACTCTGTTCCACAACAGCATGGTGCGAGGCGCGATCGCGGATGAACCCGGCCGACTGGAAGCCGTCCGACAGAGCAGACAGCTCCATGTTCCGCTTGACGGAATGATCGAGCAGCAGCCCCAGCTGTTTGCGGTCCTCGGACAGGTACCCGATGCCGTTGCGAGCGGCGTGGGCAGGACTGCGGAACGCGATCCGGCGACCGCGATAGCTCACGGTTCCGGCCTGCCGTGGATGGGAACCGATCAATGCCCGAGCAGTCTCGGTCCGACCAGCCCCCATGAGACCGGCGATACCGAGGATCTCCCCCTCGGCCAGATCGAAGCTCACGTCCTTCACACGCGGTTCGCTGCGCAGCCCGTTCACCTCGAGGATCACCGGCCGATCGCTGCGAGCGTCTCGCGGCCCCGCTCTGGTGTCCACACTGCGGCCGACCATCTTGGTGATGACGTCGTCCAACGTGGCCTCGGCCATCGGGAAGGAGTCGACATACTCCCCATCGCGGATCACCTGCACTCGATCGGCGATGCGGCGCAGCTCCTCCATGCGGTGGGAGATGTAGATGACCGCGGTGGAGGGAGAGATGTACTTCCGGACCAGCTCATGCAGGGCTTCCGTCTCGTGTTCGTTCAGTGCCGCGGTGGGCTCGTCCATGATCAGCACGCGAGCGTCGTACGACAGCGCCTTGGCGATCTCGACCATCTGCTGCTGGGCCACGGACAGCGTGCCGACTTCCGCCGTCGGATCCAGTTCCATGCCGAGACGGTCGAGCAGTTCCTGAGTCTGCACTCTGAGCTGCGCGGGTCGGGTGAAAAAGTTGCCGAGGACCGGTTCACGGCCGAGGAAGATGTTCTCGGCGACTGTCAGGGTAGACATCAGGTTCAGCTCCTGATGGATGATCGCCAGCCCCTGCTCCGCCGCGTCACGCGGGCCGCGCACCTGAAGCGGACGCCCGAGAAATCGGAAGCTCCCGGCGTCCGGAGGGTGCACGCCGGCCAACAGTTTCATGAGGGTGGATTTTCCTGCGCCGTTCTCCCCCACCAAGGCGAGGACTTCCCCCGCTCGCAGCTCCAGGTCCATCTGCGACAGGGCCAGTACTCCGGGGAACTTCTTGACCGCGCCTCGAACCTCAAGCAACAGGTCTGGATCGTGAGAACTGTCAGGAGTGTCGTCGTTGTGCTGTTCCAGCGTCATCGCCTCCGCACACGCTCGTCGCGTAAGTAAACGATTACACGTTACCGGTGACGGGGCCGGCAGTGTCAAGCCCTCAGGCGAGGACGATGTACGCGAATGCGGGTTCGAGCCCGCGGACCTCCGCCCCATGGTCTCCAGCGGTCGGCGCGAAGCGCGACTGCGCGCTTCGCGCCGGATCGGGGCAGCCCCTCGGGCCGCCCCTCAGCGCGGCAGGCGCGGTTGCAGGGCGACCGTGAAGAACACCGCCGCCTGCTGCTCGTGGGCGCGGTAGCGGTAGCCACCACCGGTGACCACCCGCCCGGAACCGCCGGCCTCGATGATCTGCACGTCGTTGCCGGTGTCGATCTCCAGCGCTCCGTCGATCACGTGATGCATGAGCCCCGGTGAGGGGATACCGGAGCCGCCGCGGTAGGCGTCGCTGCCCAGCAGCTTCCATTTCCAGGTCTCGACCGAGAGGGTCTCGGTGTCGACGGCGTCCAGCAGCACCGCCCAGCTGCCGGTGTCGGTCGACCAGATCTCCACGCCCTCGGGGGCGTCGTCGGCGCCCACGCCGACCAGGGCGGCGAAGGTGGTGCCCAGGCCGGCGGCGACGCGGTCGAGGATCGAGACGCTGGGGTTGGCCTGGCCGAG
>DWZH01000011.1 GCA_019118275.1 Candidatus Brachybacterium merdavium | reverse complement strand
GGTGCTCGATACTCATCCCGTCGGCCCCGCGACCACCTCCCTGCCCTCGGCCCCCGCGCCGGGGGTATTGCCCTCGATCATCCGCGCCCACTGGCGGATGCTGCTGATCGTGCTGCCGCTCGCGACCCTGTCCGAGGGCATCGAGCTGCTGATGCCGATCGTGCTGGGTCTGGTCATCGACCACGGTGTCCTGGCCGGTGACCTGCGGTTGACGGTGCTCGGCGCCCTGGGGTTGATCGCCCTGCGGGTGCTCGGCGTGGCCCTGTGGACCTACACCTTCATCGAATCGCAGAAGGCCTGCATGCTCGAGCGTCATCGTCTGCGGGTGGGACTGACCGGTGCGGTGCTCGACCCCCGGTCGCGCGCGGTGCGGCGACCGGCCGGCGAGGTGCTCTCGATCGCCACCTCGGACGCCGACAGGGCCTCCGACGTGATGGACATGCTCCCCTGGGTGGTGCCCTCGGCGGTGACGGTGCTGGCGGCCGCTGCCTATTTGGCGGCGGCCGACCTGTGGCTGGGGCTGACGATGCTGCTGGGCCTCGTGGTGATGGTGGTCGCGGTCCGGATGATCACCCCGACCCTGTCGGCCCGCTACGACGATCAGCAGTCCCAGGCCGCCGAAGCCGCGGCGACCGCCACGGATCTGGTCCACGGCCTGCGGGTGCTGCAGGGCCTGGGCGTGCAGAGCCGGGCACGGTCCACCTACCGTCGGCGCTCCCGGATCGCCCTGCAGGCGGCGCTGGTCAATGCCCGCTACTCGGGGCTCTCCTCCGGGCTGACCACCCTGATCACCGGGGTGATGCTCGCCGCGGTGGTGGTGCTCGCCTCGATGCGCACCCTCGAGGGGGCGCTGTCCATCGGGGTGCTGATCGCCGTGGTCGGTGTCGCCCGGTACGTGATGGGCATGCTGGAGGGGCTGTCCGGCGTCCCGGTGTGGTGGGCGAGCATGTCCACCTCGGCCCGGCGCGTGCGCGATCTGTACACCGACCTGGGGCGCACGGTCGACGACCCCCAGCTGGCCCTGAGCGAGCTCGCCACCGGACGGGACGACCGTGGCAACGGGGCCGGCACCGTCCACGGCCGCCGGGGCGCGGCCGGCGGGCTGCACCTGCCGCAGCTGTCCGTGCCCGATGGGGAGATCGTCGCCCTGGCCTGCGCCGATGCACGCGACGCGGAAGCGGTCATCGGAGCCGTCGCCGGGGACAGGGACGGCGGAGCTCGCGTGGGCACCCGGCCCATCACCCCCGCCGTCAGGCTCGGTCTGCGCGCCGATCTCCTGGTCGAACCGCATGTGGTGGATCTGTTCGACGGCACCCTGCGCGAGCAGCTGGCCACCCGCGCTCCCGCGGGGACCCCGCTCGACGGCAGCGATGACGACTGGGCCCAGCGCGCCCTGCGCGCGGCCGGCGCGGAGGACCTGCTGGAGATCCTTCCCGAGGGCTACGACACGCACATCCTGGATCGCGGCGCGAACCTCTCGGGCGGGCAGCGTCAACGCATCGCCCTGGCCCGGGCGGTCGCCGCCGACGCCCCGGTGCTGGTGCTGCACGACCCGACCACTGCGGTCGACGCCGTCACCGAGCAGAGCATCGCCGAGGCGCTGGTCGCGGCCCGGCGCCGCACCGACCGGGCCACGCTCCTGGTCACCCGCGCGCCGGCGCTGCTGCGGGAAGCGGACCGGGTGGTGTTCATGCGGGGCGGCGAGGTCCTCTGCGAGGGAACGCACGGCGAGCTGATGGGTCTCGAGGAGTACTGGGAGGTGGTGCGACGATGAGCGGGATCGACTGGAAGCGTCCCCTCGAGGATGTGCTGGGTGACGACGCCACCGCCCGCCGGCAGCTCGCCGAGCACGCGCAGCTGCTGCCCATCGCCGATGCCCGCACCTCGCTGCGCTTCGTCCTCGCCCGTCTGCGGGAACACTGGGTCGCGTCCCTGGCGACCCTGGTGGTCACGATCGGCGGGGCCGTGGCCGCGGCGATCCTGCCGCGTCTGATCGGCTCGGCCGTGGACGTCGTCGCCGAGGAGGGCTCCTCCGCCCAGGTGTGGCGGCTGGGCGCTCAGATCCTCACCATCGGCGTCGTCCAGGCGGTGCTGATGGCACTGGGCTGGGCGATGATCTCCTCGCTGGGCCAGCGGATCCTGGCGGGCATGCGCGAGGACGTCATCGACCGGGCTCTGGACCTGCCGGCGCAGACCATGGAGCGCACCGGGATCGGCGACGCCCTCTCCCGGGTGGCCGACGATGTCGACCTCGCGGCCCGGGCGGTCAACAACCTGGTGCCGAACCTGATCCAGCTGGGCTTCCTGGTGTTCATCACGCTGATCGGGATGGCCACCCTGTCGCCGTGGCTGCTGCTGATGGTCGTGATCATCGTGCCGATGTACGTGCTCGCCGCGGTCTGGTACCTGCGGCGCACCGCCCCCATCTACCGGCAGGAGCGGATCGCGATGGGCGCAAGGGCACAGGGGCTGCTCTCGGCGATCCATGGCATCCCCACCGTGCACGCCTACGGCATCGAGCGGCGCGAGACCCGCCATGTGGCGGTGCTGTCGGAGACCGCCTCGATCCTCAACATGCGGGTGATGTACCTGGTGGGTCGCCTGGTGATGGGTCTGAACGTGCCCGAGAACCTGGCCCTGGCGATGGTGCTGCTGCTCGGGTTCGTGATGGTCCAGATCGGCGGTGCCCCGGTCGGTCTGGTGACGGCCGCGGCGGTCTACCTGGTCACCCTGTTCTGGCCGATGATGGCGGTGATCTTCAATCTCGACGAGGTGCAGTCGGCGCTGGCGAGCCTGGCCCGGATGGTCGGGGTGATCACCTCGATCGATCCGGCCGCCTCCCCCGGCACCGAGCGTCCCCGCGACGCCTCGATCCGGCTCGAACAGGTCTCCCACGCCTACACCACCGACGAGGACGGCGCCGAACGGGTGATCCTGCACCCGATCGACCTGGACGTCGCGCCCGGCGAGGTGATCTCGCTGGTGGGTGCCTCCGGGGCCGGCAAGTCCACCCTGGCCTCCATCCTGGCGGGCACTCTCGAGCCCCGTCACGGCCGGGTGCTGCACGGCGGGGCGGACCTGGCCCGGGCCGATCTCGAGGCGGTGCGCGCTCACGCCGCGATCGTCAGTCAGGACGTGCACGTCTTCCGCGGGACGTTGCGCGAGGATCTGCGTCTGGCCAGCGCCGAGGCGAGCGACGCGCAGCTGTGGGAGGCGCTGCGCCGGGTCGACGCCGAGGTCTGGGCCGAGCGCCTGCCGGCGGGGCTGGACACGGAGGTCGGGGAAAAGGGGCAGCGGCTGACCGCCGAGCAGTCGCAGCAGCTGGCACTGGCCCGGATCGCCCTGCGCGATCCGGCGGTGCTGGTGCTGGACGAGGCCACGGCCGATGAGGGCTCCTCCGGGGCCCGGGTCCTCGAGCGGGCTGCTCTCGAGGTGGCCCGGGGCCGCACCGCCGTGATCGTGGCCCACCGGCTCTCCCAGGCCCGGCTGGCCGACCGCATCCTGGTGATGGCGGACGGTCACGTGGTCGAGCAGGGCAGCCATGACCAGCTGGTGGCCCGCGGCGGGGCCTACGCCCAGCTGTGGGGAGCCTGGTCGAGCTGAGTTCGCCTGCTCGGTGGCTCAGCGGCGCCGCAGCAGCAGTAGGGCCGATCCGGCCAGGAAGGTGACCAGGCCGAGCACCCCGAGCCCGGCCGCCCCCGCCAGCATCAGCAGGCGGGCCGGGCTCCAGTCGCCGAGGCCGAGCCAGCCTTCACCGGCCTCGGAGCCGGAGATCTCGCCGAGCTCGAGCACGTCGCCCTCCGCGGCATCGGCCGCGACCTCGCCCTGCACCTCGAGGGTGAGGACCAGTCGCACCGGCTCGGAGCCGCTGCTGGCGGCATCCGTCTCGCGCTGGAATCGCTGCAGCATCACGGTGTGCGTGCCGGGCAGCCAGGCCGACTGCACCGAGTCCAGGTCCGAGCCCCGGTTGCCCAGATCGACCGGGGCGGTCATCGCGCCCCCGTGCACGCCGTTGCCGACGCCCAGGTGCCAGGGGCCCTCATCGGTCGTGACCACGGCGCGAGCCGCATTGTGCACGCGCAGGCTCATCGCTCCGGGATCCTCACCGGGCTCCGAGACCTCCTCGGTGCGCCAGCGCAGCCTCTGCCTCTCGCCCACCTGCACCGAGACCAGGCCGGTCTCGCCCGGGACCAGCTCCACCAGATAGGATCCCGGCTCCAACGGGGTGGCCTCGGCGAAGGATCGTCCCAGGGCGATCGGCTCGCTCCCTTCCGGCGGGAGCGGGGAGGCGCCGGCGTCCTCGATCTCCTCCTCCACCGCGGGGCTGCCGCCGCCGATGCCGGGCGGCTGGATCGCCACCTGGATCTCGACCGGCAGCTCCGTCTCGAATGCACGCGGTCCCTTGCGGATGACCAGCAGGAACAGTTCGCTGCCGCGGCAGCCGTCGGGGCCGACCACCTCCGAGACCGCGGTCGCCGAGACCGGCCCGTCGCCGACGTGGGACTCCCCGATCTGCTCGGTCGACGAGCCGGTGCAGGTGTCACCGTCGGCGGTCAGGAAACCGGCCGTCACCTCGAGCGCCTCAGGCTCCTCGGGCAGGCCGTCCTCGTAGGGGTCGGGGGCGATGGTGGCGGCGGCGTGGACCCGCTGCCCGTCCTCCACCGCGATCCGGTAGTACTTCCGGGTCCCCTGGGAGCTGAAGGTGTCCTCGGAGCCCCGGGCGAAGCCGTCGAGATGGATGCCCGGGTCGATCGTGGCCGCCTGTGCGATCGAGGTGCCGCCCTCCACCTCGAGGCCGCTGGCGCGGTAGGCGTACGCGGGCGGGCGCTCGCCGTTGCTCTCGGGTTCGGCGAGCGCTGCCGGGGCCAGGGCCACGGTCGCCACGAGCGAGACGATCGCGGCCGCAGTGACCGTCAGGGGTCGCCGGGCGGGCGCACGTCCTGGCATGGGTCATCCTCCTGGGACATCACGGGACATCACGGGTGTCTGTATCAGCGGGCATCCCCGTCACGTTCCCCCAGGGTGCCCTAGCATGACGTCCATCATGTCCGATGTCATCGCCGGCCGCATCGAGCTGCTCGATCCCATCGCCCGGGGTGCCACCGGGTCCCTGTGGCGCGCGATCGATCGGCGCCACGGGGCGATCTGCGCCGCCAAGGTGATGCGCCAGCGCGATGGCGCCGATGTGCTGCGCTTCGTGCGGGAGCAGACGGTGGGCACCGCGCAGGGGCTGGGAGCCCACCCCCACCTGCTCCCGCCCTACACGTGGGTGGCCGAGGACGACACGATCGTGCTGGTCATGCCGCTGGTGCACGGCGGCACCCTGTCGGGGGCCGTGGCCGACCACGGCCCCCTGGCCCCCGCTCTGGTCGTCCACCTGCTGCGGCAGCTGCTCGATGCCCTGTCGGCGATGCACGGCGCCTCCTGGGTCCACCGGGACGTGAAGCCGGCGAACCTGCTGCTGGCCCTGACGGGTCAGGGCGGCCCGCATCTGCTGCTCGCGGATTTCGGGATCGCCCTGCACGAGTCGGATGTGCGCCTGACCGCCACCGGCTTGGTCCACGGCACCCCTGGATACATGGCCCCCGAGGTGCTCGAGGGGCACACCTCCGACGCCTCCCAGGACGTGTGGGCGGCCGCGGCCTGCGCCCTGGAGGCCCTCGCGCCCCTGCCGCGGGGCGAGCGTCCCGCCCCGGGGAAGCTGCCCGTGCGCCTCTCCCCTGCGCTGGCCGGCAGCCCCGACCCGGCGGCGCCTGCGCTCGAGCAGGTGCTGTCGGCGATGTTCGCCGCGGATCCGCGGGCCCGGCCCTCCGCCGCCGGGGCCCGTGACGCCCTCCCGGAGCCGACGGGCGGGCCCGGGCAGTGGGCCCTGACCGCCGACGGCGAGCGCTTCGAGGTCTTCGATCAGATCGAGCCGCTGGAGGCGGGATCTCCCGGCCACGGTGCACCGGAGGTGCCGCTGGACGGCCCCGCGGAGCAG
>DWZH01000075.1 GCA_019118275.1 Candidatus Brachybacterium merdavium | reverse complement strand
CGAGCATGCGCTGGGAGTGCTTCATGCCCTCCGAGCCCGTCATGCCCTGGACGATGACCTTGCTGTTCTCATCGAGAAAGATAGACATGTCGGGTGCTGCTCACTTTCCTGCGGCGGCGAGCTCGGCGACCGAGCCCGCGCCGCCGTCCATGGTGTCGGCCTGGGTGACGAGGGGGTGGGCGAAGTCGGCGAGGATCTGGCGACCCTCCTCGACGTTGTTTCCGTCGAGACGCACGACGAGAGGCTTGGTGGCGGCGTCGCCGAGCTTCTTCAGGGCGCCGACGATGCCGCTCGCGACCTGATCGCAGGCGGTGATCCCACCGAAGACGTTGACGAACACGGCGGTGACCTGGTCGTCGCCGAGGATCACGTCGAGGCCGTTGGCCATCACCTCAGCGGAGGCGCCGCCGCCGATGTCGAGGAAGTTGGCGGGCTCGACGCCGTGGGCCTCGCCCGCGTAGGCGACCACGTCGAGGGTGGACATGACCAGACCCGCGCCGTTGCCGATGATGCCGACCTCGCCGTCGAGCTTGACGTAGTTCAGGTCCAGCGCCTTGGCCTTGGCCTCCAGCGGGTCCTCGGCCTTGGCGTCGACCAGCTCGGCGTGCTCGGGCTGACGGAACGCGGCGTTGTCGTCGAGGGTGATCTTGCCGTCCAGCGCCACGATGTCGCCGGCTCCGGTCTTGACCAAGGGGTTGACCTCGACCAGGGAGGCGTCCTCGTCGCGGTAGACCTCCCACAGCTTTTCCAGCACGGGGGCGACCTTCGCGGCGGTCTCCTCGTCGAAGTTCGCGGCCTGGACGATCTCGGACGCCTTGGCCGCATCGATGCCGACGTTGGGATCCACCGGCACGCGGGCCAGGGCATCAGGACGCTCGACGGCCAGCTGCTCGATCTCCATGCCGCCCTCGACGGAGCACATGGCCAGGTAGTTGCGGTTGGCGCGGTCCAGCAGCAGCGAGAAGTAGTACTCCTCGGCGATGTCGGCACCGGCGGCGACCATCACCCGGTGCACCGTGTGACCCTTGATGTCCATGCCCAGGATCTCGGAGGCCTGCTGCTCCGCTTCCTCGGGCGACTTGGCGATCTTCACGCCACCGGCCTTGCCGCGGCCACCGGTCTTGACCTGGGCCTTGACGACCACGACCGGGGTGCCGAGCTGCTGTGCGGCAGCCTTGGCGGCGGCAGGATCTTCCGCGACGACTCCTCCGAGCACGGGAACCCCGTGCTTCTCGAAGAGATCGCGGGCCTGGTACTCATACAGGTCCACGGGGTGCATTCCTCTCAACATCGGCAGAGGGCGACCGGCCGCACTCGGCCTCGGGGCCGCCCCTGTGAACGCAGTCAGCGTATCGCTTCCCCGGCACGGGTCGTGGCGGGGAAGCCTCAGGTGCGCGCCGCATCACGTTCCCGGCCGGTGTGCCCCGACGCCGCGGAGAGGGTGGCCGGTTCGAGCTGAGGTGGCTGCTATGGCGCGTCCAGCGGGCACCGATACGATGAGCGGATGAGCCGACGATCGCGCAGCCTGGTCCAGCGAATCCGCGACCACATCGTTTTCTCGGTCGTCGCGATCGGAGTGCTGTTCATCGTGCTGCGGCTCCTCGGGATGCGGTCGACCGTGGCGGGGTTCGCGTTCTCGGTCGGCATCACCCTGGCCCTGAATGTCGGCCTGTCCTACTACAACGACTACCGGGCCCGCTCCCCCAAGCGCCGGACCGTCCCCGCCGGCGGAGGCGATATTCGCTGGCGTGAGGACGAGGCGCCGCCCCGCGGCGGTGCCGGTCCGGCCGCGCAGCCGCCCTCCCGGGAGGCCGAGCTGCGCCGACGCGAGGAAGACCTGGACCGACGGGAGCGGGAGTTGCGCCTGCGCGAGCAGCGAAACCGCGAAACGCGGAGCTGAGGTCGAGGAGGCCCTGCATGTCTGATTGGAAGACCTACGCGAAAGCGGCACGCAACACCGCCCGCAAGCAGGCGCCGGAGGTGAAGCGCTCCGCCCAGGAGTCGGTGCGCCGCGGCTCCCGCCGCACTGGTGACTACGTCCGCGCCGCCGGACGCGTGATCGAGGAGTCCCGCCGCGACGACGAGCGCTTCGATGACGAGCCCATCGAGGATCGGACCCGCGACGGCGAGCGCCCGCCAGCGAGCGAGGACCGACGCGAGTACGACCCTCGACCCGCGGGCGCCCGTCCTGAACCGGATCCCGCGGAGGCGCGGCACCGCCATGCGCAGCGCGGCCGTCGGCCGGACGGGATCCGTGGGTCGGATGGTGACCGTCGGCCCGCGCTCGATGCCGACAGCCTGCGCCGCGGGGCTGCCGCGTACTACGCCGTCGCCGAGCGCCGCGTCCGGGGCGCGCAGCTCGGTCCGCGCCTCATGCGAGCCGTGCGCGATGCGCTCCTGATCGGTCTGTCGATCTTCGCGATCTGGGTGGTGCTGGCCGCGGCCGGACTGCAGATCCCCCTGTACGCGGTCCTCGTCGCCGTGGGCGTGATCGTGGTGATCAGTTTCGGCACCTCCATGTACGCCTCCTCCAAGCGGGCCCAGGACGCTGAGCGCGCAGACGCAGACGAGGACGACGACTAGGACGGGAACGAGGCGATCTGAGCGGCGCCGGCCCGTGGCGTGCCCTGCCCTGCGCACGTGACGAATCTTCCTCTGGTGATGAGCGGTGCCCGGGTCATAACCTGGCAGAACTCCCAGTTCGCTCCCCGGTCGCGTGCTCCCGCCACCACCGGGCCTGATCCCTGAGGTGACCATGCCGCAGCCGTCGCGTCCCGTCACGAGCGACCGCGGTTCCTGGCATCGTCGTGCCGCCCGCCCGGTCTCGGTATGGATGCTGATCCTGGTCGTGGTGGTCCTGATCCACCCGTTCATCCCGCAGGCCCGCTGGCTGATGGTCCACATGGTCACGCTCGGGCTGATCACCACCTCGATCATGGTGTGGGGCCAGCACTTCACCGAGGCGCTGCTGAAGACTCGCCTGGCCCAGGAGACCCGCTCCCGGCAGGTCGGTCGGATCCGTCTGCTGCAGCTGGGTGTCGTGCTGGCCATCGCGGGCATGGTCCCCACCTGGCCGTGGCTCGTGGTCGTCGGTGCTCTGCTCGTCTCGGCCGCGCTGGTGTGGTACGCCCTCGCGCTCGGCGCGCAGATCCGCGCCGCCCTCGCCCCCCGGTACGAGTTCACGGTGCGCGCCTACATCGGGGCCGCGTGCCTGATGCCCTTCGGGGCGGCGGTCGGTGCGGTGATGGCCTTCAGCCCTGCAGAGCCTTGGCAGGGACGCCTGATGCTCGCCCACCAGCTGCTGAACGTCCTGGGATTCGTGGGGATCACAGTGGCCGGCACGCTGCTGACCCTGTGGCCGACCCTCCTGCGCACCAAGATCGACCCGGCTGCGATGAAGCGCTCGGCCGCGGGGCTGCTGGGAATGGGCGTGGGCGTGGTCGGCGCCGCAGCGGGGGCCGTGGCCGGCTCGGCGTCGATCGGCTCGGTGTTCGTGCTGGTCTACGCGGGCTCTTTCGCCTGGATCGCAGTCGCCTTGGTCCAGGTCAGCGTCCGCTGCGCCCGCAAGAACCGCACCATCGAGCTGCCGCTGTTTGCGATCCTGTCGATCGGCGCCGCGATGGTCTGGTTCGCCCTGACCGTGCTGGGGCTGGTGGTCATGTGGTGGCGCTCGGCCGATGAGCAGCTCAGCACGTCCCTGGTCGCTGCGGATGTGCAGACGCTGACGGTGCCGCTGGTGGCCGGGTTCCTGCTGCAGGTGCTACTGGGGGCGATGAGCTATCTGCTGCCGGTGACGATGCGCGGCGGTCCGCGCGCTCTGAAGGCCTCCCTCCACCAGATGAGCCGCTTCGCGGTGGTACGGGTAGTGGCGTACAACCTGGTGGTGGCACTGTTCGTCCTGGTCGAGATCGGCTCCCCCGTGGCCGACGCGTTCTTCTCGGCCCTCACCCTCGGCACGACCGACGCCGCCTCCTTCGGGTCTATCGCCCGGGTGCTGGCCTCCTCGCTGGCCTTCGTGGCGCTGGTCTCGTTCCTGGTGCTGATGGGACTGGCGATCCGAGCCAATCGGCGCGAGCGGATCCCTCCGGGCCAGCTGCCGCCTCCGCCGTCGCCGAAACCGGCGACGGCGGAGGCGGGAGGCACCCAGGCCTCGCAGGGTCTGGACCGTCGCGCGCTGACCGAAGCCCTGGTCGGTGTCGGCTCGGTGCTGGGGATCACCGCGCTGGGCTCCGCCCTGGACCGGTCCTACGGTTCGGGCGAATCCGGCGGCGCGGACGCGGGGACGACCGGCCGGAACGGCGCCGCGGTGACCCCGAGCGGTGAGACCACCACGGTGGCGGTCGGCATGGCCGACATGCGCTTCGACCCCGAGGTGCTCGAGGTGCCGGCGGGGAACACCTTGGTGATCGAGCTGTCCAACGACGATGCGCATGACGTGCATGACCTGGTGCTCGCCAACGGAGTGACATCCGGACGGCTGCAGCCAGGAGAGTCGGCCACCGTCGAGGCCGGCACGATCGAGCACGACCTGGAGGGTTGGTGCTCGATCGTGGGGCACCGCGCGATGGGCATGACGCTGCAGGTGGTCGCGGCGGGAGCGACGCAGGGCCGGCCCGAGGAAGGCTCCGCAGGCGCGGCCGGAGTGGATGAACTGAGCCCGGTGGCCCTGGATCTGCAGGCCGAACCGGGCCCCGAGCACGTGGTGCGCGATGCGGCGCTGCCGGATCCGGCCGGGAGGGAGCAGCGGCTGACCCTGGAGGTCACCGCGGCGGCGCTCGAGGTGGCGCCGGGTGTGGCGATGGATGCGATGGCTTTCAACGGCACTGTGGTCGGCCCGGTGCTCCGCTCCGAGCTGGGGGCCCGCTTGACGGTGGACCTGGTCAACAACGGCGCCATGGGCCACTCTCTGGATCTGCACGCGGGACGGATCGCCCCCGATGAGGTCATGCGCACCATCCCTCCCGGTGAGAGCCTGGAGTACTCGATCAGCACCGACTACGCCGGGGTGTGGCTCTACCACTGCTCGACGATGCCGATGTCGGTGCACCTGGCCGCGGGGATGCTCGGGGCGTTGATCGTCCCGCCCGATGATCTGGCCACCGCCGACCGCGAGTACGTGCTGGTCCAGTCCGAGCACTACCTGGTGCCGGAGGGTGCGCCTGGCTTCGATGACGCGATGCACGAAGGCGCTCATCCCGTCAGTCCCGCGAAGATCGCCGCCGAGCGTCCCGACGTGACCATGTTCAATGGTCACGCCAACCAGTACGTCCACTCCCCTCTCCAGGCGAAGGTCGGCGAGCGAGTGCGGATCTGGGTGCTGGCCGCGGGCCCGTCCCGCGGGATCTCCTTCCACGTAGTGGGCGGGGTCTTCGACACCGTGTTCAAGGAGGGCGAGTATCTGCTGCGGCCCGACAACCAGACCGGTGGCGGCGCGCAGGCTCTGGATCTCGCTGCTGCGCAGGGTGGATTCGTGGAGCTGGTCTTCGACGAGCCCGGCACCTACACCGCGGTCAACCACGCCTTCGCCGACATGGAGCGCGGCGCGCGAGCGCTGATCCGCGTGACGGAATGAACGCATGTGCGGATCTTCGCGTGAAGCGGGTGGGCATGCGGGTGCGTTGACCTGGAGGTGCGTGAGCGTGTGGGCGGGTGCCTGAGTCACCGAGTGACCGGGTGACCGACTGAGTGACCCGACGGGAACCTGGACGCAGGGGCGATCCGTGCAGGACATTGCAGACTGGCCGGTGACGGCTCAGGGGATGCCGGCCCGATGACACCGAGAGGGCGCCGCACTGGAAGGCCCGGACTGGAACACAGAGGTCAGCGCGAGCAGACAGCGCCAGCTGGACCGGCTGACTCTTCGCCGAACCGGCGTCAATGGCGGCAGATGGGCAGCGGATGAGGGCGGTCGGGGATGGTGAGGGCGGTCGGGGATGGTGAGCTTGTCGCGGCGTTAAGTGAGTTGCGTATACGCAAAACTCCTAGTCCGGGGACAGCCCCTTACGCACCACGTTCGGGCGGGCATCGGCAGCAGCGGGCCATGGCTGCAGACCGAGGCGCCGCGTTATCCACAAACCGTCAGCAACCATGGTCGGCAGGCACGGCTACGGCTACGGTGCGAGTGATCTGACACACTTCCGGAAGGTCGCTCATGCCACGACAAATCTTGCCC
>DWZH01000074.1 GCA_019118275.1 Candidatus Brachybacterium merdavium | reverse complement strand
CTCCCTGGTCCCGGAGAAGATCCCGGCGCGGCTTCTGGAGTATCGCGATCGGTTCGATCATCACCTGTTGGTGGTGGTCAGCGGCAGTCAGCGGGAGGCGGCCGCGCAGCTGCTCGAGGAGTTCTTCGCCGGGCCCGAGCACGAAGGCGAGTTCTTCGAGTGCGACGCCGACGAGGCGAAGAGCGCCACCCTGATCCGTTTCGGTGTGGCCAGCGCCGCCAGTCGTTACTACGTCATGCACCGCGCGGAGGCCTCGGCCATGGTCACCTTCGACGTGGCCCTGCGCCGCGATGACGAGGACTGGCTGGAGGTGCTGCCCCCGCAGATCGCCGATCAGCTGCTGGAGAGCGTCTACTTCGGGCACTTCTTCTGCCATGTGCTGCACCAGGACCACGTGGCGAAGAAGGGAGTGGACCCCGTCGCGCTGAAGAAGGAGATGACGGCGCTGCTCGAGGACCGGGGAGCCGCCGTGCCCGCCGAGCACAACTACGGGCGCATCTACCCGGCGCCCGAGCCGATGGTGGAGCATTTCCAGCAGCTCGACCCGCTGAACATGTTCAACGCCGGAGTGGGGGAGACGTCGCCGCGCAAGCGGTGGGCCTGAGGGCGACCACCCAGCAGGCTTCGTCGTCGATCCACACTCCTGCGCGCCGCTGCCCCTGGAACCGTGATGAGGGCAGGTGAACGGGCCCGCCCCGGCACGGGAGGGGCCACTTTCCGACGCACAGTCCCGCGGAGGGCCGACAGCCCGACTGCTCCCAGCAGGCGGGCCGTCAGCCCGGCTGCTCCCAGCGTCGAGCGGGCGAGATCGCGGTATTGATCCGCTCGCACGCCGCACCGAGGGTGCGCGCCTGGGCTGGGGTGAGCGCCCCGAACACCACGCGCTCGACGAGCGCCAGATGGCCAGGGAGCGCCTCTCGCACGGTCGTCGAACCGGCGGGGGTGAGGATCGCAAGGGTGTAGCGCCCGTCGGTGGGATCGACCTCGCGTCGCACCCAGCCGCGGGCTTCCAGTCGCGTCACGGCTCTCGAGAGGCGGGAGAGCGTGGAGTTGGAGTACTCAGCCAGGACGCTCAGGCGAAGAGCGCCGTCGGGGGTTCGCGCGAGGGCGTAGAGCACACCGAACTCGAAGTGCGTGAGCTCGCTGTCACGCTGCAGCTGCTCGTCCAGGGCGGCGGGCAGGCGCTCCAGCATGGTCGCGAGCGAAGCCCAGATCTGCAGATCGACGTTGCTGTGCGCCGTGAGCGCCTCGATGTCCTCCATGCTCCGACGGTAAGTGACGTGGGCCCTGGTCTGGCTACGACACGCTTGCGCAGGCACGTGAACTCGGGCTA
The DNA here is from genome assembly GCA_019118275.1 of Candidatus Brachybacterium merdavium. Classification (GTDB taxonomy): domain Bacteria; phylum Actinomycetota; class Actinomycetes; order Actinomycetales; family Dermabacteraceae; genus Brachybacterium; species Brachybacterium merdavium. The sequence goes on along the minus strand of DWZH01000074.1, from coordinate 1,668 downwards.
CGTTTGCTTGCTCAAGCAAGTCAATCGTCGGTCGGTGGACCACAAGGGAGGACGCGACCATGGATCTGGACCTCGCCGGCAAGCGGGCGTTCATCAGCGGTTCCACACAGGGCATCGGCTTCGCCGTGGCCGAGGCCCTGTCGGCGGAGGGCGTCGACGTCGTGCTGAACGGGCGCTCCCAGGAGCGCGTCGATGCCGCCGTGGAGCGGCTTCGTGCGACGTCCCCGGCGTCGGACCCCGCGGGGATCGCGGCGGACGTCGCCGTGGCGGAGGAGGTCGACGATCTCGTGGAGCAGCTCGGCCCGGTGGACATCCTGGTCAACAACGTCGGGATCTTCGGCCTGGACGACTTCGGGAGCATCACGGACGCTGACTGGCAGCGCTACTTCGACATCAACGTGATGAGTGGCGTGCGGCTCTCACGGGCGCTTCTGCCGGGCATGCTGCAGCGGGGGTGGGGACGCATCGTCTTCGTCAGCAGTGAGTCGGGCGTGACCATCCCTGCCGACATGATCCACTACGGCACCAGCAAGGCCTCGATGATCGCCCTCGGTAACGGGCTGGCCAAGCTCACGCGGGGCACCGCGGTCACCGTGAACACCGTGCTGGGTGGCCCCACTTACTCGGGCGGCGTCGCCGAGACGGTCACGGCGATCGCCGAGTCCCAGTCGGTTCCCGCGGAGGAGATCGCGCAGTCCCTCATCGCCCAGAACCGGACCACGCTGCTCGAGCGCTTCCTCGAGCCCGCCGAGATCGCGAACCTGATCGTGTTCCTGTCCAGCCCGAAGTCCTCGGCCACGAACGGCACGGCGGTACGAGCCGACGGCGGTGTGCTGACCTCGATGCTCTGACGCCCGTGCCGGTGGCGGCGGCTCGTGGCCGGGCGAAGGTCTTGCCGGTGGCGGCGGCCGGTGGCCGGGCGAAGGTCTTGCCGGTGGCGGCGACCGGTGACGGGACGAAGATCTTGCCGTATACGTGGCCCCAACCCGCTCTACGGGCTGAGGCCACGCAGGGAGCAAGAAGTTCGCTGGCCGCCCAGCGGGGTGGCGGCGTCACCCCTTCACGCACAGCTCCGTGAAGTGGTTGCCGCCGCCCCGGTCGCGGAGCGCAGCGCGCCGAAAGGCTTCGAGATCCTCATCGGCGAGGTCTGTGTGCGATCGGCGAGGTCTGTGTGCGATCAGCGGGGCCTGTGTGCGATCGACGGGGCCTGTGCGCGATCGACGGGGTCCGCGCACGACCGACAAGGTCCGTGCGCGGCGCCGGGGGCGCGGCGGGTCAGACCTTCTCCACACCGCTCGGGGAGACCTGGACGACCTTCCCACCCAGTTCATCCGCCGCGGTCTCGGCGAACTCGAGGTCTTCCTCGTCCGTGCCGTCCACGAGGAGAGCCCACTTCCCGGACTGCACGGCGTACGCTTCGGTTTCCTCCTCGGCCATGGCCTCGAGGAACTCCTTGCCCTTCACATCATGGGGGACGACCGCCGCGACCGAGAAGCTGTCGTCACCCGCCTGGCAGTTCCCCTCCACGGTATCGAAAGCGGGGATGCCGTCGGAGACCTCCCCGTCCATGAAGGACTGGAAGTCGTCGGAGCCCACCGTGTCGCAGCCGATCTCCACCCGGAGCTCTTCGTAGAGGTCGCGGGAGTCGTCGTAGGAGCTGCCGCAGCC
>DWZH01000073.1 GCA_019118275.1 Candidatus Brachybacterium merdavium | reverse complement strand
CTGATGGACGACAAGGTCCGAAATGTTCAGGACATCCACCCGCTGACCGATTCACCGATCCTGGCGACCATCCCGGCGGAGAAGTCCGACCATGCGGTGATGCCGATGCCCGACCTCGAGGGGCACGGCCGCAATGCCGAGGCATACCGCGAGCTGCGCACGAATCTGAGATACCTCGGGATGCGCTGCCGACTCCGGTCAATGCTGGTCACCTCCTCCGTGAAGGGCGAGGGGAAGTCGGTGACGTCCATCAATCTCGCGAGCACTCTCGCGCGCAGCGGCCGGCGAGTCCTGCTGATCGACGCCGATCTGCGAGCCCCGTCGTTGCACCGGCACCTCACCCTCCAGAGCGAGGCGGGGCTGACGACGGTCCTGCTCGGTGAGGCCGCGCTCGACGATGTCGTCCAGCCGGTCGAGCTAGATGGCCTCTCGGTGCTCACGACTGGCCCGGCGCCGCCCAATCCGAGCGAGCTGCTGGACAGCGACCAGATGACGCTGCTGAAGGCGGCGACGGCCCGCTACGACACCCTGATCGTGGATTCCGCCCCCCTGCTCGCAGTCGCCGACCGCACGGCGCTCACTCAGCGCGTGTCCGGGACCCTGATGGTCGTCGGCAGTGGGAGGGTACGTCGGCCCCATCTCGCCCAGGCACTGCGCAAGCTGGAGATTGTGCAGCTCCCCATCCTGGGGATCGTGCTGAACCGCGTTCCGCGAAGAGGACTCAGTGCATACTCGGAGCCGTACGGTGTACCTGCCGAGAGCGCGCGCAACCTCGCGGGCGTCTCGCATAGCGGCCGGCGTGCGAGGACCATGACCTCGGCTCCCGATTCTTCGACGTCGACGTCGTCGGTCCCTGGTCCCAGCGAGCGGAAGAGGACATCGTGACCAAGTTGGCCGCCGCCTGCCACGCGGGCGACCCTGGGGGCATCGAGCCCGCCCTGCGTGCCCCTCTCGGACGGCTCACCCATGCTTGAGACATCGCCACCGGTGACGACAGCGCCGACGACGGACCGGCGAGCGTCCATGAAGCGCACCTCCGCCTTTGTGCTGATCCTGTTCGGCACCGTCGGCGGAGGGGTGTCGCACTGGTTCGTCGTGTGGTTGCTCGCCGCCGCCTATGGAGCCGCCGACCTCGGTCATTACTCCGTGCTGCTGGCCGGCGCCACCCCGATCTTCATCTTCCTCGGACTCGGATTGAAAGACGCCTATGTGTCCCTGTCCGACGCCCCCTCCTGGCGATACTTCTTCCTCTGGCGCAGCGGGGGCATGACCATCGGCCTGCTGCTTCTGACCGTCTACTGCCTCGCCGCGGCTCCCTACTGGGGCATCTTCGCCGGCATGGCCGTCATGAAGGTCGCCGACGGGTTCTTGGACATCAGCCTGGGGAGACTGCAGCGCCTGAGCAAGTTCAACACCCTCGGGGCACTGTCGAGCGCCCACGCCGTCGTCTCCATCATCGTCATCTCGATCGCGGCCTGGCTCTCTGCCCCTGTCGGTGTGCTGGTGGGCGCCACCGGGGTCGTCTCCCTCGTGATCACCGTGCCCGCGCTCGTCCTCTCACGCACGCCGTCGCCGGTACCGGCCTCGCGCACGGTCCAGTGGCGTCGCGTCCTGAACGCCGCCCTGCCCTTGACAGCCTCGACCGGACTCATGAGCCTCCTGGCGTCCATCCCGATCTGGTTCCTGGAGGCCTACTCGGAGCCGAGCGAGGTCGGACGGTTCGCCGCTGCCGCCTACCTGATCGTCGCTGCAAACCTGATGGGAGCAAGCGTGCAGACGATCCTGATCACCACCTATCGCAACCGGCTCGAGACGACCGGGCGGCATTCCCTGATGCGGGCGATGAACGTCCACACCGGGCTTCTCGCTCTCGCGGGAGTGCCCGCCGTGGCGATCATCGTCCTCGCGGGCGATCCCTTCCTGCGCCTGGTGTACGGAGAGGAGTTCGGCGCGAGCTCGCTCGAGCTCTTCGCCTTCGGGACGGCGGCGCTGCTGTGCACGCTGGGCTACGTCAATGCCGCGACGATGCTCGTTTTGAACTGGTACCGGGGCCAGCTGGTCGTGACCGTCGCCTCGCTGGTGGGAGCGGTGATCCCGCTGCTCGCCATGGCGGCCCTCGGCACCCAGCACTGGGTCCTGGCGGGAACCTTCTCGATGGTGGGCGCGTATTTGGTCCGGTACACGCTGTCACGACTCCTGTTGAATGCCCGGAAGGCGGATTCCCATGTCACCGATTGATCTGTTCCGACGCACGGGCGGGCCGGCACGTGCGGCCAGCCATACCCTGAGACCGGCGACCGAGGCCGGTCACTCCTTCACTCAGCAGGGTCGCGCCCAGGATCGCGACGACTCCGTATCCGTCGTGATCCCGTTCTTCAACAGCGCCGACACGATCGAGCGGGCTCTGTGCAGCGTGGCGGCCCAGACCGTCGCGGTCGACGAGGTGATCATCGTCGACGACGACTCGAAGAAGGAGCAGCGCAAGAGTCTCGCGACGGCGGCGGGGCGCGACCATCCGATGCCGGTGCGGGTCGTGAGGCTGGAGCCCAACCAGGGCCCCGCGGCTGCTCGCAACGCAGGGTGGGACGCGGCCCGCAGCACCTGGATCGCCTTTCTCGACAGCGATGATTCCTGGCATCCCAGAAGACTGGAGCTGCAGCTCGGCGCGCTCTCTGCCGAGACGCTCATGATCAGCTCGCAGTCCCTCGTGCTCGGCGCCGATGAGCACCCGCCGGGATCCACCGCGCTCATCGAGCCCCCGATCCGTCGCCTGGACAAGCGTTACCACCTCTTCCACAACCCGCACACCACCTCCTCCGTCCTCGTGCGCCGGGATGTTCCGGCACGGTTCACCGACGGACGGTTCTACGCGGAGGACTACGAGGCCTGGATCAGGATCGCCGCGCTCGGCGAGGTGCTGACGCTGCAGGTGCCGCTCGCGTATTTCCACAAGGACCCCTACGGCACCAGAGGACTCTCGAGTCGGATCTGGCGGATGATCCTCGGGGAGCACCGCACATTCGTCCTGCTCCGACAGGACGGGGTCATCTCGGTGCCCCAGTTCCTGATCGCGGAGCTCATCATGGCGGCTCGCATCGGTCGCAGGCTGGCCCTGCGGGCACTGCGCCCCTGACGCCTGCCGACCCCGAGCAATCCGCGCGACATCATCATCAGGGCGTGCTCGCGTTTCTCGTAGCTGTCGGCACGGCGATCATCCGAGACTTCCTCGACAACCGGAGCCGGTGACCCGCGGACATTGAGACGACAGACGACCTTCGACCGGCCCGTCATCGGCGCGAACCCGGCCGACCGAGGCGCCGAGAGCGTCTCGATGATCACGGCCCAGCATCCGCAGAGCATCCAGGCCGAAGCCTATCGGGAGCCGCGCACGAACGGACAGTTCATACAGCTCATCGGAGATATGGAGAGCCTCGTGGTGACCTCCTCCCTGATAGGCGAGGGGAAGACGAGCTCGGCGATCAACCTCGCCCACGTGCTTGCGCACGCCGGCGAGAGACTCCTGCTGATCGACGCGGATCTGCGCCGGCCTTCGGTTGCCGAGCATCTCGACCTGGAGAGCACCGCCGGCCTCACCTCCGTGCTGATCGAGAAGGCCCGGCTCGAGGACGTGACGCAACCGCTCGAGAAGGATGGACTGGACGTCCTGGCCTCGGGTCCGGTCCCGCTGAATCCGAGTGAGCTCCTTGGCAGCCAGCGCATGAAGCAGCTGCTTGACGCAGCCGGGGCCGACTATGAGTACGTGGTGTTCGATTCCGCGCCCCCTGCTCGCCGTCACCGACGCCACGGTCCTCTCGCGCGTCGTGGGCGGCACGGTCATTGGTCGCGCAAAGCGATCGCGTCAAGCCGCAGCAGCTTGGAGAGGCCCTGGAGACGCCGGATGCCGTCGATGGCCATCTGCTGGGGATCGTCTCTGCTGGGGATCGTCCTCAACCGGGGCTCAGCGATCCTCGCAGCGCCTACACCTACGCGCCAAAACCGGATGCCTAGTATCCGCAGCACGGAGCACGTGAGGCGATTGACGCATCCCCGGGGCGTGGACACCGGGGAGACAGGCACGGACACGTCCACAGGCACAGGTACTGACACT
>DWZH01000072.1 GCA_019118275.1 Candidatus Brachybacterium merdavium | reverse complement strand
GGGCGACCAGCTGAGCATCGGCCTCGGGGTTCTTGACCGCGAGGATGTTCAGCTGGATCTGCTTGCCGGTGAGCTTCTCCAGCTCACCGCGCAGCCGCTCGGCCTCCGCACCGCGACGCCCGATGACGATGCCCGGGCGGGCCGTGTGGAGATCGACGCGGACGCGATCGCGGGTGCGCTCGATCTCGACCCTGGAGATACAGGCGCGCTCGAGCCCCTTGGACATGAGCTTGCGGATCGCGACGTCTTCCTTCACGTAGTCGCGATAACGCTGGCCCTCCTTGGTGGAGTCGGCGAACCACCGGCTGCTGTGCTCCGTGGTGATCCCGAGTCGGAACCCGTTGGGGTTGATCTTCTGACCCATACGTACGGCTCCTTACTTCTTCACGGGAGCGACAACCACGGTCACGTGGCTGGTGCGCTTGTTGATCTGGAAGGCACGACCCTGTGCTCGCGGCCGGAACCGCTTCATGGTCGGACCCTCATCGACGAAGGCGGAGGAGACGACGAGCTCACGCTCATCGAAGCGCTCCCCGGCCTGATCGGCCTTGACGCGCGCGTTGGCGATCGCGGACTGGACGAGCTTGAGGACGGGCTCACTGGCGGCCTGCGGCGCGAACCGCAGAGTGTCCAGGGCCTCGCCCGTGCTCTTGCCACGAATCAGGTCCACAACGCGGCGAGCCTTCATGGGCGACATGCGGAGATACCGCACCTGCGCCTTGGCTTCCATTGCTGTCCTGCTTTCTTCCTGGATGTCGGAGCGTGCAGCCGAGCTGACCGTGGTCACCGGCGGCGGCCCTTTCTGTCGTCCTTCTCGTGGCCCTTGAAAGTCCGCGTCGGAACGAACTCGCCGAGCTTGTGACCGACCATCGCCTCGGTGATGAACACCGTGACGTGCTTGCGGCCGTCATGCACTGCGAAGGTGTGGCCGAGGAAGTCCGGCGTGACGACCGAACGGCGCGACCAGGTCTTGATGACGTTCTTGGTGCCCTTGTCGTTCTGGATGTCCACCTTCTTCTGCAGGTGGTCGTCGACGAACGGGCCCTTGGTGATACTGCGTGGCATAGTCTTCGAATCTCCCTATCAGCGCTTCTTGCCGGTCCGACGACGGCGCACGATGAGCTGGTCGCTCTCCTTGCCCGGGCGGCGGGTGCGGCCCTCGAGCTGACCCCAGGGCGAGACCGGGTGGCGACCACCGGACGTCTTGCCCTCGCCACCACCGTGGGGGTGGTCGTGCGGGTTCATGACCACGCCGCGGACCTGGGGGCGCTTGCCCTTCCACCGCATGCGGCCGGCCTTGCCCCAGCTGATGTTCGACTGCTCCGCGTTGCCGACCTCACCGATGGTGGCTCGGCAGCGGGCGTCGACGTTGCGGATCTCGCCGGAGGGCATGCGCAGCTGCGCATAGGGGCCCTCCTTCGCGACCAGCTGCACGGAGGCACCAGCGCTGCGGGCGATCTTGGCGCCGCCACCGGGCCGCAGCTCGATGGCGTGCACCACGGTGCCGATGGGGATGTTGCGCAACGACAGGTTGTTGCCGGACTTGATGTCCGCCCCCTCGCCGTTCTCGACCCGGTCGCCCTGGCGCAGCTTCGAGGGCGCCAGGATGTACCGCTTCTCGCCGTCGCTGTAGTGCAGCAGGGCGATGCGCGCGGTGCGATTGGGGTCGTACTCGATGTGGGCGACCTTCGCGCTGACGCCGTCCTTGTCGGAGCGGCGGAAGTCGATGTCGCGGTAGGCCCGCTTGTGGCCGCCGCCCCGGTGACGGGAGGTGATGCGACCGTTGCTGTTGCGTCCACCGGACTTGCTCAGCGGGCGCACCAGCGACTTCTCGGGGTGATCGCGGGTGATCTCGACGAAGTCGGCGCCGCTCGAGCCGCGGCGGCCCGGCGTCGACGGCTTGTGCTTACGAATTGCCATGGTGGGTTTCCCTCAGACTCTCTTCGGCTCCTCGGATATCGGCCGCCCTCAGGCGACCGACCCTCCGAAGATGTCGATGGATCCGTCGGTCAGGGTGACGATGGCGCGCTTGGTGTCCTTGCGCTTGCCGGTGCCGAAACGCGTGCGACTCGTCTTGCCCGGACGGTTGATCGTGTTCACCGAGGAGACCTTGACGTCGAAGATCTTCTCGACGGCGATCTTGATCTCGGTCTTGTTGGCGCGGCCGTCCACCAGGAAGGTGTACTTGCCCTCGTCCATCAGCCCGTAGCTCTTCTCGGAGATCACCGGGGTCAGGAGGACGTCGCGGGGGTCCTTGTTCAGAGCGGTCACTTCGACTCCTCCTCTGCGGCCTTATCGGCCTCGGGGGACTCCTTGACCGCGTTCACGAAGCCGGCTGCCTTGGCAGCCTCCTCCGTCGCGAACCAGACCTCGGCCTTGGTGCGGCCGAACCAGGGGGAGTCCTCGGTGTGGTACTTCATCGAGCCGCCGTTGCCCTTGATGGTGTAGCCCTCGGGGGCGGAGCCATCGGCCAGCGGGACGACCGAGCCCTCGTAGGCGCCCGGCTCGACCGTGGCGACCGCGGTGGCCGGAGCCTCTTCCTCGGTCACCGACTCGGCGGTGTCGGCCACCTGCTGCGCGCCAGCCGGAGCGGCTGTCGCGGTCTTCGCCGCGGCGAAGGACGAGGTGGGCACGGACAGTGCGGCGACGGACACGAAGTCCTCGAGCGCACCGGAGGTGAACACGACGTCGTCGGCGAGCATGACGTCATAGGTGTTCAGCTGATCGGCGTACAGCACGTGCGTGGCCGGCAGGTTCCGTGAGCTCAGAGCGCCCAGGTCGTCCTCACGACGCACGACCACCAGGAGGTGGCGACGATCGGAGACGTGGGAGAGCGTGGTGCGCACGGCCTTGGTCGAGGGAACATCTCCCTCGAGCAGGGCCGAGACCACGTGCACACGGCCGTGACGGGCGCGGTCCGAGAGGGCTCCGCGCAGAGCGGCGGCCTTCATCTTCTTCGGGGTGCGCTGGCCATAATCGCGCGGGACGGGCCCGTGGACGATGCCGCCACCGGTGAACTGCGGCGCACGCAGGGAGCCCTGACGGGCACGACCGGTGCCCTTCTGCTTCCAGGGCTTCTTGCCGCCACCGCGCACCTCGGAACGGTTCTTGGCCTTGTGGGTGCCGCTGCGGCCGGCGGCCTGCTGGGCCACGACCACCTGATGGATCAGGGGCACGTTGGTCTGCACGTCGAAGATCGACGCGGGCAACTCGACGGTGCCGGCCTTCTTACCGGCCGGATCGAGCACGTCGACAGTCAGATTCGCTGCCATCGGGCTCAGGCCTCCTTCGCGGGGCTCTTGACAGCCGAGCGGACCAGCACGATGCCGCCCTTGGGGCCGGGAACGGCCCCCTTGACGAGCACGAGGCCCTTCTCGACGTCGACCGCGTGAACGGTCAGGTTCTGGACACTGGTACGGGCGTTGCCCATGCGGCCAGCCATGCGCTGGCCCTTGAACACGCGCCCGGGGGTGGCGGCTCCGCCGATCGATCCCGGCTTGCGGTGGTTGCGGTGCTGACCGTGCGAGGCGCCCGCGCCGCCGAAGCCGTGACGCTTCATGACGCCGGCGGTGCCCTTGCCCTTGGAGGTGCCGACGATGTCGACCTTCTGGCCGGCCTCGAAGACCGAGGCGTCGATCTCCTGGCCAGGGGCGAAGTCAGCTGCGTCGCTGGTGCGCAGCTCCGCGAGGTGGCGGCGCGGGGTCACGCCGGCCTTCTCGAAGTGGCCGCGCAGCGGCTGCGACACCTTGCGCGGATCGATCTGCCCGTAGGCGATCTGCACGGCGTCGTACCCGTCGCTCTCGATGGAGCGGACCTGGGTGACCACGTTGGACCCGGCATGCACGACCGTCACCGGGACGAGCTTTCCGTTCTCGTCCCAGACCTGGGTCATTCCGACCTTGGTGCCGAGCACGCCGGACACGGCGCGGGCACCCTGTCCCGTCAGTTCGTTGCTCATGTCGACCTGCCTCAGAGCTTGATCTCGATATTGACGTCCGCCGGCAGATCGAGGCGCATCAGCGAGTCCACCGCCTTGGGCGTGGGATCGACGATGTCGATCAGCCGCTTGTGCGTGCGCATCTCGAAGTGCTCACGGGAGTCCTTGTACTTGTGGGGAGAACGGATCACGCAGAACACGTTCTTCTCCGTCGGCAGCGGCACCGGGCCCACGACCGTCGCGCCAGCGCTGCTGACCGTGTCCACGATCTTGCGCGCGGAGGTGTCGATCACCTCGTGGTCGTACGACTTGAGCCGGATGCGGATCTTCTGTCCCGCCATGGCGTCCTGTCTCTCTTCTCGTCTGGCATGAATGCAGCCCCTCCCGGTACCCGAGGACGGGCGTGTCGGCCTCCGCAAGGCGTAAAAGCCCAGCCTGCGGCCGCCGAGATCCGGCTGCGTCTGCGACGCTTCCCTTCTTGCGATGCGCGATCGATGCTGTGCATCGTTCGCATCCTCGGGACGGGCCTCATCCGGTGATCATTCTCCAGGGAAGGACCCTCGGGGAACGGAACCGGGCATGTCGACCCGCGCAGACAACTCCGACAGTCTGCCAGACGGCACAGTACCCCCACAAGGTCACCTCGGGTGCACCCCGTCACACAGGGTCCGGTCAGCTGGCGATGCGACTGTCCCGCTCAGCCTATCGGAGCCCTCCGGGCGGCGCACCGCCCGCCGGACGCGATCGCGGTCACTCCCGCCGGCACCGGTGCGACCGGCGGGAGTGACCGGGGATCCCGGAGTGACCGGGGGTCCCGGTGCCCGTGGCGCTGCGCCGACCGGGTGCGGGCCTGGCGAGGATCTTGCGCGGGCCTCACTTGTCGGTGCTCGGCCCCATGCCGCCCTGCAGCTGGCGCTGGAAGATCACGTACACGATCAGCACCGGCGCGATGGTGATGGTGACCGAGGCGAACATCGCGCCCCAGTCGGCCTGGTAGCCCTGTTGGGCTTGGAGGTTCATCAGTCCCTGGGCCAGCACGAACTTGCTGTCATCGGTGTTGAGCACCACCGGCAGCAGGAACTGGTTCCACAGCCCCAGGAAGTTGAAGATGGTGACGCTGGCCAGCCCGGGGGCCGCCATCGGCGCCATCACCTGGAAGAAGGTGCGGAAGTCCCCGGCGCCGTCGATCGAGGCGGACTCGGCGATCTCCTCGGGCAGCTGCCGGAAGAAGGCGTAGAGGAAGAACACCGTGAACGGCAGGGCGAACCCCGCGTAGGCGAGGATCAGTCCGATGTACGTGTTGCGCAGCCCCATCGACTGGAGCACGAAGAACAGCGGCACCACGGCCAGGAACAGCGGGAAGGTCAGTCCCGCGATCATCCCGTAGTAGATCAGCCTCCGGCCCGGGAACTCATAGCGCGCCAGCACGTAGGCGCACATCGACCCCAGCAGCATCACCAGGAACAGCGCCCCGCCCACCACGATCACGGTGTTGCCGAAGAACCGGCCGATCCCGGCCTCCTGCCAGGCAGTGATGAAGTTGTCCAGGCCCAGCGTCTCCGGCAGCCCGAAGGGCGAGGTGAGGATCTCCCGGGAGTTCTTGAAGGAGCTGTAGAAGGTCCAGATCAGCGGCAGCACCACCAGCAGCGCCCAGATCGTCAGCACCGTATGAGCGATGACTCCGAAGACGCGGTCGCCGGTGGTTGCCTGTCCCCGGCGCCGGGTCGGGGTGCCGCGGGTGGAGGTGCCCTGTGCCACCGGGGAGCTCCCGGGTCCGGACCGCGCATCGAGGCCCTGTGTCATCACGAGTCCTTTCGTCGGAATCCGAACAGCACGATCACGGCCATCAGCATGGTCACCAGCGCCAGCACCACACCCATGGCCGAGGCGAGCCCGAACTGGGACTTCTGGAACGCGGTCTCGTAGAGATATCGGGAGATCACCTCGGTGCTCTTCCCGGTGCCGCCGTTGGGGGTCATCACCCGTATGTAGACGAACATGTCGAGGGCGACGATGCCCATGTACACGGCGGCGGTGGAGACGTTCTCGCGGATCATCGGCAGGATCACGCCCACCGCGAGCCGGAACCGTCCACAGCCGTCCAGGCGCGCGGCCTCGACGATCTCCGAGGGGACGGCCTTGATCGCGGCCACGAACAGCACCATGTAGAAGCCGACCAGGGACCACACCACGGCGGCCATGATCGCCCACAGGGCGAGGTCGCGGTGCCCCAGCCAGCCGATGCCGGGGTTCAGGCCCACCAGGCCCAGCATCCCGTTGAGCAACCCGCCATTGGGCGAGTAGATGAAGGCGAAGAGGATGCCGACCACGACGGCCGGGACCACGTAGGGGAAGAAGCTGACCATCCGGTAGAGGTTGGCGCCGCCGACCCCGCGGATCTGTCCGCGACTGTTGCCGCCGACGGTGACCAGTACTGCCAGGACGAAGGCGAGGGTGATCACGACCGTGGGCAGCACGATCAGCAGGATGAGGTTGTTGACCAGGGCCTGTCGGAAGATGCCGTCGTTGAACAGTCGGACGTAGTTGTCCAGACCGATGAACTCCGGGGTGGCGGCCAGACCGCGCCAGTTGGTCAGGGAGTAGAAGATCGCCTGCAGCACCGGCCAGACCACGAACAGGATGTACAGCAGGAGGGGAGCACCCAGGAACAGCGCGAAGAACAGGGCACGCTGAGGGGTGAGCCTACGTCGGCCCCCTCGGCCGCGCCGAGGCGCATCCGAGGGGGCGATGGAGGGAGCGGCAACCATTATTCGACGTCGAACTTCTCGATGCTGTCATCTTCGCGGACGGCGTCGATCAGGTCCTGCTCGCGCTCGCGGGCCTCATCGGCGGTGAGATCACCGTTGAGGAACTCCGTCCACAGGGTCACGGTGTCCGGGCCCAACCCGTACCAGTCCCGATAGTTGTAGTGGAAGATGTCCTCACCGGCCGCATCGATCATCTCGTTGGCCGTGGCCAGCGCCGTGGACCCGAAGGCATCCTCGGGGACGGTGTCGCGCACGACGGTCGGCGAGGAGGTCAGCGCGGAGAAGTTCTCCGCCTGTTCCTTGGACAGCATGATCCGCAGGAACTCCAGACCCCCCGCTCCGTTGGCCGCGGCCGAGGGGATGAAGAACGGCTCGCCGGCTGTGGCGTGCATCGATTCGAGCGGCAGAGCCGCCGACGATGACAGCAGCGGAACGGCGCAGGCCATCATCTCGTAGTCCTCCGGGGTCACGTCGCGCTGCTCGTTCTCGATCCACGAACCGGAGGGGTACATCGCCGCCTCGCCGGTGACCCACTGGGTCTGCGCCTCGGTGTGGGTGATCCCGGCACCGCCGGACTGGAAGTAGCCCTCCGAGACGGCTTCCTCGATGGCCGCGTAGGCCGACACCACGGCGTCGTGCTCGAAGGCTCCCTCCTCGAGCCGGTCGATGCTCTGCTGCACCTCGATGCCACCTTCCTTGATGGCCATCGACAGGGCGAGCTCCTGGTAGTAGTTCGAGGCGTTCTGGCCGCCCCAGGCGAACAGGGCGATGTCCTCGGAGGCGGCTTCTTCGCCGATCGTCATCAGTTCGTCCCAGGTGGTGGGCGGTGACCAGCCCATCTCTTCGAACTGCTTGCCCGAGTACCACAGTGCGAACACGTTGTAGACGTAGTTCAAAGCGTAGAGGCGACCCGAGTACGTGCCCGGCGCCAGTGCGCCCAGCCGCAGGGAATCCTCGATGGTCCCGCCGTCGATGGAGGGCGCACTGAGCAGGGCCTCGATCTCGGCGAGGCTGCCCTCGCTGATCAGGGCCCCGGCGTTCAGGGATTGCGCGCCCGCGTTGTCGAACAGGTCCGGCGGGTTGCCCTCGATGAAGCGGGGCTGCAGATCGGGCTGGATGTTCACGGTGGAGTGGACGTTGACCTCCTCCGCGTCCGGGTACATCTCCTCGTACATCTCCCCGGCGTCGAGCCCGTACTGGTCGCCGTAGCCGCCATTGAAGATGACCACCTCGACGGCGGCTTCGGGGTCGACACCGAAGGGGTTGTCGTCGGAGACCTCGCCTTCGCCCTCGGGCACACCGCCGTCGCCGTCGTCACCGTCATCGCCGCCGCCGCCCGCGGCGCAAGCGCTCAGCGCGGCAGCGCCGGTTCCGGCCCCGGCCAGGCTGAGGAACAGACGGCGGGAGGCACCGAGTCTCTCCGCCGGGGTCTCCAGCATGATCGGCTCCTGAGCCTTCTCGTGCTCTTCCATTGCTCCCTCTTTCGTCGTTGAAACGCGGGACGTCGTCGTAGCCCGCACCATAGACAGGTGCGTGCCGTATGCCACACCCTAAGAGCACAACTGCTCGAAACCGCGTATTTGTCGACAACTGTTGCCAAATGGACGCACAACGTGTCGCATCCACGGCGTCCCTGACACTCAGCCGGCACTCGTGCAACCTTCAGCGGGCGTGCCGCAGGGTCGACTACGGTGAACCCATGAGCCAGCCACCCGCAGCAGCGTCACCGCTGAACACCCGCCTGTACAACCTCGAGTACCCGCGCTCGCTGGGCGTGTACTCCACGTACCAGGAGGTACAGGCCGTGGTCGACACCCTGGCCGACAACGCCTTCCCGGTCCAGCGCACCATGATCGTCGGGACCGACCTCAAGCTGATGGAGCGCGTGACCGGCCGCAAGACCTGGGGCAAGGTCATCGGGCAAGGGGTGCTCTCCGGCCTGTGGATGGGGCTGTTCCTGGGCCTGCTGCTGATGTTCATCTCCCAGAGCAACCTGGCGATCGTGGTGACCAGCGTGCTGATGGGCATCGTGTTCTTCACCGTGTGGTCGGCCGTGGGTTACGCGATGACGGGCGGCAAACGCGACTTCACCTCGATGGTGGCCACCATCCCCATGCAGTACGAGCTGATGGTCGAGCACACGAACGCCGAAGAGGCCCGCCGCATCCTGGCCGAGGCCGGGGCCGCTCCCCCGCAGCCCACCATGCCGCACTCCACGGTGCCGGGCCAGCCCGATCCGTGCGATCAGAGCGGCCTCTCCGGCCCCACCGGCCAGTCCTCCCCCGGGCCCGGAGATGGGCGGCCCTCCTACGGTCAGCCCGGCCCCTCGTCGAGTCCGGCGTCGGGCCCCAGCCGCCGGCCGACCTACGGCAAACCGGCTCCCTCTCAGGCGCCGGCCACTCCGACGCAGCAGCCCCCCGCCGACCGCCCCTCCTTCGGACAGCCGGACCACAGCGAAGACACCAACCCCTCGGAGCAGCGCGACGGCGCCCCCGGGACCGGCTTCGACAAGCCGGCACCCTCTCAGGCGCCGGCCACTCCGACGCAGCAGCCCCCTGCCGACCGTCCCTCCTTCGGACAGCCGGACCACAGCGAAGACACCAGCCCCTCGGAGCAGCGCGACGGTGCTCCCGGGACCGGCTACGGTCGGCTCAGCGCCGAGTACGGGCAGTCCGGCCGCGTCTACGGCTACTCGGGCCCCGAGTACGGACAGCCCGGGCAGCAACAGGGCGACCACACCGACGACCGCCAGACCGCTCAGGACTCGCCCGACGACCCGCGCTGAGGCGTTGCTCCCACCCGACGGCATCGACCGAGGATCCGCGCTGAGGCCCGACCGGACGGCGCGCTGCGGCGCCCGCCGATCCGGACCCATCGGCCGGCCCGATCGCCGGGACCTCGTCTGACCGGTCCCCGCTATCCTCGACCCACCGGGACTCTCTGCCCCTGTCCCGCGGGCGGTCCGTCGGCCGACCCCCTACCCCCGGGCGGGGCCCTGTCCCCCGGGCGACCCGTCGACCCGGCCCTTATCCCCCGGGCGGCCCGTCGGCCCGATCCTGGCGACCTGTCGGTCCGACCCCTGTCCCCCGGGCGAGCCGTCGGCCCGACCCCACTGGGATGACAGTGACGGGCGCGTCGTTCCCGTCCCGGGGACCTCGCGCCCAGTCATCTCCTCGGACATGAAGAAGGCCCCGGACCGATCACTCGGTCCGGGGCCTTCCGGTATCAGCGTCCGACGGGACGCGTCACCGAGGCGGGGTATCCCCCGCCGTGATCACTTCAGGATCTTGGTGACACGGCCGGAGCCCACGGTGCGGCCACCCTCACGGATGGCGAAGCCCAGGCCCTCCTCCATGGCGATCGGCTGGATCAGCTCGACCGTCATCTCGGTGTTGTCGCCGGGCATGACCATCTCGGTGCCCTCGGGCAGCTCGATGACGCCGGTGACGTCGGTGGTGCGGAAGTAGAACTGCGGGCGGTAGTTCGAGTAGAACGGGTTGTGACGCCCGCCCTCATCCTTGGACAGGATGTAGACCTGCGCCTCGAACTGCGTGTGCGGGGTGATGGAGCCCGGCTTCACGACGACCTGACCGCGCTCGACGTCCTCGCGCTTGGTGCCGCGCAGCAGCAGACCGCAGTTCTCGCCGGCCCAGGCCTCGTCCATCTGCTTGTGGAACATCTCGATGCCGGTGACGGTGGTCTTCTGCGGCTTGCGGATGCCCACGATCTCGACCTCGGAGTTGATGGACAGCTTGCCACGATCCACCTTGCCGGTCACGACGGTGCCACGACCCTGGATCGTGAAGACGTCCTCGATCGGCATCAGGAAGGGCTGGTCCAGGTCGCGGACCGGGTCCGGGATGGACGCATCGACGGCCTCCATGAGCTCCTCGACCGACTTGACCCACTTCTCGTCGCCCTCGAGCGCCTTGAGAGCAGACACCTTGATGATCGGTGCCTCCTCGTCGAAGCCCTGCTCCGAGAGCATCTCCCGGACCTCCATCTCGACGAGCTCGAGGATCTCCTCGTCGTCGACCATGTCGGACTTGTTCAGGGCGGCCAGCAGGTAGGGGACGCCGACCTGCTTGGCGAGCAGGACGTGCTCGCGGGTCTGGGCCATCGGGCCGTCGGTGGCGGCGACCACGAGGATGGC
>DWZH01000071.1 GCA_019118275.1 Candidatus Brachybacterium merdavium | reverse complement strand
CCCCCTCCCCCGCGCATCAGCGCAGGTGAGGGGGCTTCTCATGGTGAGTGCAATGGTGGAGCCGGCGGGAATCGAACCCGCGTCCGATAGTGCGGAGCGAGGGCTTCTCCGGGCGCAGTCCGTATTGACGTCTTCTCAGTCCCGACGCTCGCACGGACACGTCGTCGACGGACTCAGTCACTCTGAGGTGTTCATCCTTCCCCGATGACGAGGGTCGGCAGCAGTGGCTCCTTAGATGATGGAACGATCCGGGTCAGGAGCAAACCCGGGGTTCCAGACTGCTCAGGCTGAATCAGGCAGCGAGAGCGAAGTCAGTGCGCTTAGGTTCGGCACTTATTGGTTTCCAGAGATCGTTAACGAGATGACGCTGGTTCCTCGGCCCGCTTCCCCTCGCTGGGCAACTACCGTCGAAACCGATCGGCCCCTGGCGTGGGATTGGCGTGGAGTGGCAGTGCGATGACTGCCGTTGCACTCTATGTTCTCTTGTCAATCAGAGGGTTTCGAGCCCCCGCCCCGCTGGTCGCGGGGACCGTTGGCTGCGGACCCTCGTCCACTCCGTCCCAGTCTAGCCGCTCAGAGCGATGCCCCCAAGGGGTTATCGCCGTGGGCGATGACACCGTTGCTCCGGGAATGCTCCCGGCCGGTGCGCGTCCTGGGTCCAACATCAGGGTCAACGGCCGGAAGCGGCCGAATATTCCCAGGGCCCGTGCTGCTGCGGCGGTTCGCGCCGGCTGCGGCACGGAGTCGGTGTGGGCGGGAGTTCAGGCCAGCTCGCGGCGACGCATCGCACGCTGGGCCTCGCGCAGGTCCTGCTTCTCCCGCAGCGTCTGGCGCTTGTCCCACTCCCGCTTGCCGCGTGCCAGCGCGATGGAGACCTTGGCGTGCGAGCCGAGGAAGTACATCTCCAGCGGCACGATGGTGAAGCCCTTCTCACGGGATTTCGATGCCAGCCTGACGATCTCGTGTTTGTGCAGCAGCAGCTTGCGCTTGCGCCGCGCAGCGTGATTGGTCCAGGTGCCCTGCCCATAGGGAGCGATGTGGACGGCGTCCATCCACAGCTCGCCGCCCTCGACGTAGCAGTAGCCGTCGATCAGGCTCGCCCCCCGGTCACGCAGGGATTTCACCTCGGTGCCGGTCAACACGATGCCGGCTTCCCACGTCGCATCGATGTGGTAATCGTGGCGTGCTCGCTTGTTCGAGGCGATGAGCTGCTTCTGGGGACCAGCGTCCTTGGCGGCATCCTTCGCCGCCTTCTTCTTCGCCGCCATCGGCCCCTCCTCTCCTGGTCGTGCCGTCCGAGCCGCCCGGTTCCGGTGCGGCCGACTCCTGCCGGGGCGCCGCGCGGTGCCCCGACGCTCCAGCCTACGACTGCCTGCTGCCCGCCCGGTAGCGAATATGCCCTCAGCAGATGGCGGCCTGGTCGGCCGCGCGGTCGGGTCGATCCGGGAGCGTCGTCTCGTTCCCGGCCGCTGTCCCTGCTCAGACGTAGTTGGTGGGGTTGACGGCGTTGCCGTCCTCGTGGATCTCGAAGTGGAGGTGGCAGCCGGTCGACCCGCCCGTGTTACCGACCTGGGCGACGGTCTGGCCGGCCGAGACGCTCGCGCCGACCGGTACCGAGAAGCCCTGCAGGTGGTGGTAGGAGCTGGTCATCAGCTTGCCGTTGCGCATGCCGTGGCTGAGGATCAGCTTGTTGCCCGCCCCGCTGTTATGGGTCCGGGCGATCACGCGACCGGAATGCGTGGCCTTGACCCCCGTCCCGCAGGCCGCGGCGAAATCGACGCCCGCATGGAGCCGCCGGGTCCCCCAGATCGGGTGGGTGCGCCATCCGAAGTTCGAGTTCATACGCATGTCGATGGGGCGGATCCAGCCGCTGCTCGACGCGGCCGAGGACCCCCCGCCGCCGGCCGAGGATTCTCCACCACCGCTCGAGCTCTGCGGGCTGTTCTGGTTCTCACGTTCCTGACGCTCGCGCTCTTCGCGCTCCTCACGCTCGGCCCGCTCCCGTTCCTCCTGGGCGAGCTCGGCGATCTCGTCGTCCAGGGTGCTGCTGCGGGTCTCCAGCTCCGCCTCGTCGTCCTCGTACTCGGACTTCTTCGCCGCGAGATCGTCGCGCTGCTCCTGCTGCTGGGTGTAGAGGTCATCGAGGTCCTGCTTGGCCTGAGTGGCATCCTCCTCGGCGTCCTCGGTGCGCTGGACCGCTTCCTCGGCCTTGCCCTTGAGGTCGTCGATCTCCTCGCGCACGGCAGTGAGGCGGTCCGCGGAGTTCTCGTTCACCGCCTGGTCCTCACGCAGACCGGTCAGCTGTGCGCCCTGGGAGGCCATGGTCAGGCGGTAGTTCATGGAACGGTCGACCGTGTCCTGGGGTTCCTGGCCGCCGACGTAGACGGTGGCCGGGCTGGGCGGGCCACCTCCCTTGTAGGCGGCGATGGCGACCTCGGCGAGCTCGCCGTCACTGCGGTCGACCTCTTCCTGGCCCTCCTCGACCTCGCCGGACAGTCGCTCTTCCTCCTCTTCGGCGGCCTCGAGCCGTTCCCCGGTCAGGCGGTCCTCCTCACGTGCCTCGGCCAGTTCCTCGCGGGCCTCGTCGAGGGCATCCTGCGCTTTCGGGATCTCCAGCTCGGTCTCGGCCAGGGCGAGGTAGGTGTCGGCCAGTTCGTCGTTGACGCCGTCGAGTTCGAGCCGCAGATCCTCGAGCTCCTGGTCGACCTCCTCGCGCTCGGCGATCTTGTCCTCCTTGCTGCCCTCGGCGAACACGGTCGGCGTGGGCGCGGCCAGCAGGGGCACCAGCACCAGCAGGGCGACCGTGAGGCTGCTGAGGGGACGACGCAGGCTGTGCAGGGACATGCTCACACCTTCAGGTAACGGTTGAGGGAGACCACGGACGAGGCGACGGACAGGACAGCGCCCAGGCCCACCAAGATCGGGGCGGCCCAGATCAGATCGGCGGGGCCGACGGTGATCAGCTGCTCGCCGAGCGTCGGTGCGAGCCAGCCGCTGACGATGTAGTGCAGACCCACCCATAGCATGCCTGAGGCGATCAGTCCGCCGATGATCGCGGCCACCGCACCTTCCAGTAGGAACGGTGCACGGATGAAGACGTTGGAGGCGCCCACCAGGCGCATGATGGCGATCTCGCGCCGACGGCCAGCGACGGACATGCGGATGGTGGTGGCCACCAGCAGCAGGGCGGCCACCAGCATGAGCCCGGCCAGGCCGAGGGCGAAGAGTGTGGACTGGTTCAGCACGTCGATGAACGGCGCGAAGGCGCTGAGCAGGTCGGTGACCTCGTCCACACCGTCGCGGCCCTGGAAGAACTCCACCACCGCGGCGGAGTCATCGGCGTCATCGAGCGTGATGTGGAAGGAGACCGGCATGTCCTCGGCGGTGAAGTTGGAGACGAACCCTTCACCGGCGAACTGCTCCTGGTAGATCTCCAGCGCCTGGTCCTGGGAGCGCTCGGAGTAGGAGGAGATGTAGGGCGCGAGCACTTCTCCCTCCAGGGCGTCCCGCACCGAGGCGATCTGGGCGTCGGTGGCCGCGCCCCCGGCGCAGGAGGCCGTGGTGGAGTGGGGCGAGCACAGGTAGATCGTCACCTGGGCCTGCTCGACCAGTGTGGACTTCATGTCCATGATCTGCTTCTGCATGAGCATCCCGGTGCCCACGAAGGTCAGTGATACGGCGGTGACGATGACGACCGAGATGACCATGGCGATGTTGCGCCAGAGGCCGGTCACGATCTCGCCGAGGATGAAGCGCGCCCTCATCGAGCCGCCCCCAGGTCGTCGTCCTCGGTGAAGGCGTCCTCGGCCGAGAACGCCTCGCCGACGACCGAGCGGGCCTCGCGCTCGTCGATCAGCTCTTCGTCCAGGCCGTCGGCGGCCGGTTCCTCGTCGGTCCCATCGGGCTGGTTGCCGGAGATGACGCTGACGGGGGCGACGGACTCGTACAGGCCCTGCTCGTCGTCGCGGACCACCACACCGTTGACCAGTTCGACCACGCGCCGGCGCATGCGGTCGACCGCAGCGGAGTCGTGGGTGGCGATCACCACCGTGGTGCCGCGCTCGTTGATCTCGGCGAGCAGATCGAGGATGCCCTCGGCGGTGGAGGGATCGAGGTTGCCGGTCGGTTCATCGGCCAGCAGGATCGAGGGCCGGTTGACGTAGGCGCGGGCGATGGCCACGCGCTGCTGCTCACCGCCGGAGAGCTCATGGGGCAGGCGGCGGCCCTTGTCCTCCAGGCCCACCATCTCGAGCATCTCGGGGACCAGGCGCCGGACCACCTTGCGGGGGGTGCCGATCACCGCGAGGGCGAACTCGATGTTCTGATAGGCGGTCTTGGACGGCAGCAGCCGGAAGTCCTGGAACACCATGCCGATGTCCCGCCGCAGTGAAGGCACGCGCCACGAGGGGATCCGGGAGAGGTCCTTGCCGGCGACGTAGACCACGCCGCGGGTGGGGGTGACCTCCTTGAGGATCATGCGCATCAGGGTGGACTTGCCGGATCCGGAGGCCCCGACCAGGAACACGAATTCCCCGCGGGAGAACTCGATGTCGAGATTCTCCACCGCGGGGCTCTGTCCTCGCATGTACGTCTTGGTGACGTTGTCGAAACGGATCACGGGGGCCTGTCGCGTCGGGAAAGTTGGTGTCGTTTCAGCGTAGGCGCGATCGGGGCCGCTTCGCCGGAGGTGAGAGCCGCAAACGAGTCAAAACCTGGTCAAGGCTCCCATGAGCCCTGACACATCCGGCAGGAGGTGCCGTGCGGTGGTGCGCACCGAGGGGGCGGTAGACGGTCGGGGCCGACCCACCGGGGCGGCGCGGACCATCCGTCGGGCCCGCCGGGGCCGGTCTCAGGAGGCCGTCTTGCCCTCGGCCCGCCAGCGGATGCCCGCTTCGATGAAGCCGTCGATCTCCCCGTTGAAGACGGCGGACGGGTTGCCCTCCTGGTAGTCGGTGCGCAGGTCCTTGACCATCTGGTACGGGTTCAGGACGTAGGAGCGCATCTGGTCGCCCCAGCTGGCCTTGACGTCGCCGGCCAGCTCCTTGCGCTCGGCCGCCTCCTGCTCCTTCTTCAGCAGCAGCAGGCGCGACTGCATGACGCGCAGCGCGGCGGCGCGGTTCTGGATCTGGGACTTCTCGTCCTGCATGGACACCACGATGCCGGTGGGCAGATGGGTCATGCGGACGGCGGAGTCGGTGGTGTTCACGCTCTGCCCGCCGGGGCCGGAGGAGCGGAACACGTCGATCTTCAGGTCGTTCTCGGGGATGTCGACGGAGTCGGTGGATTCGATCAGCGGGATCACCTCGACGGCGGCGAAGGAGGTCTGGCGCCGCCCCTGGTTGTCGAAGGGGCTGATGCGCACCAGGCGATGCGTGCCGCCCTCAACGGACAGGGTGCCGTAGGCGAAGGGCGCGGAGATCTCGAAGGTCACGGACTTCAACCCCGCTTCCTCGGCGTAAGAGGTGTCCATGACCTTGGTGGAGTAGCCGCGGTTCTCGGCCCATCGCAGGTACATGCGCATCAGCATCTCCGCGAAGTCGGCGGCATCGACCCCGCCGGCGCCGGCGCGGATGGTGATCACGGCGTTGCGCTCGTCGTACTCGCCGGACAGCAGGGTGCGCACCTCGAGCTCGTCGAGAGTCTTGTGGATGGAGATCAGCTCGGCCTCGGCCTCGGCGAGGGTGTCGGCGTCGTCCTCCTCGGCGGCGAGCTCGACCATCACCTCGAGGTCATCGATGCGCTGGGTCAGCTCGGTGATGCGGCGGCGCTCGGACTGGGCGTGGGAGAGCGCGGAGGTGACCTGCTGGGCGTTGTCGACGTCGTCCCAGAGGTCCTGGGCCGTGGCCTGCTGCTCGAGGTCGGCGATCTTGGCGTCGAGCGCCTCGACGTCCGTCACCTGTTCGATCTGCGACAGGGTCGATCGGAGGTTCGGGATCTCTTGGGTGAAGTCGGTGCTAGCCACAAGGGGAGAGTCTACGGCAGGGCTCCGCGGGCACGTGCAGGATGTGATGACCCGGCTCCCGGCCGATGGGTCGCTCCCTCAGCCGCGCGAGGTGTCCAGCAGCTGCGCCGCGAGGTCCTGCCCGACCTCGACCAGCAGGTCCTGTGCGCGGCAGATCGCCTCCTCGACGCATCCGGCTCTCGAGGTGAGATCGAACGCGTGCTCGATGCCGGCCTCGGTCAGCGCGGCGGGATCCAGGGCGAGCGCCCCGGCGACCGCGACGACCGGCAGCCCGGCGGCCCGGGCTCGGCGGGCCACCTCTGCTGGCCCCTTGCCCTGCAGGGTCTGCTCGTCGAGCTTGCCCTCGCCGGTGATGACCAGCTCGGCGCGGGCCAGGAGCGCATCGAAGCCGGCGAGTTCGAGCACAGCGTCCGCTCCGGAGCGCTGCTGGGCGCCGAGCAGGAACAGGGCGAAGCCGGTTCCGCCGGCCGCCCCTGCGCCCTCACGGCCGGGCAGGGCTCCGCTGGGGTCGAGGATCCCGGCGGCGCGGGACAGCAGAGCGTCGACCTGCGCCACCTCCCCGGGCCCGAGGCCCTTCTGGGGCCCGTAGACGGCGGCGGCCCCATCCGGGCCCAACAACGGATTGGTGACGTCGTTGGCGGCGATCAGGGTGGCGCCGTCGAGGGCCTCCAGGGCGGGTGCGAGATCTGCGGAGGCGAGTTCGGCCAGGCCCTCGGTGCCGGGTGCGATCTCCTCCCCCCGCGTGGTCAGCAGGCGGGCGCCGAGGCCCTGGAGCAGGCCGGCCCCGGCGTCGGTGGAGGAGCTGCCGCCCAGTCCGACCACGACGGTGCGGGCGCCCCCGGCGACGGCGGCTGCGATCAGTTCGCCCAGGCCCCGGGTGGAGGCGGTGTGGGGGGCCAGGGCCCCGCCGGGCAGGGCGGCCAATCCGACCGTCTCGGCGAGCTCGACCACGGCCACGTCCCCGGCGAGCGCGTAACGGCTGCGGCGGGCCTCGCCGGTGGGGCCGGTGACGGTGATGCTGTGCGCGGTGGAGCCGGCGGCCAGGGCCGCGTCCACGGTGCCGTCGCCGCCGTCGGCGATGGGACAGCTCAGCACGGCGGTGTGCGGGGCGGCCCGGTGGATCCCGTGGGTGAGGGCGGTGGTGACCTCGGCGGCGCTGAGGGATCCCTTGAACTTGTCGGGGGCGATCAGCACGGCGGGGGCGGTGCGGGGCGGGGTCATCGGGCGCGGGCCTCTCCTTCGACGGTCAGCGGGACGGCGATGCCGGTCCCCCGTGTGAACCATCCTGCCAGGGGCGGGTGGGTCGCCGCCGCGACGACCACGTGGACGGTGCCGTCCCCGGCGGTGGAGACGGAGGTGACGTGGATGTCGACGGTGCGGCCGGAGGAGGGCGGATAGTCGCGCAGGTGCTGCTCGGCGGCGGCGCGGGCCGAGGCCGGCAGCACCAACGGTCCCTCCCCCTTCGTGTAGAGGGCGTGTTCGTCGACGGCCTGCGAGGCGGCCAGGGCGGCGCTGTCGGCCGCATGCTGGAGGGCGTTGCGCTCCAGGTGCACGCCGGTGATGGAGGTGCCGACCCCGATCACCATCAGGACCACCACCAGCACGCCGGTGGTCAGCACAGTCATGGAGCCGGGGGTGGCTGCCAGGCGTGCCCGCAGCCACCGCCCCGCTGCGGCGACCCGGCCCGCGCGGCGCTGGCGGGGCGTGGTCACGGCACCGCCCGGTACCGGTCCACGGGTGCGGCATGCGCGGAACTGACGCTGACCGGTCCGGTGGTCCCCAGCACCGGACCGAGACCCGGCACGGGCACGGGAATGCTCACCTCGGCGGTGACGGTGCCTCCCGGGGTCACGCAGGGATCATCGCTGCAGCTGACTCGCACCACGTCCTGGGCGCCGAGCCCGAAGTCGGCGAGGACCATGTGGGCGTGGTCGCGGGCACGGGCCTGGGCTCGGTCGGGATCGGCATCGGTGGCATGGATGCGGGCGCTGTCACGCGCGATGATGTCCGCGGCGAACACGGCGGACTGCACCGACCCCAGGGTCAGCACCAGGTACAGAGCGGGGATCAGCAGCACGGCCGACAGCACCACGAACTCCACCAGGGCGTTGCCGTCCTCGCGGAGCAGCTGCCTGCCCGCGCGGCGCCGATGTCGGTTCACCAGACCTCCTCGTCCAGGGCGCGTCCCTCCACGGAGAGCGCGGCAGCGGGACCCAGCAGCCCCACCACGGGCAACGTCGCCGTGACCTGGACCCGGATCGTGCCGGTTTCGTCAAGCGTTGCGGTGGCCGCGGCACCCAGGCCCCGGCCGAAGCGCTCGTCGATCAGGTGTTCGGCGCGCTGGGCTCCATCCTGCGGGGTGGAGCCCACCAGCGAGGCGTGATGAGCTCCCTGCACGGCGGCATCCGTGAGGGTGTTGCGGGTGTGCATGATCAGCGCCGCCTGCACCACACCCAGTGCGATGATGATGATGAGCACGGCCACCAGGGGGAACTCGGCAACCGCAGCGCCGTCATCGCTGCGCAGGGCTGTGCCCAGGCGCGAACACGGCCGGCCCCGGCCCGGATCTGCCAGGTGAGGGTGCCGATCCGGCCCGGAACGGCCGCGTGGGTGGGGCGGGGCGGCAGGGGTCGTGGTCATGGTCATGCTCAGGGGCGGGGCGCCTCCTGCCTCAGAGCTCCGTGCCCAGGAAGGGAGCCATGGCGTTGTTGAAGATCTGCAGGATCTGCTCGGAGGCCACCGCCCAGAGCGCGACCACGATCGCGGCGGTCATCAACGTGATGAGCACCCAGCCCGGCACGTCCCCGCGGTCAGCAACCAGCCGCCGCGCCAGCAGGGCACCCAGGTCCGGCCGGACCTGGGCGGTGGCCCTCTCCGGTGCCGCCGCCGGGGGCGAGGCGGAGTGGGCGGATCGGTGCAGTCGAATGCGGTGGACGGACATGGGTGCCTCCTCGGGCGGTGGGAACGGTTCCTGCGGGACGGGACGGCCGGAGCCGCGGTGGAGCGAGGGTGGGATGAGGGTGGGGCGGGCTGGCACGGCATCGGGTGGGCATCAGCTCAGATCGTGATCTCCAGAACGGCCAGGCCCGGGAAGATGGCGAAGATGATGACCAGGGGAAGGACCAGGAACACGACCGGGATGAGCATCGTGACCTCGCGCCGCCCGGCGGTCTCCATGAGTTCGCGCTTGGAGGTCTCGCGGGCGTCCTGCGCCTGAGCGCGCAGGACGTCGGCCAAGGGGGTGCCGCGCTCGATCGCGATGGCCACGCCTTCTCCGAAGCGCCCGAGCGACGTGAGAGGGGTGCGGCTGCCCAGAGAGGTCAGCGCCTGGGCGACACTCGTGCCGGCCCGGATGTCGGCGACCGTGGTGGCGAACTCCTCCGGCAGCGCCCCGGTCGAGGTACGGGCGACGCGCTCCATGGCAGCGATGGGGCTCTCCCCCGCGGCCACCGCGAGGGCGAGCAGGTCGGCCACGGTCGGGAACTCCCGGGCCATGCGCGAGGCCCGGCGCTTGATCTCCAGGGTCAGCAGGTAGTCGCGCAGCAGGACGCCGCAGATCACTCCGAGCCCCACGATCATCAGTCCCACCACAGGGCTCGCACCCCTCAGACCGATCGCGGCCAGCGCCAGGGCGGTACCGATGAGGAGGCCGAGGGCTCCGACGATCACCTGTTCGATGCGGAACGAATCGGTCGAGACGCGCCGACCCGCCAGGCGCAGTCGTCGCTCCAGCTGTTCCGCGCCCCCGGTGAGACGCTCCAGCAGGCCCAGCACGTGCCGGGCGACGGGCCCCAGCAGGTTCTCCACCACCGTCCTCGCTCTGCCCGGTGCCGCGGCTGCGTCGAGCAGGGCGCTGCCCCGCGAGCTGCGCAGGTACGGGTCGATGCGCGACTCCAGATCCCGATGGCGCAGCCAAGGCAGTGCACCGGCCAGCAGGGCGAGCCCGATGCCGAGCATCAGACCGATCCCGGCGCCCGCGAGCGGGATTGCGGTCAGGCTCATCTCAGCACCCGCTCGTCCTGAGGCAGCCGGGCGATCACCAGCATCACCCGGTAGGCGAGCAGCGACACGACCGCGCCGATCAGGATCATGACCATGCCGGTGGTGGTGTCGTAGGCCTGTGCGGCCTGGGGCCTGGTCGACATCAGGGCCAGCACCACCCAGGGCGCGGCCAGGGCCAGGCGGGCGGCGTTGACGGTCCAGGACTGGCGGGCCTCGAGTTCGGAGCGGGTTCTGGCGTCCTCGCGCAGGAATCCTGCCAGCGTGCGCAGGAGGGCTCCGAGGTCGGTCCCTCCCACGTCTCGGGTGAGGCGCAGCGCTTCCACGATCCGGTCGCCGACCGGATCCGCGAGGCGCACCTTGAGCCGGTCCAGACATGCTGAGAAGTCACCGCTGGCCTGGTAGTCGCGGGCGAACTCGACGAACGCGGGCTGCAGCTCCTCCGGGCCTTTACGGCCGAGCTGGACCAACGCCTCGGGCAGGGACAGCCCGGCACGGATCGCGGAGTTGAGGTGGTCGACCGCCTCGGGCCAGACCTCGCGCATCGCAGTGGTGCGACGCCGCGCCGCGGAGCGCAGCAGGAGCACCGGCAGCATCGTCACGACGGCACCGATGGCCAGCGAAGGGACCACCGCGCTGGACACCGCCCAGAGCGCCGCAGCCACCACCAGGCCCAGCCCGGTGCAGAGCGCGGGCACCGCGGCGGGCGGAACCGTGGGCAGCCCCACCTTGACCAGGTCATCGCGTAGTCGGTCCATGAGGTCCGAGAGCCGGCCCCGGTGCGGTTCCTGACCGTCCTGCTCCCACAGCGACCACCAGATCGCCAGCCACCCCAGGCCGGCGATCAGCCCGAGGAACGCACCGTCGCTCATGCTGCCTCCGCCCTGCCCAGCAGGCTCATCAGATCGTGGCCGGCGCGAAGGAACCGTTCGGGGTGGGGCGGGTGCCCGTCGCCGCGTACCAGATGATCGCCGTGGAGGGAGAACAGATCGGAGATCTCGATGACATCGTCCTCGACCCGCCCGGTCAGCCCAACGATCTCTCGCACCCGGCGGTGGCCGTCTGCGAGCATGTCGAGATGGACCACGAGGTCCACCGCTCCGGCCACGGTCGGCACCACGAAGCGGCTGGAGACGTTCTCCCCGGCCAGCAGGGGCAGGGTGCACAGCTTGGTCACGGCATCCCGTGCGGAGTTCGCGTGGATGCTGGCCAGTCCGGGCAGGCCGCTGTTGAGGGCGATCAGCATGTCCAGGGCCTCAGCCTCGCGGACCTCACCGACGATGATCCGGCTGGGTCTCATGCGCAGAGCTTCCTTGACCAGTCGGCGCATCGAGATCTCTCCGGTGCCCTCGAGGTTCGCCTGGCGGGTCTGCATGGCCACCACGTCACGCAGGCCCAGGTCGAGTTCGAAGACCTCCTCGATCGTGACCACACGCTCGCGGGCGCCGACGGACTGGGCCAGGCAACGCAGGAAGGTGGTCTTGCCGGCACCGGTAGCATATACCCTGGCGTCATGACGTTTACGGGCAAGCGGGCCGCGATCTACAGCCGCATCAGCAAGGACAAGGACGGGCAAGCCATCGGCGTCGAGCGCCAAGAGAGCGCATGCCGCGAGCTTGCAGACTCCCTCGGCTACCAGGTGACACACGCCCTGGTCGACAACGACATCAGCGCATCCTTCGCCACCAGCAAGCGCCGCCCCGGCTATGACGAGCTGGTGCAGCTGATCGAGGCCGGAGACGTGGACGCCGTGATCTGCTGGGACACGGACCGGCTGCACCGCCGCCCCCTGGAGCTAGAGCACTACATCAGCGCATGCGGCGTCGATGGCGGCACCCCCACCCACACCGTCAACGCCGGAGACCTAGACCTGTCCACCTCATCCGGGCGCATGATCGCCCGCATCAAGGGCAGCGTCGCCGCCGCAGAGTCCGAGAAGATGTCCGAGCGCATCCGCGCCCAGAAACAGCACGCCCGCGTCAACGGGCAGGCCCTCGGCGGACCGGTCCCCCTCGGCTGGATCAAGGGCGACGAGAAGGGCACGTTCGAGCCTGACCCCGAGGTCGCCCCCGTCCTCGCTGAGGCAACCGAGCGCATCGCACGCGGCCAGTCCCTAACCTCGGTCAGCAAGTGGATCGCGGACAAGGGCGTGCGAGGACGCCGCCGGAACTACTCATCGCCGAAACCGGGCGAGCAGCGCGCGACCTGGGACGAGCTGGGACCGATCATGTCCACGTCCACGGTGCGCGGCCTGCTGATGCGCCCCGCGAACGTCGGCCTGCAGGAGCATGAGGGCAAGACGTACCCGGGCCGGTATCCGGCCATCGTGGACACCGAGGACTACGCCACGGCCCACGCAGCGCTCCAGACACGCCGAGGCAAGGCGTCCGGCAGCGGGCGGCGCAAACACCTGCTGTCCGGCGTCGCGTACTGCTGGTGCGGTGAGGCGATGGTGGGTGTGAACCCGCAGCAATACGCCTGCCGAGTACAGCGGCGGCAGGCGGGCCGTACACAGGCCGGGCACGCGTACAGGCGAACGGCCCCGCTGGACGAGTACGTGCGGAGCGTCGTCGCCGAGTACCTGGACCGCGCCGACGTGGGAGCGCAGGTGACCGACCAGGCGCGGAAGCGCACCACTCGGTCGGCCCGTGATGCTGCACGGGAGAAGCTGCGCGAGCTGGAGGAACGGAAGCGCGCCCTGGCCCGCCTGTTCGCTGCTGGCACTATCGGCGAGGCGCAGCTGGTCGACGGCACCGCCGACCTGGACCAGGAGATTCGGCGGGCCGAGGTGACGTTGAAGGCGCAGGGCGGGAACCGGACGGTTGCGCGCATCATGCGGTCGTCCTCGCCTGGGCACACGTTCCTGGACGCCCCGGTGGACCAGCAGCGCACCCTGATCGGTGAGCTGTTCCGGGTGGACATTGAGCAGGGCGACGGCGTGGGCGGGCGGCGGTTCCGCACCGAGCTGATCCACATCACACCGAAGGGAGAACAGGCGTGATCGACCAGGACGACGTACAGCTAGAACCCGTGGAGGCCATGCGGTTCAACGTGACCGGGTGGGGCATCGACGCCGACGACCTGCAGGCTGTGCAGGCCGCGCTCGCCGGTCGCCGCTGGCCGTGGGTGAAGCTGCTGCACATGAACCACGCCACGGGGCAGGAGGCACGCGTGGTGGAGACCGAGGACGGGTATCGGTTGCGCTTTCGCCGGAAGGCCCTCACCGTCACGGTGACCGTCCTCCCGGGGACGGGCGCGGGGGTGCCTGTGGGGTGGCACTCGATCACGGACGTCGCCGACCTGGAGCGGTTCGGTGAGCGCGTCCGCACGGGGCGATCAGACCCTGCCGTGGTCTTCCAGTGCGCAGGGTGCGGACAGGCCAGACGCCGAGGAGTCACCGGCGACGTGCTGAACGCCGTCGAGATGTGGGCGGCCAGTGGGTTCCGGGGACGGGCGCAGCTGAACCTCGTCCCCGGTCACCAGCGGTCCCGCGACCCGGAGACGATTCGAGCACGAGAGCTACGGCGGGAGCAGCGCCGCCGCAGCTAGTGCTAGGCGCGTTAGTATGGCCCCGTAGCGTCCGCCGGAGGCGATCTGTCCGGCATATTCAGGGACCCTGAACGGGTACAGGCTTCTCAGCTCCCGGTGAAGTAGGCACACGCGCATGGCGCGCTGTGCCCCTTCACTCGGGAGCACTTTTGTCTCAGATCACACAGGCACGCTCACGCGTTGCCACCGCCGCCCGGTACGGCACGACCGCCGAGGTCGATGACGCCCGCCGCGACCTGCGCGCCGCGAAGCTGGAGCGGGCAGCCCGTGAGGCTGCCGAGGCCCTGCCACCGCTCACCGATGAGCAGGCCCGCCGCGTCGCCGCGATCCTCTACCCGCAGGGGGTCGAGGCCCGGTGACGATCACACAGCAAAGCGGCCCCGGACAGGGAACCGGGACCGCTCCGAACGAACAGACTCGCGGCCACCACGTTACTGTCCCCATCCCGGTCTCGGTAGACGTGACCGCCCTCCCCCGCCCCGAGGTCGCCGTCGCCGGTGCCCTGCTGCACGCGGAGCCGCAGGAGGCCGTCAGAGCGTTCCGCCGCATCACGGCGGGGGACTTCACCAGCGCGCCCCTGTGCGCCGCTGTACGGGCCGCACACCGCGTCCTGATGAGCGGTGACCGGATCGAGCCCATGACCCTCGGGCAGCAGGCGCAGGATCGCGGCCTGATCCGCC
>DWZH01000070.1 GCA_019118275.1 Candidatus Brachybacterium merdavium | reverse complement strand
TCCATCTCCGGTGCACAGATGCCGCGCCCGGACCTGCGCCGCGCCCCGCTCGGGGAGCCCACGATCCTCACGGTGCGCATGGACCTCCAGGAGGCGAGACCGCCGATCTGGCGTCGGCTCGAGCTGCACGGCGATCTCACCCTCGCCCAGGTGCACCGCATCATCCAGGTCAGCTTCGACTGGCTCGACTATCACCTGCACCGCTTCGCGCTCGGCGGCCACCCCTTCGACCCTCGCGCGCAGCTTTTCCTGTGTCCTTTCGATGTCGAGGAGGGGGAGGACGAGGGCCTGCCCGCCGCCGAGGTGCGCCTGGACGAGACCCTGCAGGATGTGGGCGACACCCTCCGCTACGTCTACGACTACGGCGACGACTGGCGGATCCGGCTGAAGGTCGAGGCCGTCCGGAGCGCGCCCGATGACGCCCCCGCCGCGGTCGCAACGGGCGGCCGCCGCGCCGCCCCGCCCGAGGACTGCGGCGGCATCACCGATGCCGAGAGCCTCGCAGAGGTGCTGGCCGACCCGGCCTTCTTCGACCTCGGGGCGCTGCAGCAGGCGCTGGATGCCGAGCAGGGCGGCCTCGCCGTGGCCGGGCTGCATCCGGCGCTCGCCGACGTCGCCGAAGGACTCGACGGCACGCCCGCCTACTTCGAGCTCTCCCTCCGCCTGATCGACGTCGTCAGCGCCCCCGAACCGCCGGAGCTGAAGGAGTTGGCCGCGGCCCTGCACCCCATCCGGTGGTTCCTGGAGCGCGCCGGGGACGGCGGGATCGGCCTCACCCAGGCCGGGTACATGACGCCGGAGATGGTGATCGCCGCGTCCGCCGTCGTACCCGACCAGGACACCTGGTACGGGAAGAACAACCGGGAGAACCTCGCCGTCCACGTGCTCGACTTCCGTGAGGCGCTCCAGAGGGTGAAGCTGCTGCGCAAGTACAAGCGGAAGCTGCTGCCCACGCGCCGTGCGGCCACGGCGGGCACGGACCCCCGGGCCCTCTGGGAACTGCTGGTCGAAGCGCTGATCCCGCCGAAGGACGGCTTCGAGCGCGATGCGACCGCGCTGCTGCTGCTCCATATCGCCAGCACCCGACCCGCGGAGCTGGTCTCCTTCGGCCAGGTCGCCGAGGAGCTCACCCAGCGCGGCTGGCGGGTGGGCGGCGGCCCTGTCGAATTCATGAGCATCCGGAATCTGCCGGCCGTCGCCCTGCTGCGAAGCTTCACCACGGCCCCCGACGGCGCCGGCGGGGACATCGAATCTTTCACTCCCATCGCCCGGACCCTGGCAGCGACAGTGCTCGCCCCGGTCGACAGCGAGGGCGGCAGCGAGGGCTGAGGGAGGCTCCGGCGTTCAGCGGTGACCAACGCGCCGAACCGCCGACGAACACCACGACGTCTCCTCGGTTCTGCCGACGCGCACTTCAGGGCCCGCGCCCGCCGGGCCCTGTCCTCGGGGGAGCTGAACGATGCCGTGCGATGGCCTCCGCAGACGCCCCTGGCCCCACCGGCTCGTCGGGAGGGCGTATGCAGCGAGTTCCTGTCAAGGGGCTTGACACGACCGATAGGCTCGGATCTGTTTCTTCATGGTCGAGCCTCTTGTCGGCCTGCGCCCGGGAACGTTCCGGGCGCTTTTTTCGTGAGTAAAGTGCCTGCATGCACAGCACGCTCCAACCGACCGGTATGCCCCTCGCCCGTCCGCGCTCACGCACCGGCCTGGTGGCGTGCGTCGTCCTCGTCGCGGCAGTGACCTTCCTCAGCCTGTACATCTCGGCGGCGATCTTCCTGTCCGTGGCGTTGACGTCGCTGATCAATCTCATCGGGCTGGCGGCGGCGATCGCTCTGTGGACGCTCCCGCGCAAGTGGCTGCGGATCACCGCGATGGTGGTCCTCGGGGCCATCGTCGCCCTGCAGCTCTGGCTGGGCTTCGACCTGCTCGCGTTCTGCCTGCTGTCGATCGTCGGCGCCATGGGGCTGAGGCGCTTCAAGACCTGGTGGCTCTATGTCGCGACTGGCCTGGTCGCCCTGATCTCGGGATGGTCCGGGATCACGCTGAGCCTGAACCGGACTCTGGTGCCGCAGCTGTTCACGGATGCCGTGCCGGATCTCGACCTGAACACCCCTCCACTGATCGCCTCCTGCACCATCGCCCTCGTGGCGCTGGTATTCCTGGGCATCGGCATCTGGCGATTCGCTCTGCACATCGACGTGCTGGCCGTCGCGCTGTTCGTGGCAGCGGGGGCGCACCTTGCGGGAGCAGTGCTGAGCTTCTACGCGATCGGGTTGCCGATGATGCTCGCTGAACTCTTCCCGCACGTATATGAGTTCGACGAGGAGTCGTACTCCATGGCGAGTGCCGGCCTCTCCTTCCTCGCGATGAGGAGCAAGGACATCGTCATCGGTGCGCTCTTTCCGATCGTCCTGGGGATCGCAGGTATCGTACGGCTCGCTCGGCAGCCCAGCTTCTCTCTGCGCGGTGCGCCCCGCTTCGAGGCGTCCGTGGAGGTGGCTGCATTGACCGCGCTCGCGCTGCTCCTGCCCGGTGGGGGACTGCTGCTCCTCGCCTTCCTCGGCGACAACAATCCGCTGCAGCTGCTCCTCCCCGTTCTCATCGACCTGGGCGGGCTCGTGCTCTGGGGCATCGCGGTGTTCGCCTGGTGGCGCCACATGGATGTCGCCCGGGAGGAGTATTCACCCGGTGGCGAGCTGACAAGGACGAATCTGGTGGTGACGCTGCTGCTCGCGGCGACACCGCTGATCCTCGCGGCGCTCAACCTCGGGTTCGCCGCCATCCCGTAGTCCGAGGCCCGAACCCGACAGGACCGCCGCCCTCCGGCGGTGCGGCTCTCCCGTCCTCTGACCCGAAGCGGCCGCGCGCGGAACCGGTCCTCTGCCCCGGGCCGGCCGCTGGTGGGGCCCCGTCTGCTGGCCCGAGGCGGCCGCGCGCGGATCGGGCGCGCGAAGGCGTGGAACCATGTGCCGTGCAGATCACGGGGCGGTACAGACCAGGGTGCTGTGCAGATCAGGGTTTCGGCCCTGCTGCGGCCACCCTTAGGGTCGTAGACGCCCCCTCGAGCAAGGAGCCTGACATGAGTGGCGAGCGCCGGTCTGCGTCGGACGAGCGGCGCAGCCGAGCCGGTCTCGGTGACCGCTGGAGGATGACCCTCAGCGCTCTCGTGGCGGTGGTGGCCGGGCTGGCCCTGGGGGTGTTCGTGTTCGACAGTGTCCCTGCGGCCCTCATGACGACCCTGCTGCTGGCCATCGCGATGGTGTTCTCGGTCCGATCTGACCAGCGACGGAGTGAACGACAGTGACCCGCGCCGACCTGACCAGGATCCTCACATCGATCGACGGGCGCGGCTACGGGTCCTACAAGCAGCTGAGGGGCACCTACGACCTGGGGCCGTGCCGCCTGCTCATCGACCACGTGCAGGTCGACCCCTTCGCCCCGCCCTCCCTGATGCGTCTGGTGGTCGACCGGGCCGCCGCCGGGATCCCGGAGGACCTCCTGGACGATCATCGCGGGCGCGTCGCGACCACCGATTTCCTGGCCCGGGCCGTCGCGGAGGCCGCGGCATCGACCGGCGAGAAGATCAGCATCGGGACCCCGGGCCAGGAGATCCTCGAGCGCACCAGCGTCGCCGTCACCGCCGAGGGGATCGAAGCGCGCCTCGCCGCCGAGCTGCCCGCCTCCGGTCGTCGGGTCCGGGGCCGCCAGGCGAATCGGCTGCTCACCGAGGCTCTGCCCCGGATCGCCGAAGCCGCCCTGTTCCACGCCCGCCTCGATGCCACGGCCCTGCGCGCACACGTCACCCTGCACCGCGACCAGGAGGCCCTGCGTGACCAGCTGGCGGGGCGCGGCCTGGTGGCCTTCGTCGGGGACGGGGCGATCCTGCCGCGCCGCGCCGGGGATTCCGATCTGCCGCTCACAGAGGGAGCCGTCCCCTTCGACAGTCCGGGCCCGCTGCGGGTGTCCGTCGACCTGCCCAGCGGTGGTCGCGTGACCGGGATGGGCATCCCGGATGGGGTCACCGTCATCGTGGGAGGTGGCTACCACGGCAAATCCACTCTGCTGCGGGCCATCGAGCGCGGCGTGTACGCCCACCGGGCGGGCGACGGCCGTGAATGGGTGATCACCCGGCGCGATGTCGCCTCCATCCGCGCTGAGGACGGGCGATCCGTGGCCGGCGTCGACATCTCGCCCTTCATCAGCGGCCTACCCTCGGGCACCGACACCCGCAGCTTCTCCACCACCAACGCCTCCGGCTCGACCTCCCAGGCCGCCTCCCTCGTCGAGGCGGTCGACGCCGGCGCCTCGGCGTTGCTGATCGACGAGGACACCTCGGCCACCAACTTCATGATCCGCGACCAACGCATGCGTGCCCTGATCCCGGCCGAGCGCGAACCGATCACCCCGTTCGTGGACCGCATCCGCCCGCTGCACGCCGAGCGCGGGGTCTCCACCGTGCTGGTGGCCGGCGGAT
>DWZH01000069.1 GCA_019118275.1 Candidatus Brachybacterium merdavium | reverse complement strand
GGCCTGAGCTTCGGGCCCCAGACCATTTCCGACGAAGGAACGGCATGACACGCAACGATGCACCGACCATGAATCCCCTGGTGCTGCAGCGCGCGGACCCCTGCGTGCTGCGACATGGGGACGAGTACTTCTTCACCGCCTCCCACCCCGAGTACGACCGGATCATCCTGCGCCGCGCCGCGCATCTCGACGACCTGCAGAGTGCCGAGGAGGTGACCATCTGGCGCCGCCACGAGGACGGCCCCCAGTCGCACCTGATCTGGGCCCCGGAGATCCACCGCATCGACGATGCCTGGTACATCTACTACGCGGCCGCGCCGAACGAGGAGGCCACCGTCGATGTGCCCGGCACTGACGACACCTTCAACCACCGCATGTTCGTGCTGGAGAACACCGCCGCGGATCCCTTCGAGGGCGAGTGGATCGAACGCGGCCAGATCGACACCGGCTGGGAGTCCTTCGCGCTGGACGCCACCAGCGTCGTCCACCATGGCCAGCAGTACCTGGTGTGGTCCCAGCAGCATTTCGACGTCAAGGGCCATTCCAACCTCTACATCGCCCGGATGCACAACCCCTGGACCCTGGCCACCGAGGCGGTCGAGCTCAGCCGCCCCGAGTACGACTGGGAGATCCGCGGCTTCTGGGTCAACGAGGGTCCGGCCGTGCTGGTTCGTAACGGAAAGATCCATCTGACCTACTCCGCCTCGGCCACCGGCATCGACTACGCCATGGGCGTGCTGACCGCCGATGCCGACGCCGACCTGCTGGACCCCTCGTCCTGGACCAAGAGCCGGTCCCCGGTGTTCGTCTCCGACCCTGCCGCCGAGCGCTACGGGCCGGGCCACAACTCCTTCACCACCACGGCGGACGGTGAGGTGGTGCTCGTCTACCACGCCCGCACCTATACCCGGATCGAGGGCAACCCGCTCTACGACCCGAACCGCCACGCCTGTGCCCAGGTGCTCCCATTCGACACCGACGGCACCCCGATCTGGGGCACCCCGCTGCCCGCCACCCGCCCCGCGCCGACCTCGACCCGGGTCCTGGACCCCTCCGGAGACTTCGCATGAACCGCCTCGACACCCCAGCAGCCCCCGATCCCTCCTCGGAGCCGGGCGCATCGGCGGCCGACAGCACTTCGTCGGCCCCGCACGCCCGATCGGCCCCGCCGGCCCGGTCGGCCGGCAGCCCCCTGAAGAAGCCGGTGTTCTGGAACTTCGGCGGCCTGTTCTTCTTCTACTTCGCGATCTGGCAGCTCGCCTTCACCTTCCTCAGCCGCTGGCTCGAGGTCGAGGCGGGCATGTCGCACGGCAACATCGGGCTGCTCAACTCGGTGATGGCGCTGACGGCCTTCTGCCTGCAGCCCTTCTACGGCTTCATCCAGGACAAGCTCGGCTTCCGCAAGCACCTGTTCGCCTTCGTGGTCCTGGTCGGTGCCCTGATGGGGCCCTTCTTCGCCTTCGTGTTCACGCCGCTGGTGGAGATCAATCAGGTCCTCGGCGCGATCGTCGGCGGCCTGTTCCTCTCGCTGACCCTGAACGCGGGCGTGGGCATCGTGGAGACGTTCAACGAGCGCAACGCCCGGGCCAACAACTTCGAGTACGGCCACGTGCGCCTGTTCGGCTCGATCGCCGGCGCGACCGCCTCCCTGGTCGGCGGGTTCATCTGGGCCTCGAACCCCGACAACATCTGGTGGGCCGCCACCTTCTCCGCGATCGTGCTGGGTGTGCTGCTGCTGGTCGCCCGCACCCCCAAGCCCGGGAGCCCCGGCTACGAGGCCCTGACCGCTGACGCCGAGCGGGCCGACGAGGCCGGCTCCGGCGAGCAGCCCGCCACCAAGCCCAAGGTGGATCGGCAGGTCGTGCTGCGGCTGCTGCGCAGCCGGTCCTTCATCGGGTTCATGGTGCTGATGTTCGGCGCCGCAGCGCTGTACGACGTGTTCGACCAGCAGTTCCCCAACTACTTCGCGCGGTTCGTCACCGGCTCGCTGGACCCGCAGGTGCTGTTCTCGCGAGTGGTGTTCGCGCAGATCCTCGCCGAGGCCCTGGTCATGGTGGCGATGCCGTTCATCATCAACAAGATCGGCGCCAAGCGCGGCCTGCAGCTGTTCGCGATCGTGCTGATCGTGCGCGTGGTCGGCTCGGCGTTCTTCACGCACACCTACCTGCTGATCTTCTGGCGCCTGCTGGCCGCGGTGGAGATGCCGCTGATGCTGATCTCGGTGATGAAGTACATCACCAGGATGTTCGACGTGCAGATCTCCGCGACGGCATACATGATCGGCTTCAACATGGCCAAGCAGGTCGGCATCGTCGTCTTCTCGTGGGTGTTCGGCATGGCCTACGACACGATCGGCTTCGGCTCCTCCTACCTGATCATGGGCGCCGTGCTGCTCGTGGTGGTGGTGATCGCCGGGGTGCTGATGGAGGACGACCGCAGGTACGAGCACGCTGACGGGTCCGCGGCCGAGGCGGGAGCGCCCACGCCGGCCCGCGTCTAGCCAAGGCACCCTGCCCGGCCCTGCCTCCTGCGAGGCACTGGTCCGGGCCCCTGCGATCCCTGACCGTGGCCGCTGGCGACCGGTGCACAGCACCAGTCGCCAGCGGCCATACTGCGTCGGGGCGTCGGGGCGTCGGGGCGTCGGGGCGTCGCGGCGCCGGGGTGACGGCCGGCGGTCAGCGGCTGTCGGGCCTCGAGGCCGGCGCCGGGGTGATGGCCGGCGGTCGGATGCCCGTCGGGCCTGTGGGGCCGGTGCCGCCGGCCGGCGGTCAGCCCGTCGGACCCTCGCCGTTGGTGCCGCCGGCTTCCGCGCCGAGCTCCTGACCGGCCTTGCCCTGCAGCTCCCGGCCGTCGGCCCGCAGCTCCCAGAACTCGGCGTTCTTGATGCCCAGCGGCCTCGGATCGAACTCCGGGTCCAGGCCCTGCTTCTTCTGCTGACGGTAGTCCTTCAGTGCCTTCAGGGCCGGCACCTGGAGCAGCAGGATGCCCAGGATGTTCAGCCAGGCCATCGAGCCCACGCCGATGTCGCCGAGCCCCCAGGCCGAGCCTGCGGTGGTCACCGCGCCGTAGGCCACGGAGACCAGGATCAGACCCTGCAGGACCCGGATCAAGCCGCGGCGGATCGTGCCGCTCTTGATCTTCCGGGTGAGGTAGGACAGGTTCACCTCGGCCATGTAGTAGTAGGCCACCATCGTGGTGAAGGTGAAGAACGCCAGCGTGATCGCCACGAAGGAGGCGCCCAGTCCCGGCGCGAAAGCGTCGAATCCGGCCTGGACGTAGCCGGGCCCGGGCTCGACCGCGCCGTCCAGCGAGCCGGCCTCGTACATGTCGTCGCCGAACTCCTCACCGCGGAAGACGGTGTACATGTCAGTGGAGATGATGATGAAAGCGGTGGCAGTGCACACGAACAGGGTGTCGATGTAGACCGCGAAGGCCTGCACGAAGCCCTGCTTGGCCGGGTGGGACACCTCGGCGGCGGCAGCGTGGTGGGGGCCGGTGCCCTGCCCGGACTCGTTGGAGTAGATGCCGCGCTGGACGCCCCACTTGATGGCCAGGCCGACGATCGCGCCGAACACGGCGTCCGCGCCGAAGGCGCTGCCGAAGATCAGGCTGAACACGTCGGGAATGCGCTCGAAGTTCACGAAGAACACGACCAGGGCCGCCAAGATGTACAGGACCGCCATCGCCGGCACCACATTGGCGGCGAACACGGCGATGCGCTTGACGCCGCCAATCACGATGAAGGCCAGCAGGATCACCACGCCGATGGCGGTGACCCAGGTCGGTACGCCCCAGGCCATCTCGATCGCCGAGGACATGCCGTTGGCCTGCACACCCGGCAGGAAGAAGGCCATCGCGAAGACGGTGACCGCAGCGAAGAGGACCCCATAGATGAGTGAGGGGAGATTCGCCTTGTGCTTGTAGGCCTTCTCGAAGTAGTAGGCCGGCCCGCCCCGGTACTCGCCGGTGTCGGGGTCTTTCTCCTTGTAGATCTGGCCCAGGGTGCACTCGATGAAGGATGTGGCGGCCCCCAGGAAGGCCATCATCCACATCCAGAACACCGCACCAGGCCCGCCAAAGGCGATCGCGGTGGCCACACCGCCGATGTTGCCCATGCCCACGCGATTGGCCAGCGACATCATCAGGGACTGGAACGATGAGGTGCCGTCGGCGGATTTCTCGCCGACCACGAGCTGCTTGAGCATGTCCGGGATTCCGGTGACCTGCACGAACCGGGTGCGCAGGGTGAAGTACACGCCGGCGAGCAGGCACAGGATCACCAGCGGCAGCGCCCAGACCACGTCGTTCAGCGCTGTGATCACGTCGGCAAAAGTCATGAGCACTCCTAGGAGGAGGTCGGGACGCACCCGGTACGGGAGGAGGTCCGCGAGAAGGGGCAGGGAAAGAGCGGACACGACCGGGCGGCCGTGCAAGTGAGGACGTGGGCAGAGGAGCCGTGCGAGTGAGGACGTGGGCAGAGGAAGGGGCGAGGCTGATTCGGGCGACCGTCCGATCGGGGTCACAGGCAACGGTCGGCGCCCTGGCCGCGGGTGGCATCGTCGCGATCCGCTCTGCGAGTGCCGTACGTCACAAGCAGGTGTGAGGGAATGTACCGGATGGATGCGGCCCTCCGACTCCGTCTCGGCGCGGCCGTTATGCGGTCGTTATGAGATCGCCGGTCAGCGTCCGGTCCTCGGCGCGAGGCAGGATGACGAACGCCACCTCGTGACCACGCCGTCTCAGGCGCTACACTTGATGCGACCCCTCGTGCGGTGTCATCTCGCTGAACTCCCCCAGGGCTTGACGGCAGCAAGGGCAGGCGGGCTCTGGCAGGTGCACGAGGGGTCGCTTCATGCCCGCGGGCATGACGATCCGGCAGACCGGTGAGTCGCCGAGAACCGGTGGGGCCGACGGTTGGGCCGGGCCAGGCTGAGCCGGGTGGGCGCCGCCGACGGCCGACGGCTGGTCGGGTCGGGCGGGCGCCGCCGACGACTGGCGACAGGGCCGGGCCGAGTGGGCGCCGACGACGACTGGCGACTGGGCCGGGCCGAGTGGGCACCGAGGACGGCCGACGAAAGCCGCGGGCGAGTGCCCCGCCGATCTGCACGGCGGCCCCTCACCTGCGCCCGGTGTCGTCCGTAGCGTCGTCCCGCCGGCCGATCGTCCTGAGCGGAGCCGCCCGGACCCAGGGCCTTCCTGCCCGGAGCGCGCGCCGTTAGCCTGGGCCGACCGGTTCGGCGAGGCAGGAGCAGCCATGAGGATCGAGACCACCCACCGGGTCGACCACCCCCACCGCGATGTCGTGGACTGGCACGAGCGTCCCGGTGCCCTGATTCGGCTCACCCCGCCGGGGCTCGCGACCCCGGATGATCCCGCCGAGGGCGGCACTCGCGCGGGCCGCATCGTCGGTGTGCGCCTCGGCCCGCCGCTGCTGCCGGACGTGCTGCGGCCCCGCTGGGTGGTCCGCCACACCGACTCCGACGGGCAGGGCCGCTTCACCGACCGGCAAGCCCACGGCCCCTGGCGCACCTGGCAGCACGAGCACGAGATCCGGCCCGAGGTGGCCGAGGACCCGAGCCGCACCGGCCTCCACGAAGTCATCGACGTCGAGCTGCCGCGCCGGCTCAGCCGCCTCGAACCGCTGGCCGAGAGGCAGATCCGCAGCGTGCTGTCCTTCCGTGCCAGCCAGCTGCGTGAGGACCTGGACTTCCACGCCCGCTTCGCCGGCACCCCGCGCCGCACCATCGCCATCACCGGATCCTCCGGACTGATCGGCACACAGCTGGCCGCGCTGCTGGAGAGCGGCGGGCACACGGTGCGCCGCATGATCCGCGAAGACGCCGTCGGGCCCGGGGAGATCGCCTGGGACCCGCGCGCCGGGGTGCTGGACCCGGGAGATCTCGAAGGGGTCGATGTGGTCATCAACCTCGCCGGACGCTCCATCGCCACCCGCTGGACCAAGGCTGCCCGCCGCCAGATCTACGAGTCCCGCATCCACGGCACCGCCCTGCTCGCCCGCACCCTCGCCCGCATGGACAACGGCCCGCGTGCCCTTGTCCAGGCCAGCGCTGTCGGCTACTACGGCGGTCAGCGCCCCGGCGAGCTGCTGACCGAGTCCGATCCGGGTGGGGAGGGGTTCCTGGCCGAGGTGGTGCGCGACTGGGAGGCCGCCGCCCGCCCGGCCGCCGAGGCAGGGGTCCGCGTCGCCGCGGTGCGCACCGGCGTGGTGCTGAGCGACGCGGGCGGAGCGCTGCTGCCGCAGCTGCCGCTGTTCCTGGCCGGCGTCGGCGGTCGGCTGAACCACCCCGAGGCCGTCACCTCCTGGATCACACTGGACGACATCGCCCGCGTGTTCGCCCACGCCGCCTTGTCCGTCGATGTCGAGGGGCCGCTCAACGGGGTCGCCCCGCAGCCGGCCACCGCTCACGAGCTCGCCCGCACCCTGGGGAAGGTCCTGCGGCGTCCCGCGCTGGTGCCGGTGCCAGGCTTCGGCCCGAGATTGGTGCTGGGGGCCGAGGGGGCCCGCGAACTGGTCCAGGCCGATCAGAACGTCTCCGACGCGCGCCTGCAGGCCGGCGGATTCCACGCCGCTCACGGCGAGCTCGAGCAGGCGCTGCGCCACGTGCTGCGGCGGTGAGCCGCTGCCCGGGCTGGGCGCCTCGGCATGCTGTCCGGTCGGGTGCCTCGGCCCGCTGTCCGGGCTGTTCATGCTGGTTCTGTGGCGTGCGCTTCAGGGGTGCTCAGCAGGATGCTGGGTGAACGTCAGCGTCTTCTGGGACATCGGTTCTGCGGTGCCGTCGGCGTCCTCGGCGTCCACGGCTCCCTCGGTGTCCGCGTCGTCTGCGTCGTCATCGGGGGTGTGCCGGGCCGAGGGCTGATGTGGGGCGCCGTGAGGCGAAGCCGGGTGCGGCGAGTCGGGCGCCGAGAGCGTCTCGATCCTGGAATCTCGCGGCGTGCGACGGCACGTGAGGGCATTGATCAGGGCGGCGAGCAGCACCAGGGCGGCGGCGGCGACAGGCAGCCACATGGCCGCCTGCACGCCACCGCTCTCCGCGACCTCCCCGGTCAGGGCCGATCCGGCGGACTGGCCCACGATCGTCCCCGACCCCACCATGGTCATCACGGTCGACGAGCGGCCCTGCGGGCTGCGCTCGGCCGCGAGCGAGAACACGGTCACCACCGTCGGCCCCACCCCGATCCCGGCCAGCGCCATCGCGGCGACCACGCCGGGCAGCCCGCCGGCGAGCGCGAAGGCGATCATCGCGGCCAGCATCAGCGTCGAGGAGGCCAGCCACCGCGCCCAGAGGCGGAACCGCTCGGGCAGCAGCGCCATGCTCAGAGCCAGGACCGTCGAGCCCACGCCCATCACGCCGTAGACCAGGCCCGCGGACTCGCCGTCCCCGGTGGCCTCCAGGAACGCCGTGAGTGAGGTGAGCACGGTGCCGAAGAACAGGCCCACGCCGAGCGAGCCCGCCACCAGCACCAGCACCGCCAGGCCGAACAGCTCTCGCGCCGGGCCCTGGGTGACCGAGCCGTCCTCGGCGGTGGGGCCGGCCAGGCGGGCGGTCGGGTGCAGGGCGAAGGCGGTGACGAACACGAGCGTCAGGACAGCGGCACCGATCATCGGCGCCGCCGGGTTCATGGTGGTCGCCAGGAGCCCGACCAGGACGGGCCCGAACACGAAGGCGGTCTCGTCGGCCGCGGACTCATAGCCCATGGTGCCGCTGAGGCTGCGGGCCCGCCGCTGCGAGGGCAGCTCATGGAGGATCAGCTGCAGCAGGCGGCTGCGCGAGAGCGGTCCGATCTGCGGGGAGGAGGCACCGATCAGGAACCCCACCGCGAGCACCGCGGCATCGGGCAGGGAGCTGAAGGCCACGGCGGCCATCGCGATCAGGACCAGAGAATTCACGATCCCTGCCAGCAGGATCACGGGCCGCTGACCCATGCGATCGGCGGCGGCGCCCAGCAGCGGGCCCACGAGCGCGGAGCCGAGTCCCACCACCGCGGCGTTCAGGCCGCCCAGGGCGATCGAGCCGCGGGCGGAGACGACCAGCGTGAGGGTGCCGACGACCATCATCGCGAAGGGGAAGCGGGCGATGAACGCGATCGGGAAGTAGGCGGTTCCAGCGGCGCCGCGCACCGTGGTGGGCGCCTGCTGGGCGGGGGAGGTCTGCTGGGTGCTCATCGCTGCTCTCGACGGTGGTGGTGCCGCCTTGGACGGTCCGATGCGGACCCGAGGTAGATGCACCGCTGGAGCCCGGGGCCCGGGCAGGAACGGGTACCCGCACTCTATGGCAGGAGGAGCGGGCCGAGACCAGGTCGCGCCCGGGCCTGGTGCGCGGAGTCACGCTCCGGCCGCGGCCCCGCCCGGCTCACGCGGTGGCGGGCTGCCTCGCTCACGCGGTGGCGGGCTGCCTCTCGCGGTCCTCCTCATCCGTCGGGGGCTGCTCACCCGTGCCGGCGC
The DNA here is from genome assembly GCA_019118275.1 of Candidatus Brachybacterium merdavium. Taxonomy (GTDB): domain Bacteria; phylum Actinomycetota; class Actinomycetes; order Actinomycetales; family Dermabacteraceae; genus Brachybacterium; species Brachybacterium merdavium. The sequence goes on along the minus strand of DWZH01000069.1, from coordinate 69,049 downwards.
CCCCAGAGGGTGCGGGATGCCCATCGGCCGCGGACCCGTCGGTGGCCGCCTGCTCCGCCTGTTCGGCGTGGATCGCCTCGAAGGAGGTGCGGCGCGCCGCACGGTAGGCGTCGTGGTCCAGGATCTGCTCGCGCTTGGCGACGATCACGGCCACCAGGGACTGGCCGGTGACGTTCAGCGCGGTGCGGCCCATGTCCAGGATCGGGTCGATCGCCAGCAGCAGGCCCACGCCCTCGAGCGGCAGGCCCAGGGTGGACAGGGTCAGGGTCAGCATCACGGTCGCCCCGGTCATGCCGGCGGTGGCGGCTGAGCCCAGCACCGAGACCAGCACGATCAGCAGGTAGTCGGTCACGCCCAGGGGGACACCGTAGAAGTTCGCCACGAAGATCGCGGCCAGCGAGGGGTAGATCGAGGCGCAGCCGTCCATCTTGGTGGTCGCGCCCAGCGGGATCGCGAAGGAGGCGTAGTGGCGCGGCACACCCATGCGCTCGGTGACGGTCTGGGTCATCGGCATGGTGCCCAGCGAACTGCGCGAGACGAAACCCAGCGAGGTGGCCGGCCACACCCCTCGGAAGAAGGAGCCGATGCTCAGCCCGTTGAGCTTCAGCAGGATCGGGTAGATGGCCAGCAGCACGATGAGCATGCCGATGTAGACGTCGGCGGTGAACACGCCGAGCTGGCCTATGGCGTCCCAGCCGTAGGAGGCGACCGCGTTGCCCAGCAGTCCGATGGTGCCGATCGGGGCCAGGCGGATGACCCACCACAGCAGCTTCTGCACGATCGCCAGCCCGGAGGAGGCCACGCGCAGGAAGGGGTCGGCCTTGCCGCCCACCGAGAGCACGGCGATGCCCACGGCGATGGACACGACCAAGATCTGCAGGGCGTTGAAGCTCAGCGACACCGAGCCGTCATCGCCGAGGCTTCCCTCCAGACCCACGAAGTTCGCGGGCACCAGGCCGGTCAGGAAGTCGAGCCAGCCGCCCTGGGTGGAGGAGGCCTCGGCGTCCGCGGGGTCCACCCCGGCGCTCGCGCCCGGGTCGGTCAGAGCGCCCAGCCCGATGCCCACCAGCACGCTGATCAGCGCGGTGATCGCGAACCACAGCAGGGTCTTTCCGGCCAGGCGGGCAGCATTGGTGACCTCGCGCAGATTCGCGATCGAGGTGACGATCGCCAGGAAGATCAGCGGTGGCACCAGCGCCGTCAACAGCGACACGAAGGTCGAGCCGATGGTGTCCAGGGTGGTGGTCAGCCAGTTCGGGCCGTCATCGCCGTCCTCCCCGGCGCCCGGGACCGGACCGATCTGCGCGGCGACCAGGCCCAGCGCCACACCGAGGACGAGGCCGATCAGGACCTGCCAGCCGAAGGGGATGCCGATGATCGCGCGCAGCGGGTTCCGCGAGCGCTGCCTGCGGGTGTCGGCGGGGGCAGAGGAGACGGAGGAGGAATTCACAGAAGGCGACGCTACGCCCGCCGATTTACCCCGTCAATAACGCGCATAGGGGCTTACATAAGGGGGACTATGGTGTTGCGGGTAGGTCCGTGCTTCTCCTCGAGGAGCTCGCGACCCGATGGCCGGGGACGCTGCGCAGCCCGGTGCCGGGATGGGTGCCCCGGCACCGGGCCGTTCCGGGGCCGTCGGCGGCACCCCGTGCCATCAGCTGATCGGCCGACGGGAGGGACCGATCCTCCTACCTATGGCCGATCCGCCCGGCCCCGGGGCATGACAGTGTGGACGCATGCCGCCAGCTGACGACACCCCTCCCCGGGACGCCGCGGAAGTCGAGGAAGACGTTGCCGCGCCCTTCGGCAGCCAGGAGCCCACCCGTGTCGCGGCCGATGTCTCCTACCGCGGGCGCGTCGGCGAGCACGACTACCTGGTGAGGGTCAGGCACCGGCTGCTGGACACCTCCTTCACGGTCGAGATCGACGGTGTCGCCCACGATCCGAAGGCCGAGGAGAAGGCTCGCCAGGCGAGCCAGAAGGCCGCCGGCCCGGGCACCGCTCCTGATGAGAAGACTCCCGATGACGCGACCGACGAGGCGAATGAGGATGACGAGCCTGAGACAGCCGACGCACCTGAGGGTCCCGACGGGGCTGACGGGAGTGACGAGGCCGAGGGGGCCATCCAGGCCGATGCTCCCGAGAAGCGGAGCCGGAACCCGCCGGCCGGGAAGCCGGCCTCGCCCGACGACGGCCTGCGCTTCCGTCTCGAGGAGCACGTCACCACGCTGTACTGCACCGTCCGCCGTCCCGATGAGGACGGTGACCCGGCCGATGCCGAGGTCATCACCGTGCGCACCGCCGGGCTGGGCGGGGCCGGGGAGGTCGACGTGCGCCAGGGGCTCACCCGCAGACCGCTCGCGCCGGATGAGGGCAGCCCCTCGGCTGCCCGCGACCGCAAGCGGACCGCTCACCCCACCCGCTATGCCCTGCTGGCCGCGCTGACCAAGGCGGCCGCCTTCCTGCTCCCGCTGCTGGGGCTGGGTGCACTGTTCAGCGGGATCCTGCAGCCGGTACGGGAGTGGGTCGCCGAGCGCATGGGCGTGGTCATCGAGGCGATCATGGGGGTGGTCGACCCTGTCCTGGAGTGGGTCGATGGGCTTCTCCGCCCGATCCGGGAGTTCCTCGACTCGCTGACCCGGCCGATCCGCGATCTGATCGCGGCTGTCCTGCAGCCGCTGCGGGACCTGGTGGACTGGCTGCGCAGCCTGCTGCCCGAGCTGTCCCTGCCCTTCGACGTGCCCGACTGGGTGGTCGATATCGCGGTTCCGGTGGTCATCGTGCTGGTGGTCTTCGCCCTGACCTTCGCCCGTCTGCGCAGGCGCCGCGAGCGGCTGGAGGCCGCGCGGGCCTCGGCCGCCACGCCGTCTGAGAAGCCGGCACCGAACGAACCACCGCAGAGACCGTCCGAGGAGCCGCTGGCATCGGCCGACGAACCGCGGACACCGGCCGACGGGCAGCGGACACCGGCCGTCGAGCAGCCCGGAGCGACGGCCGACGAGCAGCCCGCCGCGGCCTCAGCCGATGAGCAGCCGGCCGTGGGCCCGGGCGACGTCGAGCATGCCGCTGATCCCGATGAGGGCACGGAGTGCCCCTCCCCACCGTGATGCTGTCCCCAGCGGAGGGGATCGTCAGTTGCCTCCATTAGCCTGTGTGGGTGGCCATCGCTCTGTACCGCCGTTACCGCCCCGAGTCCTTCGCCGAAGTGATCGGCCAGGACCACGTCACCACGCCCCTGCGGCGTGCGCTGCGCGCGGGGCGGATCGGTCACGCCTACCTGTTCTCGGGCCCCCGCGGCTGCGGGAAGACCACCTCCGCGCGGATCCTCGCACGGTGCCTGAACTGTGAGCAGGGACCGACCGAGGCTCCCTGCGGCCAGTGCGATTCCTGCCGTGACCTCTCTCGTGACGGCTCCGGCAGCCTGGATGTGGTCGAGATCGATGCGGCCAGCCACGGCGGTGTCGACGATGCCCGCGAGCTGCGCGAGCGCGCTTCCTTCGCGCCCGTGCGCGACCGCTACAAGGTGTTCATCATCGATGAGGCCCATATGGTCACCTCGGCCGGCTTCAACGCGCTGCTCAAGCTCGTCGAGGAGCCGCCCGAGCACGTGAAGTTCGTCTTCGCCACCACCGAGCCGGACAAGGTCATCGGCACCATCCGCTCGCGCACCCACCACTACCCGTTCCGCCTGATCCCCCCGCAGATCCTCACCCCCTATCTGGAGGAGATCAGCGCCACCGAGTCCGTCAACGTCGGCGAGGGCGTGCTGCCGCTGGTGGTGCGGGCCGGGGGAGGCTCCGCGAGGGACTCGATGTCGGTGCTGGATCAGCTGATGGCCGGCGCCGGTGAGGACGGCGTGGACTTCGCCACCACGATCGCTCTGCTGGGCTTCACCGACACCGCGCTGCTGGACCGCGCCGTCACCGCCATCGCCCAGCGTGACGCCGCCGCCCTCTACGAGGCGGTCGAGCAGGTGCTGGCCACCGGTCATGAGCCGCGCCGCTTCGTCGAGGACCTCCTGGAACGCGTGCGCGATCTGATCGTGCTGGCGGCCGTGCCCGACCGTGGCGCCGATCTGCTGCCTCAGGTCCCGGCCGATGAGCTGGAATCCATGCGCGCCCAGTCCACCCTGTTCGCCCCCGCGGATCTGTCCCGCTGCGGCGATCTCATCCACGAGACGCTGTCGACCATGAGCGGGGCCACCTCTCCGCGCCTGCACCTGGAGCTGCTGGCTGCGCGACTGGTGCTGCGCGATGAGCTCGCCACCGGTGGACCGGCCCCGGCCGACGCCGGGGGCGGGCGCGCCTCCCACCCAGGGCAGCTGCCCGGCGGTGCCCCGGGCCAGGGCGCACCGTCCGGGGGCGGGCCTCAGCACCCCGGGGGAGGCCGGGCCGCTACTGGCGTTCAGACTCCGGCGGGTGCCTCCGGCGCCCGTGAGGAGGCACGACGCATCGCGCAGGAGAAGGCCGACGCCTCCCGGCAGGCCCGGGAAGGCCGCCCGCAGGCCCCGCGGCGGGAGCAGGCCTCCGTCTCCGATGCCGGCCCGGCGCGCGACCAGGCCCCGCAGGGCCAGCAGCGCCCCCAGGCCGCTCCGGCCCAGCAACCCGCCTCCGGTGATGGCGGCTGGGTCCCGGCCGCAGTGCCCGGGCAGGGCAGCGCCTCCCAGGACGCGAGCCGCCCGCCGGCGCCTCAGGAATCGCAGGCGGCGTCTGTGCAGCCCGGTCCGGGCGGGCATGACGAACGGGCCGACGCCCCCGAGCAGGGCGCGCCGAGTGCTGCCCCTGCCCAGCAAGCGGCAGCGGGGGGCCCGGATGCCGACGCGGTGCGCGGCCACTGGTCGGCCATCCTCGACGAGCTCGCCCAGATCCGCCGTCCCAGCTGGGCACTGATCTCGCAGAACGCCCACGTGCACGAGATGCGTGGCACCACCTTGGTGCTCGGCTTCCGCACCGACGGCCTGGTCTCCGCCTTCCACCGCGGCACCGCCGCCGAGAACGTCGCCGACGCCGTCCGCCGCATCATGCGCGTCGAGGTGAGCGTCGAGGCTGTCACCGGGGAGGATCCCGGCCCCGGCGGGGGCGGGACCGGCAGCAGCGGTCCTGGCGGCACAGCTCCGGGCGGGGGCGGCCCCGCCGCGGGCGGACCTGGCGCGAGCGGCCGCGGAGCGGGCGGTCCCGGTCGGAGCGATCCAGGCGACACCCGCGAGAGAGAGCCCGGCCCAGGCGGCGACGACTGGTCCCGTGACTCCGGTGCGGGCGCCGGCGGTCCGCGAGGCGATGTCGGCCCGCGAGGCGAGGGTGCTGCCCAGGCCACTGCGCCGGCGCGTCTGTCCGGAGCCTGGGGCGACGCCGTGCCCAGCGCCACACAGCCGTCGCCCGCTGCTCGCCCCGATCCGGTCGGCCCCGACCGGTCCGGCCCCCAGTCGTCGCGGCCCGACGGCGGCGCCGCCCCCAGTGCTCGCCCCGGGGACGATTTCCCGCCCGAACCCGACGAGGACCCCTACCCGCCGGAGCCCGAGGACGCCTACCCGCCCGACCCGCGGGACTCCTACGGTCTCGCACCGGGCCCCGAGCGGACCCCGCCGCGCAGTGACGGCTTGTCCAGCGCTCCGGCCCCGTCGGCAGGCCCGCCGCCATCGGCAGGCCCGGCGCCATCGACGAGGCCGGCGGTGGTCGCGCCCGGACCTGCCGATGCTCCCTCGGCCGGCACTGCCCAGACGTCCGCTGCGCCTGCACCCGCTGTGACGCCCGGGGACATCCCGGTCGTCGAGGACGAAGGCCGCGACTCCCTGCCCGAGGGGGAGCCGCGCACCTACGGACAGGCCGCGCTGAAACGGGCCCTGGCCGAAGGGCGCGTGGTCCACTCCCGCCCGGCCACCGCCCCCGCGCCCGCGCCCGCGTCGCAGGCCGGTGGCACGCCCCCGCCCGAGACGGCATCGCTGCCCGGCTCCACCGCGGCGGCCGGGCCTGCGTCCTCGCCGGATGCCCCTGCCTGGTCCGATCTCGCCGCCCAGTCCGAGGCCTCCTGGTCCCAGGCCGCGCCGCGCTCCGAGGACCCAGCCCCCTCCACCGAGCCCCGGCCCCCCGGTGACAAGCCGTGGTCCGAGGCCCTGAACGAGGCGGACCCGTCCTCGGCGCCGTCTGCGCCGCCTGTGCCCACCGGTCCCCGCACCGGGGCCGCGCTCGCCCGCGAAGCCGCCATGGCCTCACGCAACGCCGGCAGGCGCTTCGGGTCGGGCACCCCGTCGCAGCCGGAGGCGCCTGCGCCCGACGCCGACCCCACCGGAGGCGCCTCGCGCGACGATGAGGACGCCGTCGTCGCCACCCGCAACGGGCGCGAGGTCATCGAGAAGATACTCGGCGGCAAGGTCCTCGAGATCATCGACGAGACCCAGAACCGTTAGAGCGGGAGCGCTGCGACGGCCGCAGCTGCTGATCGTCGGGGGAGGGGCGCCAGTCCCGGTATGTGACGCTTGCCACTGAATATTCCCGGCGGTAGTGTGCGGGCCCCTATCACCCAGCAGGAGGCCTCGTCGCGTGAGTACTGTCGATCGTCGTTCCTTCTTCCGCCTGTCCTCCGGCGCCGCGGTCACCACCGCCGCCTTCGCCGTCTCCCTCGGGCCCGTCCCGGCCTGGGCCGATGGCCGCGGAGATGAGGGTCCGGACGATCCCCATCCCTCGGCGCGCCAGTTCCGCGCCATGTGGATCTCCCTGGTCGAGAACATCGACTGGCCCTCGGAGCCGGGCCTCGACGCCGAGGCGCAGCAGGAGGAGTTCGAGACCTGGATGGATCTGGCCCGCGAGGTCGGCCTGAACGCGGTGATCTCCCAGGTGCGGCCGACGGCGGATGCGATCTGGCCCTCGCCGCATGAGCCGTGGTCGCAGTACCTCACGGGCCAGCAGGGCCTGGATCCGGGCTATGACCCGCTCGCCTTTCAGGTGGAGGCTGCGCACGCCCGCAACCTCGAATACCACGCCTGGTTCAATCCGTACCGGGTGGCGATGACCGACGATCCGAGCACCCTGGTCGAGGACCACCCGGCCCGCGTCCACCCCGAATGGGTGTTCGCCTACGGCGGGCAGCTGTACTACGACCCCGGGATCCCCGAGGTGCGCGCCTTCGTCCAGGACGCGATGCTCGACGCGGTCGTCCGCTACGACGTCGACGGCGCCCATTTCGACGACTACTTCTACCCCTACCCCGTCGAGGGCGAGGAGATCCCTGACGAGGAGACCTTCGCCGAGCACTCCGATGGCAGCGAATCGATCGAGGACTGGCGCCGTGAGAACGTGAACCTGCTGGTCAAGGAGATGCACGAGCGGATCCATGAGCAGAAGCCCTGGGTGCGCTTCGGCATCAGCCCCTTCGGGATCTGGCGCAACTCCTCGAGCGACCCGGACGGCTCGGACACCAGCGGCTCGGAGTCCTACGACATGATCTCCGCCGATTCGCTGACCTGGGTGCGCGAGGGCTGGGTCGACTACATCAACCCGCAGGTGTACTGGGAGTTCGGCAACGAGGCCGCCGATTACGAGACCCTCGCGAAGTGGTGGGCCGGTGCCGTCGAGGGCACCGGCGTCGCCCTGTACATCGGCGAGGCCGCCTACAAGGCGACCGACGGCACCTTCCCCGACCCCGCCGAACTGGGCGACCACCTGGACCTCACCACCCAGCTCGAGCAGGTCGACGGCAACGTGTACTTCAGCGCCGTCAGCCTGCGCGACGACACCACCGGCTTCGTCGAGGACCTCGTCGAGCGTCACTACGAACATCCGGCCCTGGTGCCGGTGATCGACTCCATCCCCGGCCAGGCCCCCGAGGAGCCGACCCTGATCTCGGTGCAGCGCACCGGCACCGGGGTGCTGCTGCGCTGGACGGGGCGCGGCACCGACGCCACCAGCTATGCGATCTGGCGGCTGGAGTCGGAGCAAGCACGGGAGAAGGACCTCGCAGACCGCCGGAACCTGGTGGCCACCATGCGTGACGACGGTCCCGGCCTGCAGGAATTCGTGCACGACGGGGCTGACGGATCCGGCTGGTATGTCGTCACGGCCTACGACCGCACCTGGCGCCAGAGCGACCCGTCAGATGCGCAGGAGGCGCGCGGCTGACCGTCGGCCGCACGGCGCTCGGGCGGCCGGATGTCCGATCGCCGGCCGGCGGGCCACCGGCCGGCCGACCGACCGACGGCGTCCTCAGACGTCGCGCGGCTCCAGCATGCTGAACAGGTCCGTGCGCAGCGTGGCGGGATTGACACCCGGCACCGGCGGGGTCACGTAGAACTCCCAGAACGGATGGGTCATCTGCTCCTCGGAATCACCGATCTCCGCGGTGAACGCACCCCAGGCCTCGGCCAGGCCCCCATAGCCGCCGATATGGCTGATCCAGCCGACCCGGCCAGCCGGCAGCACCGAGCCGGTCACCTCCAGCTCACTGGGCAGCAGCAGCGTCTCGGTCAGGGGCTTGTCCACCGGGAACCCCACCTCCACGTCGGCCGTGGAGACCGGCTGACGATGGTGCAGGGCGAACGCGGGGCCGATCGGCTGGATCCCGACCTCCTCGAGTGCGCTGATCAGATGGGAGAACGTCCCGTCCATCAGCGAGTTCATCTCGTACATCGGGAAGTCACGCTTGGAGACCACCGCAGTGGGCACCTCCGGTGCCTGCGCCACCTCGCACTCCCGCACCGGCTCGGAGGCGCCGTACGGATGGGGCATCGACGACATCGTGTGTTCCTGTTCAGAGTCGACAAAGGGCCGTCCCTGGTCGCAACGGCCCTCGGGAGACGGTACTCCGGAACCCCGACGTTGCCTATCGGCTCTCGTCAGTGTCGCGGGGAGTGTCCGCTCACGCCCGCCAGGTCGAGGGCCAGCTCACAGAACATCGAGTTCGACCAGGAGAACCATTCCCGGGTGAAGATCGTCGGCTCGTCGATGTGGACGCCCTCGTGCATCATCCCGGTGCCGCCGTCTGTGCGGATCAGCTGCCGGAGGATCCGCAGCTTCTCGGCCGGGTCCCGGCTGGTGAGGCCCTCGACGCTCTTGGCGATCGGCCACACATGATCCTTCGGCGTGTGCGGGGAGCCCACCCCTTCCAGGAACAGGCCTGCGAAGTAGTAGGGGTTGTGCCGCGAGAGCACCGCGGCCCGGGTGGCCAGATAGACGGCACCATCATCATCGACGCAGTCGAGATAGGGCAGCGACAGCAGGCTCGGCACATTCGCGTCGTCGAGGAACACGTGATTGCCGCGACCGTCGATCTCGTACGCCCAGATCTGCCCGCCATCCGGGCCCTCGATCACGCCGTGCCGGTCCAGAGCGCCGAGGATCTCGGCCGAGAGCCGGCGCGCCTCGGCCGCGTCCTGGCCCTCGCCGGCCACGTACTCGAGCAGATCGCCCAGCCGATCCAGCGCCAGCGCCAGGAAATGGTTGCCGGGGATGTTGTATCCCAGCTCGCAGGCATCATCGGAGGGCCGGAAACCCGCCCACACCAGGCCATTCGGGGTGGTCAGCGAGCCACGACCCTCACGGTCCAGGGTGTCCTGCGCGGGCACCCCGGAGCGGCGGAAGACGTACGGGGAGCGCTCCTCGTGATGCTGCTCGGTGGCGACCGTGGCCAGGATCGCGCGTGCGGCCGGCACGAACTGCTCGTCGGCCCAGGAGGTGTCGCCGGTCGCCCACCACAGCCGCCACGCCAGATCCGGGCCGTAGGACAGCGAGTCCAGCTCGAACTTGCGCTCCCACGCCCACGGGTTGTCGCGCTCGGTCTCGTCCTCGTCCCAGTGCGAGGAGTCCGGGGTGCGGTTGAAGGCGTTGGCGTAAGGGTCGATCGCGAGGTAATGCCAGTGACGGCGCAGCAGGCCGCTCAGCAGCGAGACCAGCTGGGCGCGGTCCTGCTCTGGGCCGACCTCGGCGCTCACCAGCCGCAGCAGCGGGGTCAGCTGGGCGGCCGAGTCCCGCAGCCACATGGCCGGGATGTCGCCGGTGATCACGAAGGTGGTGCCGTCGTCCTCGACGCTGACCGTGGTCTCGGCGGTGTTGCGCAGGTAGGACACGACCCGGCCCGTGATCTCCTCCGTGATGGCGGCGTCCCCGTCGGCGATCTCGGCGAGGCCGCTGCGCAGGCGCTCGCGCACGGCATTGAGCAGGGTGTCGGGGAGCTGGACCATGATTCTCCTCGTCGAAGCAGGGCTGGCCCCTCAGGTTAGCGCCGGAGCCGACGGCGATGGCGCCCGTCCACGCGCCCGACGGGAACGGACGAAAAGGGCGTGACGCCGGCTATCGCATCGACGGGGCTCCTCGCTGGGCCGCCGCCCGCCCGCAGGCGCGGTTTGCTCACAGCCGAGGCGGCTGCACGGCCGACCGTCGGAGCCGACAACTACAGTTGGCACCGTGTACGAAGGCATCGTTCAGGACCTCATCGACGAGCTCGGCAAGCTGCCGGGCATCGGCCCCAAATCGGCGCAGCGGATCGCATTCCATCTGCTGGACGCCGACGATGCCTCCGTGCGCCAACTGGCCGACGTGCTGATCAAGGTCAAGGACACGGTGCGCTTCTGCGACATCTGCGGCAACGTCTCGGCCGAGGAGCGCTGCCGGGTCTGCGCCGACACGCGCCGCTCCGACGAGGTGATCTGCGTGGTCGAGGAGTCCAAGGACATCGTCGCCATCGAACGGATCCGCGAGTTCAAGGGCCGCTACCACGTGCTCGGCGGGGCCATCGACCCCATCGGCGGGGTCGGCCCCGACGACCTGCGTATCACCCAGCTGATGAGCCGCCTGGGCACTGGGGAAACCCACGAGGTGATCCTCGCCCTGGACCCCAACATCGAGGGCGAGGCCACCGCCGCCTATCTCTCGCGGCTGCTGGGGCCGCTGGAGCTGACCGTGACCCGCCTGGCCTCCGGCCTGCCCGTCGGCGGGGACCTCGACTACGCCGACGAGATGACACTGGGACGGGCTTTCCTGGGCCGTCGCACCATGTGAGGCCGGCGCCATGTCGATGACCCCTGCCCGAGACCAGCCGCTGGCGCCGCTGACGAACCTGCCCCCACCGCCGCAGCTCCCGCCCGAGGACCCCTCACTGGTGCTGCCGGCAGAGATCATCGCCGAATCCCGCCGCACGATCACCCGGGGACTGCTGCGGATCGCCTGGGCCCCGGCGCTGATCCTGATCGCGCTGTGGTACGTGCTGTTGGTGCTGTACGTGGCGGGCGGCTCGCCCACCTACTGGGGTCTGGGGGCGCTGGCGAGCCTCGCCGAGCCCACGCTGCTCCGCACCATCATGTATCAGCTGGGCTTCACCTCCTCGGGCCTGTGGATGGCGTTCCTGCTGCTCCCGGTCGGGGCGACGGTGCTGAGCCTTCTGCTGCTGCCGCTGGCCACCGCCGCGATCGCCGGGATGAACCCCCGGCGCCACCTGTCGGAAGCGGGCTTCCAGCGCGAGGTCGCCACCCGCATCACCGCCGTGCTGATGATCCCGCCGCTGCTCACCGTCGCGGCGCTGCCGATCACGGTGCTGCTCGGCGTCCCGCAGCCGTGGTCGGGGATCGGCGCGGGCCCGCTGACGGCGCTCGCCCTCGCCGTGGTGGCGCTCCAGCTCACCTGGGTGTCGATCCGCGGCTGGGTCACCGCCCCACGGGTGCTGGGCATCCAGTCCGCCGCAGCCCTGGAGACCACCGCCCGTCTCGACCGTGACCTGGACAAGCGCCATGCCGCAGCGCTCAAGGTCCTCGCACAGGACCGCCGGCACCTGCCCCCGACGCCCGGCACCCCGCAGGCCGCCGGCGCCCTGACCCCGCGCGGCGCCACGACCGCCCTCGCCCTGATCCTGCGCTCCAGCCTGACCTGGGTGGTGCCGGCGCTGATGGGCCTGGCCTGGATCGTCTTCGGCATCACCGACATCGTGGTCACCTTCAGCGGGATCTCGGACCTGGAGTTGAACCCTGGCCCCTCGCCGCTGCGCTGGCAGGCCCTGGCCGCCGGCCTACCCCTGTTGGGCCTGTCGCTGCTGGCCATCGCCATGACCCCCGCGCTCGCGGGGCTGCTCAGCAACGGCATGCGCAGTCAGGTGACCGATCAGCGCACCTACCCGTCCTGGGCGCACCGGGCCCGCGTGAACCCCTGGGAGCAACGGGTGGTGAACCTGACCGGGTGGCTCAATGCGCTGATCGTGCTAGGCGCGACGGTGGTGCTCGGCCTCGCGCTGGTGCTGCTGGACGCCGTCAACGGCCTGGCCTGGGTGTGGATGACCTTGAACGTGCTGGTGATCGCCCCGCTGCTGGGGCTCGCGGCCGCGGCCGCGATGCGCACCGGGTTGCGGGATGTGCTCTACGGCCCGGCCGGCCGGTACATGCGCCGCGACACCGAGTTCGCCCTGGTCGCCCCCGATATCGGTACCCGCACCGAACGGGCCGAGGATCCCGCGGTGCGCGCCGAGATGCGCCGCCGCCTGCAGGAGCAGGACGGCGACCATTCGCTGGAGATCTTCGACCTCGACACCGCCGGCGATCGGCTGTGGGTCGACGACTCCATGCCCGGTGCGCGGGAGACACAGATCCGCGCGGTCGACATCGCACGCGGCCAGCTGCCGGACTTCGGGGCCGACGACTCACCCTTCGCCGCCCCGGCCCACGCTGGCGCCCGGCGCGAGCGCCACGAGGCTCCCTCTCGTCAGCACGACATCCCGGGCTCGGTCGCCGACCTGCGGGAGGCGTGAGGTCGGCCCAGCCGGCCGGGTGGCTGGGCCGCTGCGGAGGGTCTCAGGGCGTCACGGCCCCCTCGTCGAACCACACGTCCCGGAAGTTGGAGAGGTACTGGCCATAGATGGCCGGGTCGATGATGCGCAGCATTGCCTCGTCGTTGTAGTTGAGGGCGTTATAGGAGATGTTCGGACTACCGGTGATGGTCACGTGCTGGTCCCTCTCGCCGTCGAACCCACCCTCCACGATCAGGTACTTCGAGTGGATCATGTTCTGTTCGGGATCGTCCTCGAGGAGGCGGAGCTCCACGCCCGGGTGCGGGAGAAGGATGTCGTCGACACCGAAGTTGAACTCGGTGTACGCGACCTTGACAACGCACCCCTCATCGGCGAGTTCGGTCAGCTTCTCGGCCACTTCCGGTCGCCCGAAGTAATTCTGTGCAGCCCGCACGATCGTGTTCCCCCGTCCATCACCCGTCGCCTCGTTCCCCGTGCAGATGACCGCATCCAGCTCGTCCAGAAGCGGGTCCTGCGGGCCGTCGCCCGGGTAGGAGGGGCCGACCGGGAAGAGGGTCGCGGCCACGTCACCAGCCTCGAAACCGCGGTGATAGTCCGGGTCGGTGTGATTACGGGCGAGGTCAGCGAAGTAGTCCATGTAACCGTCGTAGAGGTCCCGGTTGTTCGCGAAGCTGACCGCGTTGTTCCAGTACCGGCTCCCGTTCAGCACGGTGAAGTTCGCGGAGGACTGCACGACCACGTCGCGCTCGCCGTCCACCTCGGAGAAGAGAAAGAACTTGTTGTGGTTGATGTTGCTGCCGTGACAGCCGTCATCGCACGCGACGGCCCATGAATCCGCCTCGAGGTCGTCGCCGAGCGCCCCCAGGAGCATCCTGCCCACTGGGCTCTCGCCTGCGACCGAGCCCTCCAGCACCAGCTGCACGTTCACCCCATTGAAGGATGCCCTCAGGATCTCCGTCCCGAGATCCAGGTCGAAATCCGTGATGTTGTATATCGACATCGAGATCGTCGACCCTTCCGGGGCACGCTCGACCAGTCCCTGGACGTAGTCACGAATCCGGTACTGATCCGCTTCGGAGCCATTTGGATCATTGAAGATGGCGCCGGTGCCAGCTTGCATTTGCGCCGATACGCTGTCGGCGTGCCCCTGGTCGGAATCCAAAGCGTCGGTGGAGCGGCCATCTGCGACGGCCCCGCTGCCGGGAATGATCATCGCCAGGGCCACCATCATGGCGGCGAGCTGTGCGCGCCACTTCCTTGTGCGCTCTTTCATCGTCTTCCTCCTCGTAGACGTCAGCCGGCCCGTGCAGAACGGTCCGCTGCCTGGCACGGCTCGAGATCGCGGCGGCGGATGCATGGAGCGAAGTCACGATTCGCGGCATCGGAGGGGAGAGTCGACCGCGTCGGCGCGGTGATCCAGCCGCATCCTCGATCCAGCGGCCGTGTCCTGGCGATCGTGTCGGTCCGGTCACTGCAGTGGGGTTGGTTTCTCTGCCATTGCCGCCGTGCGATGCTCGAAGCCCGGCCCGGCCCGACCGGAGCGGGATCCCGACCGGAGCGGGATCCCGACGACGTTCGGCTCGATGTCGAAGCTTCTGCAGCAACGCTGCTCAAGCTACCGGCAATACCGCGATCGTGGTCTCGGCAATGTTCGTGATCGCCCATATGAGCGGGTCACAACGAGATAACGTCCCGTTCGGCCGTCACGCGCATTCGGGGCTGCGTCGGGTGCGGTCCTCGCGCTCTGTGCTGCGCTGCGTCTCGGTCACGGCCGGCATGCGCAGCAACGCATGAGCGAGCTCGACGTCGAGCACGACATCGGTCGGCACGCCCGCTGCGCACACCGCCCGCACCGCAGCTGCCTTGTCGGTATGCGCGGCCGCCATCACCACGCGCGGCACTTTGCGCAGCTGTTCAGCGGTGACGCTCAGGGTGTGCCGGGAGACCGAGGAGTCGATCGCGCCACCGTCCTCCGCGAAGAGGTTTCCGCACACCTCAGCCACCGCCCCCGATCGCATCACCTGCTCGTTGAACCGCTCCGGCACATCGGTGTAGGTGATGGTGATGGGCCGCGGGCCCACGGCGCCGAGCGAGACCACGGCGGTGGTGAGCCGGTCGAAGGCATCCACCACCTCCGCCACGTCGGGGCGGCGGCGCAGAAGGGCCACGGTGCGCGCGTCGACGGAGAAGAACGGCGCGGGAATCGCTTTGGCAGTTCCCCCTGTCAGGGCGATGGCGCGCCTGGCCAGCTCCGCGGTGCCATCGCGGAAGCCGCCGCCGAACCAGCCCGAGAGCTGGACCACCTCCGCCGGCGGCAGGTAGGTGATCCCGTCCAGCATGGCGTTCAAGGTGCGGCCCCAGCCCAGGCCCAGGACATCATCCTCTGTCAGCTGCCCAGCCAGGTAGGTGCCGGTCTCCCTGCCGACCGCCGCACGCATATTGTGCTGGTCACCGTAGGCCTCCACGACTTCTGCGTTTCGCAGTTGCAGGTGGTCACGGACCTTCTTCCCCAGTTCGGGCATGGGTGCTCCGCTGTTGAGCGTGATGGAGACGATCCCCACCTCGCGCGCACGGTTCAGCATCCGAGCGACCTGGAAACGAGACAGTCCCAGCTCCCGCGCGATCTCCACTTTGGAGCGGCCGTCGATGTAGTGGGCTTTGCTGACCTCCATGATGGCGCGGCGACGAGCGAGTGATGGGGCCCGAGGGGTGCGTGCCGGCGGCGGAGAACCACGACCGCTGCCGGGAGATAGGTGCGGGCCCACGCTCCG
This sequence comes from Candidatus Brachybacterium merdavium, assembly GCA_019118275.1. Taxonomy (GTDB): domain Bacteria; phylum Actinomycetota; class Actinomycetes; order Actinomycetales; family Dermabacteraceae; genus Brachybacterium; species Brachybacterium merdavium. Next base: position 53,561 of record DWZH01000069.1, on the reverse strand, counting down.
TCCGCCTGCATGGCCGCTGTTCGTCATACCTTCCTCTCATCAGATCGTTCGACCGGGCACGGTCGGAGGTCCGGGAGGATCAGGTGCGGGAAAGATCGTCGACGTTGCGTCTTCGGCCCGCCCCGACTGCAGAGTATCGGAGTATCCCGCTGGTGGCAGGGCTTCGGTCGCCTGCTCCAGCAGCTGGGAGCGCTATCTGCGTGGCACATAGACATCCGGTCCCTTGGGGGCAGCGTCACCGGCCGGATACAGATCCGCGATGCTGGGGACAACATGGGTTGGGCGCTGCGGGGGCGGCAGGCGCTGGACCTCCTCCGGTCTCGAATCACCGGTGAGCACGAGCACCGAAGCCAGACCCGCCGCGCGGGCCACGGCGATGTCGGTGCTGAGCCGGTCCCCGACCATGGCGCACTCGGCAGGTTCCACGCCGACGCCTTCCAGGGCCATCTGGGCGATCGGCGCCTCGGGCTTGCCGAAGGTGCGCTCGCAGCGCACCCCGGTGGTGGCCTCGATCGCGGCGACGATGCCGGCGGTATCGGGCTCCCCCCGCCCCGCTGGGAACGGGCAGTACCGGTCCGGGTTGGTGCTCATCAATCGTGCACCTCGGTCGGCACGCCACAGCGCATCGAAGGCGATCTGCAGCTTCGCGTAGGTGAAGGTGCGATCGTAGCTGGCCAGAACGATATCGATCCGGCGCGGGTCATCCGAGATCGCGATCCCGGCCGCCCGGAGCGCATCGATGACGGGCATCTCGGCGATCGGGTAGACGACCGCTCCCGGTGCGTTGGCGCGCAGCCACCTGGTGGTGGAGACCACCGTGTTGGTGATCTCCTCCACCGGGGTGGGAAGGCCCATCTGCCCCAGCTTCTGGGCGTACTCGGCCGGATTCTTGGTGGGGTTGTTCGACAGGAAGCGCACCGGGATGCCGGCGTCACGGAGGCCGAGGACGGTCTCCCGGGCCCCCGGCAGCAGCCGGTCACCCAGATACACGGTGCCGTCCAGATCGAACAGGTACGCCGAATACAGCCGCGTCGGCGGCCCGGGAATGTGCAACGGATCAGCCATCCAAGGTCCTTCTAGCCGCGTCACGCGACACCGTCGCCTCACCGCTGTGGGCGGCTGCGAACTTGGCGGCGCAGCACCGGATGCCCGACCGGTCGAGGACGACCGGGGCGCGGGCTCCGGGCCGCGGGTCCGCGCCTCTGTGCGGCGCCGGGACCGGCTGCTGGTACATGATCAGGGTCGGGACAGGAGGGGTCAGGTGCCAGAACCCTCCAGCACACGGCGCGCCCAGGCGGGGTCGTCGGTGGTGATGCTGTGGGCCGAGACGTCGGCGGCGCGGCGCAGCAGCTCTGTCTCGTTCAGCGTCCAGACGTTCAGGTCGAGCCGCAGCTCGCAGGCCCTGTCCACGTCCTGATCGCTGAGCGTCCTGATCGGCAGGCTGACCGCTTGCGCGCCGATCTCCTGGACGAAGTCCCAGAACGCCGCGTCGGGCTCCTTCGTGACCGCGGCCAGGGGGAGACGCGGCGCGGCTGCGCGAGCGATCCGCAGCGCCTCCTGCGAGAAAGAGATGATCCACGCCGGCGCCTGGTGCGGATCGTCGGCCCCGTGAGCGAGGCCCCGATCGAGCAGCAGCTGAGCGGTCCTACCTGCGGCGGCCACGGCCTTCACCTCCACGTAGATCGGGATTCCGGCCTCGGCCGCGATGTCCAGCACCCCGTCGAGGGCGGGGATCGAGCTGCCGCCGACCAGACGCACCTCATCCAGCTCGCGACGGGTGAGATCGGCGATCGCACCGGTTCGTCGGGGGGAGTCCTCGGCGGCGGTGCGGTCGATGGTCTTGTCATGGATCACCGCCAACTGGTCATCGGCGCTGAGATGGACATCGCATTCGAGGATGTCGGCACCGTCTGCGACAGCGCGATGGAACGAGGCGAGGGTGTTCTCCGGTTCGACCAGCGCTGCGCCGCGGTGCCCGACGATCTTCGCGTTCATGAGCCCAGGACCTCCTCGAGGTCGTCGCGACTGTCATCCAGATTCGCCTGCATGGTCTCCGCGAGCTCGTCCAGCATCGGCTTGACCTCGGCGTTGTCGCCATAGACGGTGCTGAAGCGGGTCTTGATCTCGTTGATGTTCTCGCGCAGCCAGTTGGTGAGGTCGGCGGTCTTCGCGTGCTCGAGCTGGGCGAGGGCGACCCCGTAGTTCGGGTTCTCGTCCACGAGATCCGTGACGATGTCTGTCTCCAGGGACTCCTCGACGATCGGGATGTACCCGGTGTCGCGATGCCACTCGGCGGCCATCTCGGGCTGGGCGAGGAAACGGAACAGCTCCGCGCAGGCGTCCTGGCGCTCCTTGGAATCCGAACGGACGATCGCCAGACCCGCACCGCCCGTGGGCACCTCCGTCGGCGCGTGGACCTGCCCCGGGATGAAGGCACACCCCACTTCGAAGGATGAATCCGCGGTCAGGCCGGTCAGCGATGCAGTCGATGCGCGGATGCCCGCAGCGACCTGCGTGGTGAAGGACTCGGCGGCCGATTGGCCCAGGAAGCCGTAGCCGTCGTCGTGGATGAACTTGCGCTGGAACTCGAGCATCTCCACGACGGGATCGTCGTTGACCGTGACATCGAAGCCGTCCGAGTAGGCGCCTCCGAAGCCCCAGATCTCTCCCTGCGAGTACCAGGCGTGGTCGCCGCCGCCGAACGCCACGGTTGCCAGGGGACGCCCATCGACCTCGATCTTGGCGAGCTCTGGACCGAACTCGGCGAGGTCGTCCCAGGTCGAAGGGCCTTCCTCGGGAAGTCCTGCCTGGCGGTACTGCTCCTTGTTGTAGTAGAAGATCGGGGTCGACCGGGCGAACGGCACCAGGTAGGTGCTCCCGGCCGCCTTGCCCTCCTCGCTGAACGGCTCCAGGTAGACGTCGAGGTTCCACTCATCGTCGAAGTAGTCGTCGAGGGAGGCGAAGGCGCCGGAGAAGTAGTACTGGAGCCACTGCATCTCGGGAAAGCTGACGATATCGGGCACTGCCTGTGACTGCAGCGCTGCCGTGAGCTTCTGGTGCAGATCCTCGTAACTTCCCTGTGATTCGGCGATGGCGACGATCTCGTCCTGGGATTCGTTGAAGCGCTTGAACTGGTGTTGTACGGCTTCGAAGTTGTTTCCGGTGAAGGGGGCCCAGAACAGGATCGGGGTCCGGTCCGAGTATTCCGAGGGGACATCGACGTCCGCCTGGCCGAAGCCGTCCCGGACGGGCTCGTCGGCGTCGTCGTCGCCTCCGCCGGGGGCACCGCAGGCGGCGAGACCGAGGCCGGCGGCTCCGGCACCGAGGCCGGTGAGGAGCGAACGACGGGAGAACGGGGGAACGGACAGCTGCGACATGGTCTGGTCTCCTTGTGAACGGGGTGGACGGAGGTCAGCGGACGGCACCGGCGGCGAGCCCGCCGATGATGCGCTTCTGGGCTAGGAAGAAGATGATCATCATGGGAGCGGCGGCGATCACCGTGCCGGCCAGCAACGCGCCCCAGTTGGTGTAGCCTTCCTGGCTGCGCAGGAACAGCAGACCGATCGGCAGGGTGCGCATATTGGCCGTGGTGGTGGAGATGAGCGGCCACACGTATTCGTTCCATTTCCCGATCAACACGATCAGCGTCGCGGTCAGGATCATCGGTCCCGACAGGGGGACCACGATCTGGAAGAGCCTTCGCATATGCCCGGCCCCGTCGACCTCCGCGGCCTGCAGCATGGCGGGATCGATCGTGCGCATATGCTGATACAGCAGGAACATCGCGAATGCGGAACCGATCCCGGGCAGGAACAGCCCGATATGCGTGTTCAGCCAACCGAGATTACCGATAGTGATGTAGTTGACGATCAGCGTGACATGGCCGGGCAGCATCATCGAGCCGATCAAGAACAAGAAGATCGCTCGCTTGAACCGGAACGGCACGAAGGCGACCGCATACGCGCACAGGACCGCGTTGGTCAGCTCTAGCGCGGTACCTATCGACGTCACGATCACCGAGTTCATCAAGAACCGGTCGAACGGTGCCGCGTTCCACGCGTCCGCGAAGTTCTCCCACCGCAGCTCGGTGGGGAACCACACCAGCGGCCAGGAGTAGATGTCCTCATTGGGTTTCACTGCGCCGCTGAACAGCCAGTAGATCGGTACCAGGAAGATCAGGCCCGCTGCGAGCACGAGGACGGTCAATGCGATCTGCTGCCCTCTGGGCCGGTGCAGCTCGCCCAGGGTCCGCTGCTTGCGTCCGCGCCGGAGAGGGCGGCGAGGAGCCGGCCGGGCCGGGACATCGGCTGCGCTCTGCTCCGGGGTCGGCGCATCAGTGGTCGAAGGGCCCACCACGGTTGCCGGCGTGGTGATCCGGCCGGGCTGCACGGAATGCTCACGAGTGCTCATGATGCGTAGTTCACCTTCTTCTCACCGAACTTCAGCTGCAGGAAAGTCAGCGCCAGCAGCAGGATCAGCAGCACCGTCGCCGCTGCGGACGCGCGCCCGATGTCGAAGTTCTGGAACGCTTCGTCGTAGATCATCCAGCTGAGGGTGGACGAAGAGGTCCCCGGCCCTCCGCCGGTCATGATCGAGATCAGGTCGAATGCCTGGGCCGCCGAGAGCACCCCGGTGATCGCCAGGAAGAACGTGATCGGGCTCAGCAGCGGCAATGACACGTGCCACAGGCGCTGGAAGGAGTTGGCCCCATCGAGGCTGGCGGCCTCGTGCACCTGCTGGGGAAGGTCGAGGATCGCGGTGTAGTAGATGACGGTGACGAATCCCAGCCGCTGCCACAGGTAGGCGATCGTGATCGCCCAGATCGACCAGTCCGAGGTCGTCGTCCAGTCCGGTGAGTCCATCCCCACCAGGTTGAACAGCCAACGGGACAGGCCGAAGTTCGGGTCGAACATGAACAGCCAGAGCATCCCGACCGCAGCCCCCGGGATCATGTGGGGAGTGAAGGAGAACGTGCGTACCAACCCGGTCAGCGGCACCCGCGAGGCCAGCAACGTGCCCAGCGTGATCCCACCGACCAGCGAGCCGACCACGGTGACGCCGGTGAAGATCAGCGTGTTCATCATGATCTGCCAGAACTCGATATCGGTGAAGAGGCCCACGTAGTTCTCGAGCGCCACCCACTCCGGGTACGGGGCGACCAGATCCCAGTCCATGAAGCTGAGCAAGATGTTGTACGCGGCGGGATAATAGGAGAAGACCAGGATCGCGGTCAGATTCGGCGCGATCAGCACGAAGAACAACAATGCGTCGCGAATGATGCGCTTCCGGCGTGCCGGGGTCATCGGGCGCCGCGTGATGTGCGACGACTCCTTTGTCTCTGACGCGCTCTCTGGATCAACGATCTCGCCCCGGGCCGGTGACGATTGTGGAGGCGAAGAAAAAGACGAAGAGGTCATCCAGACTCCAATGTCAGGGTGAACACGTAGCGATGGCCGCCAAGCTACGACCGGGCCGATCGTCCTGTTGCCGTCCAACTCCTTAACCGCTCAGACGAGCGGGTCACGAATTGGTGACGACCGAGCTCTCTCTCCGGCGCCCGCTCGAAATGTGAACCAGACCACGGGGACTGGACGGAGCGCATGCAACCGTCTGACCATCGTTTCCTACCGCACCCGAGACCGGGGAGCGGGCATCGGTGGCCCGCGACCGCCAGGGCCGATGTGTGCGTCGGCCGGCAACGTCGTTCACCGACACCACGGCGAGGCGGTCCGTATCACCGCGATCCGCCATCGATCCGCGCCACCGTGCCAGGACGTGCACATCGTGTGCCGGAGCGCGCCGATGTGCGCGGATCCGCGCCATCGTGTGCCGATCCGCGTCGACTCGTGCCGGTCCGCGTCGCCGTTCGCGGGCCCCGGCACAGTGTCGAGCCCCCACCCGAGGCCCGTGCCCGTGTGGGCGCCCCGTTCACCGGTCTCGAAACGGGACCGTCCCCGTCGACGGTCCCGTGCATCGATGCGGACTGCTGCGACCAACGCCGCCGTGCTGCTGACGCCCGTCACCGGCAGGCGCGCATGATCTGGAGGTATGTGTGGAACCGCTCGTCGGCCTGATCCAGGACTCGAGCCTCGTCGAGATCGAGCTCCTGCTCGCCACGTTCATCCTGTGCTCCCTGCTCGGCATCGAGCGTCAGATCCGCCAGAAGTCCGCGGGGTACAGGACCCATGTCCTCGTGGGCCTGGGATCCTGTGCCTTCACGCTCGTCTCCGCCTATGGCTTCTCCACGGTCCTCGCCGACGAGGTCAACCTCGATCCTTCGCGCATCGCCGCTCAGATCGTCTCGGGCATCGGCTTCCTCGGTGCCGGAGTGATCTTCAAGGGCCACAATGTGGTGCGCGGCCTCACCACGGCTGCAACGGTGTGGGTCGCCGCTGCAGTCGGCATGGCCTGCGGTGCCGGGATGCTGTCGCTGGGGATCGGGTTGACCGGGCTGCACCTGCTCACGTTGTTCGTGATCGCGCCGCTCGTGCGCCGCCTGCCCGATCCGGATCGCAAGCGGATGCTGCGGATCATCTACACCGATGGAGCCGGAGTGCTGCGCGACGTGCTCGCCGCAGCCACCTCCATGGGCTTCACCAGCTCGATCCAGAACAGCCGTCGCATCACGGACGACGGCGAGAAGCGCGTGGTCATGGACATCCGCTTCGAGGGCAAGCCGCCTCTGCGTGAGCTGATCCCACCGGTGATGGAGCTCGACGGCGTCAGGCGGGTCGCTCTCAAGCAGGAGATGGAGGACGACGAGGAGGATGACTACTTCTGAGGCCGCATCGCTCCGGAGGCCCTGTCACCCGCCGAGCGGGGCATGTGACCAGGCAGCAGACATCCCACCGCCTGGTCACAGCCACGGCGGTGCTCACTCCTCCATCGCGTCGTTGCCCTCCTCCTGGGCCTGGGGCAGTCCTTCTTCGGCGGTGAGGCGGCCGATGAAAATCTCCTGGAAGATCGGCATCGCCGCGGTCAGGCCGGCGTTGGCGCGCGAGCCGGTGTCGGCCTCGGCCGGGTTCTGCGCGGCGTCGACGAAGGGGGAGACGTCCACGCCCTGCTCCTCCCAGTAGGACAGGAACGCGTCCTGGGCGTCGACGTGGCCGGGGAAGGCGATGCCCTGCTCGGCCAGCGGCAGCTGTCCCTCCGCGCTGCCCAGCCAGGTCAGCAATGCGGCGATGCCCTCCTGACGATCCTCGTCGGCCTTGGCGTTCCCGACCGCGACCACACCGTGGACCAGGGACTTCGCGCCCTCGGGGCCCTCCACCGGCGGAGCGATGGCCCACTCGAAGGAGTCGTCGACGCCCTCGGCGATCGCGGCCAGGTTGTAGGGACCGGACTGGAACAGGCCCAGCTTGCCCTGCGTGAACAGGTCCCGGGTGAAGTCGCCGTTCTCGTTGGTGTCCGCCGCGCTCGGGGCGACATGATCGACGTTGATCAGATCCGAGAGGTACTGGATCACCTCGATGCCCTCGTCGGAGGCGAAGGTGTAGGCGTCGTCCTGCTGCCACTGCGCCCCGTTGGAGGCCAGGAACGGGCCCAGGATCGCCTGCCGGTCGGCCTGCGAGTTGAACCCGAACTGCTCACGGGAGTCAGGGTCGAAACCCTCCTCGTCGGGGCCGCGGCCCTCGCCGTCGACCGTGAGCGCGGCCGCCGCCTCGCGCAGGGCATCGCTGTCGGCCGACGCATCGAAGGACAGGGCGGTGGGATCCACCCCGGCCTCATCGGTGAGGGTCTTGTTGTAGAACAGGGCGATCGAGTCCCAGACCTGGGGGACGCCCCACAGGCCGCCGTCGCGCGTGTACAGATCGACCACGGACTGCTCCCACTGGGAGGCGCCGTCGGGGATGACCTCGTTGATGTCCAGCAGGTCCTCGGAGTCCTTGTACAGGATGTAGTTGGCGGAGTTCATCCAGTACACGTCGGCCGCGTCACCGCTGGCCACATCCAGGGGCAGGCGCGTCCAGTAGTCGCCCCAGGGGACCAGGTCGATCTCGACCTCCCAGCCGTGTTGCTCGGTGAAGGCCTGGAAAGACTCCTCGTAGGCCGGGACTGCGTTCTCGTCCCACAGGCGGAAGGTCAGCGTGCCCTCGCCGCCTCCGTCCGAGCCCCCGGCCCCACCGGAACCACCGTCGTCGCTCGACGGCGAGCAGGCCGCGACCGCGCCGACGACGCCCGCGGCGGTCATGGAGGTGAGGATGGAACGACGGTTCAGCATGGACGATCTCCTTGAGGCAGGCCGCGTCCGCGAGAGTGCCCAGGCACAGATGCGGAGGCTGGGTTGGTTGCAACCCCATTCTGCCCGCCGGGGCCGGGAAGGGGCAGGAGCGATGTCGGATCGTGAACTGCGGGCGAGCGGGAGGCGGGGTGTGGGGAGTGGGAGCGGGGAAGCGCGGGGGAGCCCCATGCCGAGGTCCGGGGCGTGTCGCTGGCGAGCTCTGCAATGTGGTGGTTATGCCCGCTTGAAACCCCGACTTCGCAGAGGTCGATGCCCCCGGTGCCCATCGCTCGCGCATGACCAGCACCGAGCTCTGCGAAGTTGCGGGTAAGCGGGTCGATAACAACAGCATTGCAGAGCTCGCCTGCGGGATTGGGGCCCGCGCTCGGCCCCTGGGCCACGGGTCAGCGCAGGGTGGTCTCGCCGACGGAGCGGATGATCTGCTTCTGGAAGGCGATCATCAGGAGCACCAGGGGCAACATCGCCAGGGTGGTCCCGGCCATCACCAGGGTCCAGTTGTTGTTGTACTGCGACTGCAGGGCGGAGGTGGCCACGGTGATCACCCGCCACTCGGGCCCGGAGGTGATGACCATCGGCCACATGAAGTTGTTCCAGTGGGTGACCACCGTGATCAGCACCAGAGTGACGATGATGGGGCGGTTCAGCGGCACCACCAGGTGCCACAGCAGACGCAGGGTGCCGGCGCCGTCGATGCGCATCGCGTCCATCAGCTCGGCGGGCACGCTGCGGAAGTTCTCGCGCAGCAGGAAGATCGCGTACGGCGAGCCCAGCACGAACGGCAGCACCAGCGCCCAGAAGGTGTTGCGCAGACCCACCTCGCTCATCATCAGATACAGCGGCACCACCACGACCACCTGCGGCACCATCAGTGTGGCCACGTACACCCAGAACAGCATGTCGCGGCCGGGGAAGCGCAGGTGGGAGAAGGCGTAGGCGGCCAGCACGGAGAAGACCATCTGCCCGGCCAGGATCAGCGCCACCATCTGCACCGTGACCGCGACCGGGGTGACGAAGCCGTCGGGCGAAGTGAACAGGTGCAGGAAGTTGTCCAGCGTCGGCGGGTCCGGGAGGGACAGCGGGCCCTGCTGCGCGAACTGCCGGGTGGAGGTGAAGGCCGTCAGCACCGAGACCAGGAACGGGGCGAGCGTGATCAGCGCGGCGAGGGCGAGGACCAGGTAGGTGCCCGCGTAGCCGAGCAGACGGCGCGAGTGCAGCGAGGACGAGCGTCGGCCTGCCGGCCGGGACGGGGCGGACCCCCGACCAGACCGGGAGGTCACGGGTCTCCGACCGGTACCGGTGCCGGTTGAAGAGCCGACCCCGGGGCGAGAGCCGTTGTCGGCCCCGGTGCGGGAGCCACCGCTGGTCGCGGGGTGGGCGTCGGTGGGTGTCATGGTCTCCTCCTCTCAGCTCATGTCGTAGGTGATGCGGCGGGAGAAGTAGCGCTGCTGGATCAGCGTGATCACCACCAGGATCAGGAACAGGATCACCGCGACCGCGCTCGCCCGGCCCAGACGGGAGGCGCCGAAGCCCTCGTTGTAGACCAGGGTCGCGATGACCTCGGTGCGGTGCTGCGGGCCGCCGCCGGTCAGGGCGTAGACCATGTCGAACACCTGGAAGCTGGCGACCACCTGGGTGACCGCCAGGAAGAAGGTGGTCGGGCGCAGCAGCGGGACTGTCATGTGCCACAGCGACTGGGCCGCGTTCGCGCCGTCCAGCGTGGCCGCCTCGTAGATCGACGTGGGGATCTTGCTCAGGCCGGCCTGGAAGAACAGGGAGGTGTAGCCGATGTTCTGCCAGATCGCGACGAAGGCCACCGCCGGCAGGGCCAGCGACGGGTCGGTCAACCACTCGATCCTCACGCCCAGCACCTGGTTCAACGCGCCTGCCGAGGGCTGGAAGATCCACTTCCACACCACACCCAGCGCCAGAGGTGCGCTCACCCAGGGGATCACCACCACCACGCGCACGAGGGCCGAGCCGGGCACCGCGCGCACCAGCTGGGTGGCGAGTCCCAGTCCGAGCGCCAGCGACACCGGCACCGAGATCAGCGTGAAGATCGCTGTGACCAGCAGTGAGTTCGTGAGCGCGCCACCAGTGATCAGGGTGGTGTAGTTGTCCAGGCCGGTGAACTCGCGCGTGCCCAGCAGGTCCCAGCGGAACAGGGAGACCACGAAGGCCAGGATCACCGGCAGGATCAGGAAGGCGGTCACGCCGATCAGGCTGGGCGCGATCAGCAGCCACCCCACCAGGGGCCGACGGGGTTTCATCGGGCCCCCTCGAGCGAAGCATTCCTTGGGTCGGTCATTGGCCCAACGTTAGTACGGCCGACGGCCGCAGGTGCCGTCCATTGCCCCATACGTCGGCCGCGGAGCCAGCGGCCTCGCGGCCGGTGTGCCGGATGCCTCGCTCGCACGGGGTTGCTGCCGTCCGGTCGGGGGCCCGCACGGACCCGGTGACGAGCACATCCTGGGTGGCGCGTCTGCCGTCCGGTCGGGGGCGCCCGTGAGCGCTGCGGGCTCCATTACTCTCAAGGCATGAGCTCCGCGTCGCAGCCCGCAGCCCCGCAGCCTTCCGGCCCGGACGGTTCGCAGTCCGCCGGCCACGGTGGTGTGCGCCCCTCCGGCCAGGACGGCTCGCTGCCGCCGGGGCAGAACGAGCCGCCGGCCTCCGCACCCGCGCACCCTGCGGATTCCGCGGCGTCGGCGCCGGTGCCCGCGGGCAGCGTCCCCACCACCCCACAGGGGCTGAGCCGAACGGACCCCGCCCTGCCCACCGTCTCCCACGACGACCCGGCCGACCCCCATGCCTCGATCTACGACCACGGCTTCCTGCGCGCGGCGGCCATCACCCTCCCGGTCGCGCTCGCCGATCCCGCCACCAATGCTCAGCGCCACCTCGAGGTGCTGCGAGAGCTCCACGACCAGCAGGTCGGGCTGGCGGTCTTCCCCGAGCTGTCGCTGACCGGGTACTCGCTGGAGGACCTGGTGATGCAGGAGCCGCTGCTGGAGGATACCGAGCAGGCGATCGCCACGGTGGTCGAGGCCAGCCGTGAGCTGCTGCCGATCATCGTGCTCGGCGCCCCGCTGCGCGCCACTCACCGCAACCGCCTGTACAACTGTGCGATCACCATCCACCGCGGCGAGATCGTCGCCATCACCGCCAAGCAGAACCTCGCCACGTACCGCGAGTTCCAGGAGCACCGCTGGTTCGCCGCGGCCGACGACTGCGTCCACGAGCACGTGCGCGTCGGTGACCGTGATGCGTGGATCTCCTCGCGACAGATCGTCCCGGTGCCGGACGTGCCCGGCCTGAACCTGTTCGTGGAGATCTGCGAGGACATGTGGGTGCCGATCCCGCCGTCGGCCGAAGCGGCGCTCGCCGGCGCCACCGTCGTCGCCAACCTGTCCGGCTCGCCGATCACCGTCGGCCGGGCCGATGAGCGCACCCTGATGGTCGCCTCCGCCTCCGCGCGCGGCCAGGTGGCCTACCTCTATGCCGCCGCCGGCGAGGGCGAATCGACCACCGACCTGGCCTGGGACGGGCAGACCCTCATCTACGAATGCGGTGACCTGCTGGGGGAGAGCGAGCGCTTCCCACAGGGCCCGCGCGCCACCATCGCCGACATCGACCTGGACCGGATCGTGGCCGAGCGCCGGCGCATGAACACCTTCGACGACAACCGCCGCGCTCACGCCGAGCGGCTCGAGGACTTCACCCATGGCCCGGAGGTGCGGCTGTTCGGGGTCGCCGACGGTCCCGGTGTTGATCGCCCCGACACCGGCGGTCCCGCCCCCGACCGTTCCGGCGCCGAACCCCGGCGTCCCGGTGCCGACGGTCCCGGCACTGAGCCCCAGCGTCCTGGTGCAGACCGTCCCGGCGCCGAGCCCCAACGCCCCGGGACCGGGCCGCTGCGCCGCAAGCTCGACCGCTTCCCCTTCGTGCCCGAGGACCCCGCCCGCCTGGCCCAGGACTGCTACGAGGCGTTCTCGATCCAGGTCGCGGGCCTGGTGCGCCGGCTGTCGGCGATCGGGGGCGGCCAACCCGGCGGCACCTGCCCCGTGCTCGGCGTCTCCGGCGGACTGGACTCCACCCACGCGCTGCTGGTGTGCGCCCGGGCGATGGACCTGCTGGGCCGCGACCGTTCCGAGATCCTCACCTACACGATGCCGGGGTTTGCGACCACTGAGCACACCCGCTCCAACGCCGAGCTGCTGTCCAGGGCCATCGGCGCCAACTTCGAGACCATCGACATCCGGCCCGCCGCCACCCAGATGCTCACCGACATGGGCCATCCCTTCGGCCGTGGCGAGGAGGTCTACGACGTCACCTTCGAGAACGTCCAGGCCGGCATGCGCACCGACTACCTGTTCCGCCTCGCCAACCACCACGGCGGCATCGTGGTCGGGACCGGGGACCTGTCCGAGCTGGCGCTGGGCTGGGCGACCTACGGCGTCGGCGACCACATGTCCCACTACGGCGTCAACGCCGGCGTCCCCAAGACGCTGATCCAGCACCTGATCCGCTGGGTGATCGCCGAGGACCTCTTCGGCTCCGAGGCCTCCCAGGTGCTGCAGGCCGTCCTGGACACCGAGATCAGCCCCGAGCTGATCCCGGCCCGCGAGGGCGAGCAGGCCCAGTCCACCGAGAGCTCGATCGGCCCGTACGCGCTTCACGACTTCACCCTCTACCACCTGCTGCGCCGCGGGTACGGACCGGCCAAGATCGCCTACCTGACCCACCAGGCCTGGGGTGACATCGACGCCGGGGGCTGGCCGGCCGGCTACGCCGACGCCGACAAGAGCGCCTACTCCCGTGCGGAGATCAAGAAGTGGCTGACCGTGTTCTGCCGACGGTTCTTCGCCAACCAGTTCAAGCGCTCCGCCCTGCCCAACGCCCCGAAGGTGCTGGCGGGCGGTTCGCTGTCCCCGCGCGGTGACTGGCGCATGCCCGCCGATGCCACCGCCCGCGCCTGGCTCACCGAGATCGAGACCGAGGTGCCTGGGGACTGAGCCCCCGGGCATGGGTCCGAGCGCGGTCCTGCCGTCGCCCGGTGCGCTGCCGCCCCGCGCACCGGCGTCGCGCACCGGCGTCGCGCTGAATGCGCGCTCTGACGGAGCCGGCTGTTCACGAAAGCGGCGCGTTCACGCACTGTGAACAGATGGAACACGTGAACATGTCGGCGTTGGAGAGCATCATCGCCGACCAGCTGCAGGGCATGGGCTTCGAGCTGGAGGCGGTGGAGGGGCACAACAGTCCGGGCGCGGATCCGGACGGAGGTCAACGCTTTCTCGTCGACGTGAAGACGCGCGCCCGGCACTCCGTCTACGAAGCGTGTGGAAAGGATCGGCGACGATGCCCCTGCGCGCTGGATCCGGGCGCTTCCTCATGTGACACGCCATGAGGGATAGGAGCTTCGTCGCAGAGGGGTCAGTGCATCGACAGCGGGGACAAGGCCTGGATCGAAGGTCGCGGGCTCACCCTGTGGGTCGACGGCAGGAGGCCCGTCCATGAAGCGCGTGCCGGTCTCGAACGGCCATCGCGAGCATTTCGTCCGGCAGGGCTTCGATGCTGGACTGCGGGCCGAGGAGACGGTGCTGTACAGAACGCCACCCTGGCAGGACATCGTCCGACGTGTGAGGATGCCCGTCTCGGCGCAAGGGCGCGTGGTCCTCCGGGAGCGATTCTGGGCTCCCGAGGGGTTGGGCGGCGACCTGACTGTTCCCCCGCTGCTGATACGTGCGGATGCGGTGGCGAGCGGGGATGGACGTCAGATGGAGATCGCCGAGGGGCATGGTCGAGCGGCGTCATGAGCCTCAGCCGTCGCTATGAGTCGACAGAGTTCCGCGCTCTGCTTCAGGGCGTCGTGCGGGTGATCGACGCCGTCACCTCACATGCGAGCCGCAGCTTCTCAATCGTGCATGAGCTGGCCCATATACTCACAGATGAGCAACCGGTGTAGCGCAGATGTGTGCCGTCGGAGTCGTCAGAAAAAGGGGATCACATGGGACAGGGCCACCAGGCGTCGGATCCGGGGCGATCCGCCGCCGAAGCGTTCGAGGGCCGCTCGTCCGCCGTCGGAATGGCTGATGTGCGCCCGTCCGATGCGGCCCGACCCGATGCAGGTGGGTCCGATCCTCGCCCGTCCGATGGACGTCGATCCGTTACGCGTGTGTCCGATGCGCGTCCATCCGATGCCCGTCCGTCCGATGCCCGTCCGTCCGGTGCCGGTCCGTCCGACACGCGTTCGTCCGGCGCCCGTCCGTCCGACGGGCGACCGCCGGCGGATGAGGGGTCCGGCGGGCGCGCTCATGGGGACACGGACCCCGAAGTCTCCCTCAAGGTCGCCCTCGCGGCCGAGCACTTCCTCGACGGCCACTCGAAGGTGGAACTGGCCCGCCGTCATGGCCTGTCCCGCTTCCAGGTAGCTCGGCTGCTGGACGAAGCGCGCGAGGAGGGCATCGTGCGCATCCAGATCGTCGACCCCACCGCCGCCGGTCACGACCACACCCTGCTCGCGCAGCGACTGGGCATCGCCTCGGTCACCGTCGCCACCGCCCGCCCCGGGGAATCGATGCGCGTGGCGATCGCCCGCCAGGTCGCCACGCTCCTGCCGCAGCGCCTGCGCGAGGGCGGCCGGCTCGGCGTGGCCTGGTCCCGCACCCTCATGCACCTGCCCGACGCCCTCGAGGAGCTGCCCCAGGCCGACGTCGTCCAGCTCGTCGGTCCGCTCAGCGCGCCCGGCCACTCCACCGCACAGTCCTCCGCTCTCGTCCACACCCTCGGTGCGCATGCCGGCGGCCAGGTCTGGGCGCTGCCCACGCCCCTGATCGTCGACTCCGCCCCGGTCGCCGCCTCCCTGCGTTCGATGGAGGAGGTGCGTACCGCGCTGGATGCGGCCGACACCCTCGATGTCGCCGTGGTCTCCCTGGGTGCCTGGTCGCCGGGCGCCTCGACGCTGTGGGCACGGATCGGGGCCGACGAGCAGCGCCGCGCCCGGGAGGCCGGCGTGGTCGCGGAGGTCTGCGGGATCCTGCTGGATGAGCCCGGCGCCATCTGGCACTCCCCGCTGGAGGATCGCGTGATCGGGGTGCGGCCCGATCAGCTGCGCCGGGCGCGCGTCATCGCGGCAGCCCCGGCCGTCGGCGAACCCGAGGCGGTCATCGCCGCCGCGCGTTCCGGACTCGTCGACGACATCGTCCTCGCGCCCGAGCTCGCCGCCCAGGTCTCCGCGCTGCTCGACTGACCGAGATGGCGCGTGGCTGATCGAGATGAGGGCCGAATCGAGGTGGCGGACGGCTAGGGCGTGTCTCCTATGTGTGAGCTGTTTCGTGCGAGAACGTCGAGGGATGACTACCGCGACGACTCCTCGGCACCAGGTCCTCACTGACAAGCAGTGGGAGCGAATCGAGCCGATGCTGCCCTCGAACACGGGTCGCAAAGGGCGTCCCTTCCACGACAACCGCAAGATCGTCGAGGGGATCATCTACCGCGCCAGGACCGGGATCCCGTGGCGGGATCTTCCCCGTGAGCAGTTCGGTCCCTGGCAGACGGTGTGGAAGCGCCATTACCTCTACGCCCGCCTCGGTGTTTGGGACCGGATCCATGCCGCGCTGATGGCGCAGGCCGATGCCGCGGGCGATATCGAGTGGATGGTCTCGGTGGACTCGACGATCAACCGAGCTCATCAGCACGGCACCAACACGACGCGTCCTGACCAGCCCACAGGGGGCGACGGCGAACCACAACAATCTGTCTCCTGAAGAGCCTGATGGGCACGCTATCGGGCGCTCGCGCGGCGGGCTGGGCAGCAAGATCCACGCCGCCGTCGACGGCAACGGAATGCCGTTGGCGATCGTGCTCACCGGCGGACAGCGTCACGACGGCGCGATGCTCCTCGAGGTCCTCGACGACATCCGCGTTCCCCGTCTGGGGCCTGGCCGCCCCCGGATCCGGCCCGACGCCGTCGTTGCGGATAAGGCCTACTCCTCGGGCAAGACCCGCCGGATGCTCGCCGCCAGGGGCATCAAAACGGTGATTCCCCAGAAATCCGACGAGATCGCCTCACGCAAGAAGAAGGGCACTCGCGGCGGACGCCCGCCTGCGCTCGACCAGGTCGCCTATGCCGGCCGCAATGTCGTCGAACGACAGTTCGGACTGGCCAAGCAATGGCGCGGGATCGCCACCCGCTATGACAAGCACGCCATCGCCTACCGAGCCGGCGTCGTCCTCTGCGCCGTCGTCGCCTGGCTACGCAAATAGGAGACACGCCCTAGCCGAGCTCACGGCCGGCTCGAGGTTGCCGGTCGGCTCGGGGAGGCGTTCGGCTGATCGCGACGGCGATCGGATCGAGATGGCGCGGCTGATCGAGCTGGCGGTTCGGCGCCGAAAAATAATCCCCTCAGACGAGCATCGACGGGTGCTCATCTGTCGCAAGGTTGTGTATCGTCGGTTTCACCCTCACTCGCCGACGAAGGATGAGTCATGACTGCGCTGACTTCCGCCACTCTGCCCGATATCGCCGCCGGCGGCCAGGTCGCGGTGCCCGGCTACCCGCTGACGGAGCGCTCGATCGGCATCGTCCACTTCGGCGTCGGCGGTTTCCACCGTGCCCACCAGGCGATGTACCTGGATCGCCTGATGCACGACGGCCGCGACCAGGACTGGGCGATCTGCGGCGTGGGTCTGCTGCCGGGCGACAGCCGCATGCGTGATGCCCTGAGCAGTCAGGACGGCCTGTACACGCTGGTCACCAAAGCACCTGACGGGGCCCGCGACCCCCGCGTGATCGGCTCCATCGCCCGCTACCTCTTCGCCCCCGACGACCCCGAGGCAGTGCTCGCCCAGATGACCGATCCGGCGGTGCGGATCGTCTCGCTGACCGTCACCGAGGGCGGCTACAACTACAACCCCTCCACCGGTGAGTTCCAGTACGAGACCGAGGCGGTCGCCGCCGATCTCACCACCAGCTTCGAGCAGCCCGCAGCTGCTCGCGCCGCAGCGGGCGGGAATGGCGAGGGCCAGGGCGCGGCGGACGCGAGCGCCGGGGGCACGGACAGCGGGGGCGGGGCGAGCGCCGGCGGTGCGACCGGGCATCCGCGCACCATGTTCGGCTACGTGGTCGAGGCGCTGCGCCGACGCCGCGCGGCTGGCACCCCGCCGTTCACCGTGATGTCCTGCGACAACGTGCGCGGCAACGGCGACCTCGCGCAGCGGATGATCCTTGCCTATACGCGCCGCCGTGACGAGAACGGCCTGCACGAGGACGCCCCGATGGCCGAGTGGATCGAGCAGAACGTGGCCTTCCCCAACTGCATGGTCGACCGCATCACCCCGGTCACCTCGCCGGAGGACATCGAGATGATCGCCTCCGACTACGGCATCGACGACGCCTGGCCGGTGGTCAGTGAGGACTTCGTGCAGTGGGTGCTCGAGGACCGCTTCCCGGCCGGCCGGCCCGCCTACGAGCAGGTCGGGGTGCAGATGGTCGAAGACGTCGAACCGTACGAGCTGATGAAGCTGCGCCTGCTGAACTGCTCCCACCAGTCCCTCGCCTACTTCGGCCTGCTGCTGGGGCACACCTACGCCGACGAGGCCGCGGTCGATGAGCACCTGGCGCCGTTCACACGGACGCTGTACATGGACCGGGAGGGCACGCCCACCGTCCCCGAGGTGCCGGGCATGGACCTGACCGCCTACAAGGACGAGCTGATGGCGCGCTTCGCCAACCAGAGCGTGAAGGACACCCTGGCGCGATTGGCTGCCGAGTCCTCCGACCGCATCCCCACCTGGCTGGTGCCGGTGATCAAGGAGAACCTCGCCGCCGGACGCGACGTCACCGCATCCGCCGCGATCGTGGCCTCCTGGGCCCGGTACGCCGAGGGCACGGGGGAGAACGGCGAGGAGTGGCCGGTGGTCGACCGTCTCCACGATCGCGTCATGGCCGCAGCCGCCCGGCACGACCAGGACCTGCTCGCCTTCCTCCGCGACGATGAGCTGTTCGGCGACCTGGTCGAGCACGAGGCCTTCACCACCCCCTACCTCCACGCCCTCGAGGTCCTACGCGCCGACGGTGCCCGCGCATTGCTGAAAGAACTCGTCGAGTCCGCCTGATCCAAGCCCGCCCACCCGGCGCGCTGGGTCCGTGCTCTGCGTCGGCACCGACCGGCCAGGCAAGCCAGCGGCCTCCCAATCCACCCGGCGCGACGAGCTCCAGGAAGCGGCCTCGCGGCCCCGACCCCCGGCCCCCGGCTCCCGGCCCCCGGCTCCCGGCCCACCGAGCTCTGCGAAGTGGTTGCTATGGGCTCGCGAACCCACCACTTTGCAGAGCTCGCCCCGGCCGGGCCGGTGCGTCCCACCGAGCTCTGCGAACTTGTTGCTATGGGCCCGCGAACCCACCACTTCGCAGATGTCGATTGTGAGGAGGCTCGATGGTGAGCGGCTTGATGGTGAGGGGCTTGATGGTGAGGAGGCTCGATAGCCACGGGCTCGATGGTGAGGGGCTCGATAGCGAGAGGCTCGCCCACGAGGTGCTCGACCGTGAGGGAGCTCGGAGCGCATCGGGAGCGCGTGGCGCCTCATGGCAGGCGAGGGACTGCCTCCAGCAGGCGACGGGTGTAGGCAGCGCGTGGGGCGGTGAGCACCCTGGGTGTCGGCCCGGTCTCCTCGATACGGCCATCGCGTAGGATCACCATCTCCTCGCACAGCTGCCCGACGATCGCGATGTCATGGCTGACCATCACCAGCGTCATCCCGAACTGTTCCTTCAGCCGGGCGAGCAGTTCGACGATCTGGGCGCGCACCGACACGTCCAGTGCACTGACCGGCTCGTCGGCCACAAGCACCTCGGGACGTGGGGCCAGTGCGCGGGCGATCGCGATGCGCTGGCGTTGTCCGCCGGAGAACTCACCCGGGAATCGCGACTCCATGCCTGGTTCCAGACCGACCGACTCGAGCAGGTCGGCCACGCGCGCCCGGTGGTCACCGGGGATGTCGAGGGACTCGAGAGGTTCACGGATGATCCGTCCGACGCTCATGCGCGGGTTGAGGGAGGAGCGGGGGTCCTGGAACACCAGCTGCACGGCGCGGCGGAACTCGGACATCCGTCCGACGCGTCCGCGGCGCAGCGGGGCCCCGTTGAACTCGATCGTGCCAGAAGTGGGAGAGGACAGGGCCATCAGCAGGGACAGGATCGTGGTTTTACCGGCTCCGGATTCGCCGACGATGCCGAGGCTGCTCCCGGCGGTGATCTCCAGGTCGATGCCGTGGAGCACGGGAGTGGTGCGGATACCGCGGCCGAAGCTTTTGTGGACATCGCGCATGGCGAGCACGGGTACAGGGGCGACGGCGTGGACGGGGCCAAAGGCGGGTGTCTCGGTCACGGGGTCTCCTCCTCGTCGGCCGTCGGATCCCCGAGCGTCGGCAGAGCGGTGACCGACCGCGCTGACTCGACCAGTCTGCGCGCGTAGTCACTGGTGGGGATGGTGAGCACTTCGCGTGCCGAGCCGGTCTCGACCACCTCGCCGTCGCGCATGACCACCAGATCGTCGGCCACCCGGGCGACTACCGGCAGGTCGTGGGAGACGAAGACCAGTGTCACCCCGGATCGCTCGATCAGATCAGCCAGTAGGGTGAGGATCTCGTCCTGCAGGGTGACGTCGAGGGCGGTGGTGGGCTCGTCGGCGATCAGCACGTCCGGCTCGCAGGCGAGCGCCATCGCGAGTGCCACGCGCTGCCTCTGCCCGCCGGACAGCTCCCACGGGTACGAGCGCAGGATCCGCTCGTGGTCACGCAGAGCCACCTGCTCCAGCAGCTGAGACATCCGTTTGCGGGCCGCGGCGCCACGCAGCTCGGTGTGCAGGTGCAGTGGTCCCTGGATCTGCCGCCCGACGGGCATCAGCGGGTCCAGCGCCGTCAACGGTTCCTGGAAGACCATGGCGATGCGCCGGCCGCGGAGCTGGCGCAGCGACTTCTCGGACCGGCCCAGCATTTCCTCGCCGTCGAGCTGCACGGAACCTGTGACGTCCATGCCGCGGGGCAGCAGTCCGAGGATCGCCTGGGCGGTCAGGGATTTGCCCGAGCCGGATTCGCCGATGATGCCCAGACGTCCGCCCGTGGGCACGGACCAGCTGATGTCTCGCAGCAGCTCGCGGCCGGAGGAGGTGCGCACGCCCAGAGAGGTGATCTCGAGGGTCATCGGGCCCTCCTCAGTTGCGGGTCGAAGGTCTCGCGCAGCCCGTCACCGAGCAGGTTCAGTCCGAGCACGGTGGCGGCGATGGCCAGGCCCGGGGCGATCGCGGCCCACGGTTGGGAGCTCACAGTGGACTGTGCCTCCAGTAGCATCCGTCCCCAGCTCGGAGCGGGCGGTGCCGGCCCCAATCCGAGATAGGACAGGGACGCCTCGGCCAGGATCGAGGCGCCGCCCAGCAGTGTCATCTGCACCAGCAGGGTGGGGGCGACGTTGGGTACGACGTGACGGCGGATCAGGCCGCTCCAGCCGCTGCCGGCGACGATACCGGCGGTCACATACTCCTCACGGAGCACCCGGGCGGTGTTCACGCGAGTCACGCGGGCGATCACGGCGGAGCCCGCGATGCCGATCGCCAGGATTGCCGAGCTGAGGGATGCTCCCCGCACCGTGACCACCAGCATCGCCAGGAGCAGGGTGGGGAAGGCGATCAACACGTCGACCAGGGCCGACAGGAGCTCGTCGACCACTCGGATGGAGGCGGCCGCGGCCACCCCGATCACGGTGCCGAGCAGGGTGGCGATGGCGACCGAGCAGGTCGCGACGATCAGGGCGGACCTGGCAGCGGCCATGAACTGGGTGAACACATCGCGGCCGAGTCGGTCGGTTCCCAGCCAGAATTCGCCAGAGGGGCGGGCCAACCTTCCTCCGGAGCCGACGTCGGTCAGGGCATGAGGGGTCCACACGAGGGAGACTGCCGCCAGCAGCACGGTGGCACCGACCAGCGCGGTTCCCACTATCAGCGAGGGGGAGAGGGGGCGGCGAGTCTCCGTCGTTGTCGACGAGGCGCGCTCGGAGATCGTGCTCATGCCCGTCGTCCTTCCCGTCGGCCGGTGCGCAGGCGCGGGTCGATGGCGCGCTGGAGGATGTCGACCCCGGCGTTGGTCAGCAGCATTACTGCGGTCAGCAGCACCACCAGGTTCTGCACGATGGGCAGGTCGCGCGCGGTCACCGAGTCCAGCAGCAGTGTGCCCAGCCCAGGCAGCGCGAACACGTTCTCGACCACCACGGCACCCAGCAGGGACGTGGCCAGCTCGATGCCCAGGATGGCGACCACCGGCACCGCAGCATGCCGCAGACCGTGCCGCAACATCGCATGCGGGCCGGAGTAGCCCAGCGAGCGGGCGGTGCGCATGTGATCGGAATCCAGCACGTCCAGCACCGCCGAACGCACGTAGCGGATCAGCACCGAGCTCATGGCGACTGCGATCGTGATGGCGGGCAGTACCAGGGCGCGCCCGGCGGCGACCGGATCGGCCCAGCCCTGCCGTGGGAACCCGCCGGAGGGCAACGTGCCTGCTTCGAGAGCGAACAGCCAGATCAGGATCACACCGACCCAGAAGATCGGTACCGCCACCCCGACCTGGGACAGCGCCGAGACAGCCAGCCCGACGGGGGAGTCACGACGCACCGCCGCCAGCGTGCCCAGCGGGAAGGAGACCAGGATCGACAGTGCAAAGGCGGCCAGCGAGAGCGGCACCGTGATGGTGGCGCGGCGGGCGACCAGGTCACCAAAGGTCTCCTGCGAGACGAATGAGGTGGTCGAACCGGACAGGAACTCACCGAGCCACGCGATGTACTGCACCGGCAACGGGTCGTCGGCGCCCAGCTGACTGCGCAGCTGCTCGAGCTGCTCATCGGTCGTGCCCGCTCCCAGCAGTGCACCGGCCGGATCGCCGGGCAGCACCCGCAGCAGCAGGAACACGATCATCGAGGTCAGAAGGATGGCGAGCAGCAGCAGACCGATCCGGCTGGCGAAGAACTCAAGTGTCCCCATGGGCCGGCGACGGTCGTCTGGGGCGGCGTCCTTCGCCTCGGCGTCCCCCGTCTCGGGAGCGGTGGTGTTGCCGGGCAGGCCCTGCCCGCTCGGCCCTGCTCCCGCGCTCACGCCGACTCGCGCACGATGCTTGCGACGTAAAAGGGCTCGGCGTTCTTGTCCGGAGAGAACCCGGTGACGCCCTCGCGAGCGATCCGGATCTGCGGCGACATGAACAGCCACGCCGAGGGCGCCTCCTCGGCGAGGATCTCGGCCAGCTCGTGGATGAGGTCTGTCTGTGCGTCCTCGTTCTCGGCCTCTTCAGCGGCGACCGCCAGCTCCTGGACCTCGGGGCTGTCGTACTGCCAGTAGAAGTCGGGGTTGGCGTACCAGAGCACGTCGCGCGGATTGTTGTGGTTCATCAGGGTGGTCTCGTAGTTCTTCTCCGAGTACACGCGCTCGTACCAGGTGGAATCATCGATCGCGTCGAGCTCGACGGTCACGCCCACGGCCGACAGGTCCGAGGCGATCTGCTGGACGATGAGCTCCTCGGTGGAACCGGCGACATAGGTCAGAGCGAACGACAGATCGGTCGCGCCCGCCTCCTCCAACAGCGCTGTGGCAGCGTCGGGGTCATAGGCGTGGATCTGGGCGAAGGAGTCGTCGTACCAGGGTTCGGGCACCGGTGGCATCGACCCGATGACCTCGCCGCGATCTCCCCACACGGCGGTCAGGATCGCGTCACGGCTGATCGCCTTGTACAGTCCCTGCCGCACACGCACGTCGGTGAACGGCTCCATCTGGTTGTTGAAGGTCCACACCCACTTCCGGATCGAGTTGCCCTCGGTGATCGTGTAGGTGGGATCATCCTCGAACTGGCCCAGCTGATCCGGGCTCTCCTGCTGGATCACCAGGTCCAGCTCACCGGCGCGAAGGGCGTTGTTCATCGCGGTCTCATCGGCGAAGAACCGGAAGGTCACGCCCGTGTTCAGGGCTGGCTCGCCCCAGTAGTCGTCGTTGCGGACCAAGGTCAGATGGTCCCCCTGGACCCACTCCTGCATGCGATAGGGGCCGGTGCCGTTCTCGGAGGTGTTCTCGGTGTCGCCATCGCGCACGATCGTCACCGAGGCCAGGAAGAACCTCAGCGAGGCGCTGCGGTGGTCCAGGGTGAGCACCAGGGTCCGATCGTCAGCGGCCTCGATGTCGTTGATCACGCGCAGATCCGATGCGCGGGCCGAGAGCGACTCCTCCGAGATGGTCTCCGCGATCGACCATGCCGCATCCTGCGCAGTCAGCGGGCTGCCGTCGTGGAAGGTCACTCCCTCGCGCAGGGTGAAAGTATGGGTCAGACCGTCTTCGGAGACCTCGACCGACTCTGCGAGCAGGTCGATGACCTCGCCGGAGTCATCGATCGCGGTCAGGCCCTCGTAGACGTTGCGCGACATCGTCTCGGAGATGCCGGAGGAGCCGCCGACATTGCGCTGCAGGCCGGTGGGCTCATTGGTGGAGCCGATGATGATCTCCTCGTCACCGCCCCCGCCGCCGGCATCCGAGGCGCCCGATCCGCTGCCACCACCGCAGGCGGCCAGCGTGAGGGCGGCGACTGTGCCGGTTCCGAGCAGCAGCGTGCGGCGGGTGACGGGGCTGAGATCGGTCATCAGAGGCTCCAGAGTTCGTGAGGTGAGTACGTCAGGGGCGGCAGGTGCGTCAGTGTTTGCCAGTGCGGCGGGATCAGATGGGGCCCGGCGAGGTTCGACGGGGTCCGACGGAATCTTGGGGGATCGGGCAAGGTCAGCTCGCGCGTCACCACGCGAGGGCCATAGATGACCTTAGGGATTTCATAGAGGATTCTAGGATGCACGTTGCTCCCGGTCACGCCAGAAGCGTGTGAGATGCGCGGGAAGAAGCCGGAGGCGTCGGGTCCCCAAGGAGAGACCAGGCGGAGGTGACGAGTGGGAAGCGGCCCCGCGGCCCCCGGCCCCCGGCCCGCGGCCCACGGCCCCCGGCCCCCGACCCGCCGAGCTCTGCGAAGTGGTTGCTATGGGCTCGCGAACCCACCACTTTGCAGAGCTCGCCCCGGCCGGGACAGAGCTCGCCCCGGCCGGGACAGAGCTCGCCCCGGCCGGGACGGCGCGTCCCACCGAGTTCTGCGAACGTGTTGCTATGGGCTTGCGACCCCACCACTTCGCAGATGTCGCGTGCCGTGCGGTTCCCCGTGCGGACCCCGGTCGGTCCCGGGCGCGGCGCAGATCGGGCGAACCCACCTCGGGCCAGAGACCGACATGGACGTTCGACGAGCGGAGAGCCCGAACCGACCTCGCTCAGCCCCTCCACCCCTGCCGCCGAAGCGCTTCGGTGATGCGCCGCAGTCCTCGAGCGCAGCCGCCGCGCAGATCCTTGGCGGTGGTCTGCACTTCGATCCACCCGTGGTGACGCCGCCGTTCGCCGCGCTGGATGTCCTGGTCCTGCTGGTCACGATCGAGGTGGCTGGGACCTTCGTGCTCGACGCACACCTTCCATTCGGGCCAGGAGAGGTCGGCTTGGCCGAGGCTGGCGCCGCCGGCGCGGAGGAAGACGTTCAGGTGAGGGACTGGCAGCCCGGCCCGAAGGATCGCGAGGCGCAGCGTCGTCTCGGCTGGGGAGTCGGCTCCGACCCGGACGTCCCTCAACACCTCGCGGAGTTTGCGTGCCCCGCGCCCGCGGTGCTCGCGGAGGAGCTGCTCCAGCTGGGCAGGGGTGGCGTAGGGAGCGTGGCGGTGCTCGTACCTGGGCCGCGGATGCCGCACCAGATGGTCCCCGATGCGGACGAGGTCGTCATGGCTGAGGCGCGGTGCCAGATCCATCCAGGTGCGGACGCGCGCGGTCAGCAGCATCCCGTGCGAGCTGGCTGTCTCCTCCGGTGACAGGGCGAAGCTGCTCCAGCGGACCAGGCTGCCGCTGCGTCGTCGCGAGGCGGTGCTGTTCAGGTGTACGGGGGAGCGGACTCCCTCGTTCTCCCAGTGGACGTCGGTGAACGGAAGCGGTAGGCGCCAAGCGCGCGCCGCAGTGAATCCGTGAGCGACCACGGCGGGATCGCTGCGGCCGTACGCCTGCACGATCGCGCGCTCCGTCAGCTGATAGTCCTCTCGGCTGTAGACGCCCCATCCCAGCCGGGTGATGTCCGATCCACGCAGCCGTTGCGCGCTCACGCCCGCAGCTCTGGCTTCCGCGGCCGTGAAGACCGCGAACGCCAGGGCTGGGGGCAAGGGCTCGAGCCGACGGGACATGGGCCCACTTTGTCCACCCGCGAGCGAGCTGTGCCGTTCTCATCCACAGTCTCCAGGCCAGAGCCTCGCGGGACCCCTTTCCTCCCCAGACCGACACCCTCCAGCGGCGGCAGTCGGACGACCCTCCTGCGGGGGCAGTCCGACGACCCTCCATCGGGGGCAGACCGACGACCCTCGAGCGGTGGCAGACCGACGACCCTCGACCGGTGGCAGACCGACGCCCATTCTGCGGTGCCTCGAGCGGTGGCGGAGGAGCGGTGGCGGTGCTGGCGGGGCGCCAGGGCTCGTTTCCATCATCGAGCTCTGCGATGTTGTGGATATAGAGCCCCGGTGCCAACGACATCGCAGAGCTCGATGCCCGTGGGAGGGCCCCGCTGCTCGTGGGAGGCCTCAGCCCCCGATGCTCGCGGGTGCCCCGGCCGGTGACGGGCTTGCGAGGCAGGGGCCGTGAAGCTGGTCACGGTCACCCCGATCGGCCCGGTGCGCCGCGTGGGTGGCGAAACCCCGCTCTCACCTTGCCTGACCGCGCCGCGACCCCCGCCGGAGCGCTGTGACCTGCCGTACCGATCCCTCGTAGACTGGGCCACTGTGTCTGTGACAGCAACTATGAAGGAGCCCGTCCGATGAGCCTGGTGGTCCAGAAGTTCGGAGGCTCGTCAGTCGCCGATGCTGCCGCGATGAAGCGTGTCGCCGAGCGCATCTCCCTGTACGCGAAGGCCGGTCACCAGGTGGTGGTCGTGGTCTCCGCGATGGGGGATACCACTGATGAGCTGATCGATCTGGCCGACGAGATCTCGCCCAACCCGCCACCGCGCGAGATGGACATGCTGATCACGGCGGGCGAGCGCATGTCGATGGCGGTGCTGTCGATGGCCCTGAACGAGGTGGGGGTGACGGCGCGCGCCTACACCGGCTCGCAGGCCGGCCTGATCACCGACAACGATCACGGCAAGGCGCAGATCCTCAGGGTCACCCCGGGGCGTGTCAAGGAGGCCGTCGAGGACGGTGCGGTCGCGATCGTCGCGGGCTTCCAGGGTGTTTCCCATGATTCGAAGGAGATCACCACGCTGGGCCGCGGCGGCTCCGATGTGACCGCGGTGGCGCTCGCGGCGGCCCTGGAGGCCGATGTGTGCGAGATCTACTCCGACGTCGACGGGGTGTTCTCCGCCGATCCGCGGGTCGCGCCGTCGGCCCGTCGGGTGCCGCTGATCTCCAGCGAGGAGATGCTGGACCTGGCCGCCAACGGCTCCAAGATCCTGATGGCGCGCAGCGTGGAGTACGCGCGGCGGTACGGGGTGCCGCTGCATGTGCGCAGTTCGTACTCGGGGCGGGTGGGCACGGTCGTGTCCGACGATCTCGAGCGCCAGATCCCCATCGATCCGACCGTCACCATTCGCACCGCGGACGTCGCCCGTCGCGACCCCGCCGACCCGAGCAAGGAGCTGACCGTGGAAGAGACCGACCCGGGCCTGGAGGCGCCGATCATCGCGGGCGTCGCGCATGACCGCAGCGAAGGCAAGATCACCGTCGTGGAGGTGCCGGACGTCCCCGGCAAGGCGGCGCTGCTGTTCGACGTGGTCGCCTCCTCGGGCGCGAACATCGACATGATCGTGCAGAACACCTCGACGGTCGATGACACGGTGGCGATCTCGCTGACCGTGCCGGAGGACGATGCCGCCGCCGCCCTCGACGCGATCGAGAAGGCGAAGGAGGCCATCGGCTACTCCGAGGTCCGCTACAACCCCGACATCGGCAAGGTCTCCCTGGTCGGTGCGGGCATGAAGTCCTCCCCGGGTGTCTCGGCGACCCTGTTCCAGGCGCTGGGTGAGGGCGGCATCAACATCGACATGATCTCCACCTCCGAGATCCGCATCTCGGTGGTGACCGAGGAGGCGCGTCTGGACGACGCAGTGCGCGCGATCCACTCCGCGTTCGGCCTGGACGCCGAGCAGACCGAAGCCGTCGTGTATGGAGGGACCGGACGATGAGCACCGACGACAGCATCCGAGCTGCAGGCATCGCGAACAATGCGGCCGTGACCGGCGCCGGTCCCGGAGCGGATTCGTCCGCGGCCGGCACCGCCCCCGGCGAGGCACCCGACTTCACCGCCACCCCCGGCTACCGGGCCGACGGGCCGGTCATCGGCGTGGTCGGCGCGACCGGCCAGGTGGGCCGCGTGCTGCTGAGCCTGCTGGAGTCGCGCGCGGTGCCGCACAGCGCCGTCCGCGTCTTCGCCTCCGCACGCAGCGCCGGCAAGACCATCTCCTACGCGGGTCTCGACCTCGTCGTCGAGAACTCCGAGACGGCCGACATCACCTCCGAGGGCCACCGGGTCGACATCGCGATCTTCTCGGCCGGGGGCTCGACCTCCAAGGCACTGGGCCCGCGCTTCGCCGAGGCCGGGGCGACCGTGGTCGACAACTCCTCGGCCTGGCGCCGCGACGAGCAGGTGCCGCTGGTGGTGGCCGAGGTGAACCCGCAGGCCATGGCCGAGCGTCCGCGGGGGATCATCGCCAACCCCAACTGCACCACGATGGCGGCGATGCCCACCCTGAAGGCTCTGCACGCCGAGGCGGGTCTGGCGCGGCTGAAGGTCGCCACGTATCAGGCCGTGTCCGGTTCGGGCGTGGACGGGGTGGCCGAGCTGGCCAGCCAGGTCCGCGCCGGCGCCGATCGGATGGAGGAGCTGGCCCTGGACGGCTCGGCCGTGGATCTGGGCTCGCCCAGCACCTATGTCGCTCCGATCGCCTTCAACGTGCTGGCGATGGCCGGCGGCCTGGTCGATGACGGCACCGGCGAGACCGACGAGGAGCAGAAGCTGCGCAACGAGTCGCGTCGCATCCTCGAGCTGCCCGAGCTGCCGGTGGCGGGCACCTGCGTGCGGGTGCCGGTGATGACCGGGCACGCCGCGGTGATCCACGCCGAGTTCGATCGGCCGATCAGCCCCGAGCGGGCCCGTGAGGTCCTCGAGGCGGCCGAGGGCGTGGCCGTGACCGACCTGCCCACGCCGCTGGATGCGGCCGGAAAGGACGGAACCTTCGTGGGCCGCATCCGCGAGGACTACTCTGTAGCTGAAGGCAAGGGCCTGGTGCTGTTCGCGGTCGCCGACAACCTGCGCAAGGGCGCGGCGCTGAACGCCATCCAGATCACGGAGCTGGTCGCACAGGAGGCATAACGGTGAGTACCGACGGGAAGTCCGGTCCTCGGGCCGCGGACGCTGCATCTCGATCCGACGACACGGCGTCTTCGGCCGACGGCGAGTCCGACGGGGGAGCGGGCTCTTCCACGTCGGATGCCGGATCCCGCGCGGCGGACCCCAGGCCCCGAGCGGCGGATGCCGACCCCCGTGCGTCGGATGCCGGATCGTCTGCGCATGGCATCAGTCCGTCCGCGCAGGCCCCGGGCATGAGCACCAAGAGTCCCGGGCCGGTCTCTCCCGCGGTGACGCTCTCCGATCGGGCGGGCGAGGAGTCCTTCGAGAACCAGACGGCTTCGGCGCCGAATGACCCGCTCGCGCGTGTGCTGCGGACACTGGACTCGATCGATATGCCCGCCGGCCCGGTCCGGACGCACGAGGTCGGCACCGTCGAGCAGGCCCCGGATGGCAGCCAGACCGATCCGGCCGGCGGGGATCCAGCCCCGACGGATCCGGCCGCCCCCGCGCCCGGCCGGTCCGACCCGGCCGCCCCGGTGCGCCCGGGAAGGCCGGAAGGCCCGGGCCTACCGGCGAGGCGACCATCGGCCGATGAGCCCGCCATCCCGGCCAGCCCGCCCGAGCCTCTCCGCACGCCCGCCCCGGCGGCGCAGACGCGGAGCGAGGCGATCCTGGACGGGGCCGCGCGACTGTTCGCCGAGCGCGGTTACCACGGCTCGAGCCTGCGCGACATCTCCCGCGAGGTGGGGATCTCGCATCCGGGGATGCTGCACCACTTCGCGTCGAAGGATGCGCTGCTGAGCGCGGTGATCGACCGGATGGAGGATCACGCGCAGGGGCTGCTGGACTCGATCGAGCAGATCGGCATCTCGGAAGCCTCGCTGGATGCGGCCCTGGGCGGCCCCTGGAACCCGAAGAACCACCTGATGGGCCTGCTGGCCACGCTCTCCGCCGAGGTCGTCAACCCCAAGCATCCCGGCCGGTACCGCATCGCGCGGCTGCGGCTGGTGCACGAGCACGTGCTGGAGGAGGTGCTGCAGGCCTTCGACACACGCGGGCAGCTCGCCGACGGCGCCGACCCCACCTTCGTGGCCCGATCCACCTTCTCGCTGCTGCTGTCCCTGGCGGTGCGGGAGCGGTCGGTGCGTGCCCTGCAGCGGGTGGAGAAGGCCGAGCCGGTCGCCGACGTGCACGCCTTCGTCCGCCATTACATCGTCGGCTGACGCCATCAGAGCCGGGGGCATAGTGTGATGCCATGCCGCCCGGGAGGAGAAGCATGAGGACCAGGGTGCTGCCAGGAGCAGTGGTGCGCGGCAGCGATGGGCAGCTGGTCGGTCGCGTGCGCGACATCTACCTCCACGACCGTTCCGGCGAGTTCGCCGCGATCACCGTGAAGCCCGGGCAGCTGTCGCCCCGTACCGTGCTGATCCCCGCTGCCGCGATCGCGGATCTGGACACCGAGGGGGTCGACGGGCCCTGCATCGCGACGGATGGGGCCGACGGGGCGCAGGCCGACGGGGGCCCAGCGGATTGGGCTCCAGCCGACGGGGGCCGGGCTGACGGGGGCCCCGCCAAGGGGGGCCGGGTTGATGGGGGCTCCCCCGAGGGGGGCCGGGTCGACCGCGGACCACGCGCCGCTGCTGCTCCGACCACCGAAGCTCGGGCCGCTGATGCTCTGACCACGCCGGGCGATGCGCCCCAGAGGCAGGACACCGCCGTGCATCTGAGGGTGGACTCGATGACCGTGCGCGCCGGGATCAGTGCCCCCGACACCGACCACGCCACGCCCGAGCAGCTCCGCCTCGCCGCCCGCGAACTGGGCATCGAGGAGGCGGCCACCGGATGAGAGTCCTGCAGCTGGCCCACCGCGAGGAGGCGGCCGCCGGATGAGGATCCTGCTGCTGACCCACTACTACGCGCCCGAGTTCGGGGCCCCGCAGCGCCGCTGGTCGGCGCTGGTGCAGCGATTCATCGCCTCCGGGAACCAGGTCACCGTCGCCGCCCCGGTGCCGCACTACCCGGGCGGACGCCCCACTCCCGCCCAGCGCCGCACCCACCACGTCGGCGACATCGAGCGTGGCGCCCACGGGGAGACGGTGCTGCGCACCGCCTACCTTCCCCACCGGACCGACATCTTCTCCCGCACCGCCGACCATCTGATCGCCGCCGGGGACGCGCTGCGCCGGTTGCTGGCGCGCTTCGCCCGCCCCGAGCACCGGCCCGACGTCGTGATCGCCACCGCCCCCGCCATCCCCACCCTGATGGTGGGACGAGTCCTGGCCGCACGCTGGCAGATCCCCCTGGTGGTGGAGATGCGCGATGCCTGGCCGGACCTGGTCACCCATGTCGGCCCGGCCGGGGCGATCCCCGCCGAGGTCGCCCACGCCCCGCACCCGGGCCTGCTGCGCCGAGCCAGCAGATGGGCCGTGGTGCTCGCCAAGGGGCAGGTCCATCAGAACGTCACTGGCTGGCAGCGCGGCGCCCAGGCGGTGGTGACCACCACAGACCGTTTCGCCGACGTCCTCGTCGAGCGCGGCATCGACCGCGTGGAGGTGGTGCGCAACGGCACCGATCTGAACGCGGTGCGTGCCCAGCACGAGCGCGTACCCGGCGAGCGGTCCGAGCTGCGCTGCCTGTACCTGGGCAATATGGGCCGGTCCCAGGGCCTGGAGATCGTGGTGCGCGCCGCGGCCCGACTGCACCAGGAGGGCACGGCCCTGCGGGTGCGGCTGCTCGGCCACGGCGTGCAGGCCACCGCGCTCGCCGCGCTCACCGAGGAGCTCAGCGCCCCGGTAGAAGTGCTGCCCCGCATCCCGCACCGCGAGGTGGGCGCGCAGTACGCCTGGGCGGACACGGTGATCGTCTCCCTGCGGAACTGGGCGCCGTTCGCCTGGACCGTCCCCTCCAAGCTCTACGAGATCCTCGCCACCGGCCGCCACATCACCGCCCTGCTCGAGGGGGAGGCGGCCGACGTGGTCCGCGAGGCCGGCGCGGGCGACGTGCTGCGCCCGGAGGACGAGGACGCCCTGGTCCAGCTGTGGCGGCGCCTGGCTGCGGACCGCACGCAGACCGCGATCAACGGCTCGGGCCGCCGGTGGGTGGCCGACAACGCCGACGACGAGCTGCTCGCGCGCCGCTATCTGGAGATCCTGGAAGAGGTCACCGGGCGCTGACGGGGAGGGCTCCAGCGTTTCCGTGCACGGATCCCGAACTCGAATCCTCTGGCGCCATGTGCGCACGTAATGGACATATCGCAAAACGTGCGCGCATGACGCCAGTGGATAGTCCTGGGCCATCGCAGAGGACCCAGGCCAGAGCACATGACCCTTGCGCGAGGCTCGACCCCGGCGTAGGATCCGCCTTCCCCCAACCGAACCCCCGACCGACGTCGGCGTGCTTTCGCGCGCAGGAACGGAGCCGGCCTTTGCCCGTCAGCGACCAGATCGCGGCAGAGCAGCACCACATCGACCACGCCTACTCGGTCCTCGAGGCCGAGCTGGACCGTCTGCAGGGACAGGAGGAAGCAACGCTCGCCCGGGGCGCCGACGACGCGACCGCGCTGACCGAACGAGATGCCGAGGTGCGCCGGCTGAGCGCCCGCCGCAGCGCCCTGATGCATGCCGAGCCGAAGCTGTGCTTCGGGCGCCTCGACCGCGCCGACGGGCGGCGTCTGCACATCGGGCCGGCCGGTCTGCGTGATGGTGACGAGCGGCTGATCATCGACTGGCGCGCCCCGGCCGCCGAGCCCTTCTACGCCGCGACCGCGCACGAGCCGCGGGGTCTCACCCGCCGCCGGCACATCACGCTCGAGGAGCGGCGCGTGGTCCGGGTCGACGACGACGTCTTCGACCCGGGCGACGGCGGTTCCGCAGGCAGCGATGGTCCGGATGCCGACGGCCTCGCCTCCGACGTGGTCGGCGAGGGTGCCCTGCTGCGGGCGCTGACCACCTCCCGCGACGGCCGCATGCACGAGGCGGTCGCGACCCTGCAGGCCGAGCAGGACGCGATTGTGCGCGCCCCCAAGAGCGGGGTGCTCGTGGTGCAAGGGGCGCCCGGCACCGGCAAGACGGTGGTGGCTCTGCACCGAGCCGCCTACCTGCTGTACCGCTACCCCGAGGTGTTGCGCCGCGGAGTGCTGATCATCGGCCCCAACGCCAGGTTCCTGGACTACATCGGGGATGTGCTGCCGGCGCTGGGGGAGACCAACGTCGTCACCAGCACCATCGAGACTCTGCTGCCCGGGCAGGACCCGCCGGGCGCGGCCTCGCCCGAGGTCGCGCGTCTGCTGGGCGATGAGCGCATGGCCGAGGCGCTCTCCGCCCATCTCACCGGTCTGCAGGGCGCGAGCGGCCCGCAGGGCCACGTGGTGACCTGGGACGGCGACGAGGTGATGATCGACCGCGAGACCATCGCGCTCTGCACGGACCGGGCCCAGAAGCTGGACCGTCACCACAACCTGGCCCGCGAGATCTTCGTCGAGCAGATGCTGGATGAGCTCACAGACCTCGTGATGGGCCTGGATGCGCAGATGCTGCGAGACGTCGAGGAAGGTTTCGAGGACGAGGTGCGCCGGGTCGATGCCGCGCTCGAACGCAACTCCGACTCCCTGATGCCGACGCAGGAGGGGCAGGACCCGGGTGCCGAAGAAGACCTCACCCGGCGCCAGCTGCGCGCTGAGCTCGCAGCCGATCCGGACGTCGGCCGCGAGCTCGATGCCCTGTGGCCGCACCTGACCGCGGAGCAAGCCGTGACCGGTCTGCTGGACGGCGGCCTCGAGAAGGACGCCCCGCACCTGGACGCAGCGGACCGTGAGCTGCTCGCACGCAGCGCCGAGGGCGGGTGGACCGATGCGCATGTGGCCCTGCTGGACGAGGCGGCCGAGCTGCTGGGCCAGGACGACTCCGACCAGCGCGCGGCGGCCGAGCGCGTGCATGAGCGTCAGCTCGCTCACGCCCAGCGTGTGATCGCCTCGACCCCGGGTCTGACGGGACGGGTCTCCGCGCAGGACCTGGCCGCGCAGAACGCGGAGGTCGACACCCGCGATCTCGCTACTCGCGCGCTCGCCGACCGCAGCTGGGTCTACGGCCATGTGATCGTCGACGAGGCCCAGGAGCTCACGCCGATGCAGTGGCGCATGCTGGCCCGCCGCTGCCCGACCCGCTCGATGACCGTGGTCGGGGACATCGCCCAGACCTCCGCGCCGCTGTCCACCACCACCTGGGTCGATCGGCTCACGGCGCTGCGCACCGCGCCCCGCCAGGAGGAGCTGACGATCTGCTACCGCTCTCCGCGGGAGCTGGTCGAGGCGGTCGAGCCGCTGCTGCGTCAGCTGCGCCCGGATGCGCGCGCGATCGACGCCGTCCGCCGCTCGGGGACGCAGCCGGTGCTGGCCGACGGGGACCTCGACGAGAGCGAGCAGATCACGGATTGGGCGCGATCCGACCGGGCCGGCCAGCGCGCGATCATCAGCCCGCGCCCCGAATCGGTGCTGGCCGCGCTCACGGCGAGCGGTACCTCCGCCTCCGACGACGATCTGCGCGAGGACCTGGTGGTGCTGCCACCGATGGCCGCGAAGGGCCTCGAGTTCGACCACGTGCTGGTCCACGACCCTGACCGGATCGAGGCCGAGCACGGGGTCGCGACGCTCTACGTGGCTCTCACCCGCGCCACCGGCACCCTCGCAGTCGCGCAGCGGGGGAGCATCGAGCGTGATCTCGGACCCGCCTGGGAGCGGCGCCGGCTGGGATGAGGGGCGCTGCGCAGGTGCGGGTGATCGCTGCGACCCACGGCCGTGGTCCATGTGGCCGACGATTCCCGCAGCGCGGTGGCCGACGATTCCCGACCAGCGCGGCGCACCCGTTACAATTCCGTGATCTGTCGTCACGATCAGAGGGAGAAGCGTGACCGCTGTCGCCGAAGCCCAGCAGGCTCCCCGCGCCGGGAAGAAGTCCAGCTTCCGCCCGGATGTCCAGGGGTTGCGGGCGATCGCCGTAATGCTCGTGGTGCTCTACCACGCCGGGGTGCAGACCCTCTCGGGCGGGTTCGTCGGCGTCGATGTCTTCTTCGTGATCTCCGGCTTCCTGATCACCACCCACCTGCTGGAATCCCTCCAGACCCACGGCCGGATCCCCTTCGCCAGCTTCTACGCCAAGCGTGCACGGCGGATCCTGCCGGCCTCCCTGCTGGTCGCCGGCCTCACCGTGGTGGCGGCATGGCTGTGGATGCCGCCGCTGCTGATGACCCAGGTGTTCGAGGGGGCGGTGGCGACCGCGCTGTACGTGCCCAACCTCCTGTTCGCGGTGGAGGGCACGGAGTACCTGGCCGAGACCAGCCCCTCGGTGTTCCAGCACTACTGGTCCCTGGGCATCGAGGAGCAGTTCTACCTGTTCTGGCCCGCGCTGCTCACGCTCGGCTTCTGGCTGGTCCGGCGCAGTGAGCGCCGCCTGCTGTACGCGGTCGCGGTGCTCACCCTGGCCTCCTTCATCGCCTGCGTGGTCTGGATGGAGATCTCGCAGCCCTGGACGTTCTTCTCCCTGCCGACCCGGGCCTGGGAGCTCGGCGCGGGGGCGCTGGTCGCGTTCCTGATGCGCACGGGGGCGCGCTGGCTGCAGCGACCGGGTGTCGGCCTGCTGGCCTGGGTGGGCCTGGCGGCCCTGATCGCGGTCGGCGTGCTGTACGACGAGTCCACCCCGTTCCCCAGCTACACCGCCGCGCTCCCGGTGATCGCCACGGCGCTGATGATCGTCGGCGGGGGTGCGCCCGGGGGCCTGCACGCCAACCGCCTGCTGAGCCTGGCCCCCTTCCAGGTGATCGGCGCGATCTCCTATTCGCTGTACCTGGTGCACTGGCCGCTGCAGGTGATCCCGCAGGTCGCCGCCGGGGACGATGTCACGCTCTCCCAAGCGGTGCGGCTGCTGCTGGGGGCGGTGGCGATCCCGCTGGCGTGGCTGCTGTACCGCTTCGTCGAGCGCCCGGTGATCGCCTGGCCCGGGCTGAGGAACCGTCGGCCGCTGCTGACCGGGGCGGTCGCACTCACCGCCTCGATGGCTCTGATCGCGACCGCCGGCGGCACCCACCTGGCCACCTCCCAGGCCGAGACCGCCAGCGAGCAGACGGCATCGCAGGAGGAGCTGACCGCGGACCCGGCCGGCACCGACTTCGTGCCGGCCAACCTCACGCCCTCGCTCGAGGACGCGGAGTCCGACAACCCCGTCATCTACTCCAACGACTGCCACCGCGACCAGGGGAGCACCGACTCCAGCGGCTGTCAGATCGGCGACAACCCGGAGGCGCCCCTGGTGTTTTTGTTCGGCGACTCCCACGCCGCCTCCTGGTATCCGGCGCTGGCGAAGCTCGCCGAGGAAGGGAAGATCCGGCTGGACACCAACACCAAGAGCTCGTGCTACTCCGCGGATCTGCCGCTGCTTCTGGACGGTGTGGAGTACGCCGAATGCGATCAGTGGCGCCAGGGCGTGCTGGAGCGCATCGACGAGGAGCAGCCCGAGCTGGTGGTCATGGCCAACTACGCCGGGGGCGAGCTCGAGCTGGAGGGAGGCAATGACGACTTCCCCGCGCGGTGGCGGCAGGGGATGGAGTCGACCATCGCCAGCATCGATGGACCCGAGGTGGCGGTGCTCGCCGACGTCCCCGATCAGGGCGAGTCGCCGTCGGTGTGCCTGTCCGAGGAGCTGGACGATGCCGGCGAGTGCTCGGAGACCGCGGCGGACGCCCTGTCCCCGGAGCTGATCGAGGCCGAGCAGGCCGCTGCGGACAGCGGGGGTGCGCAGTACGTGGACATGACCTCGTACCTGTGCAATGACCAGACCTGTCCCACGATCATCGGCAACACGCTGGTCTACCGCGACGGGCACCACCTCACCGCCCGGTTCAGCGAGCAGATGGCCCCGCCGCTGTGGGAGGAGCTCGGTGAGCAGCTCGGCTGAATCTCGCCGACAGCCGGGATGGCGGGGCCGCCGCCGGGCGCTGGTTCCGGTACCGGGGCCGTCGCCGGGCGCTGATTCCGGGTCGCCGTCGGGCGCTGATTCCGGCACCGGCGCCGCCGTCGGGCGCTGATCCCGGGCCGCCGTCGGGCGCTGATTCCGGTACCGGCGCCGCCGGGCACTGGTGTCTCCGGTCGGCCTACTGCCCGCCGGAGTGGGTGTCGAGGTGCTCGAGCACGGTGCGGTTCAGCGGTTCGCCGGCCTGCATCGGCAGCGAATGCGTGGTGTCAGGCCACACCTCGACCGTGGCGTCGGGCAGGGCCGAGGCCCCTTCGACGGCGCGCTGACCCCCGGCCAGGGAGCTGTGCTCACCGATCGCGACATACGTGGGGACCTCCAGAGCGGTGATCTGCTGCTTTGTGAGCACATCGGGCTGGGGGAGCGCGGCTTTGTAGTGCTCGGTGCCGGCCTCGATCATCTGCGCCATCGGGTCCTCGGGGTCGTAGGGCTCCCCGCCGATCTCGCTCAGGGCCCGGTGCTTGACCGGCTCCGGCAGCCCCGGGATGAAGGTGACCCCGGTCCAGGCCAGCATGCCCAGTGGCGGGCTCGCGAAGGTCAGGGCCGGCTCCAGCAAGGTCAGCGACAGCACGTCCTCGGGGTGGGCGAGGGCGAAGGAGGCCGAGAGCCGGCCCCCGAAGGAATGGCCGACGAGGTGGGCACCGTCCGGGGCGATCTGGGCCATCAGGTCATCGATGTATTCGGCCTGCCCGTCGAAGTCGGAGAACCGCACCGACTGCACGGACATCCCGGCGTCGCCGATGATGTCGAAGGCGAACACGGGATGCTCGGCGGCCAGTGCCGGCAGGTTCTCGGCCCACATCGGCGCCCCGGAGGCACGGCCGGGCACCAGCACCACCGGTTCGGCCTCTGCCGTCTGCGGGCTCGACCACTCGTACACTCGCGCGATCCCGTAACTGGTGCGCAGATCGTGGGTCGAGGACGGCTCCGGGAGCGCCTCGAAGGACTCCTCGTAGGCGTGCAGGTAGGCGTCGCGGCCCTCCGTGCTGCGGAAATGGCCGGCTTCGGGGGTGGCGGTCAGCCAGCCCCAGCTGCTCCAGGCACCGATCAGCGCCAGCACGATCACCACCGCGATCCCGCCGCGCCCAAGCCGCCGCCGCGTACGAGCCCGGCGGCGCTCCCGGCGCGACGCATCCGGGGCATCCGCAGGGGCGTCGGGCTCTGATGGGGTGCCAGGTCCCGATGCGGCATCGGGCTCTGGCGGGGTGCCGGGCCCCGATCCCTTGTCCAGTACGTTCATATCGTAATGCTGAGGCAAGTTGTTCGTACTGTAAAGTCCTGGGCATGCCCCGGATCGTCGACCATGCCGCGCGCCGCACCGAGATCGTCTATGCACTGTGGGCGGTCATCCATGAGAAAGGCCTGGACAGCGTCAGCTTCCGGGCCGTGGCCGAAGCGGCGGGGGTCTCCATCGGCCGCATCCAGCACTATTTCACCTCGAAGGAGGAGCTGATCCGGGAGGGCTGCGCCCAGATCGTCGGCGCCGCCGAGGACCAGTACGCCGAGGTCCCTGACGGCGCGGGGCCGTGCCTGACGCTGTGGCACCTGGTGACCTCGCCCATTCCCAGCACGCCGCCGCGGCGCATCGGGGTGGCGGTCTGGTACGCCTACCTCGCGAAATCTGTCTCGGAGCCGGCGCTGCGGGAGATCATCACCGGTGCCGTCGACACCGCCTGCACGGAGGCGACCGCTCTGCTGCACGCCGCCCGGGCGGAGAGGGGCGGCGGGGCCGACGGGTCCGAGGTCGGGGCCGACGGGGCGGGCTCCCGCACCGAACGCGAGGCCCTGGCCCTGCTGGCATTGGGGGACGGCCTGGCCCAGCGCGTCATGGTCGGTGCGTTGGACAGCGACGATGCGCTGGCAGTGCTGGCCCAGGAGTTCGAACGACGCGGCCTCGGCGGGTGTGGAGAGCGCTCGGTCTGACGGGAACCCTTCGGTTCGATGAGAGCCCCGACGCGCGGGTCCACTGGGAGGCGGCGACGCGAGAGGGCTATCGAGCCGCCCTGAATGCGGGCAGCACGACCTCCTCGCGCAGCACCCGCCGTGTCTCCTGTGGGGCGAAGCCGGCCTCGAGACCGGTCAACGCGATCGTCTCGAGCGCTTGCAGTCCCCAGCCGTGGGCCTCGGCCGTGAGGACCAGCTCGCGGGAGGTGCGGGTGCGGCTCATCAGCCGGTTGTCCGAGCTGACGGCGAGGGCGAAGCCGAGGTCGTGCAGGCGGCCGACGGGGTGAGTCGGGATGTCGGCCGCGGTGCCGGTCTGCAGGTTCGAGCTGGGGCACACCTCCAGACAGATCCGCTCGCGGTGCACCCGCTCGGCCACCGGCCCGAAGGTCTTGCCGTCGATGTCCTCGACCAGGCGCACGCCGTGGCCGATGCGTTCGGCCCCGCAGTCCAGCGCGTCTGCGATCGAGGAGGGGCCGTCGGCTTCGCCGGCATGGATGGTCACACGCACCCCGGCGCGGCGGGCCAGCTCGAACTGGGCGCGGAACCGCGAGGCGGGGAAACCTGCTTCGGGGCCGGCCAGGTCGATGCCGACCACGCCGGTCTCGCGGCGGGTGCGTGCGATCTCCACCAGGTCATCGCTGGGGTCGAGATGGCGCAGGTAGGCCAGCAGCTGGCCGACCACGATGTGCCGGCCGGTCGCCCGGGCCGCGGCCACGCCCTCGTCGAGCCCGTCCTGGACGGCCTGGACCGCCTCCTCCAGGGACAGCCCGCCCTCGGTGTGCTGATGGGGCGCCCAGCGGGTCTCGGCGTAGACGACGCCGTCGGCGACCATGTCCTCGACGAACTCGCGGGCGATGCGCCGCAGGTCGGGCGCGGTTTGCATGATCGCTACGGTGCGCTCGAAAGTCGACAGATACGCGGGCAGGGAACCGGAGTCGGCGGCGGCGTGGAACCAGTCGGCGACCGCGCCGGCCGACCCGGCGGGTGGGATGATGCCGTGCTCACGACACAGGTCGAGCACGGTCGCGGGCCGCAGCCCGCCGTCGAGGTGGTCGTGCAGCGCCACCTTCGGCAGCTCGCGGATCAGGTCGGCGGAGACGGTCATCGAGGCAGGATACGTCCGCTCACCATGCCGGATGAGCCCGTCAGCACTGCCTGCTGCTGATAAATCTATCAACGCCAGCACGCGACGATAAATTCATCAATGCCGATGAGCTGCGATGACACCATCCGTCGCCATCGAGGCGTACCTGACGAGTGGGGGTCGAGTACGGACTGATCCCACGTCGAGATCGGCGGCACGGGGATCGACGATCGTGTACTCAGCCCCGTGCCCGGCCGCGGTGGCAGATGGGGCGTGCGCGGCCGTGGTGGGCTCTGGCGTCAGGTGCTGGGCTGGGCGCGTGAGTGCCCGGCGGCCGCGGCCAGGGCGGCGAGGGCGGCGACGGTCACCGTGAGCACGCCGAGGGGGATCACCGCACCGGCTCCTCCGAGCCCGACCAGCGGGGCCGCGACCCCCCCGAAGCCATAGCGGGCCATGCCCAGCAGGGAGGAAGCGGTCCCGGCCATCTCCGGGTGCGCGCCGAGTGCCAGCGCAGTCAGGGGCGGCGCCGTCGCGGAGACCGCTGCGACCAGGGCGAACAGGAAGATCAGCACTGCTGCCACGGGCAGTTCCAGCAGGCCCGCAGCCAGCAGTCCCAGACCGCTCACGGCCAGGACGGTGATGCCGAACCCGATCACCGGGCGCTCTCCCCAGCGCCGGGCGGCCCGGCCGCCGAGCTGGCTGAACACGATCACGCCCAAAGAGTTGACCCCGAAGGCGTAGGAGTACCCCTGCGGGGACAGGCCGTAGGTCTCTTGCAGGATGAACGTCGCCCCGGCCACGTAGGAGAACAGTGCGGCATGGACCAGCCCCATCACCAGCACCAGGCACAGGAAGGGGCGGTCACCGAGTAGGTGGACGAAATTGTGCAGGGTCGTGCCCGCCCCCACCCCGGTCCGGCGGTGCGGAGCATGGGTCTCGGTGAAGATCACCAGGGTCGCCATCAGCAGCAGCACACCGATCCCGGCGAGCACCAGGAACACCCCGCGCCAGTCCATGATCCGCGCCAGCTGGCCGCCCAGCAGGGGGCCGACGATCGCGGCGAAGCCGCCCAGCCCGGTCAGGCGGGCGTAGAAGGCGATCAGGGCGCCGCCCTCGTAGACGTCACGGCCGGAGGCCTGAGCGATCACGATGCCGGTGGCGCCGGCCAATCCCTGCGCGAAGCGGGCGAGGACCAGCGTGGTCATACCGGGACTGAACGCGCACAGCACGGAGGCGGCGATGTAGGCGAGGATGCCGACGATCAGCGGCCGGCGCCTGCCGAAGCGATCCGACAGGGGCCCGGCGACGAGCTGGCCGCTGGCGAGCCCGATCAGGCAGGCGGTGACGGTCAGCTGCGCGGCCGAGGCGGGTGCCTCGAGGTCGCGGGCCAGCTCCGGCAGCACGGGCAGGTACAGATCCATCGACAGCGGCCCGAACACGGTCAGCAGCATCAGCATCGCGGCCATCGCCGGGCCGACCGGGGACTGTGGATGATGGCGGATCATCCGCGCAGGATACGTACGGCCCGGCCCGGCGTGATGGCCCGCCCTGCTGCCAGGGCATCACCCGGGCCGAGGGCGTCGATGGGCCCGACGGGGCCGAGGGTGTCGATTGCCCCGTCGGGGCCGACGGGTCAGGCGGTCGCCTCGCGATGCTTCGCCGCCAGCTCGACGTAGGTGCGGGCATTCTCGCGCAGTCCCTCGATGTCCTCCTCGGCCAGCTCGCGGCGGACCTTGGCGGGGACGCCGGCGACCAGCGAGCCGGGCGGGATCTGCATGCCCTCGGTGACCACGGCGCCGGCCGCGATCAGGCTGCCGGCGCCCACTCGGGCGCCGTTGAGCACCACGGCGCCCATCCCGATCAGGGCGTCGTCCTCGATGGTGCAGCCGTGCAGCACGGCTCTGTGCCCGACGGAGACGCCGGCCCCGACGGTCACGGGGAAACCGGGGTCGGTATGGGCGACGCAGCCGTCCTGGAGGTTGGAGCGCTCGCCGATGGTGATGGCCTCCATGTCTCCGCGCAGCACGCTGGTGTAGAACACGCTGGAGCGCTCGCTCAGCGTCACCTTGCCGATCAGGGTGGCGTTCGGCGCCGCCCAGGCGGTCTCGGGCACCTGGGGGGTGTGGCCCTCGAAGTCGATCGTGGTCATAGCGGGTTCTCCCTCGTGTGACGGTGGATGGTCCTCATGAGGGGACGGTACGTGCAAAGGCGCCCCTTAGGTACTTGGTGGGGTGCCGGGTCCGCGGAGGGGTGCGGAGCCAGCGGTCAGCCGTCCGGAGCGATGCGGTCAGCAGCGACCTCGCGGCCCATAGCCCGTGTCGGCGCGAGCGCAGGGCTCGGCAGCGGCCGTCAGGCCCCGTGGTCCTCGTCGCTGTCCTCGTCGCTGCGCACCGAGACCCACCGGACTCCCGGGACATCCATCAGGCGCGGCACGAGCTCGCTGAGCGGCGGGCGTCCATGGAAGCGGGTGGAGACGATCACCAGTGCCCGGCCGTCCTCGTCGATGCGGCGCGTGCGCTCGATCGAGGAGGAGAAACCCATGGATGTGGCCGCGCCGAGCACAGCG
The DNA here is from genome assembly GCA_019118275.1 of Candidatus Brachybacterium merdavium. Classification (GTDB taxonomy): domain Bacteria; phylum Actinomycetota; class Actinomycetes; order Actinomycetales; family Dermabacteraceae; genus Brachybacterium; species Brachybacterium merdavium. Next base: position 11,287 of record DWZH01000069.1, on the reverse strand, counting down.
CGCAGCACTCCGGCGCCGTCCTCGTAGGCGACCTCGACGAAGCGATACCGGTCGGGGGTCGGGATCCGTCGCACCAGCGGGCTGAGGACGAACAACGTGAGCAGGTGGAACAGGGTCAGCGTCACCGCGAGAGCGAGCATGCCCGCGCCAGCGGCCATCCCGACGGCGGCCGACACCCAGACCGTGGCGGCCGTGGTCAGGCCCCGGACCACATCGTTGCCCTTGAAGATCACCCCGGCGCCCAGGAAGCCGATGCCGGAGACCACCTGGGCGGCGATCCGAGACGGGTCCAGGACGACTTCGCTGCCCAGCAGTGTGGCGAACCCGAACCCCGAGACCAGCGTGAAGGTGCACGAGCCCATCCCGACCAGGACGTTGGTGCGGAGCCCGGCCGCTTTCTGGCGCACCTGACGTTCGAGGCCGATGAGCGAGCACAGCACCAGGGTCGCCAGCAGCGCGGTGAACTCCACCGAGGTCGACGACGTGAAGAAATGCTGGAACAGCTCCATCGGTCTGACCTCCTCCTTCCCGTGCCGGGAGACCCGGCCGGTCGGCAGCGGCGCACGACGTCGTACACGCGGGACCGGACCATACGTCGATCGCACGGCCGGCACCGGGGCCCAGCGGCGGGGGCCCGGCGTCGCGCTCCGTTCGGGATCCTATCGCTCCGGCCGGGCGAGCGCCGGGTCCCGGCTCCGTTCTGCGAGAGGGCATCGCGAGATGCGGGCAGCAGGATCCGCTCAGCTGATGGAGCGCCGGCACCGAATCCTGACGGGCCGGCCCCGCCTTCGCACGGGCCCAGGGCCCCGGGAGAGATCAGCCTGCGAACGGCGCGAGCGCGAAGCGACCCCAGGCCAGGAAGGCGAAGGCCGCGAGGAAGACGACGTCCACCGCCATGTAGGCCCACTCGCAGCGCCGGAACCTGGTGGTGGCCGCGCCGGCCATCACCAGCATGAGCCCGCACGCCGCCAGCGGCGAGAGGACCGGAGAGAGACCGGCCAGCGGGGGCAGCACGAGCCCGATCGCGCCGATGATCTTGAGGGTGCCGATGGCTGTGAGGTGTCCTGGCTGGAAATCGTCGGCCCAGTGCTGACTGCTTCCACGCAGGCCGCGATACCTGTCCTTCGGCACCAGGATCTGGGCGGCACCACATCCCACATAGGTGATGGCCAGCACGCCGGCGATGATCCACAATGCTGTATTCACGATCGTGTCCTTTCCATGTGACCTCGCCCGTCCGGGCGCGTCATGGTGATGACGGGTCGCGGCACAGGAAGGTAACGACGATGGACGGCACCTCCGCGACGAACGACGGCGGCCCCTCGAGGGACCACGGCACCTCCGGGACGAACGACGACACCACCGGGGCCGGCCACCACGACTTGTCCGCAGCGTTCGAGGCCCGTCGTGGCCACCTGCGGGCGGTGGCCACGCGCATCCTGGGCTCGACCGCGGAGGCCGAGGACGCCGTGCAGGAGGCGTGGCTGCGGTTGGACCGTCACCGCAACGAGCGGATCGACAACCTCGGCGGCTGGCTCACGCGAGTGGTCGGGCGCATCTGCATCGACATGCTGCGCAGCCGATCCTCGCGTGCGGAGTCCGCGCTCGACTCCTGGATCGACGAACTCGTGGTCACGCAGGAGGCCGGCGGGCCGGAGCACGCCGCGCTCGAGGCCGACGCGCTAGTACCGGCGATGCTCATCGTGCTGGAGACCCTGCGCCCCCAGGAGCGCGTCGCCTTCGTCCTGCACGACGTGTCGGGAGCCTCGTGCGGGGCCCCAGCGGGCGGCCGCTGGGCCTGATGTGCTGCACCGTCGCAGGTGGCGTGCTCGTCGACATCGTGTCGATCGCAGACCCCGTCCGGTTGTCCCGCAGGTCCCTGCCCGGGGACGGCCCCTGAGGCACCGGCTTGCCGGGCCGAGGAATGGCCCTTGGGGCCGTGGCACACTGAAGGATCTCTCAGTCTGCGACTGGCGATCGACCAGTGATGAGCCGGCGAAAAGAAGCGAGCTCAGTCAGCGCAGGGCAAGGCGGCGGAATGATTCCAGCCAGTACCCGGCTGCCGCTCGATGTGTCTCCTCGGATCGCACGGTGTACGGAGCGAAGACGCTGTTGAGGATCCAGGGGTCCTTATCCGCATCGAAGTCCTGAGACATCAGATCGTCCTGCCTGAACCCATAGGTCGCCACCGCGAGTTGCCCGGTCTCCCGGTAGCGTGCGAGCTCGTCGATCAGGAAGTCGGAGTGCTCGACGAACCATGGGCAGCTGGCGAGAAAGTCTTCCCACTTGCTCGAGGGGAAGGGGTCGTCGATGGCGGAACGAATCACCTCCCATACCTCGAGGGCAGGATCCAGCTCGTACTTCAGTGCGAAATCGGGATCGATGGCGTTGCGGAGGTGTGCCTTCCAGTGCCAGACCAGGGAGAACTCGGTGACGAGGAACGTCTGGTCAGCGCGCATTCTCGGCAGAATGTAGTCGAGGAACGGTTGTACCGCGTCAGGGTGCTCGACGTGAGGATGAATGTCGACCCCCTCGAGCTCGGGAGTCTCCCGGATGAATGTCATCCAGCGTTCGGCCGCGGGCGTGTGGCGGTCGGCGAGGTCGAGGCGGTTGAGAGCTCCCATGTACAGCGAGGTCCTCTGTTCGCTGGAACCGTGCTCACGGCGAAAGTCGATGACGCGCTGGGCGACGGTCTCGTAGAAATCGTTCAAGCGCTCGTCACGTTCCTCGGCGAGACTCTCGATGAAGGGCTCATTGCCGATTGTGAGGATGTCGACCTCGTTGATGACGTGCGATAGCACTGCGTCCACACGGGAGAGCTCGGCCTCCATTTCAGCGCTTCCGGGCTCAGGGAACGACCGGTTCGCATAGGGGAACTTGAGGCTGAACACCGTCCCGTGTCCGCGCCGTGCGAGCGACAAGATCGTCTGCACGGCGAAATGCTCGCCGGGGTCGATCTCGGTGACGGCTGTCATAGGAAGGAAACCTCGCACCCAGAAGGCCCGTGCGAAGTCGAGCTCCGCGAGCACCACGGAGTCGAGGTTCTGGTTGAAGTTCGCGCCGAGCGCGCCGTGGCTCCTCCGCCCTCCGTGCCGCAGATAGCCGGGAAGATCTGGGTCGTCGTCAAGCGGGGCTTCTGGCGCATCGGACGCTACGGCACCGACAGCGCCTGCGACCGGCAACGCTGCGGTCATCGTGAGGAACGTTCGGCGGGCCACCATGAGATTCACACTCCGTCGTTGATCGAAACCCGGTCCGCACCGGTGGTGTCCTCCCAGATGTTTGCGCAAACATGCTTTGGGTGTCAACCCCTCGAGGTGGTGCTGATGCGGCGGCGGGGTGTATTCAGCGACTCGGGGCGGCGGTGGATCCGCGCACCACGAGGGTTGGCTTCACCAGGTTCCGAACAGGACGCCCAGCGGACCTGCTGCTGTGGCCGCGGGCCGGAGGGTTCGCTTCGTGACCGCGCTCGCCCTCGATGAGCTTGAGCAGGTGCTTGAGGCTCCGGCGGCCCACCTCTGCCAAGTCCTGGTTCACCGACGTCAGGGGCGGGGTCTGGTAGGGCGCGAAGTCCTGGTCGTCGTACCCGACAACGCTGAGATCCTCGGGGACACGCAGCCCCCGGTCGACGGCGGCACGGAGCACCCCGGTGGCCATCTGGTCGTTCGCCGCGAAGATCGCTGTGACGTCCTGATCTTCGAGCAGCTCGAGCCCGCCGCGGTAGCCGGAGTGGGGTGACCAGTCTCCGTGGACCACGGCTGGCACGGGGCGTCCCTCTCGCTTCAGCATCCGATGCCACGCGGCGCGACGGCGTTCGGCTGGATTGGAGCCGGTAGGGCCAGCAAGGTGGTGAACGGTGCGGTGACCCAGCTCGAGCAGATGGCCGACTGCGGCCCGGGCTCCGGCAGCCTCGTCCATCCCGAAGGTGGGGTGATCATGGGAGGCGCTGCTGTCGGCGATGACGGCCGGCACCTCCTGTGGCAGTTGGAGGTTCGGCGTGTCCAGCACACGAGCTTCGATCACCACGATGCCGTCGACGGCCCGATCGGTCATCGCCCGCACCGCGGCACGAATGTCATGCTCGGTCGGGGTGTCCACGACCGCGACGTTGACCGAGTACCCGTGTGACTGGGCTTCCGAGATGACCGCGTCCAGGATCCGGATGTTGCCGACCGCGGTGAGGTTGAACGTGACCACGCCGATGGTGCGGAAGCGCCCGGTGGCCAGCGCGCGGGCGGCGGCGTTGGCCCGATACCCCAAACGGTGCATCGCCGATTCGACTCGCTCACGGGTCTCGGTGGCGACCCCGGGGTGGTCGTTCACGACGCGGGAGACGGTCTGACCGGATACTCCTGCCAGGCGGGCGACGTCGGACATCGACGCCCCCTTGGACGCACCGGTGCCTGGCCTTCGTGCCAATCGGTCCCCCTTTCCCGTCGCGCCGAATCGCGGTCCCAGCCTACTTCTCGGGCCCGACCACCGCTTCCTCCTGATGACTCTCCCCTTCGAAGTCGCTCAATGAGGTGTCGTAGCCCTTGCCGCCGACCGGATACATCGAGGTCATCCAGTGATGGAAATTGTCGCCGCGCTTGCGGAGCTGCTCGTACAGCCGGTGCAGCAGCCCGTCGCGGATCTCGCGGTAGTCGGGGTCCGAGTAGCGATTGTGCAGTTCGTGCGGATCATTGGCCAGGTCATAGAGCTCGTTGATGCTCTCGGGGTTGATGATCAGCTTGTGCGTGCGGGTCCGCAGCATGCGCTGGGGGTAGGGGAAGTGATGCCCGTGGAACTCCGCGGTGATGTCCTGGCGCCACTCGACCGGCTCCTCGGCGTGGATCAGCGGCAAGAGGCTGCGACCATCTGCCTCGGGATCCGCCTGCACGCTTGCAAGATCAAGGATCGTGGCGGTGAAGTCGACCAGGCTGGTGAAGTCCTCGCAGACGTTGTCCTGCGGGGCACCGGGCACCCGCCAGATGCCGGGGATGCGGTAGATGTCGTCGTACATTGCCGGGCCCTTGTCGTGCAATCGGTGCGCTCCGGTGAACTCGCCGTGATCCGCGGTGAACGAGACCGCTGTGAGGTCCCACAGGCCCAGTCTCTTCAGAGTGTCGAGGAGCCTGCCCACCTGCTCATCGATCAGCTTCACATACCCCCAGTAGGCCGCGATGAGCCAGCGACGCGTGTGCGGGTCCAGGGTGTCGTGAGTCCAGTGCTCGCTGTATCGCTGCTGGACCGTGGGCTTGTTCTCGAAGGTCTCGGCGGCGGAGGCGGGCAGCTCGATCGCCTCGGGGTCGTGCATCTCGAGGTACTCGCGAGGCAGGAGGTAGGGCAGGTGCGGGCCGAAGAAGTGGGTGGCCATGAAGAACGGTCGCCCCGTGCCGTGGAAGTCCGTGGCATAGCGCTCGAGCTGCTCGATGGTGCGATCTGTCAGGAAGTGCTCGAAGGTGGCTTCGGCGGGTTGCTCAAGGGTCCCGGCCAGGAGATTGCCCGGCTCGCCATTCGGGAACGTGCCGCGCACCTCCTCGGAGATGACGGGCTCGGGAAGGCCGCGCTCCGCCAGCCAGGCCCTGTATTCGGGGAGAGTGATGGGGTTGTGCCAGCCGGGGTAGTGCGGCCCGTCGAAACCGAACTCCTCGGGCCCGCGCATCTTGCCGACGTGCCACTTCCCCTGCAGGCCCACGTTGTATCCGGCCTCTCTCAGCTGCTGGGAGAACGGGGTGAACTCGTCGGAGAGCTCCTCGGGGTATCCGACGTTGCGCTCATAGTTGGCCAGCAGCCCGTGGCGGAATGGCAGTACTCCCGTCGCCAGGGACGCACGCGCCGGGGTGCAGATGGCCGAAGGGGTGAAGTTCGCGTCCAGCCGTGTCCCGCCGGCGGCGAGGGCATCGAGATTCGGTGTACGTGCACGAGGGTTGCCGTAGCAGCCCAGGGTGTCCACGCGATGCTGATCCGTCATCAGAAACAGCATGTTCATGTGCTCAGTCATGAAGCCTTCCTTCTCGTGTGCGCAAACAATACGCCCTGCCGCTGCGGCTGGAGCGCAGGTGTCGATCGGCGAGCGAGGCGCCGTATTTCATCAGCGTCACCTCGCAGGATCTGGTAACGAATGCGTGTCGAGTCCTTGACGGACTGTTGCCAGCACCCATAAGTTAGCGCAAACATACATGAGTCCGCACGGTCGTACACGGACGGACGCCACCTTGAGTCGACGACGACGAAGGATGCACACCATGGCTTCACAGCGCACCACGACCGCACACCCTTCCGCTCCCCATGCGCTCTCTGGCTCCCAACGCACCATCGGCCGCAGACAAGTGCTCGGCGCCTCGGGGGCCGGCGCTGTGGCGCTAGCTCTCGCAGCGTGCACCGGCGGCGGACAATCCGCCCGTGAGGCGAGCGAGGCCCCCGTGGGCGACGGCACCCTCCAGTGGTGGGACCAGTTCCGTCCGCTGACGGGGACGTTCGAGGATGAGTTGTTCGATCCCTTCATGAGCGAGAACTCAGAGATCACGATCGAGCGACAGCAGCTCGATGCCCAGGATCTGGGTCAGGCCCTGCAGATCGCTCGCCGCAGCTCCCAGCTGCCCGATGTCCACTCCCTCGCAGGCCTGGACAGTTCACCCGCCGCCCTGTTGAGCAATGGGTGGTTCCAACCGATCGGCGAGTTCGCGGACTTCGAATCCACCGAGATCGCGGATCAGCTCCTGGACGGCATCCACCGGTTCGATGGCGAGCTGTACTCGGTGCCCATGTTCTCCGGGCGATGGCATGAGAACGTTCCGTGGTACAACACGGCCCTCATGGAAGCGGCCGGCATCGATCCGGCGGAGGAGCCCGCGACCTGGGACGAGCTCCGCGACATCACACGCCGAGTGATGGACGGCGCCGACACCGAGGGCATCTTCGTTCCGGGCCAAGACCCGGCCTACCTGAACCAGCTGGTGACTCGCCTGGCCCAGACCGCCGGAGCTCCCGGCACCATCGACTGGACCAGTGGCGAGTACATCCAAGACACCCAACCCTTCCTCGATACCTTCGAGTTCCTGAAGTCTCTTCTCGACGATGGACTGCTGCATTCCGCCTCACCATCGATGGGGCCGCGCGACGCACGCGCCCGCTGGGCGGCAGGCGAAGCCGCGATCTACCCCTGGGGGGCCTGGTTCATCGGTGGTCTCATGGTCGACGAACCCGAGGCCGTCGAGCGAGGTATCTCGTGCTGGCACCTCCCCGGGCCGGAGAACGAGCGCAATACGATCTATTCAGGCCCGCCCGGAGGGGTTTTCTGGGTGTCCGCGGACGCTCGTGAGCCCGAGGCGGCATCCCAGCTTCTGCACCGTATGAGCACGCGTGAGTTCCAGGCCGCGCTGGCTCGCGCGATGGATCAGCCGCCGGCGATGCTGGAGGTGGTCGAGGAGGCCGATGTGCATCCCGCCTATGCCGAATGCATCTCGTTCTTCGAAGATGACGTGCTCATAGCCCCCTCGCCCGAGGCCGGACAGCCGGGGGTGTGGCGCGTAGCGGCCGAGATGCGGGATATCCGTCCCCATGCGGGTGACCTTCTCCAGTCGATGCTCGCCGGCGAGGACGTCGACGTGAAGGGAGGGCTGACCCACTTCCGCGACGCGGTCAGCCAGGAGCGGGACCGTGCCATCGAGTCTGTCCAGAAGGATGCCGAGATCGATCTGGGAGCCTGGGTGTTCGAGAACTGGGACCCGACTCGGGACTACGAGCAGAGCGACTATGACGCACGCTGATCCCGGACTCCTCCGTTCCGCAACCGGTGCAAAGAGTGAAGCTGTTTCACCGGACGTGACACCACGTGCTGCCCCGGGCCTCCTTGCACGATTGCGGCGCGACTGGTGGATATACCTCTTCCTGCTGCCCACCATCGTCGGCTACGGGGCATACACGGTCTATCCATTGGTGGCGTCCTGGTGGTACGCCCTTCTCGACTGGCCGGGATTCGCCGCCACCGGCACATTCATCGGGCTGGACAACTTCGAACGGCTCATGGCGGACGGTCTCTTCTGGAACTCCTTCGGGAACTCCTTGATCTTTCTGATCTGCGCAGTGCCTCTGCGAGTCGGTATCGCCCTGTTCCTCGCGATCCTGCTCAACCGCCGCAAGACGCCGTTCAAGGGGTTCCTCCGCACCCTGTTCTTCCTGCCTGTCGTCACCACCGGCGCAATCATCGGTGTGGTGTTCACCCTGCTGCTGGACAGCAGTGGACCGGTCAGCATCGCGCTCGTGACCGCAGGGCTGCTCGACTCTCCCGCGAACTTCGTCGCGAACACCGGCACGTCCCTGTATGCAGGTATTGCCGTGTGGGTCTGGAAATGGCTCGGGATCACGATGATCTACTGGCTGGCGGCGCTGCAGACCATTCCGGACGATGTGCGTGAGGCGGCGATGATCGACGGCGCCGGCCCGGGGCGCGAGTTCCGCCACATCACCCTGCCGCTGCTCATCCCATTCCTCGTGATCATCACGTTGATCGACACCGTCGGTGCGCTGAACGTCTTCGACCTGATGTACACCCTCACGGGAGGTGGACCCTCGTTCTCCTCCGAAGTCATCGAGATCTTCATCTATCGCACCGCCTTCGGAGCGACCGTGCCCCAACTCGGTTACGCCTCGGCGGCCGCCGTGCTGTTCGGATTGCTGACCATGGGGCTGGCCGTGGGCCAAGCCGTGGGCGTCCGCTGGGCTCGACGAGCGACAGGAGCGATGAAATGAGCAACTCCTTCACCTCCGCACAGATCGATGACTCCGGCCCGAGCCACCCCCGTGCCCTCCATGTAGCGCAGAACCCTTCGCCGACCGTGCGACGGCCGCGAGTGCGCCGCGGACGCACTCTGCTCGCCCGCCCCGGAAACCTACTGGTCTTCCTCGGACTGCTCCTGGCGGCGATCCTGTGGATCTATCCCTTCATCTGGTTGCTCTCCGCATCGTTGAAGACCCCTGGAGAGATCTTCGGCTCCGGGCTCGGGCTCTTCCCCGATCAGCCAATCTGGGATAACTACGCCCGCGCTTGGACCGTCGCAGGCTTCGACCGGTACTTCTTGAACACGATCGCCATCACGGCAGGCACCGTGGTCCTGATCGTGGTGCGCAGCGCACTGGCCGGCTATGTCCTCGGCCGCTACTCCTTCGCTGGGAAGAAGCTTCTGATCATCATCTTCCTGGTGACCTTCTTCCTCCCCGAGGGGTACACCATCATCCCGGTCGTGCAGCTGACAGACCAGATGGGCCTTCTCAACACTCACCTGGGCGTGATCCTGGGTCTCGGGGCGGGAGGCCAGATCGCCTCGACCCTCCTGTACGCCGGATACTTCCGAGGCCTTCCCCAGGAGCTCGAAGAGTGTGCCCGGCTCGACGGGGCCGGCCACTTCCGCATCTTCTTCCAGGTGATGCTGCCACTTGCCTGGCCGATCACCGCGACCGTGGTGATCTTGACGTTCCTGTTCGCCTGGAACAACTACCTGCTGCCGCTGGTGTTCACGCTCAGCGAGCCGAGCCTGCGAACCCTCGCGGTCGGGATGACCGCGTTCGTGGGCGAGTACGGCACGGACTGGCCCGGCATGGCCGCGGCCGCCATGATCTCACTGGTGCCCGTCATGATCGTCTTCGTCGCGCTGCAGAACAAGTTCGTCGACTCCATCGCCGGAGCGGTGAAGCAATGACCCCCACGGAGGACCACCTGATGACTGACCTGAATGCCGACACCGATGCTGAGCACACCATTCTGCGGGAAGCCGCCGTCGACATCGACACCCACAGAGCGCTGGGCACCGTCAGCGATGACATCTACGGCCACTTCCTCGAATCCGCCTTCTTCGGGAACATCGAGGGAGGGGTGTTCGACGAGGGCTCCGAGCTCTCGATCCAGGAGCCCGGACTGCTGAACGGCATGCGCGCCGATGTGCTCGACCTGGTCAAGGAGCTGCGTCCGGGGCCGATCCGCTGGCCAGGCGGGAACTTCACCTCCGCCTACCACTGGGAGGACGGCATCGGCCCCCGCGACCAGCGTCCCGAACGGCGCGAGCTGGCCTGGGGCGAGATCGAGACCAACCGTTTCGGCACCGACGAGTTCCTGGCCTGGTGCCAGGCCGTCGACGCGGAGGCCTACCTCGCCCATTCCGCGCGTGACGTCGACGAGGCCGTGCGCTGGGTGGACTACACCAACGGGCTCAGGGACACGGCCATGACCCGCCGGCGCCGCAGCAATGGCCGAGAGGAGCCGTGGCGGGTCCGGTACTGGGGCGTGGGCAACGAGGTGTACGGGCCATGGCAGATGGGCCACCGCAGCGCACAGCGATATGCCGAGGACGCCGCCGAGCACGCGCGCTTCATGCGGGCGGTCGACCCGAGTATCCAGCTGATCGGGGTGGGCATCCCCTGGGACCAGGAGCGGTGGACCACGCCCGTGCTGGCGACGGCCGGCCGCTTCCTCGACCACCTGTCCCTGCACCATTACGGGGCCAGCAACCACCTGATGACCGGTGACGACTACGAGAACGTGGTCGCCCAGTCGCTGTACTTCGAACGCGAGATCTCCCGCTACTCCCAACTGGTCGCACAGATCTCCTCCGATGTGGGCCTGGATCACGTCCCCCAGCTGGTGATCGACGAGTGGAACATGCGCCACCTGGAGCCGGCCTCCTGGCCCGAGCCCCGGGCGGGAGCCGACGGCGGGATCGCCGAGCGGGAGACCAGAGCGACGGACGAACTCCCGCTCCGCACCCGGGTCAGCAGATACAGCCCGCGAACGCTCGGCGATGCCGTGTTCTCCGCGGGAGTGCTCCATGCCATCCATCGCAGCGCAGGCAATGCCTCCGCCGTCACCATGGCCAACCCGGTCAACCTCCTGAACGCCAACGGGATCGTGGTCGCCCGCCCGGGCGGCGCCGTCGGCTCGACCCTGTACCACGTGTGGCACCTGTACCGGCACCACACCGGCCGGACGGTGCTCCCGACCGTGGTCGACGGCCCGGCACGATCGATGGACGTCCGCCTCGGCGACAGCCGGGACCGCGACGGCATGCAGCCGACGGCACCGATGACGGTGCCCTTCGTCGACGTGGTCGCCACCCGGGCGGAGGACGGGGCGATCTGCCTGGCGGTGGTGAATCGCCACCGCTCGGAGCGGATCCGGCTGCGGCCCCGGTTCGACGGCTCGGAGGCGGCCACGCCCCGGCTCGCCCGCATCCGCACCCTCGGTGGTGACGTCGAGGACGTCAACGCCTGGAACAGCCTGTCATCGCCGGACACGGTCGCCGTGCGCGACCAC
>DWZH01000068.1 GCA_019118275.1 Candidatus Brachybacterium merdavium | reverse complement strand
CGATGCCGATCGTGCGGCCATCGGTGGGCCACTGCTGTCCCAGTTGCGACAGCGGGGCGCTGACCTGGACGCCACCGTCGGCCCTGGAGCTGGCCTGCGGATCCGTGGGAGACGGGGCCGGCAGCCCTAGCGCGGCCGCGACCCGGGCGCACAGCTGTTCGTCGATCTCGGCCAGGCACTGCAGCTGGCGTGCCTTGATCGTGTCCTCGTAGCACTTGCCGAGCTCGAAGGAGTAGGCGCCGACGATGTGGTCCTGCTCGACCGGGCTCATCGAGCGCCAGAACAGGCGGGCCTGGCTGTAGTGGTCCTCGAAGGACAACGGTGCCGCCCGCTCTTTGACCGCTTCGGTGACGGTCACGGGCAGATCCGTGAACGCCTCGTCCATCTCGCCGGCCAGGAAGGGGCAACCGCCGTCCAGCGAGTTCGGCCGGTAGGGGGCCACCCCCGCATGGTCGGCCTGCTGGCCGTAGCCGTCCCGGAACATGTCATTGACCGGGGCGTGCGGACGGTTGATGGGCAACTGGTTGAAGTTCGGTCCGCCCAGCCGGATCAGCTGGGTGTCGAGGTAGGAGAACAGGCGGACCTGCAGCAGGGGGTCGTCGGTGACGTCGATGCCGGGCACCAGGTTGCCGGGGTGGAAGGCCACCTGCTCGGTCTCGGCGAAGTAGTTGCGGGGATTGCGGTTCAGGGTGAGCTTGCCGATCGGCTGCACCGGGGCCAGCTCCTCGGGCACGATCTTGGTGGGATCCAGCAGGTCGATCCCCTCGAACTCCTGCTCCGGCTCGTCCGGGAACACCTGGATGCCCAGCTCCCAGGCGGGGTGGGCACCGGATTCGATCGCATCGGCCAGGTCGCGGCGGTGGAAGTCGGGGTCGGCCCCGCCGAGCAGCTGCGCCTCCTCCCAGGTCAGGGAGTGCACGCCGAGCACCGGCTTCCAGTGGAACTTCGCTAGCGAGGTGGTGCCATCCGCGTTCTCCAGACGGAAGGTGTGGATCCCGAATCCTTCCATCATCCGGTAGGAGCGCGGGATGCCCCGGTCGCCCATGAACCACAGGGTGTGGTGCTGCGCCTCGGTGTGCAGGGACACGAAGTCCCAGAAGGTGTCGTGAGCGCTCTGTGCCTGCGGGATCTCCCGGTCCGGGTGCGGTTTGACCGCGTGGACGACGTCGGGGAACTTGATGCCGTCCTGGATGAAGAACACAGGGATGTTGTTGGCGACCAGGTCGAAGGTGCCCTCGTCGGTGTAGAGCTTGGTGGCGAAGCCGCGGGTGTCCCGGGCGGTGTCCATCGAACCGCGCGAGCCGACGACGGTCGAGAAGCGGGTGAACACCGGCGTGAACTTGCCTTTGGCGAGGAATCCCGCCTTGGTCACGGATTCGGCGGTGCCGTAGCCCTCGAAGACTCCGTGCGCGGCGGCACCGCGGGCGTGCACCACCCGCTCGGGGATCCGCTCATGGTCGAAGTGGGTGATCTTCTCGCGCAGGTGGTGGTCCTGCAGCAGCACCGGTCCGCGGCGGCCGGCTTTGAGGGAATGGTCGGTCTCGCGCAGTCGTGCACCGGTCGAGGTGGTCAGATGGGCGCTCTGCTGAGCGCGGTCGCGCTCCTCGGGATCGATCTGCTCGCCGCCGTCGGGGCCCACGGGGGTGCCGGTCGCGGTGCGCAGTGCCGCGCCCTGCTGATCGGGCTTCGGGGGCAGCGGCGGGGTCGGCTCGGTGGGTTCGTCCACCGGTGGCGGGGCGTTGCCGGGCCGGCCGGGGGGCGGAGTGGGAGTGTTCTTCTTGCCCAGAGGCATGGTGGTCTCCTTCGTCCGGGCCACTGCGGACGGGTTCTGCAGTGACCCCCATCACGCTAGGCGTGGGACTGATCCGGGAGAAGATCTCCGACCCGTCGGTTGAGAACCGTGGCGCCTCGCCGAGGGGCCCAGTGGCCGGTCCCTCCCGGACGGAGCCGAGCCGAGGCCACCTCGCCCGACAGTGCACCGGGTGGCAGCGAGACCCGCATGGTCAGAGCGAGCAGGGGTCAGGCGTTGCCGACGCCCTCACGGCCGCCGCGCACGGCCTCGCTCCGACCGGCCTCGTTGTCCTGACCGGAGTTGCCATTGCCCTCGGGGTCGTCAGCGGTGTCGCTTCCATCGCCCTCCGCTTCAGGGTCTCCTTCGGGAGGATCACTCCCGGTGTCCTCCTCGGCCGGCTCGTCCTCGGTGGGCTCCGGCTCCTCCTCCTCGGCCGGCTCGTCCTCGGTGGGCTCCGGCTCTTCCTCCTCAGCCGGCTCCTCCTCGGTGGGCTCCGGCTCCTCCTCCTCGGCCGGCTCGTCCTCGGTGGGCTCCGGCTCCTCCTCCGTGGTCTCCTCCTCGGTGGGCTCCGGCTCCTCCTCGGTCGTCTCCTCCTCGGTGGGCTCCGGCTCCTCCTCCGTGGTCTCCTCCTCGGACGGCTCCTCCGCGGGTTCCTCAGTGGGCTCGGGGCCGGGCTGGGGCGTCTGCGTGGGTGAGGGTGCGGCTGGGCGCTGGTTGTTCAGCTGGACCTCCTGGGGGAACTCGAGCATCTCCTGGCCCTCCAGGGAGCTCGACATGATCGATCCCCAGATGGCTGTCGGATAGGTCGAGCCGGTGATGGGGTCCTCGCCGCCGAAGGGGGTCAGGCGCTCCTCGCTGGTGCCGTCCTCGGAGGGCTGGAACATGCCCACCGAAGTCACCAGCTGCGGGGTGAAGCCGACGAACCAGGCCGAGCGGAAGCTCTCCGAGGTACCGGTTTTGCCGGCGATCGGACGGCCGCCCATGACCTGCTGCAGCTTGCGCGCGGAGCCCTGTGCGGAAGGCGGCCCCTGCAGCGCCACCGTCGCGTTGATGGCGACGTCCTCCTCGAGCACCCGGCTCTCCTCCGCCTCGTGCTGGTAGACCATGGATCCGTCGGGCTGCTCGACCGACTCCACCATGTAGCCGGGACGATGGATGCCGCCCGAGGCGATCGTCGAGTACACCTCGGCCATCTCCAGCACCGTCGGGGAGGCCGACCCCAGCACGTTGGAGGCCTCGCCGTCCAGCCCGGGAGTATCCTCCGGCAGACCGAGGGCGATCGCCGTCTCCTGGGTGCGCTCGGGGCCGATCGCGATGTTGGCCTCGGCGTAGGCGGTGTTGATCGAGCTGGTGGTGGCGCGCTTCAGGGTCACGCGCCCATAGTCGGTGTTGTTGAAGTTGTTGACCTGCCAGCCCCCCGGGAAGCTCTTCGGGGAGTTCCCGTCCCAGCTGGAGCTCAGCGGGTAGCCGTCCTCGAGCGCCGCGATCAGGGTGAAGGTCTTGAAGGTCGATCCGGCCTGCATACGGGACTGGGTGGAGTCGTTCTGCCCCTGCTCCACGTAGTCCGGGCCGCCGTACATGCCGCGGATCGCCCCGGTCCGGGGCTCCATGGTCACCGTTCCCACCCGGTTGCGCTCGGGCCGGTCCTCGGGGAGCTCCTCGACCGCGGCGACCGTGTTCTCCTGGATCGAGGGGTCGATCGTGGAGATCACGGTGAAGCCGCCGGTGTTGATCTCGTCGGCCGTGAATCCCTGCGCCTCCAGCTCGCTGCGCACCGTGGCCAGCAGGTACCCGTCGGTGCCACCCTGGACGTTGTCGCTGTGGGGCTCGATGGTCTCGGGGAACTCCATCTCGTCGGCCTCCTGGGCGGTCAGCGTGCCGGTGTCGTTGACCTGTCGCTCGACCACCCGGGTCCACAGCTGGGCGGCCCGGTCGGGGTTGGCGGCCGGGTCGTATGCCGAGGGTGCGGGGATCACCGCGACCAGCAGTGCCGCCTCCTCGTCGGTCAACTCGGAGGCGTCCTTGTCGAAGTACGCCTGGGAGGCCTCCTGGACGCCATAGGCACCGCGGCCGAAGTAGATGGTGTTCAGGTACCGGTTGAGGATCTCGTCCTTGCTGAGCTCCTGGTCGGTCTTGAGCGCCATCACCGCCTCACGCGCCTTGCCCACATAGGAGGTGACGTTGCCGGTGTGGTACCTCTCCACGTACTGCTGGGTGATCGTCGACGCCCCCTGCCGGTCACCGCCGCGGAGGTTGTTGATCAGAGCGCGCACGATGCCGCGCGGGGACACCCCTCGGTTCTCGTAGAAGCTGGCGTCCTCGCTGGCCACTGCCGCGTCCTTGACGTTCTGCGGGATCTCCTCGCCGGGGAGGATGGTGCGGTTGATCTCGCTGAACTTGCCCATCTCCGTCTCGCCGTCGGCGAAGTAGACACGGGTGGTCTCGGCGAGCGCGTAGTCGGTCGGCTCGGGGACATCGGTGTCGACGTACACCCACACGCCGAGGCCCAGGCCGGCCAGGACCATCAACGCCATCGCGCCGACGATCAGTCGCAGGGAGGGGATCCAGCGCCAGGGGTTCTTCGCTCCGGCGCGCGGGTAGTTCAGGAAGTTCGTGGCGGCCGCCTTCTTCGTGGTGCGGGTCTGGCCCGCGCCGGCGTGGCGGGCACCCACCGACGTGCGGCTGCCCGATGTGCTCGTGCGGCGCGCGCCGGCGCCGCTGGATCCGGCTCCCGCCCCGGCCGCCTTGGTGCGCGAGCTCGAGGCTGTCTCGCGGTTGCGTCCGGTGCGGCTGGTGCCCTTGGGTGCCGGGCGCTTGGAGTTCTTGGCGCCGGCCCGGTCCGAGGATCCGGTGGAGCGCCGCACTCCGGCGGCACGGCGGGCACCGCCGCTCGACGAGGAGCTCGGTCGCTTCGAGCCGTTCGACGAGCCGCGGGACGAGCGTCGATCGCTCATGGCTGCTCCTGATCCTTCGGGGGCGCGGGCGGGCGTGCGTACGGGTCGCACGACCTCACAGTATGGACACCGCAGCGCTCTGTGCGGAATGACCTGGCGTCGAAACACACACCACGTCCACGACTGCTGCGTCGCCGCTCACATCGGCGGGGTGGTCACCACGGGGTCTTCACGCCGCCGGCACCCGAGCGCCTCTGTGCACCCTGGAGCCGGAGCGGATCTCGGCCGCACCTCAGCGCCGGTGCGCCGGGACGGCGCCGTCACGCGCCAGGGTCGCAGATCACGCGCCGGGGCGCAGATCACACGTCGGGGTCGTCCGCCGTGCGGCCCTGCCACCACGCGCGCAGCTCGGTCTCGGCGCGTTCGGCGCCCAGGGGGCCGTGCTCCATCCGCAGATCCAGGAGGAAGCGGTAGGCCGCACCGATCTCGGGGCCGGGCCCGATCCCCAGGATCTGCATGATCCGGTTGCCGTCCAGGTCCGGACGGATCTTGTCGACCTCCTCCTGGTGGGCCAGGTCATCGATGCGCTGCTCGAGCTCGTCATAGGCCCGGGCCAGGAAGCGGGCCTTGCGGCGGTTGCGGGTGGTCACGTCGGCCCGGGTGAGCCGGTGCAGGTGCTGCAGCAGATCGCCCGCATCGGTGACGTAGCGGCGCACGGCGGAGTCGGTCCACGGCGCGTCGGCATAGCCGTGGAACCGCAGGTGCAGCTCGACCAGGCGGGCGACCTTCTTGGTGGTGTCCTTGTCGAAGGTCAGCGCCCGCATCCGCTTGGCGGTCATCTTCGCGCCCACGGTCTCGTGGAAGCGGAAGGTCACCACCCCACCGGGTTCGAAGCGGCGGGTGGCGGGCTTGCCGATGTCGTGCAGCAGCGCGGACAGGCGCAGCACCAGGTCGGGGCTCTCGCAGGGACCCCCTGAGCCCGCCGGGCTCTCCAGGTCGATGGCCTGGTCGAGCACGGTGAGGGAGTGCTCGTAGACATCCTTGTGATGGTGATGCTCATCGGACTCGAGCCGGAGGGCGGGCAGCTCGGGCAGCACATGCTCAGCGATCCCCAGATCGACCATCAGCTCCAGGCCGCGCCGGGGCTGCTCGCCCAGGATCAGTTTGACCAGCTCCTCCCGCACCCGCTCGGCGGAGACGATCGAGATCCGGGCCGACTGCTCCCGAACGGCTGCGGCGGTGCCCGGCTCCAGGTCCATCCCCAGCTGGGAGACGAAGCGCACGGCCCGCATCATCCGCAGAGGGTCGTCGTCGAAGGACTGCTGGGGGGTGACGGGGGTGCGCAGCACGCCGGCGGCCAGATCGGCCAGACCGTCGAAGGGGTCGATCAGCTCCAGGGACGGGATCCGCACCGCCATGGCGTTGACGGTGAAGTCGCGGCGGGAGAGGTCACCGTCGAGGGTGTCCCCGAAGGCGACCTGGGGCTTGCGGGAGGTGGGGTCGTAGAGCTCGGTGCGATAGGTGGTGATCTCCACCTTCACGCCGTCGCGGATCCCGCCCAGGGTCCCGAACTCGCGGCCCATGTCCCAGATCGCCCCGTCACGGGTCCAGGTGCGCAGGATCGCCTCGGTCTCGTCCGGCCGGGCCGAGGTGGTGAAATCCAGGTCGGCGCTCGAACGGCCCAGCACCGCATCCCGCACCGGGCCTCCGACCAGGGCGAGCTCGTGTCCTTCGGCCTCGAAGCGGCGGCCCAGGTCGTGGACCTCCTCTGGTAGTGCACGGAACATCGAGGCCGCGCGGGTGCGGGCGATCTCGAGGGGCGTTCGCGGATCCGGAGCGGAGTCGATCACAGGCGGGGTCCTGTCGCTGGGGAGGAGTGGTGAAGGCACAGCCCCTCTACGGTAGCGGCCGCCTACAGTGTGACCATGCCGTTGTCCCCGCCGTCCGTGCGCCCGGTGCTCGCGGCGCTGCTGACGGTCCTGCTGATCGTCGCCCCGGCGCTCGCGAGCCCCTTGGCGACCGCGGGGGCGGCGGCCGGCGCCGCAGGTCCGGCCGGATCCGTCGGCGCGCCCGCCGCTCCGCCGCCGCTGCCCGACGACACGCCGATCAGCATGGACCTGGTGTCCCTGGATCCGGCGTCGCTCAGCCCGGGTGGCACGGTGACCGCCCAGGTGGAGGTGACCAACACATCGTCCGAACCGCTGAGCGATCCGGTCCTGGAGCTGCGGGGGTCCTCCTCCCGGGTCACCGAGCGCGAGGCCATCTCGCAGTGGCAGGCCGACTCCTCCCCGGACGTCAGCAGCGAGGCCATCTCCCGCTCCGGCCCGGCCTCGACCTTGGCACCGGGGCAGAGCGTGACGCTCTCCGTGGAGGCCACCGCGGAGGAGCTGGGCTACAGCGACGAGCCCTACTACTGGGGCGCGCGCCGCATCTCGCTGACCGTGGTCGCCGATGAGCAGCCGCTCGCGGCGATCCGCTCCTTCGTGGTCTGGCGGCCGGAGGGCGCGGAGGATTCCATCACCCAGTCGGTGCTCCTGCCCATCGCGAGCAGGGACGCGGCCGAGGCGATCTCGGACCCACCGAGCTACGGGGAGTCCGTGGAGTCCGGACGTCTGGGAAGCCTGCTGGAGCTCGCCCAGCGGGAAGACGTGGACTGGTGGCTGGATCCGGCGCTGCTGGACCCACCGATGCTCCCGCAGGACGTCGACACGGAGGAGGGCACCGAGTCGGACGCGGAGCAGGAGTCGGCCGAACCGACCCCGCAGCCGGCGGTCACCTACGAACCGGAGCCCGCGGCGACCGGGATGGCCACCGCTCTGGAGGAGTCGGTCGGGGGGCGGACCGTCCTGGCGATGCCGTACGCGCGCACCGATCTGGAGTCCGTGCATGCGGCCGGGGCCACGGAGCTGGCCCGCGCGGCCGAGGAGCAGGGGGAGGCCGCCTGGGAGGAGAGCGGCATCGTCCCGCGTGCCATGGCGCTGGGAGTCCCCTCCGAGCAGGCCGGTCCGCAGGCCCTGCAGCAGGTGCGCACGGCCGGGGCCAGCGCGGCGATCGTGCCCGCCTCCTCGCTGCGCACCGACCCCTCCGCCACGGTCACGCCGAGCTCGATCGCGCTCCATCGGCAGGCCGGCAGCGGCGAGGATCTGCCGCTGCTGGCCCCGGACCCGGAGCTGTCGGCGGAGTTCTCCCAGCTCACCGGGGAGAGCGACGCCGAGCAGACTCGCCAGCGCCTGCTGGCCGAGACCGCCACGATCGCCGCCGAGTACACGACCGCGCCCCGTCACCTGCTGATCGTCCCGGATCCGGACGTGGATCTGGACGCCTCCGCCGCCGGCGACGCCCTCGATGCGCTCGGCGACGTCCCCTGGATCGAGACGGGACGTACCGCGGCCCTGCTCGATGCCGCCGCCCACCGCGACTGGGTGAGCGATACACAGGACGACTCCGGTGCGCTCTACGCCGAGGGCGAGGTCGATGACGCGCAGGTGCTCCCTTCCGGGCCGGGTGAGGACGATCGCTACGCCCATCTGGCGGAGGCGGAGGATCCGCAGCTGACCGATCCCGCGGTGCTGGACGAGCTCACCCAGACCTGGTCGCGGCTGGACACCCTGGGCGCGGCGATGAAGGACGATGCCGCTCTCCAGGGGCCGCGCCTCACGACGCTGTCCGGCGCGTCGATCCGCTGGCGGGAGGATCCGGAGGTCCCGGCGCAGCGCGCTGAGCAGGCCGCGGACCTCACCGCGACGCTCGACGAGGCGATCGAGGTGGCGCCCGCCTCCGAGTACAACCTGATCTCCGATACCGCCCCGGTGCCGATCACGGTCACCAATGGCCTGGACACGCGCATCAGAGTGCGCATCCAGGTCAGCTCGGACCGGCCGCTGGTGCACATCGAGGAGCAACCCGTGGTGGAGGTGCCCGCCCGCGGGCAGGTCGAGACGACGGTGCCGGTCTCCGCCATCGCCAACGGGACCGTCACCCTGACCTCCTCGCTGACCACCGAGGACGGGCGCAGCCTGACCGAACCGGTCGAGGTGCCGCTGACGGTGAATCCCGCCTGGGAGAACTGGACCACGATGCTGGTGGTGATCGCGATGAGCCTGCTGGTGGTCGTGGGTGTGGCCCGCGCCCGCCGCACCGGGGCCGCCACCCGCGCCCCGGCGATG
The DNA here is from genome assembly GCA_019118275.1 of Candidatus Brachybacterium merdavium. Lineage (GTDB taxonomy): Bacteria > Actinomycetota > Actinomycetes > Actinomycetales > Dermabacteraceae > Brachybacterium > Brachybacterium merdavium. Next base: position 47,970 of record DWZH01000068.1, on the reverse strand, counting down.
CGGGGCCCGGAGGATCCCGAGGAGCTGGCGCGCAGCGGACGGTCCGCACCGCTCGGGGAGACCAGCCCACCCCCGACGCCCGGCCCACCCGACACCGGGACATCCACCGACCACGACACTGACGAGGAGCGCCCATGAGCAGCCGGTTGCGCACCCAGCACGTCCCCCGGCATCGCCGCGCCGGGGTGCCTTCCAGCCGGGCCAGGCTGCTGCAGGCCAGCGTGCTGATGGCCTCGGGATCGGTCGTCTCGCGGCTGCTGGGGTTCGTGCGGAACTTCATGTTCGGCGCGATCCTGGCCGGTTCGATGTCCGCGGCGGCCAACGCCTTCAGCGCCGCCAACACCCTGCCCAACACCATCTGGATCCTGGTCGGCGGCGGCACCCTGAACGCGATCCTGGTGCCGGCGATCGTCCGGGCCGTCAAACGGCCCGACCGCGGCAGCGACTACATCTCCCGCCTGATGACCCTGGTCGCGGCCGCGGCGCTGGGGCTGACGGCACTGTGCATGCTCGCCGTGCCTGCGCTGCTGGTGCTCACCTCCGGGGTGCTGCCCCCGGCCACCTATGCGCTCGCGATCCAGCTCGGCTACTGGATGATGCCGCAGATCTTCTTCTCCGCGCTGTACGTGATGTGCGGCCAGCTGCTCAACGCCCATGAGTCCTTCGGGCCCTACCAGTGGGCACCGGTGATCAACAACCTGGTCGCGATCATCGGTGCCGGGATCTTCCTGGGTGTGTGGGGGACCGTGGGCTCTCCGGCCGACTGGACCATGACCATGGTGGTGGCGATGGCCGCGATCAATGTGGGTGGTTCGGCCTCCCAGGTGCTGTTCCTGTTCTGGTACGTGAAGAAGCTGGACCTGCGTCTGCGGCCTCGGTGGGGCTTCCGCGGTCTGGGGCTGGGCAAGCTCAGCCGCATCGGCCTGTGGACCTTGGGCATGCTGGGCCTGGGGCAGGTGGGCATCTGGGCCTCCCGCTGGGCGACCAACGGCGCGGTGAGGATGACCGAGCAGCTTCGTGACCAGCCCGATCTGGCGGCCCGCTACCCGGCTCTGCTGACCATGGAGTGGGCCTACCTCGCGTTCATGCTCCCGCAGGGGATCATCGCGGTCACCTTGGTCACCGCGGCGTTCCCCGCCATCTCTCACAGCGCGGTCGACGGCGACCACCGCGCCGCGCTGCGCCGCTACGGGGAGACCAACCGGCTGCTGGCGGTTCCGATGGTGCTGTGCACGGTCATGTTCATCGCCCTGTCCGGACCGATCATGTGGGTGATCGGCGGCGGCACCGGGGAGGTGGCGGCCCGCGCCAATGGCTCCGTGCTGGTGGCCTACATGCTGGGTCTGGTCCCCTTCGCCTCGCTGTACCTGATCAAGCGCTACTTCTTCGCCTATGAGGACGCCCGCACCCCGTTCCTGGTCCAGATCCCGATCGCCGCGATCACACTGCTCTCGGTCCCGGTGATCCTGAACCTGGTGGATCCGCAGTGGGCGGCGATGGCCGCCGCCGGTTCCACGAGCTTCGGCAATCTGGTGGCCTGGGCCATGGGGCTGTGGATGCTGCGCCGGCGGGCGGCCGCGCTGGGGGTCGAGACCCCGAGTCAGCGAGCCGGCACGATCATGCTGGTGAAGCTCGGTGGGGCCGGCGTGGTGAGCTGGCTGGTGGGCACCCTGCTGGTGGCGCTGGCCGATGATCTCTTCTGGATCCATCGGGGGATGGCGGTGCTGCTGGGGTCGGTCGTGGGCGCGCTGATGACGGTCGTGTTCCTCGCGGTGGCATGGGTGCTGCGAGTGGATGAGGTGCGCTGGGTGGTCGGTATGGTCCAGCGGAAGATCGGCCGGGGCGCAGGGGCGACCTCGTAGCATGGGACAACGCTCGTGACGGGCGGCAGCCCGCAGGACGAGGAGAAGGACGGTCCGTGAACACGAACCCGCATCAGGACGCCCTGCGTTCGAGGTGGACCCTGGAGGGGACGATCCCCCTGTCCGGGGTCGCCGACGGCGCGGTGTGGCATCGCGCCCGCTCGGTGGCCACCGGTGAGGCGGTGACCCTGTTCATCGTGCGCGGTGAGGCCGCGCTGGAGACGGCGGACGCGGTCCGTCGCGCCTATCTCGTAGAGGACGAACGGCTCATGCCGGTGCACGAGGTGGTGGTGCTCGACGATCCCCGCGAGGACGGCCCGAGCTCCGGCCCCGGTGCCGCCGACTCCGATCACGCCGACGAGGACGCGCATCCCACCACCGTGGTGGAGTACCCCCTGCCTCCGGCTCCGCCACTGGCGGCGATGCTGGGCAAGGGAGTGCTGCACCCCGAGACGGCCCGGGCCGTGATCGGTGAGGCCGCCATGGGGCTGGAGGTGGCCCGCCGCCGGGGTCTGCGCCATCAGTTCCTCGACTCCAACCGCATCTTCGTCGATCCCCGCACGGGGGTGGTGAAGGTGCTGGGAGTGGGCGTGGAGGCCGCGTCCCATCCGGGCCTCGACCGTTCACGGGAGGTCGCGTCCTTCCAGGACACCGCTGCCCTGACGGCCCTGCTGTACCGGGCGCTGACCGGGCACAGCCCGCGCCCCGACGAGAACGGTGAGGTGCCCAAGCCCTCGGCCGTCGTGGCCGATGGTGCCCCGCAGATCCCGGCTGATCTGGATCTGCTGTGTGAGCTGGTGCTGAACGAGACCAGCGAGGAGATCCCCGAGACCACCCGTGGCCTGATCGCGGCGCTCGAGCCGTGGCAGTCGATCCCGGTCACCCTCGAGGCCTATCGGTCCCACGGCGAGCAGGCCTCTCGAACCGAGAGCGCCAGCCCGAAGAGGCCCACGGCAGGTGCTGAAGGCGGGGGCGGCTCCGCAGGAGCCGGGGCCGAAAGCGGTGCGTCAGGTCTCGCGGCAGCGGCTGCGGCCTCCGGTGCCGTAGCCGGCGGAGGAGCGGCTGCCGACGGGACGGCTGCCGAAGGGGCGGCACCCGCAGCTGCCCCCTCCCCGGGGGGCACCGCGACGGGCGATGCCGCCTCGTCAGACGACTCCTCGAGTGACCTCGATGAGGACGGCCTGGAGAGCACGGCCCTGATGGCGGCCGTGCCCGACGACGAGGACGAGGACGAGCGCGACGGCGAGGACGCCGCGAGCTCGGTCGGTGCCGGGCCGGACACGGGTGCCGGCACCGACGCTGCCACTGGAACCGATGCCGGCCCCGGCTTCGAGCCCGGCCCGGGCGCTGATTCCCGTGCCCACGCCGAGGGCCGCCCGGACGGCACCCGGGGCACCGGCTTCCCGCACGAGGACACGAGCGCGCAGGGCGCCGGCTCCGACGGTTCGGGCGAGGACGCTGTCGCCGCCGAAGGCGAGGCGGCTCAGCAGCAGGCCGCACACAGTTCCGCCGACGCTCAGGCGATCGTGCGGGACCTGCAGCTCGACCAGAAACGCTCCAGCAGTGCCTTCCCCGGCCACCTGGACCTCACCGTGCCGCATCCGCCGGTACCGGCACCCGAGGAGACCTCACCGGCCTCGCGCCAGCATCCCGCTCAGTCCGCCCCGCAGGCGCACGGCGATCACTCCGCGTCGGCAGCGGCCGGGTCCGCCGGAGGGATCGCCGTCTCCGGTGGAGCGATCGCCCAGGGCCCCGGGGCCGCCGAGCCCGCCGAGACGGCGGAGGGTTCCGAGGCCGCCATCCCGTCCCGCCGCTCCGGGACCCACTGGCCACTGGCCTCCGGTTCCGATCCAGCCGAACAAGAGCAACTGGCTCCCCGCTCCACAGAGCCGATCCGGCCCTCCCCGGACCCGAATGCTCCTGGTCACCGGGACGGCACCCCGGCGGCAGCCTCAGCGCAGACCCCCTCCGCTGCGGTGCATCCGGGCCCGGGTGCGGCCTCTCCCACTCCGGTGACCGTCACCGGTCGGTCCGACTCGGTCTCGGCCGTCCCGTCGGAGGGTCCCATCGTGGTGCAGGGCAGACAGCACCGCCCGCTCGAGGATCTGCCGATCGAGGCCGCACAGCCGTCGCCGCGCAGCACCCTGCTCCGCGAAGTCATCTCCGTGGCGGTCGACTCCGATGATCCCGACGCCTATGCGATGGGCGCCTCGCAGCCCGAGCAGCGCTCCCGCCAATCGCAGTGGATCCTGCTGGGCGCGGTGCTGGTCGTGATCGTCGCGCTGGTCTTCGCCGTCTCCACGATCACCTCCGGACTGCGTGAACGGGTCGAGAACCCGCTGAACACGGAGCCGGTCGCTTCGGCGCCTGCAACCGAGGAGGAGACGACGGAGGAAGAGCCCACCGAGGAGGAGCCCACCGAGGAGGAGGAGCTCCCGCCCGCCGAGCTCGACGGGGTCGAACTCCTGGTCGAGGGCAGTGACTCGGACCCCGACAACCTCGATCAGGTCGACCGCATCACCGACGGAGATCCCGGCACGTTCTGGTCCACCCAGCACTACACCTCACCGCAGTACGGCGGTCTCAAGGAAGGTGTGGGAGTGCGGATCGACCTGGCCGAGGAGTCCACCCTCTCGGCGGTGGTGGTGACCACCGCCCGCAACAGCGGCGGCACCCTGGAGCTGCGGGCCGTCGGCGAGGACGACTCCCTGGGCGAGACCCTGGCCAGCGGTGAGTTCGCAGGTGACGGGGAGGTGCGCCTCGAGCCGGACGAGCCGGTCGAGGCGGAGAGGGTGGCCCTGTGGTTGTCCGAGCTCCCGTCTGACAGCAACGAGGCCGGCCGGTTCCGCGGCCGGATCGCGGAGATCCAGGTCGAATGAGCTCTCCACCGCGAGGGAGATCATCCTGGCGGGCGAGGGGCGGGCGCCTCTCGCGCTCCCGCACCGTCCTCGGTGTGCCCAGTCCCGTGATCTTGATCGCAGTGGTGCTCTCGGTACTGCTGGGCATCCTGCTGGCATTTGCGCTGCAGACCAGCACGACCAGCAGCACCGGCATGGGCTCGACGTCGGTGGAGGGCTCGTCGGGGCCGGGAAGAAATGCCTCGGGTCTATCCGTTATCACAGAGAGCACCCTCGGCCCGGAGGTCCAGCGACTGGTCGACTCCGGCACCATCCAGCCGATGGCGAATTTCGATGCAGCACAGTGCCTGAGCGAACAGGGAAGCCAGGATTCGCTCCTGATCATGGAGGAGGTGGCATGGGGACCGGAACAGACACCCGCCTGGCTGCTGATCCACGGACCGATGGATCGCGAGACGCTGCGGGCGAGCGGCGGCACGGTCTCGACCACCGTGGTGCTTCCCACCTGCGGTACGGCAGACGAGAAGGGGGCCGATCCAGCAGACTCCCGTCTGTGGTCCGGACGTGTCATGATCGGCGGCGTCTGAGCTCCCGACCTCCGCTCCGGCCCGCACTCGCCACATGCCCCTGCGCACGACGTCTTCGCCAGCATCGCCACCGCCCTGGCCGCCCTGTCCCGCGCTCTTCGCTCACCTCGTTCACCCCGCTCACTCCGACGCGTGGTCGCTGATCCGACTGCTCCCGGACGATCCTGATGGAAGGACCTCATCCCATGACCCAGCCGATCCAGGCTCTGAACATCCTGGGCGCCCAGACGCCCACCAGCACGTCGAGCGCTCCGGCCGCTGAGACGTCCCCGGCCGAGGGCGACACCGTCCACCAGGTCGTCATCGTCGGCTCCGGGCCTGCCGGCTACACCGCGGCCATCTATGCGGCCCGGGCCGAGATGAACCCCATCGTCATCGCCGGTGCCCTCGATGCCGGCGGCGCGCTGATGACCACGACGGACGTCGAGAACTACCCGGGTTTCGCCGAGGGGATCCAGGGGCCCGAGCTGATGACGGCCATGCAGGAGCAGGCGGAGCGCTTCGGCGCCGAGATCATCTTCGAGGACGCCGTGGACCTGCAGATCGAGGGACCGGTCAAGACCGTCACCCTCGACGACGGCACTGTCTACCGCGCGAAGACGCTGATCATCTCCACCGGCTCGGCGTACCGCAAGCTCGGGATCGACGGTGAGTCGCGCCTGTCCGGCAAGGGCGTCAGCTGGTGCGCGACCTGCGACGGTTTCTTCTTCAAGGACCAGGACATCGTGGTCGTCGGAGGGGGCGACAGTGCCGTGGAGGAGGCGACGTTCCTGACCCGCTTCGGCAAGAACGTCACACTGGTCCATCGCCGCGACGAGCTGCGGGCCTCGAAGATCATGGCCCGCCGTGCCGAGGCCGACCCGAAGCTGCAGTTCCAATGGAACAGTGAGGTGGTCAGCATCAACGGGATCGACAAGGTCGAGTCCGTGACGCTGCGTGACACCCTGACCGGCGAGGAGCGGGACCTGCCCACCTCCGCCGTCTTCGAGGCGATCGGCCACATCCCGCGCACCGAGCTGCTCGAGGGCAAGCTCGAGCTCGACGAGCAGGGCTACATCGTGGTGCAGGGCCGATCGACCTACACCTCCGTGGCGGGCGTGTTCGCGGCCGGGGACGTCGTCGACCACACCTACCGCCAGGCCGTCACGGCGGCCGGCACCGGATGCCAGGCCGCTCTCGACGCCGAGCGCTGGCTGACCGATCAGGCAGCTCTCACCACGGCCGACGTCCAAGATCCGATGACCACGGCCGCCGAGGCGGTCCCGACCGACGAGTCCAATCCGATCAGCGGGACCGACGAGTCCGTGTCCGTGACCCTGCCCAGCGGACGCTGACCGGTCCCGCTCGCGCGGTGCCGACTGCAGCGATGACCGCTCGGGTGACGCCTGAGCCAGGGGCCCGGCCGGTGGTGGTGCTCATCAGCGTCACCTGGGCCGGGCCCTCGCGTCCTGCGCCGACGGTGCTGAGGGAGCTGAGCAGGCGATGGGGACGGGAGATCCGTGCGGTTCTCCTCGAAGACCCCGATGACGAGGTCCTCGATCAGCTCGAGATCGAGCTCGTTCCTACCTGGGTGCGACTGGAGGCCCCGCACTCCGATGCGGTTCCCCGGCCCGGCACGGTGCGGGACCTCGAGATCTCCGGCACGGGATTGGATGGCCAGGGTCTCTTCCTCACCGGCGCATGGCTCGAGACCCATCGCCGGACCGGTGCCCTGCCCAAACATGTCATCGACACCGAGTTCGGGCCACGAGGACTGTAGACACAGCACGCCGAGCACAAGGACCCACACCCCGAGGACCAGGAGCCGGTCCTCGGAAGACGGTGTCGGGCCCCGGATCCCCGGAGACAGGAGCTGCCGGTCCGCCTTGCGGATGGCGACCATCGTCATGCCAGGACCGATCAGATGACTCTCACCTCTCGCCGTGGTCTTGCCATGGCGCAGACAGGAAACGTCCGAGGCCCTCTCGCACCATGAAGAGGCCCGGACGCTCGGGGAGTGTGGCGATGAGGCACGCACACCCAGCATGCGCCGGCCGCCGTGGCGGGACCACGCCCCGGGGGACGACGACCGGGCGCCATGGGGAGTGCCACGGTGACGAACGGGCTCTGAGTTCATGAACCCCGCACGTCCGGCTGAGCCCGGACGCCATCAACACGTCACCGGGATATCGCAGACCTGCTCATGGCAGTGGAGGAGGGACAGCTGGATCGCTGTCGCCTCAGGGACGGGCCGCGTCGGATGTCAAGTCGGAGAGTCTTTAGCCGGTGACGTGCACGGACACATTGTCCACAGCGCTATCCACACCGGTGTCCACAATGCTGTCCGCCTCTGTCCACACCATTATCCACATTACATTGTGGATACTGGGAGGCTCCGTGGACAGTCTCTCGGAATCGTCGATTGCGCTGTGACCTGCAGTGATAGATGCCGTACACCTGGTATTGCACCCTCGACTGCGCACCGGCCGCCGTCCTCTGTCCATAATCCAGACGGATGTCGGCTTCATCGTTATCCACACACTTAGGCACAGTGTGCACAACTTGCCTTCCAACGGGAGGGTCGTCCTTTGCGTGCTACCCACCGTTCTCGTTTCACATGAAGCTCAGGCTGCGTACCCTCTGAACTAGCAAGCGGTACTAGCCCGTGCGATGAGGCAACCGGGCGGGCAAGGATCGACCGATCATTCCGACGACGGTCACTTCCCCTACGCCTGGGATGCACCTTGCTCATCCTCATTTCGGCCGTTCCGGAGCGTGGGAGCGTTTGTCGTGAAACGCTCAGCCCGAGCGAGTGCACCGCGACCACGAGCGGACGTTCCACGTGGATCACGCACACAGAGTCACCTTCGCACCGATCTCGACGATCCGCGCAGTTGTTTTGCGTGAAACGAAGCTGGCTAGCCCCCGCCGCACAGTGATCTGCGACACACAGAGGGCGGTTCTACGTGAAACTCTGCTTCTATGCATCGGCACAAAGAGCCATTGCACGCCTGTAGAAGCACGTATGCACCGCTCCCACGGTCGACACTCCAGCGTCCCAATTCTGCACCTGACAGAGACTTCTCCGGGAGCACGACGCCAGTTGCACGTGGAACATCTGCCCAACGGGTCAGTGACGCCTTCTCTCGTAATCCGTGGCCTCACAAGCAGGTCGACAGGAGTCGACGCGCTACTGTCTCATTTTGTGTGCGACATACACCTAGGCCGAACGATCCGATAGCGGTCTATCATCCGCCGCCTGCGGTTTCGATATCCCCGCTACGCGTAGCCAAGACAGTGGGTCGTTTCCCGTGAAACAGCTAACAGTGAGCCGAGCGACCGTCAGATGTATGGCCTCCCAGACGCGCCCCTCACTGTGGCGCCGAAAGCGGCTTGCCGTGGCGCAAGAGAGGCAGCGCTTACACGTGTTTCACGAGAAACGCGGCCGAAGACTGCACGCCACTGAGGCGACGATCTTCCCTCACGCATCACTTCGAAAGGAGTGGAGTTGAAGCTCTAAGGGGGTCACAGACGGTCCCGGGTGGGGCCCACGACTCCCACGGACGGTTCCCCGTGAAACCCGCTGGCCACTATTCCTATCTCGCCCAACGACGGGCACCAGCCATCGCACGTGTGGGTACCCCTTAACCTACCCAATACATGCCTCCGTTCTCGATCGAGGAGCCCCCGATAGGCTGGCTGCCAAAGCTCTGGCGGAGCCTGTACCTGATGCCGAGAGACCCGTTATGGCGCTCGGTTTCACGGGAAACAAGCCGCGAATGGAGCTTAGATCCTCCGGTCTCGCCGGACTCACCCAACGGACTGTCTTGTCTAGAGGCTGGTTCTAACCGCTTCGTGCATTAGGTCAGTCAGGAGGCAGTGTCGTCGTTCGTGCCGAAGGGATATATGTCGACAGGCTGGTCCGGGATCTGACGACCCCACATCGACGAGGCAACGGGAGGCACTGAAGAGTGCAAAGAGCGTCTGGTCGGGGTTCCACGGGAAACAAGACCGCCACATCATCTCAGAAAGCGTCCACGTTCCGTCGCACTGGCCCCACCACGGGCTCTCTCACTTCTCGTTTCACGCGAAACCCGCGGGGGAACAAGGTGCCGCCCCGCGCGTTTACGCAGGCGGGGCCGGCCATGTGAGCGAGCTCCGTCCTGAGGCCATTTGGCACTTTCCCTGTCACCTCGGACTCACACCGAGAGCGGACGTGATTGAGGCAAAAGCCGGGATTTGCGATACGGAGCAGCTGCTCAGGTGGGAACCTGTGATTCACGGGAAACCCCTGGACGGACCATCAGCCAGGATTCGGCGGATAGAGCAGGCCACTGTCGTCATACTCGTCATCGGGCTGCGACGTACCGACGTCCATCTGCGATCCCTACCAGTCGCGAGGCTGCCGTGGCGGCCGGTCCGGTTCCCCGTGAAACCAGACGGCTAGCCGCAATCAGCTCGGCGCGATACGGGTGCGGATCGGTGCGCCGAGTCCAGACCACGATGTATCCGCCCGCTGTTCCCGACGTAGCGACCCCTGCACCCGCAGAGAGCGCCATCCACAATGTCCTCCACATCCGTGGACAAGTCGGAAAGTATCGCCTGACCTGCATAGACAACCTGAAAAGGAGCAGTGGCTGCATCTGGCTCCATCGGAGCTGGCCCGTCCACGCGGCAGGATGTGTGATTTGTCTCACAGTCAACCGGCCATGAAAAAGAGCGCGTCCCATTCAACGGGCCTCCGACCTCTCCGAGTGGCATTGCCGGGCCAGATGGTTGCTCACCTCGCCCGGAGGCCGACCGTAGAGCCTGCTACCGGCTGCCTGAGCATGAAGAAAGGGGCTGGCCTGACGGCCCGCCCCTTCCTCGTGCTCAGTCAGTGAATACGGTCAGCTCTGGTGGTCCTCAGCAGCGTCGGACCGCAGGTCCAGGCCGATGTTCTCGACCAGGCGCTCGAGGTCCTCGAGGTTGGTGAACTCCATGGTGATACGGCCCTTGCGCTTGCCCACATCGATGCGCACCTGGGTCTCCAGGCGATTAGACAGGCGGCTGGTCAGGTCCACCACGTGCGGGTCATAGGTGCTGCGGCGGGGGGAGCGGGTCGTGGTCGGCTGGGACCCTCCTGCCACCAGACGTTCCACGGCACGGACAGAAAGCCCCTCCGAGACGATGCGCTGTGCCAGCTCCTCCATGAGGGCCGGATCATCGAGGCCCAGCAGAGCACGAGCATGACCGGCGCTCAGAGCGCCGCTGGCGAGCCGGCGCTGGACCAGTGCTGGTAGGCGCAGCAGGCGCAGTGTATTGGTGATCTGGGGACGCGAACGACCGATCCTCTCGCCGAGCTCGTCCTGGGTGCATCCGAAGTCGTCGAGCAACTGCTGGTAGGCAGCGGCTTCCTCGAGCGGGTTCAGCTGGGTGCGGTGCAGGTTCTCCAGCAGGGCATCACGCAGGAGATCGTCCTCGCTGGTCTCCCGGATGATCGAAGGGATCGAAGAGAGCCCTGCGCGCCGAGCGGCGCGCCAGCGCCGTTCACCCATGACCAGCTCGAAGGACTCCCCGTCCTCGGTGGCCGGAATGGGCCGCACCACGACCGGCTGGAGAACGCCGACCTGTCGCACCGAGAAGGCGAGCTCATCGAGCTCGTCCTCGTCGAACATCGTGCGGGGGTTTCGCGGGTTCTCGCGAATCTCATGAATCGGGATCTCCGCGAACTCGGCGCCCGGGACCGCCATCAACCCCTCGTGAGACGACGCCTCGTCAGTGCGAGCCCCTGCACCGGAGCCGGCAGCGGGGCGGCCCTCAGAGGGTGCCATGGTCTCGGCACTCTCTGTCTCGGCACTCTCTTCCGGGAAGGTGGTCTGAGCCGGGTGCTGGTGCTCGCCGGCCTCAGAGGTTGCCGGATCGATGCCGTCGGAGGGCGCCGTTCGGGCGACCTCTGCAGTCGGCTCCGCGGCGACGGCCTCACCCCCCTGCTCGGCGGTCAGCGCCCCTTCGGGGGCGGACGCCTCGGAAGCGGACAGCGCCTCGCGGTCGGCTCCTGCGGCCACGCTGTCGTCTTCGCGTGCCGGGATCGGATCGACCGTCTCGACGTCGACGACCGGGCTGTTCTCCGCCGTCGGGGCCTCGGAGGAGCTCGTGCTGCGTGCCGGAGCCTGAGCGTCGGAGGCCGCCGCGCTGTTCGGAGCGGTGGGCGCGACCGTCGAGGAGCGGGAGGTCGTCTGCTCCGGGTTTGTCGAGGGCGCTCTCGTCGGGGCGTCCTTCGCGGTGGCGGTGCTGCGGGCACCTGTCTTCTCGGTCTCGGCGGACCTCGCTGCGGTGCTCTTGTCCGCAGAGCTCTTCGTCTCGGCAGACTTGGCGGCCGTGCTCTTCGCGCCGGTGCTCTGAGGCATGGTGGACCTGTCGGCGCGGCGCTTCGAGCTGCTGGACCCGCTGGACTTCGCGGCCGATCCCTTCGAGCTGGTGGACTTGCTCGCGGTGCCCTTGGAGCCGGTGGCCTTGGTTGCCGTGCGCTTCGATCCGCTGGAGCTGCGTGCCGTGCTCTTCGCGGTGGTCGACGTGGTCGAGCTCCGCTTCGTCGGGGTGGTCCTGGCCGGCGTGCTCTCCGTCCCCGCGGCGGCCTCACCGGCGGACCCCGTCCCCCCGGAGGTGGCGGACCGGGACGTCCGGTTCTTCGCGGTCTGGGCACCGCTGCTCGTGGTGCCGCGGCCGCGACGCTTGGCGGCATCGCGAGCCATGTCCCCGGCGAGGTCCTGACGCGGACCTCGGTCACGCTGGCGGCGAGCCTCCTCCGAGATCTCCTCCCCGGAGAAGAACATGTCCACCGGCCGCTCGGAGACGGACTGCTCCTCCTGATCGGAGCGAGTGCGCACCGTCGACCGGGTACGAAGCTCCTGCTCGGGAGCGGGCGCGGAACCAGCGCCCGGGATCAAGGCGCCAAGGCCTCGTCCGAGTCCTCGCTTCTGGGTCATGTCGGTCGTCCTTCCGGAATGCGTGATCCACCGGGGTGGTGCCCGGACCGTGCGGCATCCTCGTCGCGCCGGTCCGGGCCGTGATCAAGGGGCTGGGCGGATGGTCAGTTCGTGGGCGGCGGCCCGATAGGCCAGGGCGCCGCTGGAACCGGGGTCGTAGGTCAGAACGGTCTGTCCGTAGCTGGGAGCCTCGGAGATCCGCACCGAACGCGGGATCGTCGTCTCCATGGTCTGTTCAGGGAAGTGATCCCGCACGTCCTGGGCGACCTGGGCCGCCAGCCGGGTGCGGGCGTCGTACATCGTCAGCAGGATGGAAGAGACCTGCAGCTGAGGGTTCAGGTGCTGGCGGATCAGCTCGATGTTGTTCAGCAGCAGGGTCAGGCCCTCGAGGGCGTAGTACTCGGCCTGGATCGGGATCAGCACCTCACGGGCCGCGACCAGGGCATTGACCGTCAGCAGGCCCAGTGACGGAGGGCAGTCGATCAGCACGTAGTCCAGCCGCGCCATCCCCTGCTCCTCCCGCCAGGCGAGGTAGTCCCGGATGGCGTTGCGCAGCCGGTTCTCCCGCGCCACGAGCGAGACCAGCTCGATCTCTGCGCCGGAGAGGTTGATGGTGGCCGGCGCACACAGGAGGTTGTCCATCTCGGGCACCTCCTGGACCACGTCGCCGATCGGGGCCGACTCCACCAGCACCTCGTACATGCTGGGCACCTCGGCATGATGATCGATGCCCAGCGCTGTCGAGGTGTTGCCCTGGGGATCGGCGTCGATGATCAGCACCTGCAGCCCGGCCATGGCCAGGCCGGCGCCCACATTGACGGCGGTGGAGGTCTTCCCTACCCCGCCCTTCTGGTTCGCGACGGTGATGATGCGTGTCTGCGCCGGAGCCTCGAAATCGAGTCCCTCGAGTTCACGACGACGAGCATGATCACGTGCCAGTTCCCGCATCAGGGGGGTGTCCTCGAGGGTGCCGCTGCCGGACGAGGGGGTTTCACGCTGGTCAGGCACGCGGTTCTCCCTTCCTGGTCGCCTGTGCGCGGCGGCGCACGTGGACCACTGTAGTAGGAACCTCCACCTCGTCGCCCCCGTACTTCACGATGCGGGGGTCGGTCCCGCCGAGCCGCGTGAGCACCTTGTGGGCTTTGTCGACCTCCGCCGGCGCCGAGGAGCCCTTCATCGCCAGCAGCTGCCCGCCGTCGGCCACCAGTGGAAGGGTCCACCGGGCGAGCTTGTCCAGCGCGGCCACCGCTCGTGCGGTGACCACCTCGAAGCTGCGGCTGCCGTGCAGCTCCTCGGCCCGGGCGCGCACGACCTCGAGGCCGAGCCCTAGCTGCTGGTCGACCTCCTCGAGCCACGTGGTGCGTCGCTGCATCGTCTCGACCAGCGTGATGCTCAGGTCGGGCCGGGCGATCGCCAGGACCACGCCGGGAAGGCCGGCTCCGGAACCCACGTCGGCCACCGTCGCCGGACCGCCCGGGACCGCGTCGGCCAGCAGCGCGCAGTTGAGGATGTGCCGCTCCCACAGCCGCTCGACCTCGCGCGGGCCGATCAGGCCGCGCTCCGGTCCTTCGGAGGCGAGCAGCTGTGCGAACTGTTCGACCAGGCCGAAGCGCTCCCCGAAGAGGCGCTCAGCCGGCGGCCGCAGATGGTCGGGAAGAAAGATCACCACGGGCCTCAGGACGCCGGGTAGATCACGACGTGACGGTCCTTGCCGTCGCCGTCGGACTCGGAACGCAGCCCCTCGCGCTTGGCGACATCATGGATGACCTTGCGCTCGAAGGGGTTCATCGGGCGCAACGGCACGGGGTGACCCTCCGCGCGGGCATCGGCCACGGCCTCGGCCGCCAGCTTCTCGAGCCCGTCCTTGTGCTCCGCACGGAAACCGCCGATGTCCAGCATCAGCCGGGAGCGATTGCCGGTGCGGGTCTGCACCGCCAGGCGGGCCAGCTCCTGCAGCGCACCCAGCAGCTCACCCTTGGGACGGTTCAGCCGTGCGAGCTGATCGGCGCCGGAGATCTCCACCGAGGCGCGGTCGCCGTCCACGTCGATGTCGATGTCGCCGTCGAGGTCACCGATGTCCAGCAGCTCCTCGAGATAGTCGGCGGCGATGTCGCCCTCCTCCTCCAGGCGTCGCATGCGCTCCTCGGCACTCTCGGGGGCCTCCTCCCCGTCCTCGGTGCGATCGCCGCCCTGAACGCTCCCGGCATCCTGCGCGGGGCCGGCGTCCCGCGCGGAGTCGGCGTCGGCATCGGCGCCATCATCTGCGGCGTCGTCGACCGGACCGCGGGCACCGGAGGCCTGCTCCGCCGGGGAGGTCCCCTCGTCGGCCGCGGGGCGGTCCTGCTCGGCACTCAGCTCGGGCGTGGTGTCGTCGGCCGCGACCTCGTCGCTGCGGGAGACATCGGGACTGCTGTCGTTCATTCGTGGTCCTCCGGGGGAATTCTGGATCAGCGGGATGCGCGGTGAGCGTCCGTGCTCACCGCCACGAGGTCACTTGCGACGCTTCTTCTTCTGGCCGCCCTTGTTCAGCGGGGAGGCGACGGGCTTCTTGTCCGCTGCGCCCTCCTCGGCCGCCCGGGCTTCCTGGGCCTTGCGTCGTTCCTCCTGCGCCTTGGCGCGAGCAGCGCGGGCACGCTCGAGCTTCTCCTCGTCGGTGAGCTTCTTGCCGCCGCGGTTCTTGCTCACCGGCTGCACGCGGATCTGCGGCTCCGGCTCAGGCTCGGAGACCTTCTTGGGCGGGGTGAAGTCCAGCGGCTCCAGGCCCTTCCTGGCCCGCTTGGCGTTGATGCGCTCATGCCTGTTCCTCTCGGCCTCGGTGCCGGGGGTGGGCGCTGCGCGGATGACGAGGTACTGCTGGCAGAAGGTCCATACGTTGGTGGTCAACCAGTAGATGAGCACACCGATCGGCATGCCCGGCCCCGTGATCACGTAGATGAACGGGAGCATGTACAGCATCATCTTCTGGGTGCTGGCCATGGGGCCCTCGAGAGCCGCCTTCGGCATGTTCTTCATGGTCAGCGACTTCTGGGTGAAGAACGTGACCGTGCACATCGACGCGATGATCAGACCGGCAACGATCTTGGTGATGATGCCACCGTCGCCGGAGCTGAGGAAGCTGTTGGAGATGGTGACGGCCCCGAGGAAGGAGCCGTTGTAGGCGCTGTTGGCCAGCTCGGTGGTCAGCGGACCGAAGGCATCACCCTCCGCCGCCTGGGGCAGCTTGTTGTACAGCACCCGGAACAGGCCGAAGAAGATCGGCATCTGCAGCAGGACCGGCAGGCACGAGGAGAACGGGCTGGCGCCGGCCTCCTTGTAGATGGCCATGGTCTCCTCGGCCATCTTCTGCCGGGATTCCTGGTCCTTCTTGTTCTTGTACTTCTTCTGGACGGCCTGCAGTTCGGGCGAGACCATCTGCATCGCGCGCGATGCGCGGATCTGCCGTACGAACAGCGGGATGATCAGCGTCCGCATCACCACGGTCAGGCCGACGATCGACAGTACCCAGGTCCAACCGGAATCCGGGTCCATGAAGAACGACAGCAGCGAATGGAACTGCACCATGATCCATGCCACGGCCCATTCGATGGGATACAGGGGGTTCATCGGCCTGGTCTTCCTGCCGCCCGGATGCGCATGACGTTCATACGTGATGACGGCGTGTGATCGAGAGTCTGGGACAAGAGTAGGCCCTAGGGGGCCGGACGCCGCAGTCGTCGCGGATTGGTCCACATCCCCGGTGCCGGCACCGGATCGGGTCCGCCCTTGCTGAGGGGATTGCAGCGCAGGATGCGCCCACACGTCAGCAGGATGCCTTTGAAAGCTCCATGCACCCTGAGGGCATCCATCGCGTACTGCGAGCACACCGGAGCGTACCGGCAAGCGGGAGGGGTGTAGGGAGAGATGCCGACCTGGTAGGCCCGCACCGGCAACGCCACCAGCCGGCGAGGCAGGCTCAGCGCACCGATGAGCACCGCTCGCACGGTCATCGTGCCGCCTCGCGGCTCGCCGCCCGGCCCTTGCGCTCGAGCTTGCGCGTCGCCGAGTCCAGTGCCGCCCCGACCTGCTGCTCGAGCTCGTCGAAACGCTGCGCCTCGATCCCGGGCAGGGCCCGGATCACGACGGCGGAACCGGCGGGGAGCCGCTCGAGCAGGGGCCGCACGATCGCCCGCAGACGACGGGTGACCCGATTGCGCACCACGGCGTTGCCGATCTTCTTGGACACGACGAATCCCACGCGGGGTGCATCCCCGCCCTCCGGCAGGAAGGAGAGATGCACGACCACGTGGGATCGGGCGCTGCGCACGCCACCTCGGGTGACGGCGCGGAAGTCGTCGCCGGTGCGCAGCCGGTGACGGGACCAGGTGGTCATCCTCGCGGTCCCGGCACGAGACTGCGGCTCAGGCCGACAGCGAGGAGCGGCCCCGGGCACGACGGGCGTTGACGATGCTGCGGCCGGCGCGGGTGCGCATCCGGGCACGGAAGCCATGCTTCTTGTGACGGCGACGGTTGTTCGGCTGGAACGTGCGCTTGCTCATCGGTTCTCCTCGATCATGGGCACGGACGTGCCCCTCGCGGTGGTCTGAAGGTCTGCTGCACGAACGGGTGTTCGGGCGCACCCGCTGGTGCGGGGCGGCTGCCGAGGTGACCGATCCGAAACCGGAGAGAGGTCCGCAGTGGACCCGGGAACCCCATCGGGACGGCGCGCAGCGCTGACTGCACGATTTTAAAGGTGACACCTCAGGGGGTCAACGACAGCCGAGCCGGATCGGCTGGATGTGGCCGGATTCTCACGTGTCGCCCCCGTCATCGGCAGCGCCGAGATGCTTCTGCGCTGGCTACGACGTGGGCAGGACCGGCGCACTGTGGGTCTGTCCACAGCGATGATCCACAATCCTGGGACTACTGTGGAAAACTACCTGGACCCCTGACCCACCCTCGGAGATCACCATGAACGACGCGCATGTCGACGCGATCTGGGAGCGCACCCTGGCCACCCTGCGCCATGACAACACCGTCTCACAGCGCGTGATCGCCCTGCTGATGCTGTCCCGCCTGATGGCCGTAGTCGCTGACACCGCGCTGGTCGCAGCGCCTTCCACCTCTGCCAAGGAACTGTTCGAGCACCGCATCGCCGCCTCCCTGACGTCCGCATTGAGCGAGGCCACCGGACGCGAGATCCGGTTCGCGGTGACCGTCGATGAGTCGCTGATGCTCGACGACGAGGATGAGGATCCCCAGCCGTCGTCCGGCGTGACCTCCTCCGTCACCCAGCGAGATGCACATGATGTGGACAGCGTTGTGGACAGATCCGGGCACGACGTCCCCACTGTCCACAACGATCCACCGTTCCGTCGTGGAGAGGGCTCGATGCTCCCCGAGGACGGCGACTCAGGCCGCGCCGCGATGCCCGGAGCTGCCGGCACCGAGGGCTTCGAGCCCTTCGGGTCCTTCGAGTCCGCAGGCGTCCACCCGCTGCACCGGACCAGCCCGCTCTCGGCCGGCTCCGGACTCTCCGCCCCCTCCCCGGGACCGGCTCCTGGGGGTCCGACGGGTCCCCCCGAGCCCCGGCTCGGCGAGGACTCGCGCCTCAACGGCAAGTACACCTTCGACACCTTCGTGATCGGCTCCTCCAACCGCTTCGCCCAGGCGGCGGCCTCGGCCGTCTCGGAGACTCCGGCCAAGGCCTACAACCCGCTGTTCATCTACGGCGGCTCGGGCCTGGGCAAGACGCACCTGCTGCATGCGGTCGGTCATTACGCACAGAGCCTGTACCCGGACATCGTGGTGCGCTACGTCAACTCCGAGGAGTTCACCAACGACTTCATCAACTCGGTGCAGTCGGGCCAGTTCGGCAAGGCCCAGGAGTTCCAGCGCCGCTACCGCGACATCGACATCCTGCTGATCGACGACATCCAGTTCCTGCAGCGTGCTCCGGAGACGATGGAAGCCTTCTTCCACACCTTCAACACCCTGTACAACTCCGACAAGCAGATCGTGATCACCTCCGACCTGCCGCCCAAGGAGCTGGGCGGTTTCGAGAACCGCATGCGCTCGAGGTTCGAGATGGGCCTGATGACGGACGTGCAGCCGCCGGACCTGGAGACCCGCATCGCGATCCTGCGCAAGAAGGTCGCCCAGGAGAACACCGGCGAAGTACCCCACGAGGTGCTCGAGTACATCGCCTCCCATATCGCCACCAACATCCGGGAGCTCGAGGGCGCCCTGATCCGGGTGCAGGCGCTGCACTCGCTGTCGCGTCAGCCCATGGACGTGACCCTGGCCGAGTCCGTGCTCAAGGACCTGCTGTCCCATGACGACGGAGCCCACATCACCGCCTCGACGATCATCGCCCAGACGGCCACCTACTTCGGCCTGTCGGTCGAAGAGATTGTGGGCACCGGACGCTCGCGGCGGCTGGTCTCGGCGCGCCAGATCGCGATGTATCTGTGCCGCGAACTCACCGATATGCCGCTGATCCGGATCGGTGAGGAGTTCGGCGGCCGCGACCACACCACCGTGATGCATGCGAACAAGAAGATCAGCGAGCTCATGAAGGAACGTCGCGCGATCTTCAACCAGGTCACCGAGCTCACGGCACAGATCAAGAGCTCCAGCTCCGGTGCGCGCAGCTGATCTGAACGCCTCTGAACGACTCTGAACAACACAGCACGTCAGACCGGGTTTCTCCCCAATGTGGATAAGTCTGTGGACAATGTGGAGTGATCGGCATCCGTGCAGGAGACGTTGTGTACCGAGGAATGACAGGATTCCGGGCCGGAACCGGTGTCGTGCACAGCTCGCCCACGAGGCATCCGCAGCTGATCGCATCTCGTCCACGTGGCATGAACCCGTGGTGGCCTGCACCGATGCGAGTTGTCCACTGCATCAACAGCCGTGAAGAAGAGGACTGTACTTTCTAGCTCGACGGGGATGTGGATGACGGTGGGGCCGGGAGGAAGCGCCGAGAGCCTGTGATTCCCGGGGAGGGCAGAGCCGCGACGAGGTGAGCAAGAGGATGTGCGAGCGGCCTGCGACCGGCAGGAAGCACGCACGGACGGGACTCGCCGACGACGGCTGCTGCCGCCGGCAGGTGTGAAGCAGCTCCGCCAGGAGCGACGGAAGTCAAGCAAGCCGGCCGGTGTGTCGGCGGAGGGCTCCGGAAACCGATACGCTGTCCCCCGTCCTGGCTAACGACACTCGTGAAGGAGTGGCATCGGTGAAGTTCCACCTCGACCGCGGCGTTCTGGGCGACGCCGTCTCCTGGGCCACCCGAACCCTCCCGGTCCGGCCGGCGATGCCGATCCTGCAGGGCGTGCGCATCGTCGCCGACTCCAGTGGTGAGCTGCAGCTGTCGACTTTCGACTACGAGGTCAGCGCCCAGATCCGGCTCGACGCCGAGGTCGAGACCGGTGGCGAGGTCCTGGTCCAGGGCCGCATGCTCTCCGACATCGTCCGCGCACTGCCGAACAAGGACGTGTCCATCGCGCTCGAGGGCACCAAGCTCCAGGTCCGTTGCGGCAGCGCGCGCTTCGCCCTGGCCACCCTCCCGGTCGAGGAATACCCGCAGCTGCCGACCATGCCGCCCGTGGCCGGCTCCGTCGCCGCCGACGTGTTCGCCGAGGCCATCGGCCAGGTCACCGTCGCAGCCTCCAAGGACGACACCCTGCCGTTGCTGACCGGCGTGAAGGTCGAGATCTCCGGCGAGACGATGACCCTGATGGCCACCGACCGCTACCGCCTGGCGCTGCGCGAGCTCACCTGGAACCCCGCCACCCCCGGCGCCGAACAGACCGCACTGGTGCGCGGTCGGACCCTGCACGAGGTCGCCCGCTCCCTGTCCACCGGCGGCAGCGTCGACATCGCCCTGTCCGATGACGCCGACGGCAACCTGATCGGATTCGAGTCCGGCGGTCGGCGTACCACCTCGACCCTGGTCGACGGCGAGTACCCACCGGTGCGGCGGCTGTTCCCCGAGACCACCGCCATCACCGCCACGGTTGCCACCGGCGCCTTGATCGACGCCGTCAAGCGCGTCTCCCTGGTCGCCGAGCGCAACACCCCGGTTCGGCTGTCCTTCACCGAGGGCCAGGTGGCTCTCGAGGCCGGTGCCGGCGACGACGCCCAGGCCAGCGAAGTGCTCGAGGCACAGCTCGAGGGGGAGGATCTGGTGGTCGGCTTCAACTCCGGGTTCCTGCTCGACGGCCTGGGCGCCCTGGGTACCGACTTCGCCCGCCTGACCTTCACCGACTCCATCAAGCCATCGGTGATGAGCGGCCAGGAGTCCCTCGAAGGGACTCCGGACCCCTCGTACAAGTACCTGATCATGCCGATGCGGATCTGAGCGGAGGGAGACTCCCTCTGTGCAGCTGACCGCCCTCGATCTCACGAACTACCGCTCGTACCCGCGACTGACGTTGCCCGTGCAGCCCGGCATCACCGTTCTGGTGGGCCAGAACGGGCAGGGCAAGACGAACATCGTCGAGGCCGTCTGGTACCTGTCCACTCTCTCCAGCCACCGGGTTCCCCATGACGCCGCCCTGGTCCACCGCGGCGAGACCACCGCGGTGATCCGGGCCAGCTTCCTGCGCGCCGGACGGCCGCTGCAGGTCGACCTGGAGATCACTCCGGGCAAGTCCAACCGGGCCCGGCTCCAGGGACAGAACGTCCCTCGGCTGCGAGGCCTGCTGGGCGAGGTGCGCGCGGTGCTGTTCGCCCCCGAGGACCTGGGCCTGATCAAGGCCGACCCCGAGGGCCGGCGCCGCTTCCTGGACGAGCTGCTGTTCGTCATCGCCCCCCGCTACGCCTCCGTCAAGGCCGACTACGACCGCGTGCTCAAGCAGCGTTCCAACCTGCTCAAGCAGATGAGATCGATGCGGCGCGGCGGCAGCGGCAAGTCCGTCGGCGGCCTGGACCCGGCCGATACGGCCGCCTCCACCCTCGAGGTGTGGGATCAGCAGCTCGCCCGCTTCGGGGCGGACCTGCTGCGGGCCCGACTGCACCTGGTCAACCGCCTGCGGCCCCACCTGGGCTACTCCTATCTGCGCGTCGCCACCGACGAGGGCTCCGAACAGGCGCTGGCGCTGCCCCCGGACCAGCGCGGGGACGTCTCCTCCCCGGCCGACATCGTCTATCGCTCACCGGTGCTGGACGAGCTCGGCGCCCTGCCCGGCACCCTGCCCACCACCCGCGAGATCCACGACGTGCTGCTCACGATGCTCGCCGCGCGCCACGACGAGGAGATCGACCGCGGGGCCACCTTGACCGGCCCCCACCGCGACGACATGGAGATCCGCCTGCACGACTTCCCCGCGAAGGGCTACGCCAGCCACGGTGAATCCTGGTCCCTGGCCCTGGCCCTGCGGCTCGCCTCCTATGATCTGCTCCGGCTCGAGGAAGGCGACCTCGGTGATGGCGAGCCGATCTTGATCCTCGACGACGTGTTCAGCGAGCTGGACACCCGCCGGCGTGAGCGACTGGGTCGGATCGTCACAGATGCCTCCCAGGTGCTGATCACCACCGCGAACGACACCGATATCCCCGACACCCTGGACGGGGAGATCCACGTGGTGGAGGTGAGCCTGGGATCGGCTGTTCCCCGGGACGAGGGAAGCGCGGTCCGATGAGCAGGCAGCCGGAGAAGAAGCCCCGAGCGGATCGCTTCGGCATGCCGCCGCTGGCCAACCCCTACGACCTGTCCACCTGGCAGGCGGAGCGGACGGGTCCGAGAACCGGTCGCCCAGAGCCGCAGGACCAGGATCGTCGTCGGTCCGAGCGCCATGGTCAGGCCACTGCTCGGACGGAGAGGACCGGCCCCGCCACCTCGGGGGACGGCCGCGGAGAACCCACCTCCTTCTCCCGGGCCGTTCCCGGATCCGGCGGCCCGCACGCCCCGATGCACAGCCCGGATACAGGCCGCCTCGACGATGACGAGGACCACGAGCCCGAGGCCGAGCTGTTCGATCCGGTGGACCTGCCCACCCCCGACGACCCCTTCGAACTGGCACGCCGCACCATCAACCGCTCCCGCGCCGCCGCCCGGGACCGGGGCCTGTTCCCCATCTCCGCGAAAACGCAGGCCCGCGACGTACGTGATCGCTCCCGCGGTGCCCCGGGCTACTCGGGAGCCAGGCCCGATCCGCGCGATCCCCAGGGCATCGGGCTGATCCTGCGGCGAGTGCTGTCGGACCTGGGATGGAATGCGGGGATGAATTCCGGGCGGGTCCTGGCGGAATGGGACGAGATCGTCGGTGAGCGGCTGGCCACCCACTGCCGCCCCGTCTCCTTCGAGGACGGCGTGCTCGTGGTCAGCGCCTCCTCCTCCGCCTGGGCCGCGCAGCTGCGCCTGCTGACCCCGCAGCTCGTGACCACCATCGAAGAGCATGTGGGTTCGCATGTGGTCTCCGAGCTGAAGGTCACCGGCCCCGCCGCTGCCCAGCGCAGCTGGAAGAAGGGCCCCCGCACCGTCACCTGGCGAGGCCCCCGCGACACCTATGGCTGACCCCGGTCTCCCCCTGGGGCCTGGTCCTTGGGTCGTGGGTGCTGGGCGCTGGGTGCTGGGTGCGCATACCCCGGGCCGCTGGGGCCTGGTCCTTGGGTCGTGGGCCCTGGGTCGTTGGCGCTGGACACCTGGTTCCCATGGCTCTGGGCTCGATTGTTCCCGGATCACTTGGATCTCTGGCGCCCCGGGGGCTCGACCGTTGCGTTATCGGGGTTCTCAGCCCTGAGAACCCCGATAACGCAACGGTCGAAGCCGGGGGCGGGCCAGGGAGCCCATCGTCCCCGCTGAGCTCACCAACCTCGCTCAGTCCCCGCTCATCGACTTTGCTGAACGTGTCGACCTCGCTGAGCCCGCGCCCATCGACTCCCTGTGTCATGCGTCGTCACAGGGGTGGCGAGCTGGGCCGCCTCTGCTAGCGTAGAAGGCGACGAGCAGGATTGCTCGCGTGCACTGGGGTCGGTGAAATTCCGAGCCGGCGGTGATAGTCCGCGACCCGATGATCGAAAGATCCTCGGCTGACCAGGTGGAACTCCTGGACCGACGGTCAGAGTCCGGATGGGAAGCGCACGCGGCGACGTCATCAGAAGGTCCGCTGGCAACGCATCCGTGCGTACCAGCAGCTGGCCTCGGTGACACAGCCACTGTGACCCCTCCCTCTCTCCGGACCGCGAGCGACGCGGACCGGAGGACGGACATGATCAGCCAGACCGAGCACAGCGCACTACGCCGTGCTCTCGAGCTCGCCGCCGACCCCGCCGTGCCCCTGGGCCCGAACCCCCGGGTGGGCTGCGTGCTGCTGGCACCGGGCGGGGAGGTCCTCGCCGAGGGCCACCACCGCGGCGCCGGCACGCCTCACGCCGAGGCGGACGCCCTCATCCGGGCCGGGTCCGATCTTCCCGCCGGCACCACCGCCGTGGTCACCCTCGAACCCTGCGCTCATACCGGCCGCACCCCGCCGTGCACCGATGCCCTGATCGCCGCGGGCATCACCCGCGTCGTGATCGCCCATCGTGACCTGAACCCGGTCGCCACCGGCGGCATCGACCGCCTGCGGGCAGCAGGGATCGACGTCGACCTCGATGTTCCCGATGCTCTCTCCGTCGAAGCCGCGGCACTCAACCGCGGCTGGGAGCACGGGCTGCAGTACGGGCGCCCCCTGGTCACTGCGAAGATGGCGCTGACCCTCGACGGCCGCATCGCCGCCGCCGACGGATCCAGCCGCTGGATCACCGGGGAGCGGGCCCGCGCCCGGGTCCACGAGCTGCGAGCAGCCTGCGACGTCGTGCTGGTCGGTGCCGGGACCGCCCGCATCGACCGCCCCCAGCTGACCGCACGCCTGCCCGACGGGACCCTCCATCCCCGTCAGCCGCTGCGGGCCGTGATGGGGGCCGGTGACATCCCTGCTCCGCCCGCCGTGGCCGGCGCCGCCCAGGCCCTCCACCTGCGCACCCGCGATCCGCAGGACGCGCTGTCCCAGCTGTTCGCGCGAGGGCGACGCCACGTGCTGCTCGAGGGCGGGCCCACCCTGCTCTCCGCCTTCCTCGCCGCCGGACTGGTCGACGAACTGATCGTCCACCTCGCCCCCACGCTGCTCGGTGCCGGACCCGCGGCCGTCGCGCCGTTCGGCATCGAGACCATCGCCGGTGCCCTCCACCTCGACCTGGCAGAGGTGAAGCCGCTGGCGTCTCCCGATGCTCGGACGGACCTCGAGCTGACCCTGCGCCCACCGACCCACTCATCGACCCCGGCCCACTCATCGACCCCGGCCCACTCATCGACCTCGGCCCGCTCGTCGACCTCGGCTGGCTAATAGGCCTCACCCCTGCTCACTCCCACCGCCCATCCACCACGGAAGGACCACCATGTTCACCGGAATCATCGAGGAGCTCGGCACGCTCGAGTCCATCGAGCCCACCGAGAGCTCCGCCCGTCTGCGCATCCGCTCTCCGCACGTGCTCACCGATGTCAGCGACGGTGACTCGATCGCTGTCAACGGCTGCTGCCTGACCGTGACCGAGCACGACCGGCAGACCTGGACGGCCGACGTCATCACCACCACTCTCCAGGCCACCACCCTGGGCACCCTGACCGCTGGGGACCGTGTCAACCTCGAACGGCCCCTGCGGGCCGACGGCCGCCTGGGAGGGCACATCGTCCAGGGCCATGTCGACGGCATCGGTGAGGTCACCTCACACGACCCGACCGGCACCGACGGCGACGGCGACCGAGGCGCCCTGGTCCGCATCGCCCTGCCCGAGGGCATCACCCGCTACGTCGTGGCCCGCGGGTCGCTCGCGGTCGACGGAGTGAGCCTGACCGTGGCCGCGGTCGACGACGACACCGTCACCATCGGGCTGATCCCCGAGACCCTCGCCCGCACCACCCTCGGTTTCCGCAGCCCCGGGTCGACGGTCAACATCGAGGTCGACGTGCTCGCCAAATACCTCGAGAAGCAGACCGAGACGCTGCTCTCCGCCCAGGCGCAGATGCAGCGATGAACCCCATTCATCTCGACCCCCTCGATCGAGCCCTGGACGCCCTCACCGCCGGACAGCCGGTGGTCGTGGTCGACGACGAGAACCGTGAGAACGAGGGCGACCTGATCTTCCCGGCTGTCGCCGCGACCGAGCAGCTGCTGGCCTTCACTGTGCGTTACTCCAGCGGCATCATCTGCGTGTCCCTGCCCGGGGACCGGCTCGAGGAGCTGGAGCTGCCCCAGATGGTCACTCCCAACGCCGACCCCAAGGGCACCGCCTTCACCGTCAGCGTCGATGCGGCCGTCGGCGTGAGCACGGGGATCAGCGCAGCCGATCGCGCCCTGACCCTGCGACTGCTGGCGGGCGCCGACACCGGCCCCGAGGACCTCACCCGGCCCGGGCACATCTTCCCGCTGCGCGCCCGGCCCGCCGGAGTGCTCGAGCGACGAGGTCACACCGAGGCCGGCGTGGACCTGATGGTCCTGGCCGGCCAGCCCCGAGCAGGGGCACTGGTCGAGCTGGTCCACGACGACGGCACCATGATGCGTGTCCCCGCCCTGCGAACCTTCGCCGACCGGCACGACCTGGCCATGATCTCCATCGAGCAGATCGCAGCCCGCCGCCGCGTGACCGAGGACCGGCCCCACTACCGGGACATCGGCCCCGACGCCACCACCGCGCCCGCCGACACCACATCGCCCTCGGAGTCGTCGGGACCGCTGTCCCAGGAGAGTCCGCTGGAGATCACCGAGGCCGTGGATCTGCCCACCGTGCACGGCTCGTTCCGGGCACTGGCGGTGCGGGAACGCCCCGGCCCCTTGCTCCCGTCGGCCGGCCAGATGATGCCGGCAGACGGGGCCGAGCACCTGGTGCTCACCCGGGGAGACCTCAGTACCGGGGCGCCGGTGCTCACACGCGTGCATTCCGAATGCGTGACCGGCGACGTGCTGGGCAGCCGCCGCTGCGACTGCGGACCCCAGCTGCAGGAAGCCCTGGCACGCATCGAGCAGGAAGGGCGGGGTGTGCTGATCCTGCTGCGCGGCCATGAAGGCCGCGGGATCGGGCTGGTGGAGAAGCTGCGTGCCTACGCCCTGCAGGAATCCGGACGGGACACCGTCGACGCCAATGTCGAGCTGGGACTTCCCGTCGACGCCCGATCGTTCCTGGTGGCGGCGCAGATCCTCGAGGCCCTCGGCGTGCAGTCGGTGCGTCTGCTCTCCCACAACCCCGTCAAGACCGAGGCGTTGCAGCTGGGCGGCATCGAGGTCACCGAGACGATCGATCTGGCCACCCACCCCACCCCGGAGAACCTGAGGTACCTGACCACCAAGCGCGACCGGCTCGGCCACCACCTCCTAGGTCTGCCCCGACAGCCGACGGCGGGACAGCCGACCGGGGCACAGGCGGCACCGGAGACGGCATCCGGACAACATCCGGTCGGCTCGGCGAGCTCCACGACGCCGCAGCCCGGCCCCCACCCCCTGACCATCCCCACGATCGGAGAGACAGCATGAGCGGCCACGGAAGCCCCGAGCAGCAGATCCCCCACCGACCGGACACGAGGATCGCGATCGTGGCCGGCTCCTGGCACCAGCAGGTCATGGACGGCCTGCTCGACGGCGCACTGCGCGCCTGTCGCGAGGGCGGCATCACCGACCCCACCATCGTGCGCGTGCCCGGCTCCTTCGAGCTGCCGGTGGTCGCCGCCCACCTGGCCCCCACCCACGACGCCGTCGTGGCTCTCGGGGTGGTGATCAGAGGCGGCACCCCGCACTTCGAGTACGTGTGCTCCGCTGCCACCGACGGACTGGGCCGCGTGGCCCTGGACCATGGAGTGCCGGTCGGTTTCGGGGTTCTGACCTGCGATAATGAAGAGCAGGCCCTGGCTCGTGCCGGCCTGCCGGACTCCTCGGAGGACAAGGGCTACGAGGCGGCGGCTGCCGCGCTGGTCACGGCGTCGCTGCTGGCCTGACCCCGTGCCGTGGAGGCACCGGCGGCCCCGCGTCGCCGGTGCCGTCTCCCCGCTCGCCGGCCCCTATCGAAGATTCGCCAGATGCCCGTCTGCCGCACGAGCACCCCGGGAGAGATACCGGCCCCCATCGAAGGCCCCATCCGCGCGTCCCAGAGGCCGCCCCGGCCCGCCTGCGAGGTGATCATGCGTCTGGTTATCCACATTGCGAGGTCATATGCGTGATTACGGTGCCCGAGTCCGATAGAATTGGGCAGGTTCGGCTGGTGTCATGGTCGTCACGACACAGCCGGCCCCGATCACCGCGGCCCGCGGGTGACGTCGCGCGCGTGCGCGCGCGGCCACCGGGCGGGCCGCCTGCGTGCCGGGGTCGGGTTGTCAGGCACCGCGTCACCGTCGGACCACCCCCGCCCTCTCCCAGGATCGGGGGCCATCGGACTGCGAGGAGCCACATCGGTGAGCGACAGCGACCCCACCATTCGCGAACAAGCCGTACCCACGGGCACGCCGGAGCCTTCCGGCAGCATCCCGGATCCCGGCGGCGCGAGCGGTGACCCCGCCGTCCCGGCAGCCGCCGCGACCGCGCACGCGAACCCAGCGCACGCTCCCGAGCACTACGAGGCCTCGGACATCACCGTCCTCGAGGGGCTCGAGGCGGTGCGCAAGCGCCCCGGCATGTACATCGGCTCCACCGGTGAGCGCGGTCTGCACCACATGGTCCAGGAGATCGTCGACAACTCCGTGGACGAGGCCATGGCCGGCCACGGCGACTCCATCGAAGTGACCCTGCGGGCGGACGGCGCCGTGCAGGTCGTCGACCACGCCCGTGGCATCCCCGTGGACATCCACCCCACCGAGGGCAAGCCCGCCGTCGAGCTGGTGCTGACCGTGCTGCACGCCGGCGGCAAGTTCGGCGGCGGCGGCTACGCCGTCTCCGGCGGGCTGCACGGCGTGGGCTCATCGGTGGTCAATGCCCTGTCCTCGCGCCTCGAGGTGGAGATCCACCGCCAGGGCCACGTGTGGCGCCAGGCCTACTCCCGAGGGGTGCCCGAGGCCGAGCTCGCCAAGGGCGAGACCACCGACCGCACCGGCACCACCATCACCTACTGGGCCGACCCCGAGATCTTCGAGTCCGTCGAGTACGAGGCCGAGACGCTGCGCAAGCGCTTCCAGCAGATGGCGTTCCTGAACAAGGGACTGCGGATCACGCTGACCGACGAGCGCGTTCAGCTGGGCCCCGAGATCGAGGACGAGGACCTGGGCGCGAGCGACCTGGCGGCCGAGGAGTTCGAGGAGGACACCGGGCCGCGCACCTGGTCCTACCGCTACGACCGCGGCCTGCAGGACTTCGTGGAGTTCATCAACAACGCCAAGCGCGCCGAGGTGATCCATCCCGAGATCATCTCCTTCGAGGCCGAGGACACCGAGGCGGAGATCTCGGTGGAGGTGGCGATGCAGTGGACCGCCGCCTACTCCGAGTCCGTCCACACCTACGCCAACACCATCAACACCCATGAGGGCGGCACTCACGAGGAGGGCTTCCGCTCCTCCCTGACCTCGATCGTCAACCGCTACGGGCGGGCGCAGGGGCTTATCAAGGAGAAGGACTCGAACCTGACCGGCGAGGACATCCGCGAGGGTCTGACCGCCGTTGTCTCCGTCAAGCTCGGCGAGCCCCAGTTCGAAGGGCAGACCAAGACCAAGTTGGGCAACACCATCGCCCGCACCTTCATGGTCAAGGTGATGACCGACCAGCTCCAGGCCTGGTTCGAGTCCCATCCCACCGAGGCCCGCGCGATCGTGATGAAGGGCCAGGCCGCGGCGATGGCCCGCGAGGCGGCCCGTAAGGCCCGTGACGCCACCCGGCGCAAGTCCCCGCTGGAGGCGGGCGGCATGCCCGGCAAGCTGCGCGACTGTTCCTCCCGCAACCCGGCCGAGTCCGAGATCTTCATCGTGGAGGGCGACTCCGCCGGCGGCTCGGCCGTCTCCGGCCGCGACCCCCGCACCCAGGCGATCCTGCCCATCCGCGGCAAGATCCTGAACGTGGAGAAGGCGCGCCTGGACCGAGCGCTGGACAACCAGGAGGTCCGCTCGTTGATCACCGCCTTCGGCACCGGGATCGGGGAGGACTTCGACGCCACCAAGCTCAGGTACCACAAGGTCATCCTGATGGCCGACGCCGACGTGGACGGCCAGCACATCGTCACCCTGCTGCTGACCCTGCTGTTCCGCTACATGCGACCGCTGATCGAGCTGGGCCACGTGTTCATCGCGATGCCACCGCTGTACCGCCTGAAGTGGTCCAACGCTCCGCACGAGTACGTGTTCAGCGATGACGAGCGCAACGAGCGGCTGGAGGCCGGGCTCGCCGCCGGGCGCCGCATCCCCAAGGAGAACGGCATCCAGCGCTACAAGGGCCTGGGCGAGATGGACTGGAAGGAGCTCCAGACCACCACCATGGACGCCAACTCCCGCACTCTCAGGCAGGTCACCGTGGACGAGGCGGCCGATGCCGACACCATCTTCTCCGTTCTCATGGGTGACGACGTCGAATCACGACGCCGCTTCATCCAGGAGAACGCCAAGGACGTCCGCTTCCTCGACATCTGATCCGTTTCCCCGAGAGGCGCGCGCTGAGTCCGCGCGCTCCGGGACGGACCCGCTACCCGGCCACCGCTGAAAGGCCTTCCCCATGAGTGATAGCCCCAACGACCCCACCAATCCCGAGGACCCGACCGTCGGCGGCCCGAACGGCCCGAGCGGCACCGGTCCCGAACCGACCGGCGCTGAGCAGGACGCCGGCAGTGATCCGGTGCTGCCGGGCGCGCCGGTCGGCCACCTCGGTCCCGACGGCACCACCGAGGTGACCGCCACCGAGGCCGGCGACCGCACCGTGACCCTGGTCGATCCGCTCGACGAGAGCGAAGTCGACCGGATCTCGCAGATCGACCTGAACCAGGAGATGCAGCGCTCCTACCTCGACTACGCGATGAGCGTGATCGTCGGCCGCGCGCTCCCTGATGTGCGGGACGGTCTCAAGCCCGTCCACCGCCGCATCGTCTACGCGATGTTCGACGGCGGGTACCGGCCCGACCGCTCCTTCTCGAAGTGCGCGAAGGTGGTCGGCGAGGTGATGGGCACCTACCACCCCCATGGCGACTCCGCGATCTACGACGCCATGGTGCGACTGGTCCAGCCCTGGTCGATGCGCTACCCGCTGATCCTGGGACAGGGCAACTTCGGTTCGGCCGGCGACGACGGCGCGGCCGCCCCGCGGTACACCGAGTGCAAGATGGCGCCGCTGGCCCTGGAGCTGGTGCGCGATATCGACCAGGACACGGTCGACATGACCGGGAACTACGACAACACGGCCACCGAGCCCACCATCTTGCCCTCCCGGTTCCCGAACCTGCTGGTCAACGGTTCCTCCGGGATCGCGGTGGGGATGGCCACCAACATCCCGCCGCACAACCTGCGCGAGGTCGCCAGCGCGGTCCAGTGGCTGCTGTCCAATCCCGAGGCCACCAAGCCGGAGCTGCTCGAGGCGTGCCTGGAGCGCATCAAGGGTCCCGACTTCCCCTCCGGCGCCAGCATCGTCGGCACCAAGGGCATCGAGGAGATGTACCGCACCGGCCGGGGCTCCATCACCCAGCGCGCCGTGGTCTCCACCGAGGAGATCAACGGCCGCATGGCCCTGGTGGTCACCGAGCTACCCTATCAGGTCAACCCCGACAACCTTGCTCGCAAGATCGCCGAGCTGGTCAAGATCGGCCGGATCCAGGGCATCGCCGACATCACCGACGAGACCTCCGGCCGCACCGGCCAACGCCTGGTGCTCACGCTCAAGCGCGATGCCGTGGCCAAGGTGGTCCTGAACAACCTGTACAAGAACACCCAGCTGCAGGAGAATTTCTCCGCGAACATGCTGGCCCTGGCCGGCGGGGTGCCGCGCACCCTGTCGCTGGACTCCTTCGTGCGCGAGTGGACCCGCCACCAGATCGACGTGATCGTGCGGCGCACCAGGTTCCGCCTGCGCAAGGCCGAGGAGCAGATCCACATCTACCGCGGCTACCTCAAGGCGCTGGATGCGCTCGATGAGGTGATCGCGCTGATCCGCCGCTCCCCGGACGCCGACGAGGCACGCACCGGGCTGATGGAGCTGCTGGAGATCGACGAGATCCAGGCCAACGCGATCCTGTCGATGCAGCTGCGTCGCCTGGCCGCCCTCGAGCGGCAGAAGATCATCGAGGAGCACGACCGCCTGCAGGCCCTGATCGAGGAGTACACCGCGATCCTCGCGGACCCGGCGCGTCAGCGCGAGATCGTCTCCGAGGAGCTCGGCGAGATCGTCGACAAGTACGGCGACGACCGCCGCACCGAGATCCTGCCCTTCGACTCCGACATGTCGATGGAGGACCTCATCCCCGAAGAGGACGTGGTGGTCACCATCACCCGCGGCGGCTACGTCAAGCGCACCCGCACCGATCAGTACCGCGCCCAGAAGCGCGGCGGCAAGGGCGTGCGCGGAGCCTCTCTGCGCGCCGATGACGTGGTCGAGCACTTCTTCACCACCACCACTCACAAGTGGCTGCTGTTCTTCACCAACCAGGGCCGGGTCTACCGGGCCAAGGGATACGAGATCCCCGAGGCTCCGCGCGATGCCAGGGGCCAGCACGTGGCCAACCTGATGGCCTTCCAGCCCGATGAGAGCATCGCCTCGGTGCTGTCGATCGACGGGTACAACGATGCCCAGTACCTGGTCCTGGCCACCCGCTCGGGTCTGGTGAAAAAGACCCCCATGCCGGCCTTCGATTCCAACCGCACCGGTGGGATCATCGCCATCAACCTGCGCGACATCGAGGGGTCGGACGGCATCGAGCCCGACCGGGTGATCGGTGCGCGTGCCGTGAACAGCGATGAGCACCTGCTGCTGGTCTCCCGCAACGGCCAGTCCGTGCGCTTCCCGGCGGCCGACGACGTGCTGCGCCCGATGGGCCGCGCCACCTCCGGCGTGACCGGCATGAAGTTCCGCGGGGACGACGAGCTGCTCGCGATGGCCGTGGTCACTCCCGACACCTACGTCGTCACCGTCACCGACGGTGGCTTCGCCAAGCGCACCAGCATCGACGAGTACCGGGTCCAGGGCCGCGGCGGCCTGGGCATCCGGGTGGCCAAGCTGCCCGACGATCGCGGCCACCTGGTCGGCGCTGCCGTCGTGGAGGAGACCGACGAGATCCTGGTGGTGATGGAGAAGGGCAGGGTGGTGCGCTCGCGCGTCGCCGAGATCCCGCCCAAGGGGCGCAGCACCATGGGCGTCACCTTCGCCAAGCCCGACCAGGGCGATCACATCATCCTGGTCACCACCAGCGCAGAGTCCGAGGAGGACGTCGAGAACGCTGAGGGCCCCGACGGTGCCGAGGGGATCGCTGGGGCGGAGGCGCCGGCAGGGGCTGAATCCTCCGAAGGGGCCCGGAGCGCGGTGGAGACCGATCCCGTCGAGAGCGCCGAAACTGCCGAGAGTGACGATTTCGTGGATAGTGCGGCGCCGGACTCTTCGGCGCAGCCCGATGCTCTAGGCTCTGACGAGTCCGACCAGTCGCCGACCGGTGACGTCCCGAACGAGGAGTGATCCGTGGCCACGAGCAACTCCCAGGCCAGCACCACGCAGTCCGACCCCACGTCGAAGCTGCCGGCCGCCGACGAGGAGACGCCGACGGAGACGGGCACGCTCGGCTCCGGGCGCGGCTCCGCCTCGCGCGGCGCCAGCCGCAGTCCGGCCAAGCCCACCTCCGCGAGCAGCCCCGCAGAGGGGGAGAGGCGGGGGCCGCGTCGGGTGCGCCTGACCCTGGCCCGGCTGGACCCGTTCTCGGTGATGAAGCTGTCGTTCCTGGTGGCCATCGCCATAGGCATCGCCACCGTGGTGGCCGTCGTGCTGCTGTGGAACCTGGTCGACGCGATCGGCCTGTGGAATCAGATCGACCAGCTGGGACGCGACCTCAACAACGATGAGCCGCTGCCCTTCATGGACTTCTTCAGCTTCTCGAAGATGGTCAGCTACGGAACCGTGGTCGCGGTGGTCAACGTCGTGATCATCACCGCGCTCGGCACCCTGCTGGCCTTCCTGTACAACATCGTCGCCGCGCTGCTGGGTGGACTGAAGCTGACGTTCACTGACGAGTGAGAAGGTCAGCCGTCTGCCGTCCGGGTCGTCGCCCCGGCGCGCGCAGCCTGGGGTGCTGGTCTGGTGGGCGTGGCCGCGGCGCTGGTCTGGTGGGCGTGGCCGCTCGCGGCTGCTGACCCCGGGATGCTCCAGTCACCGATGCCCTGATGTGGAACTGTCACCGATGTCCTGAGACATGACACCTGGGATGCCCCAGTTGGGCGCCGAAATCTTCCAAAGTCGGGAAGATTTCGGCGCGCAACTCGTTTCGGGGCCGTCCAGCGGCCTTCCCGGACGCTTCGTTGGCTTCCTGGGACGCCGTTCCTGGGACGCCGCAGCGGCCTTCGCCGACGCCTCGGTTGCTTCCTCCGACCCCTCGCTGGCCTCCTGGGAGGCGTTCAGCTCTCCTGCAGTTCGGTGATGTCGGCGACCTGGGCCTCGAGATGCGCGAGCGCCGCTTCGGCGTTGACTGTGGCGGCGACCCCGTGCTCCCCGGCGCCGAGGGAGATGGTGCGCTCGCGATCGCCGCTCAGCGAGGCATCGGCGATGACCGGCCATGCCGTGGTCGAACCGAAGGGCGTAATGGTGCCGCGCTCGTAGCCGGTCGCTTCCTTGGCGCCGTCCTGGTCCGGCATGGACAGGCGATTGACGCCGAGCAGAGCCCGCAGCTTGGGCCAGGAGATCTCACGGTCCCCAGGGACCAGGGCGAACAGGTGCTCACCCTCGGAACGGCGCACCACCAGGGTCTTGATGATGTCGCGGGGCTGGACGCCCCGGGCTGCAGCGGCCTCGGCGAGAGAGGACACGTGGCCATGGCGGGTGAGGGTGAAGTCCAGCCCGGACGCCTCGAGGGCTGCTGTCGCACGCTGTTGGTCCATGGAGCAACGATAGACGGCGCCACGGGAACGCTGCGGCCCTGGGTCGGAGGCGCCGCCTCTCCGGTGGATCGCAGGCTGGGGGCAGGGGGAGTCGGACTCTTAGAAGGATGGATTCAGCGACGGGGACCGGTGTTCGACCTAGGGTCGAGACCATGGCCCCCGACCCTCCCCTCGATCCTTCCCCCGACGCGCCGGAGCTCTATCCCTGGCCGGAGCAGGGCGTTCAAGCAGCGATGCTCCACCGTGAGGGTGTCCGGGAGCTCGACCCACGGGCGGACCTGGAGCAGGTGGATGAGGCTCTGAGGGACGAGGGCGCCGCGCCCCTGGCCGACCGCACCTTGGTCGTGGCGGTCGGCTCCAATCAGTCGCCGGCCGTGATCGCCGCCAAGTACCGCCGTTTCGGACTCGTCAGCCCGGTGACCACCCCCTTCCTGTCCTGCACCGTCCAGGAGCTCGCTGTGGGTCACTCCGCGCATGTCTCCGCGCGCGGCTATATCGCCGCCGCCCCGCACCACGCTCCCGGTGCGGTGACCGAGCTCGTCGCCACCTGGTTCGATGCGGCGCAGCTGGAGATCGTCGACCGCAGTGAACCCAACTACGAACGGATCGAACTCACGCAGGCAGGCCACCCCCTCGAGCTCCCCACCGGCCAGCGCCCGGCCCGGTTCGCGGTCTACGCCTCCCGGTGGGGAGTGATCGCCGATGGTCCGCCCCTGCCCGCCCCGGCTGGCCGCCCCGACAGGAGGCCCTTGCCCTTCCAGGCCGGACAGCAGGATCTGTTCGGGCTGCTGGACGCTCTGACCGGTGCGGAGGCCTTCTCCGGGGAGGCCGCTGAGATCTGCGCGCGGCTGGCTTGGGATCCTGCGGGCGTCGGGACGTTGCTGCGGGAGCGGGCATTGGTGGTGCCCGACGGACTGCCGCGGACGCTCCCTCCACGGTGAGGGCCACGAACGGTGGCAGACGTAGCCGCGCCCGCTGTGACCTCCCGTACAGCGGCCCCTCCCCGGTGGACGATCGGGATGCTCGAGCTGTAGTGTGATGCGTCGGTGGCTGACCCGGTAGGCTTCGGGAACAGCGTCCAAGGGCCTATAGCTCAGTCGGTTAGAGCGCTGTCCTGATAAGACAGAGGTCACTGGTTCAAGTCCAGTTAGGCCCACTTTCGAGAATCGGAGGACTCGTGAAGAAGCTCATCCAGTTCGCCGCCGTCCTGATCGGCACCAGCCTCGCTGGGATTCTCGTGTGGCGGAAGGTCGAGACGGATCGCCTGCACAACGACCTGTGGGCCGAGGCCGAGCGGATCTCCGCCGAGCAGGAGGCCCAGACCGTCCAGCAGACGCAGGCCTCTCCTGCCGAGCGGGTCTGACCAGCCGTCACCGCAGTAACCTGGCGCCGGTGCGCCGAGGGGCCTTGGCGCAATTGGTAGCGCATCTGCTTTGCAAGCAGAGGGTTAGGGGTTCGAGTCCCCTAGGCTCCACTGAAGCACTGATGGTCAATCCCTCGACCGTCTGAATGATCGGCGTGAGCCACCGTCAGTCGTCTCTTTCACCGCCTCCCTCCGTTTCGTGCGGATGCTCGGCGATGCCAGCAAAGTGGACGAGCGCAGTACTCCGGCGTGTGCCTCTTCCGCGTGCCCATAGCGACAACTCTCCCGCAGGTCAGCGTGACCCGCTGTCCCAGATGTCAACAGGAGCAGGGCAGGACCAACGGCGGCTGACGCGTGCCCCGGGGCGGATAAACTGGGGCACACCAGAGACGGTACGCACCGATCCGGTCGAGTCGCGAACACCGTCTGACGCACGCAAAGGAAGGGTGCGCCCCATGACACGACACTCCCAAGGAATAGTCGATCCGCTCGACTTCAGCTCCGTCCTGGAGCGTCAAGAACAAGGAGGTGTCACCCTCACCTTCACCGTGTCCACCGATGTCACCGGGAGCACCGACAAGGTCTCAGCACTCACCCTGAAGAATCAGGTGCGCGATGCCAAGGCCCGACTTGTGGAATCGGGGCGGGGGGAGGCAGAGGCGGGCGAGCTCCTGGAGCCCGTATCAGCGCTCGTCACAGATTCCTCGTACTGGCGGCTGCAGAGCCGCGGACTCATCGTGTTCCTCGCCGAGGGGTTCTTCCTGCCGGTGCGTGTGCCGATCGAGCTGGGCGACAGCGTGACCGTGGGGGAGCAGTTCAACCTCCTGCCGCTCGCGCCGGTACTGGCGAGCGACCGCAAGCTGTACGTGCTCGCGTTGGCACAGAACTCGGTGCGGCTGTTCGATTCGACCCGGAACGTCATCGAAGAGATTCCACTGGAGAATGTGCCCGCCTCATTCGATGAGGTGATCGACGAGCTGCCCGAGCGGGAATTGGACGTGCGTCCGGCCTCCGCCGGTGCGGACGGCACGCCGAGCTTCCAAGGCAGCGGAGGAGACACCGACCGTCTCCTGCTGGAGAAGTACATCCACGCCGTCGGACAGGCGATCGGCACCCGCCTGGGAACGGCACGCTCTCAGCTGCTCGTGCTGGCGGCCGTGGCCGAGTATCTGCCCATCTTCAAAGCGTCGTGCCCGTACCCAGCCATCTTCGACGGAGTGATCGCCGGCAACCCCGAGCGGGCGCTCCCGGATGAGCTGCGCTCAGCCGCCTGGCAGCTCGTGAACACCGAAGAGGTGGCCCGCGAGGCGGAGGAGCAGGACCGGGCGCGGTCACTGGCACATGCCGGCAAGGGCTCCTTCGATCTCGTGGAGATCGCGCAAGCCGCTGCCGAGCGGCGCGTGGACACCCTCTTCCTGCCCCGGGCCGAGAACGGGATCAGCGATCAGGAGTCTCGGGAGCTGGCGAACCGCGCGCTCATCGGCACCCTGAAAGGGTCAGGCGTGTTGCGCACGCTCGGCGCGATCGACAGTGAGGGTCTGGCCACGTTCCGTTACTGAGCGGCAGCGCATGAAGACGGCCCGCTTCCGCGCCCACTGCGCCCGCCGTCGGTCTCCCTGACCGTCATGCGAACGCCCTCGCCGGGGTCGAAGCGCCCGTTCGAGGCCGGGCGGGCAAGGTTGCCGGTCAGGCCCGTCCCGACCGATCCGATGGTGGTCATGCGTGATCTCGCCTTCTCTGTTCGCTGTCCGCCGTCGTCGTTGGTGTCAGTGGTCGGTCTGTCCGGGGATGAGGGGCATGCCCTCGATGAGGCCTTGCAGGGCGAGCACGTCGCGAGGAATGAACTCCGCGATCGTCAGGCCGACGACATCGGCCACGGCGGCGAGATCGGCGACCACGCGCCGCACCTGCGCACGCGTCAGCCCGCCGGGGACCTTCCCCAGTCCGAGCGCGGCCTCATCGCTGTCGACGGTGTCGACATCGAGATGGATGGCGACCTTCGACGCCCCGGTCCTCTGCAGCCACTGCACCAGGGTCTGGCTGGAGTCGCGCAGCTCATCGGGACGGAACACGGGAAGCCCCCACCGGGCGACGTGCGCGTAGGCGTCCTCCTCCCACGCGTGCAGCGCCGTCAACGCCATCCGGGCCGGGTCGACCGTGGCTGGCAGCAGGCTGGTGATCTCGGGATCGCCACGGCCGACGAGGGTGCTGACCGCCATCGCGTGATACCCGTCGTACCCGGTGTCAGGGGTATCGGTGTCGGGGTGGGAGTCGATCCAGATGACCGCGAGGTCATCCCCGTGCTGCTGGGCGAGCTTCGCGAACGGGGCGACGCTCACCGAGCACTCTCCACCCAGGGTCAGCACACGGTCGGCATCGTGCCTCCCCAGGGCCTCCAGAGCAGCACGCAGGGACTGTGTCACCGCCCTGCGGGACTCGACGCCATCGGTTGAGGCCTCGTCGTCGGCATCGGGCACCGGCACGATCTCCGTCGGGCCGGCGTGGGAAGGGAGGATCGCCTCCAGCACCCGAGCCCCGGTCGCGTAGCCGCGGCGGGCACGCTCATAGGGCACCTCGGGCAGGAGGGCCTGGATGTTGTCGCGACCGGCGCCCTGCCACTGCGGCCACACCAGCCGCAACGTGCGCGGATCATCGAACCCAGGGGCGTTGCTCACCAGGACGTCCTCTCGATCGGAGACGAGGTACGAAATCCATCGTAGTTCGATGAAAACCGTACTACTAAGGCTGGCGTACAATCAAAAGCGCCAGAACCAGGTTCGAGGGAGAGGCGGACGGTGCGGAGGCTGGAGCATCCCGAGCGGGAGGACATGAGACTCGATACGGTGCTCGCCGCTCTCGCCGACCCATTGCGCCGGCAGATCGCGTGTCGTCTCAACGCCCACCTGGACAACCGCGCCT
The DNA here is from genome assembly GCA_019118275.1 of Candidatus Brachybacterium merdavium. Taxonomy (GTDB): domain Bacteria; phylum Actinomycetota; class Actinomycetes; order Actinomycetales; family Dermabacteraceae; genus Brachybacterium; species Brachybacterium merdavium. Next base: position 9,452 of record DWZH01000068.1, on the reverse strand, counting down.
GTGTCGCGTTCGATCTGCCCGTGTCGAAATCGACCGCCACGCACCACTTCCGAGTGCTGCGCGAGGCCGGGGTCATCCGTCAGGAGTACCAGGGAACCTCGATCATGAACACACTCCGCAAGGACGACCTCGACGCGCGCTTTCCGGGCCTTTTCGAAGCGGTCTTCACCGCACAGGACATCGAGACTCCCACCCGCACAGCCGGCGTCTGAGATGCTCTGGCGGCAGCGGTCTCGAACCCTGTGAAGCCATTCATCGCGCAGTCCGTGATTGCCGTGAATCCGTTCCCAGGAGGCGTTCGACGTGGTCTGCGGCCGTCTCGGCCCCGCCTCCCTCGTGGAGGGTGGCCGCGAGGGAGCGGGCGCAGGCGGTGTAGGACGGCTCGTGCAGCAGCGACTCGACCGCCGCGCTGAGCTGCCCGGTGGGGATGCCCCGTCGGCTCAGGTGTGGACGCAGCACGCAACCCGCCCCGCGGTCGGCGACGGTCAGCCCGATCAGCAGCTGCTCGACCTGCTGGGGGATCACCACCATCGGCACCCCGAAGTGGAGAGCCTCCAGCACGCTGTTCATACCGCCGTGCGTCACGAACACGGCAGCGTGCCGCAGCGCTTCGAGCTGGGGAATGACGCGGCGCACGATGATGTTCGAAGGGGCCTGCCCGAGGACGGCGGGGTCCGTGGAGACACCGACGGCCAGCAGCACGTTCGCCGGCAGCGGCGCGAACGCCTCGATGCAGGAGCGGAAGAAGTCCTGGCCGCCTGCGTGCAGCGTGCCCAGGGAGACCACCACCAGAGGGTCCGCTCCGCTGAGAACCGCCTCGAGGTCGGGATCGGATTCCTCAGTGCGTGCCGCGGCTTCGATCGACGGGCCGACGAAGTGGCAGCTCGCGTCCCGGCGGGGATCGGGAGCCTGCATCCACTCGGGGATCGGGAAGAGCGTCAGCTCGCCCCGGGTCGGGAACACCGGGCTGGCGGGAAGCAGTCCTGGGTCGACCCCTCTGAGCAGCCGCCGCCGAGCCCGGAGGGTGCCCGGCACGGCAGTGACTGACTCCCGGACGGCGGAGAGCAGTTCGCGGGCCCGCAGAGCACGGAGCGTGGCGGAACCCACGAACATCGTGGTCATCAGGGAGATGGCGGGGCGATCCAGGCTGGTCGCCAGCATCCGTCCCCACAGGGCGTTGGAGTCGAACATGACTGCGTCCGGGGGGTCCTCGTGCAGCTGGGACTGCAGGAACTCCAGCAGGGTCGGCGTCGACTCGAGCAGTCGTTGCACGACTTTCGTCGAGCCGCCCTCGATCGTGGCCTTCGCGATCACCGCCGAGGAGATCGTGTCCTCGGGGTATGCCCGGAACTCAGCCCCCAGGGACTCGGCGAGGGGACGGAACTGCTCGGTGGCGTAGAACTCGACATCGAAGCCGCGATGGATGAGTTCCCGGACCAGGGGCGCGCTGGGGTTGACGTGGCCCGACGCGGGCATGGCGGTGAAGACGATGCGAGTCACGGGCGCCTCCTGGCTGCTCGGGGCGCCATCATGTCACCTGACGGTCTCACACGCGATCCGCTCACTCACGTGTCCGATTGAGTCCGAGCTCCGCGATCCGATCGGCGTTCGCACGTTGCTCAGCCATCTGCGGCACCGCCACCATCGGGACCTGATGCGACAAGGCCTACTCCTCCCACGCCGCCCAGCGGGCTCTGCGCTATCGAGGTATCAAGACGGTGATCCCCGAGCCCCGTGCTCAGTAGCAACACCATCGAAACCACGGCCACGCGGCGGCCGTCCCATCGGTCTCGACACCGAGGGCCACCTCGGCCGCAACGTCATCGAACGCGGCTACGGCGACGTGAAGCAATGGCGCGGCCTGGCCACCCGCTAGGACGAACGCGGCTTGACCTACCGCGCTGGAGCAGTCCTCCGCGGGATCATCCAGTGGCTCAACCACGTGCTTTAGAGACGTGCCCTAGGGATCGGCCGGAGGTGCGCTTGCTGGTTCGGAGGGGATCAGGGGTTCTCGTCGGCGAGGCCCTCGAGAGCGTCGTGTGCGGCGTGCTCACGAAGATGGTCGGCGGTGTAGGGGATGGTGAAGCGGACCTTGCCGTGGCCTGCGGGTTCGATGATGCCATCGCGGATGAGGCGGCGGCGGTACTCGCCGGCGTACTGGGCAGTGACGCCCATGCGCTTGGCGATCTCGCCGAGCTTGCGCAGCTCCTCGAGCGCGGCGGACTGGATCTCGTCGACTGTGACGACGAGGCCGCGACCGCTGGGGCGAAGCGCATCGGTGAGCTCGGCGATCTGGGAGCGGAGCGTGGACTCGGCCGGGTATCGGTCATCCCATCCGCCGCCGGCGCCGAGAGGGCCGAGCGAGATGCTGCCGCTGGTGAGTTTCGCGTGGGACTGGTCGGCATGCATCTGAAGGAGGCGCGGGAGATGGTCACGGCCGAGCCGGTCGAGGAGACCGTCGCTCGAGGCATCGCTGATGACGAGCCAGCCTGCGGCTCGTGCGGCGCGAGCATAGGCGTCCAGCAACACGGTCTTGCCCATGCCTCGCTGGCCCGAGAGGAGCATCGTCAGCCCGGTGGGATCGAAGAGGCCGTCGAAGGTGTCATCGAACTCGTCGACCAGCGGATCACGACCGACGAGGACGTGCGGGTACGTGCCGAAGGACGGCCGGAACAGGTTCGGAGACGTACAAAGAGTACAAAGGAAGGGGGTGAAATAAGAAGGGATCACAAGGCGCGACAGTCGGTCAGGTCGGGCTGACGTGTCGCGACTACCAGGATTGAAGATTGACCTCCGAGGTCGCCTCGCTCGTGCGCGTATGCGGAGAGCGCAGGAGCCGATACCGGTCTCCCGGCGCCGGTTCTCGGCGACGAGGAGGTGTGGCGGGTGGCGTCGGCGCACCGCTCCATCCGCGTGCGCTGCGCCGGGCTTGGGTCGGCCGCGTACTTGGTACGCGCGTAGCTGCTCGACCGTCCCTGTACCTCCATCCCGATCTCAGCGCAGTGTCCTGCCTGCCACTGACAGGCGAGGCCTGCCCACGGTCGGAGTCGTCAGGAGAGATCGGTGACGACGGTCTGGTACCGGCCGATGCGAGCTGCTTGGACGTGGTCAGCTCGCGTCACCCGACAGCGCGGTCCAGAGCGCCGCGCAGTGCCTCCTCGGCGGCATTGGCCGAGAGCCCCCCGAGCAGCACCCGCAGCGACAGGCCGTCCGCGGTGGCGATGAGTGAACGCGCGACGCTACGGGGGTCCCGAAGCTGGGGAGCGAGCACCCTGACCTCGTGCGTTGCCGCATCCTCCGCACTGCGCCTCGTCTCGGTCAGCAACTGCGCCAGCTCGGGCTGGGTGATCCCGGCGGCTGCGTACTGGTAGACGATCGACACCCCGAGGCGCGCCGTCTCCCCGCGGGGGATGGGCTGGGCGAGCAGATGCCACAGGGTCTCGAAGGAGCCGGCCTGGGCCGTGGCAACGATGTGCTCATCGACCGCCGCCCTCAGCATCGCCTTCAGGCTCGCGTGGAGCAGCTCGGCCTTGCTGCGGAACCGGTACTGGATCCGCCCCACCGAGACGCCGGCAGTCGCTGCCACGGTGCGCATCGATACCTGGTCCATACCCCGCTCGGCGATCACCACCCACACCGCGCGCAGGATCTCGTCCGGCTGCTCGGAGTGGCCCGCACTGATCATCACAGCAGTCTAGAGCACAGAATACAGGCGTATGGGCGCATGGAACGCTCGGCCGGGCGGCTACTCAGTACAGTCGTATCGACCACAGTTTCGGCCCGGCCGCTCCCGCGTCAGGTGGCCGAGGGGCTCGGGCCGGTGCTGCTGGACTTCCGGGATGCGTCCGATCGGTGAGCGGACCGGGCGCGGATCCGGCCGGACGGCCGCGGCCACCCCCGGCACGACGTCTCCTGCCGGCCCACTAGGGTTCTCCTGGCGGGAGGAATTCCATGGGGATGACGACATGACCGCGACCGCGCTGGTCACGGTGCTGGCAGCGGCCGTGTTCCACGCGCTGTGGAACACCGCGGCCAAGAGCACCCAGGGTGACTCCACCGTCTTCGTCTGGATGTACTTCACCGGCGGAGCCCTGCTCTGTGCCCCGCTCGTCGTGATCCAGATGCTCCGCGAAGACCACGCCTACGGGTGGGAGCTGCTGCTCGCCCCCGCGGTGACCGCCGGCTTCCACATCGCGTACTCGCTGCTGCTGCAGACCGGCTACCGGCGCGCCGACATGGGAGTGGTCTACCCGGTGGCCCGCGGCACGGGCCCGCTGCTGGCCGTGACGGTGGCCGTGCTCGCCCTGGGGGAACGCCTCGAACCCCTCGCGCTGCTCGGGGGCGTCGCCATCGTCGCCGGGATCCTGGTCGTCACCGGCCGCAGTCTGTTCCGGCGCGCCTCATCGCTGGCCACCGGCCTGTTCTATGGCGTGGCCACCGGAGTGGCGATCGCCGCCTACACCCTGTGGGACGACTTCTCCGTCAACGCCCTGGGCATCACGCCCATCGTCTACTTCGGACTGGCCTCCACTGCGCAGTCGCTGCTGATGCTTCCGTGGGTGCTGCGCCGACGAGACCAGCTGGCGCCCACCTGGGCGATGGACAAGAGGCAGGTCATCGTCGTGGCCGTGCTCTCCCCGCTCGCCTACATCCTCGTCCTGTACGCCCTGACCACCACGTCCGTCGCGCTGGTGGCCCCGATCCGGGAGTCCTCGATCGTGATCGGGGCGCTGCTGAGCTGGTGGCTGTTCCGCGAGAGGGATCCGTTGCGGCGCATCCTCGGGGCGGTCATCGTCGCGGCCGGCATCGCGTTGATGGTGAGGGGCTGAGCTGACCGCTGGGGCCCCTGGGACAACCCCTGATGGGGCCCTGGGAGGGGAACCCGGCGGGCTGATGCCCAGTGGGAAAGGCGCTGCGGACTAGCGCCCTGCCCGTAGGGCGAGAAGCGTATATTTTCGAAGCGGGTGTCCCACCGACGGGTGGGGCACCTTCTGTCTGCCGCGACCGTCGCGGCCGACGCAGGGGAGGACCAGCGGTGGAACGGGAACTGACACGCACCCTCGGGGTGAGCGGCATCGTGCTGATGGTGGTGGCCGCGGCCGCACCGATCACGGTCGTGGTGGCGAACTTCCCCATCATCCTCATGTCCGCCGAGTCCGTCGGGGCCCCGCTGATGGTGCTGGCAGCGACCGTGATCCTGCTGCTGTTCTCAGTCGGCTACACCTGGATGACCCCGCATGTGCCCGACGCCGGCGCGTTCTACGCCTATGTCCATCGGGGCCTGGGCCGACGCGCCGGACTGGGCACCGCCGCGATCGCCCTGCTGTCCTACCTGCTGCTGACCGTCTCGATGACCTGCTATCTGGGCGTGCAGGCCGGCAATCTGCTGGCGGCCTTCACCGGGATCGAACTGCCCTGGTGGCTGATCACCGCCGTGATGCTGCTGATCGTGGGCCTGCTCGGCTACCGCAAGATCGACCTGTCGGCCCAGGTTCTGGGCGTGGTGCTGGTCCTGGAGATCATCGCCGTGGTGGCCTTGGACGTCGGTGTGCTGGCCTCCGGCCGCGAGCTGACCGCCGCCCCCTTCAGCCTCACCGAGGCCCTCTCCGGTGCCCCGGGCCTGGGCCTGCTGTTCGCCTTCCTCGGCTTCTTCGGCTTCGAGGCCACTGCCGTGTTCCGGGGCGAGGCCCGCGATCCCCTGCGCACCATCCCCCGCGCGACCTACATCGCGGTGCTCCTGATCGGCGTGCTCTACACGGTCTCGTCCTGGCTGGTGGTCTCCGGGCTGGGGGAGGGCCGGGCGGTGGCCGCCTCGGTCGCCGACCCCGACGGGGTGATCGTCGCGCTCGCCCGGGAGGTGGTCGGCCCGATCGTCGCCGATGTGGTCCAGGTGCTCGTGGTGACCAGCATGTTCGCCTGCATGCTGGCTTTCCACAACATCGTCACGCGCTACCTGTTCACCCTGGGCCGGCGCGGTGTGCTGCCGGTGAGCCTGGGAGCGGTCCACCCCACACGACGGGCACCCTCCCATGCGTCCCTGTGGGTCAGCGGCCTCACCACGGCGATCGTGCTCGTCTCGGTCGTGGCAATGCTGGATCCGGTCACCCAGATCTATACCTGGTACTCCGGTGCCGGTGCTGTCGGCGTGATCCTGATGATGGCGCTGACCAGCGTCGCCGTGGTCCGCTTCGGCTCTTCCGGGCCCGACAGCGCGGCCGGGGCCGACGGCGTTGCTGGGGCCGGCGGCTCTGCCGTGGCCGATGGTTCTGCCGGGACTGGCGGTCTCGGTGGACGGGCCCCGGTCGCCGTGCTCCTCGCCACCGGCCTGGGCGGCCTGGGGCTGATCGGGGTGCTCGCGCTGTCGCTGGCGAACTTCCCGCTGCTGGTGGAAGGCACCAGCGTCGCGGTGGTGTGCGGGGCGATCCTGGTCGTGGTGTTCGCAGCTGGATTCCTCGTGCCCTCCCGCGGTCTGGACAGCAGGGCCGGCGCAGAGGCCGGCAGCCTGGACCGTAGCTGACGGCTCCGGTGCCGAGCACGCTGTGGTGGCGCGAGATCGCCCGCAGGTGAGTGGGGATCGGGCTACCCGCGGCTGGGGTTGATGCGCATCTCGCCGCTGGTGACGAGATGTTCGGCGACTTCGGTGAGGCGCGTGTTGGTCCGGTTGCTCGCCGTCGTCAACAGGAGGAACGCCTGTTGCGACGTGATCTTGTGACGTTCCATGAGGATGCCTTTCGCCTGACCGATCACGTCTCGCGTCATGATGGCCTCGTTGAGCTGGACGGTGCGTCGAGACTCCGCGAAAGCAACTGCGGCGTGTGCTGCCACCAGCAGGCCGATGTGCTCGGAGTCGTCGTCGAACACGTGGGGCTCTTTCGCGTACAGGTTCAGCGCTCCGAGGTTCTCGTCCTCGACGAACAGCTGGAAGGCCAGCATGCCGCGCACACCGGTCTCGGCTGCTGCGCGCCGTGAGAACCGGGGCCATCGCTGCTCATTCTGCATATCGGGGATGCGGACCGTTCTGTGGTTGAACGCCGCCGAGAGGCAGGGGCCCTCGTTCTCCTCCATCTGGATGGCGTCGACCCGGCTGGGCAGATCGCTGGTGGGTACCTGCGAGGTGACCGTCTTGCGTCCCAGCAGGATGCTGATCGACCCGTCCTCGACCCCGGGGATCAGCTGCACCGCTGCACGAACTATCGCCCCGAGCAGGTCCTGCGGGGACTGGTCCTGCAGATCACGTGCCAGTTCCGCCAGTTCCATCGCGAGCAAGTCCTCGCCCTCGGCCTCGCCCCGATAGTGCTCGGACTCCTGTCCCCAGCTGTCGTGGCGGCGGTTCGGCATCAGGCCCTCCTCCTTCGCCCTCATCGGCACAGGACGTCGCTTCGCGGTGCTGAAGCAGGTGAACAGCCAAAAATACCTCAAACACTCCGGGGAGACGCCAGTTGCCACGAACGACGCCGGCGCTTCGGACCGTGGTCCGGTCGCAGGCCGAATGGGCGGCGTGAACTATTCCGTTCGCGCAGCGGTGGTGAGGCGCGCGGCCTGGCGCCGCAGATGATCATGTTCGGCCTGGTTCGTCGCCGCCCGGGCCGCCTGCCCGTACAGGCGCGCGGCGATCTCCGCGTCGCCGGCCCGCTCGTGCAGATATGCGGCAGCTGCCTCGTAACGGGGCAGACTCTGCTCCAGCGGCGCGAGGGCGGCCAGCCCGGCCCGGGGCCCCTCGGCCTCGCCCACGGCCACTGCTCGGTTGAGCCGGGCGATCGGGCTGTCGGTGAGCGCGACCAGCTCGTCATACCACTCGACGATCTGCACCCAGTCCGTCTCCTCGACGGTAGGAGCATCGGCATGCAGAGCAGCGATGGCCGCCTGCGCCTGGAACTCCCCGAGCCGGTCCTGGGCCAGTGCGGCCTGCAGCACCTGGATACCTGTACGGATCGCTGCGGTGTCCCATCGCCGCCGATCCTGCTCCCGCAGCGGCACCAGGGCGCCCTCGGCCGTGAACCGGGCGGGACGGCGCGCATGGTGCAGCAGCATCAGCGCCAGCAGTCCAGCCACCTCGGGGTGATCGGTCCCGCGGTGGAGCCGGCGCGTCAGGCGGATCGCCTCGGCGGCGACGTCGATCTGCCCGCTGTAGCCCTCGTTGAAGATCAGATACAGCACCCGCAGCACCGTGTGCACCTCGCCGGGCTGGTCCAGCCGCCGGCCGGCCAGGGTGCGCTTGGCGCGGGAGATGCGCTGTGCCATGGTCGCCTCCGGCACCAGGTACGCCTCCGCGATCTGCCGGGTGGTCAGCCCGCCGACCGCCCGCAGCGTCAGCGCCACTGCAGAAGCCGGTGTGAGCGACGGATGGGCGCACAGGAAGTACAGCTGCAGGGTGTCGTCGGAATCCGGGACCGTGTCGGGAGCAGGCGCCGGCTCCGCCTCGACCTGTGCTTCCCGCTCCTGCCGGGCGCCCTCCGAACGCACGGCGTCGAGATGCCGCCGCCAGGCGACGGTCACCAGCCAGCCTCGGGGGTCCCTCGGAGGCTTCGTGGGCCAGGTCCGGATCGCCTCGACCAGAGCATCCTGGACAGCATCCTCCGCCGCCGCGAAGTCGACGCCGCGACGACGGAGGATGCCGATCACCGCGGGGACCAGCTCCCGCAGCAGCTCTTCGTTCACTCGATCGTCGGCGGCTGATCGGTCCAGAACGGACGCAGCTCGAGCCACTCCTGAATCGGCTCGCCGCCTGCCCCGGGGGCAGCCGACAGCTCTCCGGCGAGCTCGAGGGCCCGCTCGTAGGAGTCGACGTCGATGGCCATCCAGCCCGCGATCAGGTCCTTGGTCTCGGCGAAGGGTCCGTCGGTCACCGGCGGTTTGCCCGGACCGTCGGAGCGCACGAACGTGCCCTCGGGGGACAGCGCCTGGGAGTCGACGTACTCCCCGGACTCCTTCAACCGGTCAGCGAATTCCTCCATGTAGCGGACATGGGCGTCGAACTCCTGAGGGTTCATGGACGCTTCGTTGGGAGCGGTGGGAGCGCCCCGGTAATGCTTGAGAAGCAGGTACTTGGCCATCGGTCTCTCCTTCGAGTGATGCGGTCCATCATGACCGCGTGCACCCCTAGGACGGAACCGCTTCTACGTTCTCGACATCCAACGCCGGCATCTCGCATCCACTCGCATCCGTGCAGCGCCCGGTGGCTCACTCCAGCGGGTTCGGCTGGGGCGGCAGCGCCTCGATGATGGGGTGGTCCTTGTCGATCACGCCGGTCTTGGCGGCGCCTCCCGGGGCGCCGAGCTCGTCGAAGAACTCGACGTTGGCCTCGTAGTAGTGCGCCCATGCGTCCGGGGTGTCGTCCTCGTAGTAGATCGCCTCGACGGGGCAGACCGGCTCGCAGGCACCGCAGTCCACGCACTCGTCGGGCTGGATGTACAGCATCCGGTTGCCCTCGTAGATGCAGTCCACAGGGCACT
>DWZH01000067.1 GCA_019118275.1 Candidatus Brachybacterium merdavium | reverse complement strand
GTGACGGGACGAAGGCCGTGCTGGTGGCGGCGGCCCGTGACGGGGCGAAGATCTTGCCGTATACGTGGCCTCAACCCGCTCTACGGGCTGAGGCCACGCAGGGAGCAAGAAGTTCGCTGGCCGCCCAGCGGGGTGGCGGCGTCACCCCTTCATGCACAGCTCCGTGAAGTGGTTGCCGCCGCCCCGGTCGCGGAGCGCAGCGCGCCGAAAGGCTTCGAGATCCTCATCGACGAGGCCTGTACGCATTCGACGAGGCCCGTGCACGATCGACGAGGCCTGTACGCGATCGGCGAGGACTGTGCGTGATCGACGAGGCCCGTGCACGATCGGCGAGGACTGTGCGTGATCGGCGAGGACTGTGCGTGATCGACGAGGTCCGTGCGCGGCGCCGGGGCGCGGCGGGTCAGACCTTCTCCACACCGCTCGGGGAGATCTGGACGACCTTCCCACCCAGTTCATCCGCCGCGGTCTCGGCGAACTCGAGGTCCTCCTCGTCCGTGCCGTCCACGAGGAGGGCCCACTTCCCGGACTGCACGGCGTAGGCTTCGGTGTCCTCCTCGGCCATGGCCTCGAGGAACTCCTTGCCCTTCACGTCATGGGGGACGACCGCCGCGACCGAGAAGCTGTCGTCACCCAGCTGGCAGTCGCCCTCCACCGTGTCGAAAGCGGGGATGCCGTCGGAGACCTCGCCGTCCATGAAGGACTGGAAGTCGTCGGAGCCCACCGTGTCGCAGCCGATCTCCACCCGGAGCTCTTCGTAGAGGTCGCGGGAGTCGTCGTAGGAGCTGCCGCAGCCGGCGAGGGTGAGGGCGGCGCCCGCCGCCAGGGCGGTGGTGAGGATCTGTCGGGTGTTCATGAGGATTCTCCTGTCTGTCTGGATGTAGTACTGATGTGGAATCGTGGCGAGAGGGACCCTCGGGGCATGGCCTTCAGGTCATGGCCCTCGGGTCACGGCCTTAGGGGCATGCCTTCGGGTCACCGCCTTCGGGTCACGCCTTCAGGCCAGGGCCCTCAGGCCAGGGCCCTCGGCTCACGCCCTCAGGTCACGGCCCGCGGGTCATGACCTGCGGCGCGTCAGTCTCCGCCGCCATCGGAGGGCTGGGGGCTGGAAGTCGTGTCGTCGGGGGAGAACTCGACGGCGAGCTCGTCGGATGTGTAATCCCGCTCACCGGATCCCTCCAGCTCGTAGAAACCCGGTTTGGAGTCGACCTCCACCGAGAACTCCCCGCTCATGCTGACCGTCGCCGCGGACATCTCCGCGGAGACCGGGACGACGAGGGTGCGCTCCTCCTCGTTGCTGCTCGGGCTGAGGAGGAGCTCGTCGGCGTGCACCTCGTCGGTGGTGGTCTCGCCGTCGACGGTCACGGACGCGACCGCAGAGTACGAACCGGCCTCCACGAGTCCGGGGATCGAGGTGTCGACAGTGATCTCGCTGCTCCAATCCATCACCAGCCACGCCCCACCGGGCTCGGCCCAGCCGGTCTCCTCGGTCCAGGCCGTGAGGGTGAGGGTCGTGGCCTGGAAGGAGACGGTGGCATCGATGTCATCGTCCGGCTCGCCGTCGTACAGCACGGGGAAGGGCTCCACCGAGACCGGGAACGTATGGTGCGGCTCCTGCACGCGGTCCGCGCGGTAGTAGGCGGCGGCGACGTCGTCGTCCTGCCGCTCTCCGGTGAGCAGATCGACCAGCTGATCGTGCCCTTCGCTGGAGACGACGAGGGCGGCGGAGCCGTCCTGCGGCACGGAGACCAGGATCCTGGTGCTGTCCTCGAGGTCGAGCTCGGCCAGATGGGTCTGCGAGCCTCCCGCGCGGATCGAGAGGTCCGTGGGCGGCGGGCCGTCGTCGTAGGCCAGGTCGTCATCGTCCTCCGGGGCGAAGGACAGGTCGAGGGCGCGGAGCACCTCGCCCTCGGCGGCGGCGAAGTCGAGCTCCTCGCCGTCCTCGTCCATCTCCGCCTCGAGGTCGACCGCCTCGGCCGGCACCGTGGCGATCTCCTGGACGCCGTCGATGGTGAGCGTGCCCGTCGGCGTGATGACGGTGTTGTTCTGAGGCTGGAGGGTGTTCGAGACGGTGACGTCCTTGGTGAAGTTCTCGACGGTGAATCCCGCCTCGAGCTGAGGCAGATCCGCGGTGGCGGCACCGGTGCCGCCACCATCGCTCGCGCCGCCGCCGTCGCTCGCGCCGGCCCCTCCACCATCGCTCGCGCCGGAGCCTCCGGTGTCCGTGAACCGGGCGATCTCTTCGGAGCCGCAGGCGCTGAGGGCGAGAGCGCCGAAGGCGGCGAGGCCGAAGGCACGGCGACCGAAACGCGTGGTGGTCCTATGCATGATGTTCCCCTTCATCGGAATCTGTTGTCCCCCATGAGTCGCAGCGGATCGCGATTCGGTTGCATCGGATCCGAACTTCTTCTCATCCATCGACGTGGAAGCCGTGGCGGGTCTCGAGCACGGTGCCGTCCGCGGTGCGTGATCGCAGCATCACCTCGGCGCTCCCCGAGCTGGCCGCGGTCATCGAGATGGTGCTCTCGTCGACGATGAACTGGCCGTCCGGCAGCGTCCAGACCCAGGAATCGACACCCTCGACCTCAGCGGTGAACGTCGCCGTCTCGCCCACGGAGAGCTCATCGGGACCATCGATCGCGAGGGAGGCGTCGTCGGCGACGGCGACCGGCGGATCGTGCCAGACCCGCTCGCCGAGGCCGAGACCGGCGGCGAGGCCCACGATGACGAGCCCGAGGGCCAGGACGACGCGGGGGCGGCGCCGGATCTCCGGGGCCGGGGCCTGGTGCTGCTCCGCCGTGGACGGCGCAGCAGGCGGATCCGCGAGTGCCTCCTCGATGCTCGCCAGCCAGGTGTCGACATCGGCGGGGCGACGCCGAGGTTTCTCGGCCATGCCGCGGGAGAGGGCCCGGTCGAAGGCGGCGGGCATCTTGGCTCCCTGCGCGATCCACGCCAGCAACGCCGAGATCGCCCAGATGTCCGCACGAGCATCGACGCGCCCGTGACGTTCCTGCTCAGGCGGCCGGAACCCGGAGGTGCCGGCCGCGACGGTCATGCCGGAGCTGCGAGCCAGGTCCTTGCACATGCCGAGGTCCGCCAGCAGCAGTCGCTCGTCCTCGCCGATCAGCGCGCCACCGCCGCGGACCGCTCCGCTCGCGGCGTTCGACCCGGGGCGGGAGGTCAGCAACAGGTTCCCCGGGCTCAGATCCCGATGGACCAGCTGGGCGCGATGCACGGCGCCGAGGGCCGCCGCCAAGGATCTGGCGACGATCAGCACGTCGCCTCGGCCGGCTTTCCAGCCCTGTGCTCGCAGCGCCTCCACCCGCGCTCCCAGGGTGCCGCGGTCGGCGAGTTCGAGCACCAGGTACGGCTGGTTGTGGGGCAGTTCGCCGATGTCGTGAACGGCCGCCACATGCGGGTTGCGCGCACGCCGCAGGGCCCGGCCCTCCCCGATGAAGCGCTCCAGCAGGTCCGGGTTCAGGGCGTGGTTCTCCGCGAGGACCTTCACGGCGACCTCGTCCTCGAGGCGGAGATCGTAGGCGCGGTACACCGTGGCGAAAGAACCCGCGCCGAGGCGGTCGATCACCTCGTATCGTCCGATGCGCTGCATCAGCTGAGCTCTCCGAGGATCTTCTCGAGCTTCCCCCTGCCACGGCTGATCTGTGCTTTCACCGTGCCCTCGGGCAGGTCGAGGCGGGTGGCGATCTCGCCGACGGGCAGCTGCTCGAGGTCCCGCAGGATCAGCGGTGCCTGGTACTTCTCGGGCAGCTGCGCCACGGCCGTGCGGATCGTGGCGCGGGAGGCGACCATCGAGCTGATCCGCTGCGAGGGCAGCACGGTCTCGTCGAGCGCGGCGGAGTCCCGCTGCTTGCGAAGATGGTCGGCGACGCGGCGCTTGACGATCGGGTGGACCCAGCTGGAGACTTTGCCGACGCCGCGGTACTGACCGATCGATCCCATGATCGAGATGAGCACCTCTTGCGAGACGTCGTCGACGGCGTCTTGGTCCAGGAGCATCGATCCCACCATGCGGTGCACGGTCCGGGAGCGATCCAGTGACTCGATGAGCTCGTCGAGCGCGGCGGCATCGCCTTTGGCGGCACGCGCGGCGAGTCGTGACAGCCGTCTCTCGTCACGCGCCCCAGATTGTTCCGAGTCTCCCCCTCGCATGGGGTCGATGGTACCGGGGGGGGAGGCGGCCGATCTGCGCTTCTTGCACGGACCGCCGTCCTCTCACATCGGGGCGGCCACGCAGCCCGGTCTCTCGGTGACCGTGGAAATCGTCCTCGCCCGGAGCCGTGTCCCTGGCGCGGGAGAACTCGACGCGGTGAGCCCGCCCCAGCCCGACAGGTCTCCCTCACCAGCTACAGTCCTGGTCACGGAGATTTACGGGGCCAGGTCCCGAGGGGCACCGGGTCCGGCCCGTGAGAGACTCCACGCCGTCCCGGAGCACATCCTGCGGCGCGGGCTCACCGTCGGTTCCTCGCTCGAAGATCGAGAAGGCACCCGGAATGATCTTGCGCACCTTCTCCATTCGTTCCCACGCCTGGTCGCGCTCGCGCCTGCCGTTCCCACGCCTGGTCGCGCTCGCGCGCTTGCGGGTCACACCCGCTGCACCGCATGCACGACCCCGGCCAGGTCGCCGAACCCGACGAGGTCGCCGAACGCCGCCCCTCCCGCGAGCACCGGCGCGGTGCTGAGCCGGGCGATCTGCTCGACGTCCCCGGAGGCGAGGTCGACAGCGCTGATCAGCCCCGAATGGCTCGCCGCGTACACGACGCCGTCGACGAGCACGAACCCTTCGTCCAGGATCCGCTCGGCGGTCGCATGGCGGGCCAGCTCCGCGCCGCTCGCAGGATCGATCCGGAGGATCTCACCGGGCTCATTGGCCATCACCAGGTCACCGTCCTCGGTGAGCGCTTCGCGGGCGTACTGGAAGGAGCCGTCGAATCGCCAGCGCGGGCTGCCGTCCTCGGGGGCGAGGCACCACGTGTCGGCGATGCCGGAGACGATCACGCCGCCGTCGGGCAGCACGGTGACCGCATCGTTCCACGGCCCGTAGATGAAGCGCTGATAGCTGCCGTCCTTGTCCGTGAGCGAGGTGCTCCAGACCGGCGCGCCGGTCCGGGCGTCCAGGGCGTGCGCGCAGCCGTCACCGACCCCGAGGTAGACCTGATCGCCGTCGGTGGCCGGGGCGCCCATGGAGGCGGCCGGCAGCTCGGCCGTCCAGAGCCCACCACCGGTGGCCGCGTCGATCGCGTGCAGGGTCGTCCCGGAGCAGACCAGCAGCACCTCGGCGTCGTCGATGGTGCCGGTGCCGGGATCCGCGGCGAGCGGCGCCTCGGTCGCATACCGCCACAGCTCGGACCCGTCGGCGGCGAGCAGATGCAGAAGACCTGTGGTATCGGGGACGACGACGGCCCGCCCCTCGTCCAGCGCGAGGAGGTCATGGCGGATCTCGCCTTCCACCTGAGCGGACCACTGCGACTGCCCGGAGCGGTCGAGCGCGAGGACCTGCCCCGTGCTGTCTCCGGCCACGAGCAGCTCATCGCCCTCCGTGCCGACGACGGTGAGCGCGCCCTGGATCATCCCGTCCAGCGGCACCCGCCAGGAGGTGGCGCGGTCGGCGCGCACGAAGGGGACGGTGACCAGGCGCGTTCCGGAGCCGTCCTCGGGGCGCATGCGCAGGTGCACGCGCTGCTGTCCTCGGGCGAGGGTGGAAGCGTCCAGCTCGCCGGAGAACTGTGGACTCCGGCCGTGCAGCGGGGTCCACTCGAGCTGTTCGTTGCGGCCCGCGTAGATCGAGGTGTCGTAGAGGACGGCGTCGACGGACCCCTGGAACTCGCCGGGCAGCGCGACGTCCACCGCCACGGAGTCCCCGTCGTCGGCCACCTCGGTCCCGCGTGGCAGGCAGTCGTCCCTCCCGCGTGCCGGCCGCAGGTCGTAGGTGGCGATCTCGGTGCGCACCGTGTCGGTCGGTGAGCCGAGGTCGGGGATGTCCACCCGGGTGACCAGGAGACTGCGCACATTCCCGGTCAGCTCGTAGTAGGCGGCATCGATCTTCACAGCCGCCGCCTCCAGCTGATCGCGCCGGTTCACACGCGTGAGCAGCTCGCGGTGGGTGTGCCCGGTCAGGTGCAGGGAGGCCGGGCGCCGGGCCAGCACATCCTCGAAGTCCTGCTGGTTGGCGACGTAGTAGAAGCCCTCGCCCATGGGGAAGTGGGTCACCAGCACGCACGGCAGCTCTCTCGCGGTGTGCACCGCGTCCTCGAGCTCGGTCAGGGCCGAGTCGGACCACCAGGCGACCTCCTGCTGGTGGGTGGTGGTGTCGGCGAGGATGAGGCGCACCCCGTCGACGTCCTGGTAGCGCACCTCCTCGCCGATCCACTGCTGGCGCAGCTGCCCGGCGCTGGCGTCCCAGCGGGTCTCATGGTTCCCGGGAACGGCCGCGACGCGGTCACGTAGACCTCTCGGGATGGCGTCCTCGAAGGCCTGGAACTCGGCCTCGGTCCCGTGCTCGGTGACGTCACCGCCGTGGATCACCAGGCTGGGATCGAACTCGTCGATGGCCTCGAACACGGCCCGCATCCGAGCCAGGCTCTCGTCGTTCTCGGGATCGGCGTGAGTGTCCGCGAGGAAGGCGAGACGTGCCTCCTCCCTCCCGGACGGTGCAGCGGGCAGGCCGGGAGCGGCCTGTGCGGCGGTGGCCTCCGAGACGGCGGCGGCGCCCAGGAGGCCGGCGGGCAGCGAAGCCAGTGCGGTGCGGCGGGAGAGGTGATCCATGGGTTCAGCCCTTCGTCGTCGGTGGGTCCAGCTGATCCGGATGAGGCTTATCGCCCAGTTCGGCCTGGAGCTCGCGCAGGCGGTGCGTGAGCCGGCGCCGCACCTGGGCGTAGGCGGGGTCGTGGGCGACGTTGAGCACCTCGCTGGGATCCGCGTGCAGGTCGTACAGCTCCCACTCGGGCACGAAGCGGCGCGCCGAGGAGCCCGGGTGCCCCAATCCGTCGTTGTAGAAGTAGATGAGCTTGTAACGGTCGGTGCGCAGCCCGTAATGCGCGAGCACGTGGGACTCGCGGTCGTCGTTCTCGTAGTAGCGGTAGTAGACGGCATCCTGCGTCTCCTCAGCCGACCCGCACAGCTGGGGGAACACGCTCATCCCCTGCATGTCCTCATGGGGCTCGGCGCCGGCCGCATCGAGGATGGTCCGGGCGAAATCCACGTTGGTGACCAGCTGCTGCATCGGTGCGCCGGGCTCGATGCGCCGGGGATAGCTGACCAGCAGCGGCATCCGCATCGACTCCTCGTAGATGAAGCGCTTGTCGAACCAGCCGTGATCGCCGAGGAAGAACCCCTGGTCGGAGCTGTACATCAGCAGTGTGTCGTCGTACTCGCCGCGGTCCTCCAGCCAGCGGGTCACACGGCCCACGCTGTCGTCGATCCCCGCCACGCAGTCGAGGTAGTCCTCCATGTAGCGCTGGTACTTCCAGCGGGCGAGGTCCTCGGCCGAGAGATCGGCCGGCGGATCGATCTTGAGATCATCGACCGTCAGATGGTCGGCCACCCGCATGGCGGCCAGCCGGGCCGCCGAGGAGCGCGTCGAATAGTCATCGCCGAAGGTGCGCGGCAGCGGGATCGGATCCCGGTGCAGCCCCCGGTGCGCCTCGTCCGGCTGCCAGTTGCGGTGGGGTGCCTTGTGATAGATCAGCAGACACCAGGGTTCCTCGCCCTCGAGGGAGTCGACCCAGGCCAGGCCGCGGTCGGTGAGGACGTCGGTCACGTAGCCCTCGGCGATCTCCACCCCGTCGGGGGACAGCAGCTGTGGATCGAAGTACTCACCCTGACCACGTAGCACCTCCCAGTGGTCGAAGCCCTGCGGGTCATGGCCCTCGCCCTCGCCCAGATGCCATTTGCCCACGATCCCCGTGCGGTACCCGGCGGCCTGCAGCTGGGTGGCGATGGTGGGCAGCGAGGCGTCGAAGGAGGAGTGCAGGGTGGTCACACCGTTGCGGTGGCTGTGCATCCCGGTCAGGATCGAGGCGCGGCTCGGGGTGCACACGGAGTTGGTGCAGAAGCAGTTGTCCACGCGACGGCCGCGCTCGGCGATCGCGTCGATGTGCGGGGTGTGCGTGACCACCGACCCGTAGGCGCTGATGGCGTGGCTGGCGTGGTCATCGGAGAGGATCAGCAGGATGTTGGGGCGGCGGGTGGTCATGGTCCTCCTCAGGAGCGGGTCGGAAGCCTCAGGCGGGTGTCCCTGCCGAGGACGGGCCCGCGTCGGCGGGCCGGTCCTCGGCGGCAGGCACCGCCCCGCCGGGATGCGGGGCGGTGGGGATCAGACGGGGGAGCTGGGTCCGGGCGAGATCGAGCAGGTGGACGACCGCAGCGGCGAGGTCCCCGCGGGGCGTGGTGGGGTAGGGGCTGGTCGCGCCCCGCCAGTCCTCCTCGATCCGACGGATCCGCTCGCGCAGCGGCTCCGGGTCCGACAGGTCGGCGGCGCCGTCCGCGCCGCTGGCGAGCCAGTCCGCCCAGGCCCGCCACCGGGCCAGATGGAGATCCGTCAGCGAGCCCGACCAGTGCCGTGCCGAGTAGTCGTGCAGGCCGCTGTCCTGGGTGCCCCAGACGCTGATCAGGGAACGCGCATCGTGCTCGAGGGCATCGGCCAGGGGCGCATCGTCTCCGGCCCAGGCGCGGGCCGCGGCGATCCAGCGGCCGACGAGCAGCTCCGGCCGGGCGGCGGCCACGGAGTCCGCCGCCCGGATCAGCGCTTCGAGCACGGTGAACTCCCGGTCGACCAGGTCCCCCTCTCCTGCCCGCGCTGCGGCGACCATCGCCCGCAGCGGGGCCCGCGCGGACTGGGCTCCCACGTGGAGGGCGAGCTGGGCGACATCGTGCGCGAGAGCGTCGGGACGGCCCGGGCGAGCCAGCAGCGGCACCAGCTCGCCGGTGGCGCGGGCCAGAGGTTCCAGGGCCCGGAGCATCTGGGTGTCGTTCTCCGCATCGAGGTTCGCCGACGGTGGCCCGTCCGTCGTGGGCAGCGGCTCTCCGGCGAGCCGCTGCGAGGCGAAGGGCAGGTCCTGAGACCAGGGGCGCGCGATCAGCGGGGACGGGGTGGCGCGGGTGCGGCCCGGCCCATACAGGGTGCCTGCGAGGAGATCCCAGGCCGCCCGCACCTCGGCCGTCCCGGTGCCCCAGCGGCGCGCCGCGTACTCGGGCAGCCAGTGGTCCAGCGGCGGCATCGGTGACCACAGGGCCCTCGTGGCGAGCTCGTAGACCACGGCGTTGTCATCCAGCGCCTCGGAGGTGATCCCGAATCCTTCGAGCCGGCCGCGGGAGCCCTCGGCGGCGGCCGCGCGGTGGCCGGCGAGGTCGTGCGCGAGGGAGGCGAGGTCGCCGAACAGGCCGAAGCGTCCGCCGAAGCTGTGGGTCAGGCACCACAGCCAGCGCCTGCCGTACATGGCCTTCGTGCTGCTCCACATCGGGGCGTGCTCGCCCCACAGGTCCAGCAGGATCAGCCGTTCCTCGGGTACCCGGGAGAGCAGGGAGCGCACCCGTTCCTCGGTCCAGTAGGCCCGGCGGTAGTGGAAGGGCCATCCCTGCAGGATCCACACGGCCTCGGGGTCCGCGGCGCGCATCCCCTGGTAGATCGCCTCGGCGTGCTCGGCGAGCTGCTCCGTGGACGTGGTCGGGGGCAGCGACTCGATGTACGGGTCCACGGCGTAGTGATGATCGGTGCCCAGCAGCTCGCGCTGGTGGCGGTGCAGGGATGCGGCAGCCCGGGCGAAGAGGGGATCGGAAGGGTCGGCGAGGGCGTTGTGCCAACCCTGCCACTCGATGGTCCGCTCGGTGCCGACCAGCTGCGCGGGCAGCTGCCCCCCGAAGCCGGGGAGCACGACGGTCATCCCCAGTTCCCGTTCACGCTCGGCGATCCGGCGCCCGAGCCGGGCCCGGGCCGTGAGCACCTCCTCGGTGAGGGGGGCTCCGAGATCGTGGGTGATGCCCATCGTGGTCCAGGGGAGGAAGGCGGGGCCGCCGACGAAGCGAGCGGCCGCCTCCTGCTCCATGCCCAGGTCACGCAGCATCGCCACCAGCACCGCGTCATGGCCCACCAGGTTCAGCGGGGCCGTCACCCCGTGCAGGGCCATCCAGTCGATGTGGCGCTCCCAGTCCTCCCAGCCCCAGAACGCCATCGTGTACCCGAAGGTCACCGGATTCAGGTGGTAGCGGGTGGACAGGGACGTCTGGACCCGCTGGGGAGGCGTGTCGGGCAGGGCGGCGGAGGCGTCGATCAGGGCCGGGCCGTCGAAGGACAGGTCAGCGTCGAAGAAGTCCTCGAGGGCGCGGGCCAGGCCGACGGCGGCGGCTGACGGGGAGCTCGCCTCGATGCGCAGCACGTCGCCGTGGGCACTGAGCGTGACGTGCTCCATCCCGCGCTCGCCGGGGACCAAACGCAGGTCGAGACGGTCCCCAAGGGCCGGGCAGCGGCGGCCGACCAGGCCGCGGAGCCCGTCGAGCGAGGAGGGGCGGACCCCGTCGGACGAGGAGGGGCGGAGCCCGTCGGGCGAGGAGGGATGGTCACGGTTCACGGCTCAGCCTTCCGAGGTAGGGGCGCAGGACGGTCTGATTGGAGTCGTCGCCACCGGAGCGGTTCATGCTCGTGAGCACCGGAGGGGTGGTGCCCGCGCGGCTCAGCTGCTCCATCGCGCCGATCGCCAGCGAGTGCAGGAGCATGGTGGCGAGGATGGTGGAGGTGGGGCCGGTCTCGGTGCCGTCGCCGAGAGCGAGGGTGATGTCCCCGGTCGGGGCGTGGGTGTCGAGCACGAGGTCGGCCACATCCAGCAGCCGCAGCCCGTCGGGGTGGCGGGAGCGCCCGGAGCGGGAGTGCTCGCAGCTGGTGATCGCGACGACGGTGAGCCCGTCCTGCTGCGCCTGCTGGGCGAGCTGGGTCGGGACCGGGTTGATCCCGGAGTGGGAGATGACCACGAGGACCTCTCCGCGGCGGAAGTCCTGCAGTTCGGCGATGGCCGTGCCATATCGCTCGAGCCGTTCGATGCGGGAGACGCGGGTGGGCTCCCAGGGGGCGAGCGCGGGATCGTGGACCAGGTTCACCGGTGCCAGGCCGCCGGCCCGGAACGTGGCGTCGATCGCCGGCAGCATCGAATGGCCCGATCCGAAGACGTGGAGCACGCCGCCGTCCTGGAGGGAACGGGCGATCAGCCCGGAGGCTCGTTCGAGCTGCTCGGACTCCTCTTGGGTGCGCTGGATCAGCTCGAGCACGGCGCTGCGGTAGGTGTCGATGGCGGTCATGGGCTCTCTTTTCTGAAGGCGGAGGTCAGCTGACGGGTGACCGGGTCGTTCCTGGTGGTGGCGAGCAGCCGGCCGCCCTGGAGGGCATCGCCGGCGCCGGAGCGCAGTTCCGTGTGGGGCAGCTGCTCGCGCAGTGCGCCGGCGACGGTGCTGCGGAACAGCTCGTCGGCGAACAGCCCACCCACTGCGGCCACCGGCAGGAGGGTCAGCTGCGTATCGCCCAGCCTTGCGCCCGCCGCTGCGGCCATCTCCACCAGCGCGCCGGCCACCTCGCGGACCGCGGCGAGGGCGACGTCGTCCCCCTCGCCGGCGGCGCGGAGCACCAGCGGTGCCAGGGCGGCCACGTCGCGGGTCTGCGCGCTGGAGGTATACAGGTCGCGGATGGTCTGCTCGGGGCCGGCTCCCAGCAGCATCGCGGTGAGCGCGGTCGGTGGGGCGAGGCCGTCGAGCGCGCCGAAGGCCGCCCGCAGGCCGGCGCGGCCCAGGGCGAAGCCGCTGCCGCGGTCACCGGCCAGGTGGCCCCAGCCGTCCAGCAGCACGGGATCGCGCCCCTCGGTGACGGCGAGGACGAGCGATCCGGTGCCGGCCTGGAGGAGCACACCGGGGCGGGGCCCGAGCGCCCCGAGATAGGCGGCGACCACGTCGTTGGCCAGCAGCACCTCGCAGTCGAGGCGCCGTTCGAGGGCGGTGCGCAGCCGGGACTCGGGCGCCCCGATCCGGCGGATGCCGGTCGCTGCGAGCACGAGCGTGCGGCAGGGCCCGTGACCGAGCCGGTGCAGAGCCTGCTCGACCCTGTCGAGCACCACCTCGTGCGCACCGGCGTTCTCGGGGTGGGGCAGGCCCTCGGGCTCGTCATGGCGGGCCAGCAGCCGCTCGCCCGCGAAGTGGGCTGCGCGCAGCGTCGATTTGCCGGCGTCGATCACGACGATGTGGTCACCGCCCAGGCGGTGACGGGGCAGCGCTGCAGGCATGCGCCGGATGCTAATGCGGGCCTGCGGCGGGGAGCCATAGTTACCAGACC
Organism: Candidatus Brachybacterium merdavium; assembly: GCA_019118275.1. Classification (GTDB taxonomy): domain Bacteria; phylum Actinomycetota; class Actinomycetes; order Actinomycetales; family Dermabacteraceae; genus Brachybacterium; species Brachybacterium merdavium. Next base: position 4,167 of record DWZH01000067.1, on the reverse strand, counting down.
AGTGGACCGGAAATCGAGGGCGCTCCTGCGAGAACGCCAGGTGTTAGCAGACCACTGGGCCCCGGATGATTGCGGTGAGCGGACCGGTGGTCCAGGATCTGCAGGTATCGGGACGGGGAACGAGGAGGTGCCCTATGCGACCGGCACGGATCGCCCACGAAGTGCGCGACGCCATCGAGGCGCGCTACATCGCGGGCAGCGAGCCCTCCGCGGTCCTGCCCTCGGAACGGCGCCTGGCCGCCGAGTTCGGGGTCGCGCGGGCCACGGTGCGTGCGGCGCTGGCGATGCTGCGCGAACAGCAGCAGATCCGCTCCGGCGCGGGCGGCCCGCCGGTGGTCGTGGACCCGCGGCTGACGAAAGCTCCCCAGCTGACCTCCTTCACCCAGGATGCGGTGGCCCGCGGCTGGCATCCCTCGAGCCGGGTCCTGGACCGGAAGGAGACAGCGGCCGACGTCTCGGTCGCCCGCGACCTCGGGATCCCGCCCGGCAGCCCCGTGCTGCACATCCGCCGGCTACGGCTGGCTGATCGCAGCCCCATGGCGGTCGAGGAGGTCTGGCTGCCGCAGGAGCTGTTCCCCGGTCTGCTCACCGAGGATCTGAGCGGATCGCTGTATGAACTCCTGGAGGCCCGGTACGGCAGAGCCGTGTACCGCCATGATCGCCGGATCTCCGCCATCACCATCGACGCCCCGCATGCCGAGCTGCTGGAGATGCCGGTCGGCGCCGCGGCACTGTTCGCCACCCAGCTCGGCTTCGACCGCCACGGGCACCGCCTGGAGCTCGGGCGCTCCGTCTACCGCGGCGACAAGTTCGATTTCACCACCGTCACCTTTTCGGCACGGCGGTCGCAGCCGGCCGGGGCGGGGACCCGCAGCCGGACCCATGGTGCGCGCCCCACCACCCCTGCCGAGCCCGTCACGGAGCAGGCCCGATGAGACCACGAGGCAGCCCGGATCACCGCAGCCGGGACGGACCGGCGGCACCGACAGGGACCGACCGGCGGCATCACCAGAGACAGGCAGTCACATCGGAGGACAGAAGGAGACGGTCATGAGACGACGGACAGTATTGACAGGGCTGGCGCTGAGCGGTCTGGCCGCGACAGGGTGCAGCGACAGCGGCTCCGGCGGCGGGGGAGGTGGTGACGTCGACGTCTCCGACACCGAGATGGAGGCGACCATCGAGTTCGCCGCCTGGGAGGCGGATTTCGACTGGGAATCGGTGATCGAAGGATTCAATCAGACGTACCCCAACATCACGGTGCAGATGACCAAGACCCCGTTCAAGGACTTCTTCACCCGGCTGCAGACCCAGGCCTCCGGGGACAACCTGCCGGACGCCTTCATGATGAACGGCCCCAATTTCCAGCTGTATGCGAGCCACGGGATCATCGCCTCCTTCGAGAACGCCGTGGAGGCGGGCGAGCTCGACTTCGCGAACTATCCCGAGGCCATGCATGAGCTGTACACCTACGAGGACGTCGCCTACGGCGTCCCCACCTCCTACGACTCCATCGGGCTCTGGTACAACGAGGAGCTGTTCGAGAAGGCGGGTGTGGAGGTGCCCACCGACGAGTGGACCTGGGAGGACCTGCACGAGGCGGCGAAGGAGATCAGCGAGGCGCTCGGCGATGAAGGGATCTACGGTTTCGCGGGCGGCGCGTACAACCAGGAGCTGTTCTACAACCTGATCTTCCAGGCCGGGGGAGAGGTGCTGAACGAGGACGCCACCGAGGCACGCTACTCGAGCGAGGGCAGCCGGAAGGCGCTGCAGTTCCTGCGCGACATGGTCGAGGACGGCTCATCGCCGTCCATCCAGACCACCGCCGACACCTCACCCGACGAGCTGTTCAAGAGCGGGAAGGCCGCGATGGTCTACGGCGGCAGCTTCCGCGTCGCCGGGTACGTCGACTCGGCCGTCGGCGAGAACATCCAGGTGGTGCGGCTGCCCATCGGCGAGCAGCGCGGCGTGGTCCTGCACGGGGGCGCCGTGGTGGCCAACGCGGAGAGCGAGAACGTCGATGCGGCCGCCGCCTTCGCCGTCTACACCGGCAGCCAGGAAGGGCAGCAGATCATCGGGGAGTCCGGTGCATCCATCCCCGCCTACCAGGGCACCGAGCAGGCCTACATCGATGCGCACCCCGAATACGACCTCGAGATCTTCCCCCAGTCCGCGGAGGAGTACGGCTTCCCCTATCCGGTCTCCGCGAACACCGAGGCCTGGCTGGAGGTCGAGAGCGACATGATCCCCAAGATCCTCGCTGGTGAGCTGAGCGTGGAGGAGGGGACGGAGCAGCTCGACGAGAAGATCGACGCCATCCTCGCGGAGGAGGACGAGCAGTGAGCCAGACGATCGTCCCTCGCTCGACCTCGAGCACGGGCCCGCGGGTGCGAGGCGGGGCACGCCGCGTCGCCAACCCCGACGGGATGTGGCCCTGGCTGTTCGTGGCGCCCACGCTCCTCGGGCTGGCGGTCTTCTACTTCTGGCCCGTGATCCAGACGGCCTACTTCTCGTTCACGACCTGGGGCGTCTTCGGCGGATCCGAGTTCACCGGGCTGAAGAACTGGATCGACCTGCTGGAATCCGGGGCGGTCCCGAGGGCGCTGGTGAACACGCTGCTGTACACGGCGATGGTGCTGCTGGGGATCCCGATCTCCATCTACATCGCCAGCCTCCTGAACCGGCCCGGTCTGCGGTTCGCGGCGTTCTACCGTGTGCTGTTCTTCGCCCCGTTCGTCTCGATGCAGGCCGCGATCGCCCTGGTGTGGGGGATGATCTTCAACAGCCAGTACGGGATCCTCAACCAGTTCCTGGGGATCTTCGGCATCCCGCCGGTGTACTGGACGTCGACCGAATGGGTCGCGCTGATCGCGATCGGGATCGTGGGGATCTGGTCCACTCTCGGATTCAACATCATCATCCTGGGGGCGGGCCTGCGCAGCATCCCGGCGGAGATGTACGAGGCGGCCCGGATCGACGGGGCCTCGAACTGGCGGCAGCTGCTGTCCATCACGGTGCCCCTGCTGAGCCCGAGCATCTTCTTCCTCACGGTGCTCAGCGTCATCCGCGGCATGGAGCTGTTCGACTTGATCTTCATCATGATCGGGGAGTCGAACCCGATCAAGGGCGATACCCAGTCGATGGTCTCGCTGTTCTACCGCGAAGCGTTCATCGGCAACGACAAGGGGACCGGCGCCGCGATCGCGATCCTGCTGATGCTGATCATCGGCCTCCTGACCGTGATCCAGTTCTGGGTGCAGAGGAGGTGGCTGAGCTTTGAGTGAGGCACGCACGACCACGAGCGAGGCGCACATGAGCACACGCACGAGAGCACGGCCGACCCGCGGCGGACGGCGAGGCAGCAACGCCTGGGCCCACGTGGTCCTGTCCGTCGGCGGGTTCATCATGGTCTTCCCGTTCCTCTGGCAGATCATCATGTCCCTGTCCAGCACCGCCGAGGTCACCTCGGTGCCGCCGACGTTCTGGCCCAGCGAGCTGCGCTTCGACAACTACGCCGAGGTGTTCCGCCAGATCCCGTTCCTCGACCAGTTCTGGGTCTCCGTGCAGGTGACCGTCGCGACGGTGGTGGGCCAGGTGGTGCTGTGCAGCATGGCCGGGTACGCCTTCGCACGGATGCGCTTCGCCGCGAGCGCGGCGATCTTCGCCGTGATGCTCTCCATCCTGATGATCCCCAACCAGGCCTACCTGATCCCGCAGTACCAGATCGTGCAGTCCCTGGGGTGGCTGGACACGGTGCCGGGCATCGTCATCCCCACCATCTTCAGCGCCTTCGGGACCTTCCTCATGCGGCAGTTCTTCGTGAACCTGCCGGGGGAGCTGGAGGAGGCGGCCAGGCTCGACGGGGCGAACACCTTCCAGATCTTCTGGAAGGTGATGCTGCCCCTGGCGCGCCCCTCCGTCGGCGCCCTGGCGATCGTCACCACGCTGGCGGCGTGGAACAACCTGCTGTGGCCGCTGGTGGTCACCAGCCGCGCCGAGAACCGCACGCTCTCGGTAGGCATCGCCTCCCTGAACGGGCAGTACGTGATCGACTACCCCGTGATGATGGCCGCATCCCTGATGGCGATGGCCCCGATCCTGATCCTGTTCATCCTCATGCAGCGCCGGGTGATGGAGGGGCTGGCGCATACGGGGTTGAAGGGCTGA
>DWZH01000066.1 GCA_019118275.1 Candidatus Brachybacterium merdavium | reverse complement strand
TTGCGTGACGACGTGCTGCAGCGGCGCTCGATCAGCCCCGTCCGCGACGGCAACCGGCCCTCGATCCACGACTGCTGACGATCAGACACTGCCGGAGCATGCGACATGCGTTCCACCGGGTCCAGCGACGGCACAGATCGTCATCGGGCACGCCCTAGTCCGACCAGGTGCGGCGGTCCACCTCGATCCGCCAGCCGATCCACAGGGACACGCCTCCGGCGAAGATCAGCAGCAGCACGATCGTGCCGAAGACCATCGAGGTCGACGGCGAGGAGGGCATCAGCCCCGCCAGCAGACTGTTGATGCCCCCGACCTCCGGGCGCAGCTCCCCGTCGGCGGCCATCTCGGGGTCCACCTCGACCACGACGGTGGCCGTGGCGGGGATGCCTTCGCTGTCGAGCACCTCGTACTCCACGGGCGTGGTGCTGCCGATGAAGTCCGGTTCGGGATCGAAGCTGACCGACCCGTTCTCGGCGACGGTGTAGGTGCCCTCCCCGGGGATCACCAGCCGACTGCCCGCGCCGTCCTCGAGCTCGCTCAGGTTCGTGGCCGCCAGCGAACGCAGCTGCACCGACTCGGGCACCAGGGGCTGGGCACCGCTGCCTGCGGTGTCATTGCCCAGCACATCGACGGTGACCGGTTCACCGGGCGCAGTGCGCTGCTCATCGTCGCGCAGGGTGGCCAGCACCGGGGAGAACACCGCCTCCAGCGTGGCCGAGACGGGATTGTCGGCGTAGACGCCGCTGCCGGTGATGGCCACCGGGGTAGCGGCCCCGGTCATGTCCTCCTCCGGGTCCATGGTCACGGTGCGGGTCCCCAGGTCGATCGTCCAGGCGCCCTCCCCGGGCACGACCAGCTCGGTCCCGTCCTCCGAGAGCTCGGCCGCTTCGGGCAGCTGCTCGGGGTCGAAGCGCAGCGAGTCCGAGCGCACGTCCCGGATCCCGGTGGTGAGGTCGAAGACCGCCTCGGTGCCGGGAGCGGCGCTCTGGTGGCGGTCGACCAGGATCGGGTAGGCGGTGCTGAGCAGCGCGGGTGCGGCCTCGGCGCCCTCACCGTCACCCCCGGTGACGAACATCGGGGCGGTCTCCCGCACCTGGTCGCTCTCCGGGCTGAAGCGCACGGTGGCGCTCTCGCGGTCCAGAGTCCACACTCCCTGATCGGGCACCACCACCTCGGTGCCCTCCTCGTCGACGTCCATGCCCTCCTCGCCATCGGGCGGCTCCAGCCGGAGCGTCTCGGAGTCCACGAACTGCTGCCCCTCCCCTACGGCGAACTCGATGTCGTGGCCGTAGGGGGCGGAGACGTACAGGTCGGAGATGATCGGCACGGTGACCGAGACCCGGCCGGAGCCGACCGGGGCGCCCTCCCCGTCCAGGACCACGTAGCGCAGCGGGACGGGCTGACGGCCCAGCTGTGAGCTCGAGGGGTTGTAGGTCAGGGTGGAGCGGTCGGCGGAGAGCTGCCACACGCTCTGCTCGGGCTCGGGGATGGACACCCGGCTGCCGTCGGCCACCTGGGTGGAGCCGGCCGGCAGCCCGTCCAGCTCGAGGCGCACGTCGCCGTCGGCCGGTACCGTCTCCCCGAGCTCGAGGGAGGTGGGGGTGCCTGCCGAGCCGTGGACGGTGGTCTCCTCGAGCTCGACCGGCTCGGGGGTGAGCACCGCGGGCAGGGACCGGCTGTCGTGGTGGCTGCCGATCGTCAGGGCGATGGGGGTGGTGGGCTCCTCGACCCCGGTCAGAGGCGTGAAGACCAGGCCCTCGTCCAGCAGCGCCCAGGTGCCCTCGCCGTCCACGGCGAGGCTACGCGAGTCCTCCCCCACCTCCATCAGGCTCTTCTGGGAGTCGTCGACGTCCTCCGGGATGCCCAGGCGCGCCGACCCCAGGTCCAGCTCGTCCTGCTGCGCGTCCTCGAGCAGCGCCACCAGCGGCACATCGGTGGTCATGCCGGGCACGATGGGGACGGTGTCGGTGTCGGTGGGCAGAGGGAAGGGCCCGTCCTCGCCCAGGGCCGCAGCGGGGAGCACGAGGCCGACGGCCAGCAGCGCCGCCGCTGCGAGGGCGGCGCCGCGCGTGACCAGCGTCGTCCAGGTCCCGCGCGAGCGGCTGCGGGAGATCGGCTCGAACACTTGCTCAGGGTAGCAAGCAGGCCCGATCGGGTGCCGGTCGGGCCGCTCGGCTCTAGAGTGAGCAGCATGGACGAGCCCAGCTCACCTCCGCCCGCCGACGTGGGGTTCGACGTCACCGAACTGGCCGCGCCCGACGTCCTGCTCGAGGCGCTGACCGAGCAGCTGGCGGCGTGGATGCCGCTCCAGCGCTGGTATGCCCACAAGGGCACCGGCGCCCCGGCCGTGAGGATCCGGGGCTGGGCGCCGCTGCGGGTGGCCGCCGACCACCTGGTGCTGATGGCAGTGGTCGGCGCCTCCGCCGGGGAGGGCGAGGCGCTCTACCAGGTGCCGCTGGTGCTGCGTCGGCCGCAGCAGAGCCCCGACCGGACGCAGGAGAGCCCCCACCGGCCGCGGGAGAGCCCCCACCGGACGCAGGAGAGCCCCCACCGGCCGCGGGGACGCGCCGTTCAGTCGCAGGGAGGCGCAGGCCAGTCGGTGGCGAGTCCCGATCCGCCGGAGGAGGGCGCCGAGATCGGGGTGATCGCGGTGCCCGGCGGACCGCTGCGGGCCGAGGACGCCACCCGCTCTCCTGTCGGCCGCGCCGCCCTGCTGGACCTGCTGGTCTCTGGGGGCGGGGCACTCGGCCCGCAGCTGCGCCTGAGCGCCCGAAGCAGCCACGCACCCGCCGCCCCCGCGCCGTCCGGCGAGGTGAACAGTCGGCTGCCGTCCGGCGAGGAGGACAGCCGGTTGCTGCCTGGCGGGGCGGACAGTCAGCTGCTGACGGGTGAGCAGTCCAATACCTCGATGATCTTCGGGATGCATCCTGAGGCAGGCCGGGCCCGACCGGTGATCATCAAGCTGTTCCGGCTGCTGCAGGACGGCGAGAACCCCGACGTGGTCCTCCAGAGCGCCCTGGGGCAGGCCGGCAGCACCCGGGTGCCCCCTCCGCTGGGGTCGGTACGGCTGGCGCTCGCGTCGCTGCGTACCCATGCGATGTTCGCCCAGGAGTTCCTGCCCGGGATGGAGGACGCCTGGCGCACCGCGCTCGAGCAGGCCCGCGCCGGCACGGACTTCTCGGCTCCCGCCGCCGCTCTGGGCCAGGTGCTCGCGGAGGTGCACCGGGATCTGGCCGTTGCGCTGGGCACCCGCCCCACGGACCGGGCCCGGGCCGATGCGATGGTGGCCCAGATGCGCGAGCGCCTCGACCAGGTGGCGGGCGAGCTGCCCGAGGTCGGCACGCATCGAGCGCAGCTGGCACAGCTGCTGAGCGCCGCGGGGACCGTCAGCTGGCCGCCCATGCAGCGCGTGCACGGGGACCTGCATCTGGGCCAGGTGCTCTCCACACCCGACCGCGGATGGGTGCTGCTGGACTTCGAAGGCGAGCCCCTGCGTCCCCTGGCCCAGCGCTCCCTGCCCGACTGCCCGCTGCGGGACGTGGCCGGGATGCTGCGCAGCCTGGACTATGTGGCCGGTGCCGTCGCCCATGAGCACGGACTGGATGCCTCCGCCTGGGCGTTCCGTGCCCGGCAGGCCTTCCTGGACGGCTACACCCATGAGGCGGGCCCCGGCACGGACCCCGCGGCGCAGCGGATCCTGATCGCGGCGTTCGAGGCCGACAAGGCCGTCTACGAGGCGTTGTACGAGGCGCGCAACCGGCCGGACTGGCTGCCGATCCCGTTGTCGGCCCTGGCCCGGATCAGCGCAGCCGCCGCGGCGGCGGGGTCAGCGGGCTGATCGGCGAGTCGGGGCTGGTGGTGCTGGCCGGCCGCAGGGAGCCGGGCAGGAACGGGGCGCTGATCGCGCGGATGGCCACCCGCACGCCCACGATCACCTCGAGCAGGTCCCCCCGGTCGCTGCTCCAGGTGGTGGCGCGCACGCCGTTCTCCTCCCGCTCGGAGCGGCGCCGCAGGCCCCTGCTCGCGGCTGTCCCGTCGGCGGCCTCCAGCAGCTGCTGGGCGCTGCCCGGTTCGGGGGCGTGCGCGCTGGCCAGAAGCGCGCTGACGTGGCACATCGTCTCCAGGCCCCGCCAGGCGCCGCCGGAGGGCCGGTCGCGCTCGGGGCGGTGATCGCCGAAGGCCATCAGTCCAGGCTGCGTCTCGAGCACCGCGGAGGTGACCGCTTCCAGCAGCGCGCGGATCCAGCCGTGGGTATGGTCCTGATCGGCGATCGGGTCCGGACCGGCAGGCAGGGCTGACATCGATGTCCACCTCTCCTGCTCCGTACTGCGCCGCAGACGCCGTGCGTCGCGCCGGTCCGCGACCGCAGCGCCCGTCCATGACGATGTCCGTCAGACTATCGAGGCCGCCCGGTCCTGCCGATGGGGAGAACTCCCCATGGTCACGTCCCGTGACGTGGTCGGGGTTCCTGTCAGGCGGTCATGAGCAGTGGGCTGCGGTTGGCGAGGTTCTGGCGGGCCCGCAGGTCTCGAGACCGGGGCGCAGGGGTGAGAGGTGAGCCCTGGCGGGCCCGCAGATCTCGAGACCGGGGCGCAGGGGTGAGAGGTGAGCCCTGGCGGGGCCGCAGGTCTCGAGACCGGGGCGCGGGGTGAGAGGTCAGCCCTGGCGGGCCCGCAGGTCTCGAGACCGGGGCGCGGGGTGAGAGGTCAGCCCTGGCGGGCCCGCAGTCTCGACCGTTGCGTTATCGGGGTTCTGAGCGCTGAGAACCCCGATAACGCAACGGTCGAACCGGTTCCACGTTCCAGAAGGCTCCGAAGCACCGTCCGAGCGTGCCGTCCGAGCTTGTCGTTGCCGAGGCCTCGTTCTCACCGGGATGAGGCCTCGCAGGTCGACGTGCTGAAGCCCTTCTCGCCGCCTACGCCGGTCACCCCTCGAGGAGCCACGCGAGATCGCACCGACCTCGCACCGACACCCGGGAGCCGTGCCGCCGTCAAGGACGCAGCTCCGGTGCGCCATCATGGACTTGTCTGGTACGACGCGACGTCAGGAACGCGAGCAGGACTGCCGCCAGCAGCAGAGCTGCATTCTGCGTGAGTTTGGCCGTTGCTGTCACACCCGGCGGCAGAGGTGCGAGGAACCCGATGAGGATCCCACCGATGACGACCCCGACGCCCAGCATCCCGATCTCCCGCGGCCCCCACTGCCGGTGACGGGCTGCGAAGTGCAGGATGATTCCCGCGAGCAGGACCAGACCGAGAAACGCGGCCACGCCCAGCCACGTGGAGGGAAGCAGATCCATTGACACCTTCAGGGTGACCGCGCCCGCGACGATGAGGACAGCGGGCACGGTACGAGACTGACCGGAGACCCCCACCGGCGACCCCAGTGGGGACATCGCGAGTGCAGCGATGGCCACGACGACAGCGACCATGAGGATCATCGGCCCCGCGGTTGGCGTGAGGCCGAAGCTCTCTCGTCCATCGATATGGATCTGCACGGCGACGACGGTCCACGCCGCGATCGTCGCGGGGATGCCGACCCGCCCCAGCAACGGCCGACCGCGATGTACCGGAGCCACGGCGTACAGCAACGCCAGGGGTGCCCCGACACTCATCATGACGTGCCCTGCTGCCCACGAGATCGTGCTGAAGGCACTTACGTGCAGACCCGGGATCAGGGTGGGCTCTCGCAGCTCGGCCCAGTACGGGACACCTGGGGCATCTACTCCGAACATCGACAGATCCACGATGCCCGGCATGGCGAGACCGAACGCTGCAGCAAGGATCAGCGTCGCGGGCCACCCCCTGCCCGTGCGGACGGTGATCTCCCTGATGAGCAGGGCCGCTCCGCCGTAGAGCGGAGCAAGGAAGACGATGGCGCCCGCAACGGCGACGGGATCCCCGGTCAAGGCCTGGTACGCCTGCAGGAACTCGGCCGTGACCGGCGCGCCGAGCAGCACGCACAGTATCGGCAGGATCCTCCGGCGCAAGGACAACATGGCGTCACATTAACAGAGTGCCTACTCTGTTAATGTGACGCCATGGCACGGCCGATCAACGCGAACCACCACAGAGCACAACGGCTGCGGATCATGGACGCCGGGCTGACCGTCTTCTCCCGGCGCGGCTATGCAGGGGCGAGCACAGCTGCGGTCTGTCGCGAGGCGGGCATCAGCTCAGGAGCGTTCTTCCACTACTTTCCGACGAAGGCGTCCTTGCTCATCGCGATACTCGAGCAGTCCTCACACGAGACTCGCGAGTTCTTCGACGAGCGTGAGGACCGCGCAGATCCCGTGGGGGTCATCTGGGAGTACGTGGACCACGAACTGTCGAGTCTTGAAGACCCTCGTGCCGCAGGATTCATCGCCGCTGTCGGTGGGCCGGTGCCGAACGATGACGTCGTGGCGATCCTGCGAGAGGTGGACCAACGGACCCGGGAGGGCCTGACCGGTTGGGTCAGCAAGGCCCAGCAGGCCGGCGTCGTGCGCACGGATCTGAGCGCTGAACGGATGGCCAGCTGGATCATGCTGTTCATCAATGGCTTCGCGGACCAGATCGGCGGCGCAGACGACTTCGACGCAGTGGTCGAGAAGCCCCTGTTGCGTGAGGTCCTGTCCGGCTTCCTCGACGGCCCGCCATCGTGCCCATGACGGGTCCATGAGCCCGCGCCCCCTCGGCGAGCCCGCAGCCGCCCCCGGCGAGCCCGCGCCCCCTCGGCGAGCCCGCGGCCCCCAGCGAACCCGCGGCCCCCAGCGATCCCGCGGCCCCTCCGGTCACTCCGGGACGGGCACGAACTCCACCGGGGCGACCGAGGAGTAGCGGTCCTGGCTGATCGCGACCACGCCCACTCCCCCGATGAAGGGGGCCAGGGCCTGCGGGTTCTTGCCGGGGTTGGCGAGGACGACCTGGAAGCCGAAGTGGCGGAAGGATTCCATCGCGGCGGTGATGAACTTGCCGGCCCCCTTGGAGAAGGCCTCGTCGATGATGATCGGGGCGTAGCGCGGGACCTCCTGGCCGGTGCCGGCCAGCTGGTAGCGCAGCGCCGCGGCCAGGCAGAAGGTGGCCAGGCGCTCGTTCTGGCCGCCCGAGAGCGGACCACCGGACTCGTGGGCGTGGACCACGGTGCCCTCGACGTCGACCTCCTCGGCGTGGAAGTGGACGTGGCGGCGCACATCGAGGATCGCCCGGGAGACCTGATCGTCCTTGGTGCGGGCCGCGCCGATCAGGTCCATCAGATGGCGCAGGGACAGGAAGCGCTCCTCGGCCAGCTCGCGGTCGCGGCTGATGTCGTTCAGCGCCGTGTCGGCCACCGCGTCCTCCAGCGCGCGCTTGAACTCGTCCAGCGCCGCCAGGTGCACGGGTCGCATCGACAGCTGCAGGTAGCGGCCGGCATGGAACTCGACCTGGGCGAGCAGGGCGTTGATGCGGGTCAGGCGTTTGCGGATCTCGGCGGGTTCCCGGGCGATCGCGGTGGCCAGGGCCTGCACATCACCCAGGGTGTTGCCGGTGAAGAACTCGAAGAAGCGGTCCTCGACCTCGGGCAGCTTCTCCTCCTCGATCCGCCGCAGGATCGCGAGGTAGTCGTCGGCCGCCTCCAGGGTGGCGGTGGTGTCGCCGGCCTGGGCGGGCCAGCGGCGGGAGAACTCGCGCATCGCGGTGCGGATGTCCTCCTCGGCGCGGGAGGTGCGTCGGGTCAGGTCCATCAGCTCCGCGTCCAGGGTCGCGGAAGCGTCCTTGGTGACCTGGTCGATGTTGGGTAGCACCAGGGTGGGGGCGATCGCGGCGAAGCGCTCGGCCAGCTCGGCCTCGACCTCCGGCGCCAGGGTCGACTCGGCCACCCGCTCGCGGGCCTGCGCGAGGCGCTCGTTGGTGCGCTCGGCCTGCTCGCCGAGCTTGCCCGCGCTGCGCACCACCTCCAGCAGTTCCTCGTCGGTCTCGGCGATGGAGCGCTCGACGTCCTCGATCTGGCGGGCCAGCTCGGCGAGAGCGGCCGAGCCGTCCTCGGCGGCGCGGACCATCTCGCGCAGGTTGGCGATGCGGCGGGCCACCGAGGCGGCGTCGATGTCGTCCCAGGTGACCTGGCTGATGGCCTGCAGCGCGTACAGGCGCTCGCGGCGGCGTTCGCGTTCGGTCTCGACGTCCTTGCGGCGGGCCTGGGCCTCGAACAGGGCCTGCTCGGCGCGGGTGCGCTCGGCCTCGAAGACGCTGCGCTTGGCGCGGTTGTCGAAGCCCAGCACCCACTGGGAGCGGTCGTTGATGGAGCGCTCGGTGTTCTTCTCGTGGCGGGTGGCGGAGTGCTTGATCTGCCCCGAACGCAGCACGGCGCGGCTGAGGCGGGTGAACTCCTCGAGGGACTCGGCGCAGGTGTAGTTCATGCGCGAGGCGATCTCATGGGACAGCCACACGTGGAACTCGCCGTCCTTGACCTCGAGCTTGGCGGCCAGCGACCGCTCCTCGATGTTCTTGGCGGGCCGGCGCAGATCGGTGTTGACACGGTTGTAGGAGATGCGGCGGCGCAGCTTGGTGCGGTCGATCACCGCCGCGACCTCGCGGTAGACCCGGTCGGGCACCAGGATGGAGCGGGCCAGGCCGCGCAGGGCCTGCTCGGCGGCGGCGGTCCATTCCTCCTCGCCGGCGCGCACCTGCAGCAGCTCGGCGGCGAAGGGCAGCTCGGTGGGGGCGATGCCCACCTCGGCGGCGATGTGGTCGCGCAGGGCGATGTCCTGGGAGTGCAGGTTCGAGGCGCGCGAGGTCAGCGACGTGAGCTCCTGACGGGTGGTCTCCAGCTGGCCGGCCAGCTCGCGCACGCTGGCCTCGGCCTCCCAGCGGGCGGCGTCGGAGTTCTTCTCCTCCGCCTCGAGCGTCTCGCGCAGCGCGGTGACTTCGCGTTGCAGGGCCAGGAACATGTCCTCGTTGGCGGGGGTGGACAGCTCCACGGTGGCCAGGGTGGCGCCGAACTCGGTGGCCCGTTCGCGGCGGCGCTCGCGTTCGACCTCCAGGCCGGCGATCTGCTGCTTCCAGTCGTCGATCTCGCCACCGCCGGCGCGGCGGCGCTGCTCCTTGAGCTGGGCGAGGTCGGCTCGGGCCTCGCCCACGTCCTGAGTCAGGCGGCGCTGCTGGGCGCTGAGCCGCTCGTGCTCGAGCTCGAGGCGCTCGGACTCCTCGCTGAGCAGCCGCACCAGGTGCTGGGCGGCGTAGACGTCGATGTCGGCGCGGCGGTCGACCAGGTCCCGGCCGCGAGTGCGCATCTCGGTCCAGCTCTCGTGGTTCTCCCGCAGTCCGCGCAGCAGCTCACGCTGCTCGCGGGCGGTGACCAGTGCCTCGTAGACCTCGGAGAGGTTGTGGAAGTTGGCCAGGGCCTGGTCGGCCAGCTCGAAGGTGCGGGGGACGTCGAGCATGTAGTCGCGCAGCAGGGCGTTGACATCGCCCAGCTCCTTGGCGGACTGGATCTTGTGCAGCAGCCCCAGGGCCTTCTCGTCGGGGATGCCCAGCAGCTGGCTGAAGGCCGCGCGGTACTCACGGAACTGGCGGAAGGTCTGGGTGCCGGGATGGGCGGCCTCAAGCGCCTTGCCCTCGATCTGGGTGGAGACGAAGGGGCGCAGGTCCGCCACGTCCATCGGCTTGCGGGCGATGACGTACAGGGACTTCACGTCCGAGTCGGAGCTGTGGCCGGCGTGCAGCAGCAGCAGGCGGGAGAGCTGGACGGTGCCGCCCAACCCGTCGGAGTAGCGCAGGGTCAGCACCGACAGGGTGGTCTTGTGCCGCAGCACCTCTTGGCTGAACTCCCCGGTGGCCTGGTCGTAGTGCATCGCCCAGGCGCCGCGCACATAGCTGGCCACGGTGCGGCGGTACTTCGAGCGGGCCGGGCCGGCGTCGGAGGCGGCGGCGTTGAACTGCAGGGTGCGCGGCGGGGTCAGCAGGGAGCTGATGGCGTCCAGCAGCGTGGACTTGCCGGTGCCGGGGCCGCCGGTGAGGAAGAAGCCCTTGGGCGAGATCGCCAGGTCGTGGGTGCCGTGGAAGGTGCCCCAGTTGGATACCTGCACATGGACCAGCCGCCACTGCCCCGGATGGGGGTGGTCGGGGTCGCGCTCGGCCGACTGGGTCGGTGCGTCGGTCTCGGCCATGCCGGGGAGGTCGAGGGTCTCGGCTGCAGAACTCACCCCTGCAGGGTACCGGGGCCCACGCCCTCGGCGGGGCGTTCAGCGCGAGCGGCCCCGCGCCGTTCGACAGGGGCGCAGACCACGGCTCAGCCGCGGCGCGGACCACGGATCAGCTGGGCAGGGACCATGGTTCCGGCCCCTGCGGGCTGCCCGTCGTGGTTGCCCGCGCGGTCATCCACGATCCGTGCGTTCCGGCTCCTCCCACCGGCCCGGCAACCTGGCGCGGTACTTCGAGCGCCCGCTGGTCACCTTCGATGAACGCCTCGCACGTGCCTCCGCGCAGCTGGGCGTCACCGCGACCGTCCCCGGGGCACGCTGAGCGGTTGCAGCCGGCGGACCGGGTCCCGGCCGACAGCAGCCGTGACAGCAACCGAGCGGTCGGCAGCAGCCGAGGCAGCAGTCGAAGGGCCGGCAGCAGGGGCCCGGCCGCTCAGTTCTCGGGGCGTCCCTGCCGCCAGTACCCCATGAAGGAGACCTGCCGGCGGTCGATGCCCAGTTCGGAGACCAGGTGGCGGCGCAGGGCCTTGATCGTCCCGGCCTCCCCCGCGAGCCACGCGTAGAACTCCCCCTGCCCGGTGGTGGTCTCCCACAGTATGGTCGAGTCGATGTCGACGTCCTCGAGCTCCGCGGCCCGGTCGCCCTCTCCCCCGCCGGTCCCGAGCCCGGCCTCCGTCCGGAAGGCGTGGGCACTGTCGCCCATCAGTCGCTGGACCTCGGCGGTCATCAGCTGTCCGTGCGGCGCCTGGCCGCGGGTGAGCCAGGTGATCTGGACCCCGGAGCGGGTGAGCACCTGCTGCTGGTCGGTGGCGTCGGGCACCTCGATCACGGCGTGCCCGCCGATCGAGGCGGGCAGGGCCTCCAGGATCGAGCAGATGGCCGGCAGGGCGGTCTCGTCGCCGGCCAGCAGCACGGTGCGGGCACTGCCGGGCCGGAACTCGATGCCCCCGTAGTCCGGGCCCACCAGGTGCTTGTTGGGGCCGAGCATGGAGATGGTGTCCCCCACCCGGACGTCGCGGGCCCAGCGGGCGGCCACGCCGCTGCCGGGGGTCTCCTCGGGTTCGAGGTGGAGGACGAAATCCACGTCGATCTCGGGGTGCTCGGTGAGGTTGCCGGGATGGCCGGCGCCGCGCAGCTCGCGCACGCTGTAGGTGCGCATCCAGCCGCGGTCGGCGGGATCGATCTGCAGCCAGGTGCGGTACCACTGCGCATGCTGTTCGGGGTCGAGCAGCGCGCCGGGGCGCACCGCGGCGAAGTGGTCGGCGGTGGGGTTGGGGCCGGGAATGATCATCTTGATCCGCAGGTCCAGTGGGTGCCCGCCGGTGCCGAAGTGCACCAGGTCCGGGGAGGTGAAGGTCAGGCGCACCAGGCTCTGGCCGAGCGGCTGGATCGCCGAGACGGTCAGCTCGTAGGCCAGCTGGGGGCTGTGCTCGAGGACTGGGACCTGCTCGGGGGTGGTGGTCGGGCTCGCGTGCGCGGCGCTGGTCGTCATGGCGTCCTCCTCGGGTTCGGGGTGGGGTTCTGCGGGGTGGTCCCGGCCCAGCGGCAGCACCATGGGGGTGCCGGTGACGGGGTCGGGCACGACGCGGGCGTTCAGGGCGAAGACTTCGTGGACCATCCGCTCGGTGATCACGGCGGCCGGGGCGCCCTCGGCGTAGATCTCGCCGTCGCGGACCGCGACCAGGTGATCGGCGTAGCGGGCGGCGAGGTTCAGGTCGTGCAGGACGATGCCGATGGTGGTGCCGCGGTGACGGTTCAGGTCGCGGACCACGTCGAGGACCTCGAGCTGGTGGGTGACGTCGAGGTAGGTGGTGGGCTCGTCCAGCAGCAGCACCTCGGTCTGCTGGGCCAGGGCCATCGCGATCCAGACCCGCTGCCGCTGCCCGCCCGAGAGCTCCTCGAGCGGCCGGTGGGCGAGCTCATCGGTGCGGGTGGCGGCCAGGGCGTCGCTCACGGCCTCCTCGTCCGCCGCGGTCCACTGCTGGAACAGGCCCTGATGGGGGAAGCGGCCGCGGGAGACCAGTTCGCGCACGCTCACGCCGTCGGGCGCGATGGGGGTCTGCGGCAGCAGGCCCAGGCGGCGCGCGAGCTCCTTGCCGCGCAGGGTGTGGATGTCGCTGCCGTCGAGCACCACGGTGCCCGAGCGCGGGGCCAGCAGGCGGGACATGCCGCGCAGCAGGGTCGACTTCCCGCAGCCGTTGGCACCGACGACGATGGTGATCCGGCCCTCGGGCAGGGCCAGGCTGAGGTCGCGCACGATGTCGCGGCGGTCGTAGGCCAGGTGGAGGTGCTGGGTCTGGATCAGTGCCATCGACAGGTCACCTTCCGCTCGCAGGGGTGGGGGTCCGGGTGAGCAGCCACAGCAGGAACGGTGCACCGAGCGCTCCGGTGATCACCCCGGCCGGCATGTCGGTGGTGCCGAAGGCTCCCTGGCCGATCAGGTCGGCCAGCAGCACGATCAGCGCGCCGACCGCGGCGGCCACCGGGAAGCTGGGTCGGCCGACGATCATGCGGGCGATCGGCCCGGCCAGGAAGGCCACGAAGGACAGCGGGCCGGTGACCGCGACGGTCAGGGCCGAGAGCACCACGCCCACCAGGATCAGGCCGATGCGGGTGGGCGGCACTGCGAGGCCCAGCGAGGTGGCGGTGTCATCGCCCAGCTGCAGCACCCGCAGCCGGGCCACCAGCACGACCAGCACCGGGATCAGGAGGACCAGCGCGATCGCCAGCACCAGGGCGCGACCCCAGGTGGCCGAGGACAGCGAGCCGATCATCCAGTGCATGGCGTCGCCCGCGGTGCGGGTGTCGATCCGGGTGAGCAGGTAGCTGATCAGGGAGGACAGGGCGGCGCCGACGCCGATGCCCACCAGCACGAAGCGGTTGTCGACCGCGCCGCCGGCGCCGGGCCGGTGGGCGCCGGCGACGACCAGGATCAGCAGGGCGGTCGCCAGCCCTCCCAGCAGCGCGCACCAGAACAGGGCGGCCCCCTGGGCCTGGAAGAGGGCCATCGCGATCACGGCACCGGCGGAGGCGCCCAGGGTCACCCCGATCACGTCGGGGCTGGCCAGGGGGTTGCGCAGCAGGGTCTGGAAGATGGTGCCCGACAGCCCGAAAGCGGTCCCGGCCAGGATCGCGACCACGGCGGTGGGCAGGCGGTCGTCCATCACGATGAAGGAGATCCCGGGGACCGGCTCGCCGAGGATCACGGCCAGGGCCTGCCCGGCGGGCACCATGGGGGCGACCGCCAGCACCCGGGCCACGACCGCACCCAGCACGAGGGCGGCCAGCAGGATCAGGCTCAGGAGAGGCCGGCCGAGGGCCCGGCGGTTCATAGCCCCACCTGCCGTCGACTGCGGATCAGCAGGATGAACACGGGCACACCGATCAGGGCGGTCATCACGCCCACCTGCACCTCGGCGGGCGGGGCGATGACGCGCCCGATCACATCGGCCACCAGGATCAGCACCGGCCCGGCCAGCAGCGCCACCGGCACCAGGCGCCGGTAGTCCCCGCCCACGAGCAGACGGGCGGCGTGCGGGACGACCAGGCCCAGGAAGCCGATCGGTCCGGCGAGCGCGACGGCCGCGCCGCACAGCAGGATGATCGCGAGCCCCAGGACCAGGCGGGCACCGGCGACGTTCACGCCCAGTCCCACGGCGGCGTCGTCACCGAGCGACAGGGCGTTCAGGGTGCGGGTGGCCACCAGCACGATCAGCATGCCCACGGCCATGAAGGCGCCGACGGTTCCGACATCGGCGAGGCTGCGCGCCCCCAGCGTCCCCACCTGCCAGAAGCGCATCCGATCCAGCGACTCCTGATCCAGCAGCACCAGGGCGTTGACCAGGGACCCCAGGCCCGCGGTGAGGGCGGCCCCGGCCAGGGCGAGCTTGACCGGAGTGGCGCCGTCCCGGCCCAGAGAGGAGACCGCGTAGACGGCGGCGGTGCCGATCGCGGCCCCCACGAAGGCGAAGGCCATGAACTCGGTGACGCGGGAGATGGACAGCACGTAGATGCCGACCACCACGGCCGCGGCCGCTCCCGCGTTCAGCCCCAGGATGCCGGGGTCGGCCAGCGGGTTGCGGGTCAGGCCCTGCATCGCGGCACCGGCCGCGGCCAGGGAGGCGCCGACGGCGATCCCCGCGACGGTGCGCTCGAGCCGGGCATGGATCACCACGTGGTCGGTCACGCTCTGATCGAAGTGGACCAGGGCCTGCCAGACCGTCTCGGGGCCGACGCTGCGGGCCCCGACCAGGAGCGAGAGGGTGCCGGCCACCACCAGCGCGAGGACGCCGCCGGTGAAGGCGAGCAGGGGCGCACGGGCCATCTCAGCCCTGCGCGGCCCGGACCGCGTCGAGCACCGAGGGCACCACGTTCTCGATCGCCCAGGGCAGCGACAGGGCGCTGGCCGCGGAGATCGACACGGTCAGATGCTCGTCGTCCGTGACCACCAGCGCGCCGGCGGCCACGGCAGGGATCTGGGCGAACAGGGGATCGTCCTGGAAGTCCTCGATGGTGTCACCGGCCGCGGCCCAGGTGTAGAAGATGTCCGCGTCGAGCTCGTCGGCCCGCTCGGCGGACCAGGGGATGGTGAAGGCGGTCTCGTCGGTGGTGTTCTCCTCGACCACTTCCGCCTGGGTCATGCCCAGGGCGGTGAAGAACCGCGAGCGGGTGTCCCGGGCGGTGTACAGGTCGATCGAGTCGTCGGACAACCCCAGGGTCCCGGTGATGAAGGTGCAGTCCTGGACGTCGGGATTCTCGTCGCCGACGGCAGCGAGCTGGGCGGTGACGTCGTCGATGATCTCCTGGGCGGCCTCGGCGCGGCCGGTGGCCTGCCCGATGGCGGTGAGCGTGTCCTGCCAGGAGGCGGTGTAGTTCGCGGCCACGGGGCCGATGGTGGGGGCGATCCGGCTGAGCTTGTCGTAGTCGTCCTGGGTCAGGCCGGAATAGGCGGCGACGATCAGGTCCGGGGTGAGCGCCGCGACCTCGTCGAAGTTGATGCCGTCGGCCTCGGAGTAGGTGGCGGGAGCCGCATCGCTGTCCCAACCGGCGCCGAGCTCCTCGAGAGCCGCATCGACCCAGTCGGTGGAGGAGTTCTCATTGCCTCCCCACTCGACCAGCGGCATCCCCACCGGTACCAGGCCCAGGGCGAGCACGCTGTCGCCGTTGACCCAGGAGACGGTCGCGATGCGCTGCGGCTCGGAGACGATCTCGGTGTCCCCGTACAGGTGGCTGATCGTGGCCGGGAAGGCCCCCGGGTCCGCGGAGCCGCCGTCCGAGGCGCCGGTGGGGGTGGTCTCGGCGTCAGTTCCGCCGCAGGAGGCCAGGGCGGGGACGGTGAGGGTGGACAGCACGACGAGCGCACGGCGCGAGAGCTTCACGGCGGTTCCTCCAGGGACCATCGCGGGCGGGTGGTCGGACGGGCCCCACCCGACGAATCAGGGGTAAGGCAAGCCTGACCTTATTCCGCAAGCCGGGTAGGACACAATTGCCCGCGTGAGATCTTCTCGCGTCCTTCACCTGACGCCGCCTCCCCCAGGCACGAGGTCGCCACCGGTCTGCGATGGGGATCACACCCCGGGCGGCGGCTGGGACCGCTCCGCGCGCCTCGGCCCGCAGGGGCGGGGACTCGGTCGGTGGGGGCGGGTTCCTGGCCCGCAGGGGGCGGGGAGCGCGGCCCGCGCAGGCGTGCCGCTCGGGCCGCGCAGGCACGCCACCCCCGGGCCTCTCACGTTCACCCGCCGTTCACCTTGGTACAGTCGGGCAAAAAGTGGCTGTCGCCGCTACCCACCACAGCGGTCGGCCGCGGCTCGTCCACCCTCTGCTGTGCATTGCGCGGTGGCCGGATTCGAAGCCAGCCCGACGTCGTGGAGGAGTACTGATGCAGGGTGCACCACGCGGCTTCCGCCCCCCTGACGGCGCGAGAGCACCGTCTGCCGCCCGCGACGACGCGAGGACACCGTCTGCCGCCCGGCCGGGCGAGAGCGGACCCCTGATCCTGCAGAGCACCACCGTCGAGCCCTCCACGTCCCTGTGGGAGCAGGTGTTCCCCGCCACCACGTGGGCGTCCGTGCTCGGCGGACGCACGGTGACGGTGACGGTCGAGGGCGGTCGCGCCACGCTGCTGGGGGCCCGGGACGGGCAGCGGACCGAGCTGGGGCGCATCACTGCCGGCCGGCGCGCCGTCTCCCTGGCCGAGCTGGAGCAGGACTGGCTGTGGGTGGAGCCAGACGGAGGCGGGGTCGACTCGGTGACCTGGAGCATCGAGGCGGATCTGGCCCTGCCGCCGGTGACGGTGGTGGTGCCCACCTACCGGCGCGAGCAGGACGCGGTGGCCCAAGTGCGGCGCTTCACGCAGATGGGCGTGGTCGATGCCGTGGTGGTGATCGACCAGGCGGGCACCCTGGAGAGCCATGGGGACTTCCAGCGCCTGCTGGCCCAGCAGGAGACGATCCATCTGGTGACCCAACCGAACCTCGGCGGCTCCGGGGGGTATGCCCGGGGGATGCACGAAGCGTCGCAGAACCCCGCCAGCGCCGTGCTGTTCTCCGATGACGACGCCGTGATCTCCGAGGAGTCCCTGCGGCGGATGCTCACCTACCAGTCGCTGGCCGGGCGCCCCACGATCGTCGGCACCCCCTTGTTCTCCTCGCAGGAGCCCAGTCGCCTGATCACCCATACCGAGGCGGTGGAGCCCGGGGTCTTCCAATGGAAGGCGGCCGACCGTGTGCGCGGCTCTGTGGACCTGGCCGGCACCACCCCGGCGGACTGGACCTTCCTGTCCCAGCGGGTGATGGCGAACTACACGGGCTGGTGGGGCACCCTGTTCCCGCCGGGCACGGCGGCGGAGCTGGGACTGCCCGTCCCCCTGTTCCTGAAGTGGGACGACGCCGAGTACGGGCTGCGCGCCACCGCCCGCGGCTACGACCATGCGGTGCTGCCGGGCACCGCGGTGCATCACCCGCCGTGGAACGCCTACCGCACCCAGATGACGTGGACCGCGCGGGTGCTGCATCGCAACCGCCTGGCGATCGCGGCCGCCTACGGGGCCGGGCGCGGGGTGATCGGCTCCTCGCTGATCCATCAGCTCAAGCACATCCTGGCCGGGCACCTGCTGACCGCCGAGCTGTGGGAGGAGGGCATCGCCGCCTTCCGCGCCGGCCCCGACTGGCTGGGCAGCGATCTGCAGCACGCACGGACCGATGGCGCACAGGTCGTGGCCGACTGGTACGAGCGGTGGGGCGCTGCGCCCGAGCTGACCCCCACCCACGCCTCCCCGCTGCCGCTGGTGCCGGCGCTGCTGCGCGCCCTGGTCCGGCTGGTGCGGCGCGACGGCCCGCCGCGTGTGGTGCTCGCCGTCCCTGCCGACGCCGTGCACTGGCGCACCACCCTGGGAGCGGACGCGGTGGTCGTCACCGAGGCCCAGGGCGCTCCCCTGTCGGGCTTCATGGTGAGCGGATCGGCCTCCCGCCGGGCCCTTGCCCGCACCCTGCGGTCCCATGCCGCGATGGCATGGCGCTGGGCCGCATTGCGGCGCCGGTACCATCGCGCCCTGCCCCGACACACCACGGCGGAGCGATGGACCGAGCTGTTCACCGCACCGCCTGACGACGAGACGACCGGAACGAGGTGATCATGGCGTTCCGCACGATCCCCCTCCGCCAGCGCCTGCGCAGCGCGGGAGGCAAGCTGCTGCGTCGCTACCGGCTGCTGCCGGGCGGGATGCCCGACGGGCTCGGCGACGACGAGGCCCTACGGGAGGCGACCCTGGACGGGGAGGTGGTCGTCTACTTCCCCGACACCGTCGACAGCCTCTACCAGCTGCGCAGCTGGTACGGGCCGCTGCAGGAGCTGCACCGGGCCCAGGGGGTGACCATCGTGTGCATGGACTCGCGGGCCGCCGCGAAGATCCGCGCCGAGGTGCCGCTGCCCGTGGTCACCATCGCCCTGGACGCCACCCTCGATGCGATCATCCTGCGCAGCGGCACGAAGCTGGTGCTGTACGTGAACTACAACCCGCTGAACACCGCCGCCCTGCGCTCGCGCTCAGCCATCCACGTCTCCCTCCTGCACGGCGACTCCGACAAGATCGTCTCGGTCTCCAACCAGGTCAAGGCATACGACTACTCCTTCGTGGCCGGTCAGGCCGCGATCGACCGGCTGGAGCGCTACACCTCGCTGTTCGACGCGCCCTCGCGGTGCATCCCGATCGGGCGCCCTGCCCGGGACACCGACCGGATGCCCGTCGCGTCCCGCACGGACGACTGCACGACCGTCCTGTACGCGCCGACCTGGGAGGGCGGTCAGGCCTCGGCCGGATACAGCTCTCTGCGCACCCATGCCGCCGCGGCCGTCCGGTCCCTGGCGGAGGCGGGCCTGCGGGTCATCTACCGGCCGCACCCCCTCACCGGGGTGCGGGTGCCAGAGTTCCGCGAGGCCGATCAGGCGCTGCGAGAACAGGTGACCGCTGTGGGCGGGATGGTCAGCGAAGGCCGGTCGCTGCAGCAGGACTTCGCCAACGCCGACCTCCTGCTGTGCGACGTCTCCGCCGTGGCCAATGACTGGCTGTCCACCGGGCGGCCGCTGATCATCACCCGCTCGGCCGACCGGCAGGCGCAGGACGCCGCCACGGAGCTGCTGGGCGTGGTCCCCCGCCTCACGCAGGCCAAGGCCGAGCAGGCCGGGCAGATCGCCCGCGACCTGCTCGAGAACGACACCCTGCAGCAGGAGCGGGTCGAGCTGACGGAGTACTACCTCGGCGACACCACTCCCGGGGCGTCCCTCCAGCGCTTCCTGGACGCCTGCCGGCACCTGTCGGCGCGCCGGGACGAGCTGTGGGAGCGGATCCAGGAGCAGGAGGACTCCGCCCGGGGCGACCGCACCTGAGCCGTTCGCGGCTGAGGACAATAGTCACTTCCGCGTGCCGCCGAGATATTGCGGCCCGGACTTGTACAGTGACCGGGACGGGTCGCGCAGAACACGGCCCGGTGAACTCGACGGATGCGGTCCTCTTTCCTGTCTGTCACATAGTGAGCAGAGCCGCCGAACCGCACGAAGGAAAGCCCATATGTACTCACTCATCCTCCTCAACGGTGGGATAGGAAGCCGCACGGGCGCGGATCAGCCCAAGCAGCTCCTGAAACTCCGTGGAATCCCGATCCTCGTCTACGCGCTGATCTCCGCTGATCGGGTCGAGAAGATCTCCCAGATCGTGGTGAACTACCCGCCGAATTGGCGGGAGAAGATCGAAGAGGTCCTCGAGGCCTATGCGATCTCGACCCCGGTCACGCTGGTGGAAGCCGGCGATTCGCGCCATTCCTCGGTGGCCGCGATGATTCCCCACTGCACCAACGACGATGTGATCATCCATGAGTCCGCTCGCCCCCTGGTGCGCAGCAGCGATTTCCAGCAGTTGATCGACTCCCAGTTCCGCAACGTGTCGCTGATGTCGGAGATCTCCTTCACGGTGGCCCCGGTCGACCCGGAGACCTCGGCCGTGACGGGGTCGCTGGACCGTTCGCGTCTGCGCAACGTCCAGCTGCCCCAGAAGTTCTCACGATCGGACCTCCAGGAGGCGCATGACAGCGCTGTGGAGAAGCAGATCGAGTACACGGAGGACGCCACCCTCGTCGCCGACCATGGGTTCCCGGTCCACTTCATCGAAGGCTCGGACGAGAACTTCAAGGTCACGACCAAGACGGATCTCAAGATGGCAGGATTCCTCCTGCGACCCGAGGAGGACGACGATGAGTAAGACTGCGCTCGTGACCGGGGCGTCGCGGGGCATCGGCCTCGAGACCGCCCGCCGGTTCATCCTCAACCATGACGACATCACGACCGTTGTGATGTTCGCGCGCGACTCGGAAGACTTCGACGAGGCCGTGCGGCAGCTCGAATCCGAGCTGCCGATCGGCCGCAGGATCGTGCCGATCAAGGTCGACGTCGGTGCCCGCCCGGCTCTGAAGAAGGCGGTCAAGCAGGCCTACGATCAGGTCGGCAACATCGACATCTTGGTCAACAACGCCGGGTACACCAATCCGGTGCCCCTGCAGCAGGTCAAGATGTCCGACTTCGAGAAGACCATGGAGGTGAACCTCTACGGTCCCTTCACCATCGTCAAGACGTTGCTGAACCGCGGCAACACCTTCGACCTCATCGTCAACATCGCCTCGACGGCCGGTATCAACGGCCGTTCCGGCTGGCTCACCTATTCGGCCTCCAAGGCCGCGGTGATCAACATGAGCCAGGTGATGCGCGAGGAGCTGTCGA
This sequence comes from Candidatus Brachybacterium merdavium, assembly GCA_019118275.1. Taxonomy (GTDB): domain Bacteria; phylum Actinomycetota; class Actinomycetes; order Actinomycetales; family Dermabacteraceae; genus Brachybacterium; species Brachybacterium merdavium. Next base: position 1,960 of record DWZH01000066.1, on the reverse strand, counting down.
TCTACGGCACCCGGGTGGTGTGCCTGTCCCCCGGCCGTACGGCAACCGCGCTGCGCCGCACGCTCGCGCCGGACGAGGATCCCACCACGATCATGCAGCCCGAGCATGTCTCCCAGGTGATCTACACCCTGTGTTCCCCGGTGGGCCGCTTCATCGATTCGGAGAACATCGTCGTGCGGCAGTGAGCTGACCTCACGGAGCAGATGGATGCGCCCCGTCCCGGAACCTGCACCTCAGTGCACTTCGGGGCGGGGCGCTCTCATGCCGCCGGCCTCACTTGTCGGCCGTTGCGCGCTTCTTCGTCGCCTGCACGAACTTCTTGTAGCGCCCGCAGACCTCCTTGGGGTCCCCGTCCATGACGAGCTTGCCCTCGTGCACCCACAGCACGCGAGTGCACATGCTCTGAACGGTGGCCAGGGAATGGCTGACCAGGAACACGGTTCCGGCTGACTGACGGATCTCATCCATCTTGGCTTTGCTCTTGGCACGGAACGCGGCATCGCCAGTGGCCAGGGCCTCGTCGATCATGAGGATGTCGGGCACCGCCGAGGCGGAGATGGCGAAGCGCAGCCTGGCACCCATCCCGGAGGAGTACGACTTCATCGGCAGATTGACGAACTCGCCGATCTCCGCGAAGTCCACGATCTCCTGGTAACGCTCCTCGACCTCCTTGGCCGACAGGCCCAGTGCGAGAGCACCGATCATGATGTTGCGCTCACCGGTCAGGTCCTTCATGAGCACCGCATTCACGCCGAGCAACGCCGGGTTGCTGGCCACGTGGATGGTGCCGGAGGCCGGCGGGATCAGCCCAGCGATGGCACGCAGCAAGGTGGATTTCCCGGACCCGTTCACTCCGATGATGCCGATCGATTCGCCGTGGTTGGCAGAGAACGAGATACCGCGGACGGCTTTGACCTCCCGCACCTTGGCCTGCGGCGCCCCGCGGCGCAGGAGCCGGCCCAGCACGCTCTGCTTCCCGACGGGCCCATGCCCGACCTTCTTCGCGCCGAAGACTCGATACGACACATGCAGGTCGTTGACGAGCAGGGAGAGATGGTCCGACGGCACGGGGACCACCGAGGCCTGGTCGAGGTCAGCGGCGTCGACTTCGAAGTCAATCTCATCGTCGATATCAGTCACGCCCGTACCTCTCCTCTCCGCGCCAGAACACGAGGAACCCGACGATGGAGAACACCACCGCCCAGAGCACCCCGAGCAACCACATGAAGGCGTCCGGCGTATATGCGGGCTCGTTCAGCAGGCAGGAGCGCACCAGGTACAGGTACACGGCCACCGGCTGGTACTCCATGATCCATCCCCAGCTGAACTGTCCCAGATACCTGTCGATGGAGAAGATCACACCCGAGGCGTACATCAGCACCCGCATGAAATGGGGCAGCAGGTTGTCCAGGTCCGGGGCGAGCGCCACCCAGCGGGCGACGAGGAAGGCGCAGCCGGTCGAGAAGAGCCACATCAAGCCCACTGCGGGCAACAGCAGCAGCCAGTACCAGTCGATCGTGACCTTGCCTGCGAAGGGCAGGAAACCGGACAGGTAGGAGATCACGCACATGACGGCCAGGGCTGGCCCCAGCACGGTCAGCTCGGTGAGCACGCCTGCGATCGGCAGCACCGCGCGGGGGAACTTCACCGACCGGACCAGGTTCAAGTTCTTGTTGATCGAGTGGGCACCAGCCGAGACCGAACGCTCGAAGAAGCGGAACATGAACACCCCGCACACGATGAACGCGACCGTGTTCTCGATGCCCTCGCGGCCGATCCTCAGCAGGAACCCGAAGATCACCACGTAGACGGTGGCGTTCATGATCGGGGAGAACAGCGTCCACAGCTGCCCCAGATACGTGTTCTGGTTCTCGGCGTAGGCCTTCGACACCGCGAGCACCTTGATGAAGGAGCGTCGCTCCCACAGCTCACGCACGTATGAGGTGAGCTTGGGTCGCAC
>DWZH01000010.1 GCA_019118275.1 Candidatus Brachybacterium merdavium | reverse complement strand
ACTTCAACGATGGCGACATCGTCGAGGGCACCGTGGTCAAGGTCGATCACGATGAGGTCCTCCTGGACATCGGCTACAAGACCGAGGGCGTCATCCCCTCGCGCGAGCTGTCCATCAAGCACGACGTCGACCCCGGCGAGATCGTCGAGGTCGGTGACGAGATCGAGGCCCTGGTCCTCCAGAAGGAGGACAAGGAAGGCCGTCTGATCCTGTCCAAGAAGCGCGCCCAGTACGAGCGCGCCTGGGGCACGATCGAGCAGATCAAGGAAGACGAGGGCGTCGTCACCGGCCGCGTCATCGAGGTCGTCAAGGGCGGCCTGATCGTCGACATCGGCCTGCGCGGCTTCCTCCCCGCCTCCCTCGTCGAGATGCGCCGCGTGCGCGACCTGCAGCCCTACGTCGGCCAGGAGATCGAGGCGAAGATCATCGAGCTCGACAAGAACCGCAACAACGTGGTCCTGTCGCGCCGTGCGTACCTCGAGGAGACCCAGTCCGCGGTCCGCTCGGACTTCCTGCAGACCCTGCAGAAGGGCCAGGTCCGCGAGGGCGCTGTGTCCTCGATCGTCAACTTCGGCGCCTTCGTCGATCTCGGCGGCGTCGACGGCCTGGTGCACGTCTCCGAGCTGTCCTGGAAGCACATCGACCACCCGTCCGAGGTCGTCGAGGTCGGTCAGAAGGTCTCCGTCGAGGTGCTCGACGTGGACATGGATCGCGAGCGCGTCTCCCTGTCGCTGAAGGCGACCCAGGAGGACCCGTGGCAGCTGTTCGCCCGCACCCACGCCATCGGCGAGGTCGTCCCGGGCAAGGTCACCAAGCTGGTCCCCTTCGGCGCCTTCGTGCGCGTCGAGGACGGCATCGAGGGCCTGGTGCACATCTCCGAGCTGGCCCAGCGCCACGTCGATCTGCCCGAGCAGGTCGTCACGGTCGACCAGGACGTCTTCGTGAAGGTCATCGACATCGATCTCGAGCGTCGCCGGATCTCGCTGTCGCTCAAGCAGGCTAACGAGGGCGTGGACCCCGAGGGTGACGACACCACCTTCGATCCGGCCCTGTACGGCATGGCCGCCGAGTACGACGAGAACGGCGAGTACAAGTACCCCGAGGGCTTCGACCCCGAGACCAACGAGTGGCTCGAGGGCTACGAGGCCCAGCGCGAGGAGTGGGAGGCCCAGTACGCGGCCGCCTACGAGCGCTGGACCGCCCACAAGGCGCAGGTGCTCGAGGCGATCCGGGCCGACGAGGAATCGGCCAACGCCCCGGCCGCCGAGCCGCAGGCCACGAGCCCGGCAGGCCAGCCGGCAGCCGCCTCCTCGTACCAGTCCAGCTCCACCGATGAGGGCACGCTGGCCTCCGATGAGGCCCTGGCCGCGCTGCGCGCCAAGCTCACCGGCAACTGATCCGGCGCTGATCGACTGATCAGACTCCGCTCCACGACGACGGGCGCCACCTCCGGGTGGCGCCCGTCCTCGTGCGAGAGGCGGGTGACACGGCCGACGGGCCGGCCTCCCGCGGCCCTGCGGTGGGGCAGAATGGGGGCATGGCCACAGCGATCGATGAACTCCCTGTCCACTCCTGGCTCACCGACATGGACGGCGTGCTCGTCCACGAGCAGGCCGCGTTGCCCGGCGCCGTCGAATTCATCGAGGCCCTGCAGACCCATGGCCGGCGCTTCCTGGTGCTGACCAACAACTCGATCTTCACCCCCCGCGACCTCCGTGCCCGTCTGTCCCGAAGCGGGATGGACCTGCCCGAGGAGTCCATCTGGACCAGCGCACTGGCGACCGCGCGCTTCCTGGCCGAGCAGGCGCCCGGTGCCGCGGCCTACGTGATCGGCGAGGCGGGGCTGACCAGCGCCATGCACGATGAGGGCTTCATCCTGGCCGACGCCGATGTGGAGTTCGTGGTGCTGGGGGAGACCCGCACCTACTCCTTCGAGGCACTGACCCGCGCGATCCGCCTGATCAAGGGCGGCGCGAAGTTCATCGCCACCAACCCGGACGTGACCGGCCCCAGCGCGGAGGGCCCACTGCCGGCGACCGGGGCCGTCGCGGCCATGATCACAGCCGCCACCGGGATCTCCCCGTACTACATCGGCAAGCCGAACCCGCTGATGATGCGCACCGCCCTGAACCGCATCGGCGCCCACTCCGAGACCTCGGTGATGATCGGCGACCGCATGGACACCGACGTGAAATCAGGCCTGGAGGCCGGGATGCGCTCGATCCTGGTGCTGTCGGGCTCCACCGGTGCCGAGGACATCTCCACCTACCCTTTCCGCCCCACCCTGGTCCGGGACGGGATCGCGGACGTCGTCCCGATGGTCGGCGAGCTGACTCCGGAGATCCCCGTCGAGCTCGGCGAGGACTGACGGGCCCGGGCCGCCGGCCGGGACCGACCCCCGGACCGCCGGCCGCCGCCGCTGCGACCCATGAGAGGATCTCTGCCATGCTGCGCTGGCTCACGGCCGGGGAATCCCACGGCCCATCCCTGATCTCCCTGCTCGACGGCGTCCCCGCCGGGATCGAGCTGACCAGTGCCGAGCTGAAGGCGGCGCTCGCGCGCAGACGCCTGGGCCACGGACGGGGCAGCCGCCAGAAATTCGAGCAGGACGTGCTGACCGTCCACGGCGGTCTGCGCCACGGCCTGACCCTCGGCTCCCCGCTGGCGATCGAGATCGCCAACTCGGAGTGGCCCAAGTGGGAGAAGGTCATGAGCGCCGACCCGGTCCCGCGCGAGGACCTGCTGATCGACGCCGGCACCGGTGACGAGCGCGAGATCGCCCGCAACCGGCCCCTGGCCCGCCCGCGTCCCGGGCACGCCGACCTCTCGGGCATGCTCAAGTACGGCTTCGATGAGGCCCGTCCGGTGCTGGAGCGGGCCAGCGCCCGCGAGACCGCCGCCCGCGTCGTGGCCGGACGGGTCGCGGCGGCCCTGTTGGAGCAGGCCGCCGGCATCCGTCTGGTCTCCCACACTCTGCAGGTGGGCTCGGTGCGCGTCCCCGACGATGCCGCTCTGCCCGCTCCCGGCGACGTGGAGGGGCTCGACGCCGATCCGCTGCGCTGCTTCCACCGGGAGACCTCCGCCGCGATGGTCGCCGAGGTCGACGCCGCCAAGTCTGCAGGGGACACCCTGGGCGGTGTGGTCGAGGTCCTGGCCTACGGAGCACCCGTGGGACTGGGCTCGCACACCCAGTGGGATCGCCGGCTCGACGGGCGCCTGGCCCAGGCGATCATGTCCATCCAGGCCATGAAGGGTGTGGAGATCGGCGACGGCTTCGCCACCGCCGGCCGCCGCGGCTCCGCAGCCCATGACGAGATCCTCACCATGGACGGGCAGGACGGTCAGGACGGCCGGGACTCGGCGCCCTTCCCGCGCGTGACCAACCGTGCCGGCGGGCTCGAGGGAGGCATCACCAACGGTCAGGTGATCCGCGTGCGAGGCGCCCTGAAGCCCATCTCGACCGTTCCGCGCGCCCTGCGCACCGTCGACGTCTCCACCGGCGAGCAGACCACCGCCAACCACCAGCGGTCCGACACCTGCGCCGTCGCCCCGGCCGCGGTGATCGCCGAGGCCGTCGTAGCGCTCACCCTGGCCGACGCCCTGCTGGAGAAGACCGGCGGGGACTCCGTCGCCGAGATCCGCGCCCACCTGGAGAAGACCCACGCTCTGCAGTCGGCACTGACCGGCCGCCGCCCGGACCGCGCCCCGTGACAGGTCCCCTGGCGATCCTGATGGGCCCGATGGGGGCGGGCAAGAGCAGCGTCGGCCGTGCTCTGGCGGCCCAGCTCGGCGTCGACTTCGCTGACCTCGACACGCTGATCGTCGAGGCAGACGGACGCACCATCCCCGAGATCTTCGCCGCCGAGGGGGAGCCGGCGTTCCGGGAGCTGGAGGCGGCGGTGCTGGCACGGGCCCTGGCCGAGCGCACCGGCGTGCTCGCCCTGGGCGGCGGCGCCCCCCTGCACCCGGACGCGGGCGAGCTGCTGCGTGGCCGACCCGTGATCCTGCTGGAGATCGAGGAGGCGGTCGCCGCCCGGCGCCTGGCCCGCGGGACGGGCCGGCCCATGCTCGAGGGAAGCGACCCCATGGCCCGGTGGCGGCAGCTGGCCCAGGAGCGCGGTCCCACCTACCGTGATCTGGCGGCATGCCGCATCGACTCCGGCCACGGAGGGCCCGCGCACGTGGCCCGTACCATCGTCAGGACCCTGCAGCTCGACCTGCCGTCCGGCCCCGAGAAGGAGACCGAATGAGTACCACGGTGATCCCCGTCGCCACCCCCACCGGCGGTTACGACGTCCACGTCGGCCGCGGCCTGCTCGGACAGGTGCCCGCCCTGGCCCCCGAGCGGACGGGACGCGTGGTGATCATCCATCAGCCCAGCCTGCGCGAGATCGCCGCAGAGCTGCGCGAGCAGCTGATCTCCGAAGCCGGTCGCGAGGCCTTCCTGGCCGAGGTGCCCGATGGGGAGGAGGCCAAGACCGCCCAGGTCGCCGGCTTCCTGTGGGGCGTGTGCGGACAGGCCGAGATCGGCCGCCACGACCTGGTGATCGGGATGGGCGGTGGGGCCGCGACCGACCTGGCCGGGTTCGTCGCCGCCTCCTGGCTGCGCGGCGTCGATGTGCTGCAGGTGCCCACCACCGTGGCCGCGATGGTCGATGCCGCCGTCGGCGGGAAGACCGGCATCAACACGCCCGAGGGCAAGAACCTGGTCGGTGCTTTCCACCCGCCGATCGCCGTGGTCGCCGACCTCGACGTGCTCACGGCTCTGGGGGCCAATGACGTGGCCGCGGGCCTGGCCGAGGTGGTCAAGGCCGGATTCATCGAGGACCAGCGGATCCTGGAGATCGTCGAGGAGGATCCGGCCGCCGCGAAGGACATCGCCGCCCCCGCGTTCCGGGAGATCGTCGAACGCGCCATCCGGGTCAAGGCCCGAGTGGTCTCGGAGGATCTGCGCGAGTCCGGGGAGCGGGAGATCCTCAACTACGGCCACACGCTGGCCCACGCCATCGAGCGCAACGAGCGCTACCTGTGGCGCCACGGTGCCGCCGTCTCGGTCGGCATGATGTTCGCGGCTGAGCTGTCCCATCTGGCCGGCAAGCTGTCCGAGGCCGAGGTGGACCGCCACCGTGACGTCCTGACCTCCCTGGGCCTGCCCACGACCTACCGGGACCGGCAGTGGCCCAAGCTGGAGGACGCCATGAAGCGCGACAAGAAGACCCGCGCGGGCCTGCTGCGCTTCGTGGTCCTGGACCGCATCGGCCGCACCTCCCGGCTCGAAGGTCCCGATCCCGCGCTGCTGCTGTCCGCCTACGCCGCGATCACAGAGGAGTGAGCCAGCCATGGAGCAGAACGAGGAGACCCCTCCCGTGACCATCACCGTGCGGGGCATCGAACTGGGGCGGGCCCGCCCCGAGATCGTCGTGCCGCTGGTCGGGGACGACCACGAGACGGTCCTGGAGCAGGCCCAGCGTGCCTGCGAGACGCCCTCGCGCGTCGTCGAATGGCGTCTGGACCACTTCCGGCCCGATCATGCCGATCCCGCAGCCCACCGCGCCGCGGTCCTGGAGACGCTGCCCGCGCTGCGCGGGGCGCTGGGACCGGACCGGGCGCTGCTGGTCACGCTGCGCACCACCGCCGAGGGCGGGCAGCGTGAGATCAGCGACCGGAACCTGCTGCTGCTGCTCGAGGAGCTGATGACGCCGCGCCGGGCGGGAGTGCAGGCGCTGGTGGACCTGGTGGACATCGAGGCCTCCCGAGACCCGCAGACGGTCGCACAGGTGGTCGAGATCGCCGACCGCAGCGGCGTGAAGGTGATCGTCTCCCACCACGACTTCGAGTCGACCCCGAGCGAGGAGGAGCTGGTGGCGATCCTGCGCTCGCAGCGGCGCGCCGGCGCCGACCTGCCCAAGATCGCGGTCACGCCCCGGGGCCCGCGTGACGTGCTCACCCTGCTCTCGGCGAGCCTGACCGTCGCCGAGGACAACGCCGGCCCGCACATCGCCCTCAGCATGGGCCCGCTCGGGGCGGTCACCCGGGTGGCGGGGGAGACCTTCGCCTCCGCGGCGACCTTCGCCACCGCCGGCCGAGCCTCCGCCCCCGGCCAGCTCGCCGCCACGGACGTCGCGGAGGTCATCGAGATGCTGCGCCCCTGAGGCTCAGCGCCCCGGCTCCTCACCCTCGACCAGGTCCTCGCCGGCGTCCGGGGCCGCCGCCGATCCCGGGTCCTCCGGGAACGCCCGCTGCACGTACTCCTGCGCCCCGGCATCGGAGGCCAGGACATCCTCGGCCAGATCGTCGACACTCGCATCGACCACCGGGATCGCGCCCGTGTGCCGGGCCACCCGGCTGCGCTCGTCCCGGCGCACACGACGCACCATGGCCTTCATCTGGGCCGCCGACATGGTCACCTGCCACTCGCGGTGGGCCGGCAGGGACCACCGCCGCCAGGCGGCCAGGCCCGCCAGCAATGAGCCCACCGCCACCGCGAGCAGCACCCACGGAGCATCCAGTCCCAGGGCGAACACCGCCCAGGTGAGCACCGCCGTGAGCAGCGCACCGGTGGCGTACAGCGGCCCACCGCCGAAGATCGCCGGGATCCGCCCCACCAGCACGTCCCGGATGACGCCGCCGCCCACGGCGCTGGTGATCCCGAGCAGGATGGCCGGCAGCACGTCCAGGCCGTGGACGAAGGACTTCGCGGTGCCGGTCGCGGCCCACAGCCCCATCGCGGTGATGTCCAGCACCGTCACGATGCGCCGCCACCATGACCCGTCGGTGGAGATCAGGAACGAGAAGCCCGCTCCGCCGAGCGCGCAGGTCAGGTACCAGGGGCCGTCGAAGGCCGCCGGCGTGCCGTAGCCGAGGATCAAGTCACGGACCAGACCGCCGCCCAGCCCGGCCGCGACCCCGATCACCGCGAAGCCGACCGCATCGAAATTCAGCCGCGAGGCCAGGGCCCCGGCGGCGACCCCCATGATGAACACCCCCAGCAGGTCCAGTACCCGCAGGAAGTCATTGGTGATCAGCAGCTCGAGAGGATCCACGCCAGCACCATAGACCGCGCCACGACCCCGCTGAACTCCCTCGTGGCCGCTCTGACCCGCAGGGCCGTAGGATCGGCGCATGGACGCACAGGACGCCCCGTGGCGGATCGGGCTGACCGGAGGCATCGGATCGGGCAAGACGACGGTGGCGGAGATCTGGCGACGGGACGGCCACTGCGTGATCGACCTCGACGCCCATTCCCGCGCCGTGCTGGACCTGCCCGGCGACGGCGTCGAGGAGACCGTGGCCCGCTTCGGCGAGGCCTACCGCAACCCGTCTGGAACGATCGACCGTGCGGCGATGGCCCGCTTGGTGTTCGGCGACTCTGCCGCTCGCGCCGAGCTCGAGGGCATCGTCCTGTCCCGGGTCGAGAGGGCCGTGGCCCATGAGGAGGCGAAGGCCCGCGCGGCGGGGGAGCGCCTGGTGATCCACGACAATCCCCTGCTGCTGGAGAAACGCGGCGAGGCCGGCTACGACCGCGTCATCACGGTGCTCGCCCGGCGCGAGGACCGCATCGCCCGGGTGGTGGCGGACCGGGGCCGCGACCGCGCCTATGTCGAATCGGTCATGGCCGCCCAGGTCAGCGACCTCGAGCGGATCCGACGCTCCGACCGACTGGTTCTGAACAACGCCGGGCGTCAGGAGCTCGGGGACCGGGCCCGTCACGCTCTGGCATCGGTGCTCGCAGACCTGGAGGAGTGAGCGAGCCCTCCCCGCCCGTGCGGTCGGCGAGCGGGTTGTCGGCCCCGGGTCGTACGATCGAGGCCATGCGTCCCGTCTCCGATCTCGTCCGCGCCGAGCACCCCTTCGAGGTCGTCTCTCCGTTCACCCCCTCGGGGGACCAGCCCACCGCCGTCGCCGACCTCACTCGCCGCATCAACGACGGCGAGCAGGACGTGGTGCTGCTGGGCGCGACCGGCACCGGCAAGTCCGCCACCACCGCCTGGCTGATCGAGCAGCTGCAGCGCCCCACCCTGGTGATGGCCCCCAACAAGACTCTGGCCGCGCAGCTGGCCAGCGAGTTCCGGGAGCTGCTGCCCCACAACGCCGTCGAGTACTTCGTCTCCTACTACGACTACTACCAGCCCGAGGCCTACGTCCCGCAGTCGGACACCTACATCGAGAAGGACTCCTCGATCAACGCCGAGGTGGAGCGGCTACGGCACAGCGCCACCAATTCCCTGCTGACCCGCCGCGACGTGGTGGTCGTCTCCTCCGTCTCCTGCATCTACGGGCTGGGCACCCCGCAGGAGTACGTCGACCGGATGGAGCGCCTGGCCCGCGGGGACCAGGTCGACCGCGACGAGCTGCTGCGCCGCTTCGTGGACATGCAGTACGACCGCAACGACGTCAGCTTCGAGCGCGGCACCTTCCGGGTGCGCGGCGACACCGTCGAGATCATCCCCATGTACGAGGAACTCGCTCTGCGCATCGAGTTCTTCGGCGACGAGATCGATGAGCTCTACACCCTCCACCCGCTGACCGGGGAGGTGATCCGCGGTGAGGAGCAGATCCACATCTTCCCCGCCTCCCACTACGTCGCCGGGCCCGAACGGCTGGCGAAGGCGATCGACTCCATCGAGGTCGAGCTCGGCGAGCGGCTCGAGGAGCTGGAGTCCCAGAACAAGCTGCTGGAGGCCCAGCGGCTGCGGATGCGCACCACCCATGACCTGGAGATGCTGCGTCAGATGGGCTCGACCAACGGGGTGGAGAACTACTCCCGTCACCTCGACGGGCGCGGCCCCGGCACCCCACCGAACACGCTGCTGGACTATTTCCCCGAGGACTTCGTGCTGGTGATCGACGAGTCCCACGTGACCGTCCCCCAGATCGGCGCGATGTTCGAGGGGGACCGCTCCCGCAAGCGCACCCTGGTCGACTTCGGCTTCCGCCTGCCCAGCGCCCTGGACAACCGGCCCCTGACCTTCGGGGAGTTCACCGAGCGCACCGGTCAGACCGTGTACCTGTCCGCCACGCCGGCCGACTACGAGCTGGAGCGGTCCGACGGGTGGGTCGAGCAGATCATCCGTCCCACGGGTCTGGTCGATCCCGAGGTGATCGTCAAGCCCGTCACGGGCCAGATCGACGATCTGCGCGAGGAGATCCAGAAGCGGGTCGAGGCCGATGAGCGGGTCCTGGTCACCACGCTCACCAAGCGCATGGCCGAGGATCTGACCGACTACCTGCTGGAGAACGGCGTGCGGGTGCAGTATCTGCACTCCGACGTCGACACGCTGCGCCGCATCGAGCTGCTGCGCTCCCTGCGGCTGGGCGAGTTCGACGTGCTGGTGGGCATCAACCTGCTGCGTGAGGGACTGGACCTGCCCGAGGTGTCCCTGGTGGCGATCCTGGACGCCGACAAGGAGGGCTTCCTGCGCTCGCGCACCTCGCTGATCCAGACCATCGGACGCGCCGCCCGCAACGTGTCCGGGCAGGTGCACATGTACGCGGATGTGGTCACCGACTCCATGCAGTCCGCGATCGACGAGACCAATCGCCGTCGGCAGAAGCAGCTGGCCTTCAACGCCGAGCACGGCATCGATCCGACTCCGCTGCGCAAGCGCATCGCCGACGTCACCGACATGCTGGCCCGCGAGGACATCGACACCGAGACGCTGATGGCCACCGACTACCGCTCCGGCAAGGAGCAGGTCCGGCGCGACCGGGCCCGAGCCGATGCGGTCGACGCGGTCAGTGGGCGCACCGTCGACCTCGGGGAGGACCCGGTGGGCTCGCTGACCGCGATGATCGATGAGATGACGGCGCAGATGCATCAGGCTGCCGAGACCCTCCAGTTCGAGGTCGCCGCCCGGCTGCGTGACGAGGTCCAGGAGCTGAAGAAGGAGCTGCGCGCGGTGCAGCGCTCGTCCTGAGAGCTGCGGTTCCCGCAGGGCTCGACGCTCGCGGCACGGACCCCCTGCGAAAGCCGGGGGTCGAGTCGACCCGCGTCGATGGCTGTGCGGTGCGTCCGCCGATAACGTCGACACGTGCCTGCAGACCTCGATCACCGCCCGCGAGCCGACGCCACGCCGGTCATCCTCCGCCTCACACCCGGGCCCATCGTCCTCAGGACGGTGGGCGCGACCGGGCTCGGCGCGATCCCGCTCCACCGGCTGCCCCGATCGGTGCATATCGCTTCCGTCCTCGCCCCCGCGGCGCTCACCACGGGCATCCTCGTCAGAGCGCAGCGCAGGGCCGTCGCCGAGCCCCGGGAAGGGGCGGACAGCGCGGTTCCCGCCCCGGACACGGAGCCGGTGCCGCACCAGGATGCGATCGCCCCGACGGACCGTGCGACACCACGGGCGAGGGCCGGGATCCGCTGGATGCCGGTGCTCATGCTCTCCGGCACGATGGGCGTGGCTCTCGCCGGCGCCACCTACGCGGGGATCCAGATCGACCGGGCGATCGAGAACGCACTGCGCCGTCGCAAGGTCCCGGCCCCGCGCCTGGTCATGGGGCTCGCCTCCGGAGCCCTCTCCCTGGGGATGGATCTGCTCGAGGACCGTGTCCCGACAGCGGACTCATCGAGCACTGACCGTTGACGGGAGACCGCGGCATGCCGTGGTGGTCAGCGAGCGCAGTCCACGGCGATCGCCAGAGCGGCGCAGACCTCCCGCATGCGCCGATCGGAGAGCCGGCCGAGTCGTTCCACGAGCACGGCCACGGAGACGGACTCGACCGAGTCGAGGTTCACGGCGGAGCGCTGCGGGATCGGGTCTGTTCCCGGTGCGAGTCCGACCTCGCTGGCGAGCCCTCTAATCGTCGTGGTGCACGGTGCGATGAGGGCGCGGCGGAGCCTGGGGATCGCCGCGTCACGGGAGAGCACCAGCACCGGCCGGCGGCCGACCTCGGCCATCTCGCACCACCACAGCTCACCCCGCATCGGCATCGAGCTCATGACGAGGCGGCCGCCTCGCGGAAGGACGCGAGATCCCCCCATTCGTCCGGCTCATCGAGCGGATGCGCGTCGTACGCCGCATAGCTCGCGTCGACCTCGGCGTCCCGATGGGCTGCAAGGAGCGCGGCCAGCGCCTCATCGATGAGGGCGGCGTCATTGGAACCGGCACGCAAGCCACGAGCAGTCTGCAAGAGCTCAGTGTCCACGGTGGTGCTCAGCCGTGTCCTGTTCATGCCACAAGTATGCCATGGGGGTCGTCTGCTGCGGCTCGGGCAGCTGGCGGCCTTCTCTCCGGGTCGAGGGCGGGTGGCGGATCGCTCACTTCTGCGTCGAGCGCTCGGAGATCTGCAGGTCCAGCGGGAGGTCGACGGTGCTGCCGGGGAACAGCAGTCGTCCCGCCGCGTCGGCGGCCTCCCGGATGGCCTCGGCGGCGGCCTCGGCCTGCTCGGCCGGGGCGTGGACGATCACCTCGTCGTGCAGGAAGAACGCCAGGTGCGCCCGGCGGGCGAAAACCCGGCCCGAGGCCGGGGCGGACGAGGGCTTCGGCACCTCTTCGAACGTGGCCAGAGCCAGCCGTAGCCCCGCCATCCACGACAGCGCCCACTCCGCCGCCGTGCCCTGGACCACGAAGTTGCGGGTGAACCGTCCCCGGTCGCGTGCCGAGCGTCGCGCCCGCTCCTGCTCACCGGACGGCGCATCGGGCTGGTTCGCGCTGCGCTGCGCCTGCACCCACGCCTCCTCGGGAGCAGGGGAGGAGCGGCCCAACCAGGTCGAGACCGTGCCCCCGCGCTCCCCGGTGGCCGCCGCGTCGTCGACCAGCCGCATCGCGTCCGGGAAGCTCCGCCGCAGGCGGGGCACGACGCGTCCGCTGTCCCCGGTGGTGCCGCCGTACAGGGCGCCCAGCATCCCGGTCTTCGCCTCCTGCCGGGTGGCGACGATGCCGGCTCCGACGATCCCGGCGTAGAGGTCGCGGCCCGCCCCGGCAGCGAGCATCGCGCCGTCGGCTGACATCGCCGCCAGCACCCGCGGCTCCAGCTGGGAGACGTCGGCGCTGACCAGGCGCCACCCGGGATCGGCCCGCAGCGCCGAACGCAGCTGCCGGGGGATCTGCAGCGCCCCGCCGCCGCTGGAGGCCCAGCGGCCCGTGACCACCCCACCCGGGACGTAGACAGGCCGGTAGCGGCCGTCATGGATCCACTCGTCCAGCCAGGCCCAACCGTTGGCGGCCAGCAGGCGCGACATCTTCTTGTACGCCAGCAGCGGCGCGATCACCGGATGCTCATGCTCCGCGAGCTCCCACTGCGAGGTGGAGTCCACATCGACCCCGGCGCGATGCAGGGCGCGCAGCAGCCGGGGGTGCGACTCGAGCTGCAGCGTGGGATCGCCCAGCGCTTCGCGCACCTCGGCCGCGGCTTCCGCCATCCGGGCGGGGACCTGATCGCGGCCCGGCCGCGGACCCAGTGCGTCCTGCAGGATCCGGTCGTGCTCGGCCTCGTCCCAGGGGATCCCGGCCTCGTGCAGCTCGGCGGCCAGCAACGCCCCGGCAGACTCCGCGGCGACCAGCAGCCGCAGCCGCCCCGGATCCGCCGAGCCCTCGCTCGCCGCCCGGTGCCGGGAGAATTCGGCGAGCGCCTCGTCGATGTCCTGGGGGACGCCCCCGGAACGCTCCGAACCAGCCTCGAGGTCGAACAGCGTCGCCCCGGTGTCGCGTTCCGGGACGTGGGGAGCCAGGGGCGTGTCCCACGCCTCTGCGGCCCGGATCGCGCTCGGCTCCCGCACCAGCTGCGAGTGCCGGAGGATCCGATGGACCAGCCGCAGGTCGTGGCAGCGCTCGACGGTCACGCCGGCGGCCAGCAGACGTGGATACCAGGCCGTCGTGTCGCTCCACACCCAGCGAGGATGCTGCGTCTGCTCGCGCCGGGACACCTCTGTGGCCAGCTCATCGGGACGGAACGCGCTGCGCGCGATCTCCGTCCCCGACGCGTCGAGCTCGACCAGCACGGTCGCGCCGCCTTGCGCCCGCCCGAGCACGCACCAGGCGGCGCGTCCGGACGCGGTGGGTGAGGAGGCGGGCTGCACGGGACCACCGTACGCGGCGCTTCCCCGCGTGGGCCTGCGGCCCCGCCGGTAGCCTGGCGGGACCACAGACGCCGAAGGAGACTCCCTGTGCCCAGAACAGCATCGATCCGGCCGGCCCGCACCTACCGCACCGGGGCCGGCGCCCGGACGGCGCGCTGTCTGGCCCTGCTCGCCGATGCTGCGATCGTCGTCTGGACCCTGGTGCGATTCCCCTCCCTGCCGGAGGTGATCCCGGTCCACTTCGATATGAGCGGTACCGCGGACCGGATGGGGGAGCGCGGCAGCCTGCTGTGGCTGACGGCGCTCATGGTCGCGCTGGTGATCTCGCTGGCGTGGCTGTCCACCCGGCCGCGTCTGTTCAACCTCCCGGTCGAGCTCACCCCGGGCAATGCCCAGTCCGTCTACCGGGAGGGGGAACGGATGATGGTGTGCCTCCTGGTGGCCCTCGTCGTGATCCATCTCGGTGCCGCGATGCAGGTGATGGGTGCCGGCGCCGGTCTCCCGCTGGTGGGCGCCGGGGTGGCGGCCTGCTTTCTGGTCACCCCGATCGCCCTGGTACGCATCAGCCGGGCCGCTGACCGCTCTGCGGACGCCAGTGACGCCGAGGGCGGCACCCGCCTGCGCTCATGAGCCGGCTCCGAACCGGGCCGGGTGGCCGTAGCCGGACTCACCAGCCCCGCTCACGCCACGTGGGCAACGAGGGCCGCTCGGCCCCGAGGGTGGTGTCGTCGCCGTGGCCGGGGTACACCCAGGTCGCGTCCCCGAGCCGATCGAACAGCCGCTGCTGGACATCATCGATCAGCTGCGCGAAGGCCTCCGCATCACCGAAGGTGTTGCCCACCCCGCCCGGGAACAGCGAGTCCCCGGTGAACAGGTGATCGCCTGCCTCACCGCCCCGGAACAGCAGCGCCA
The DNA here is from genome assembly GCA_019118275.1 of Candidatus Brachybacterium merdavium. Lineage (GTDB taxonomy): Bacteria > Actinomycetota > Actinomycetes > Actinomycetales > Dermabacteraceae > Brachybacterium > Brachybacterium merdavium. The sequence continues at coordinate 8,902 of DWZH01000010.1, read as the reverse complement.
CCGAGCCGGGGGTGTGACCGCGCAGGGCGATCACCTCCAGGCGCTGCCGGCCGAGCTCGATCACGTCGCCGTGGGCGAGCTCGCGGTCGGTGGGCACCGCGATCTCCGGCGCATCGGCGGCGCCGGCGGCAGTGCGGGCGCCGGTGGCCCCGACCAGCTTCTCCAGCGCCCCGACGTGGTCATGATGGCAGTGGGTGGTGACGATGGTGTCCAGGCGCCCCTCGGCCGACCCCTCAGCGACCAGCGCGAGCAGCCGCTGCTCATCGGCTGCAGCGTCGATCAGCAGCTGCGCGCCCGTCGACCGGCAGGTCAGCAGGTAGGCGTTGTTGTCCATCGGCCCCACGGAGGCCTTGCGGATCTCCAGCGACGGCAGCACCTGTAGCCCGCTGGGGCCGCCGGGATCGACATGTCCGGTGTATTCGTGATCAGCCATGCTCCCAGTATGGCGCGGTGTCACGAGGATCTCCTGCGAACAGTTGTTCGAACGTCGGCCCTCGCTCGTAGGATGGCCGGGTGACTGATTCCCTGGTGGTCCGCGGCGCGCGGGAGCACAACCTCAAGAGCATCGACATCGACATCCCCCGCAACCGGCTGGTGGTGTTCTCCGGCCTGTCCGGATCGGGCAAGAGCTCGCTCGCCTTCGACACCATCTTCGCCGAGGGGCAGCGACGCTACGTCGAGTCGCTGTCGGCCTACGCCCGGCAGTTCCTGGGGCAGATGGACAAGCCCTCGGTCGATCTGATCGAGGGGCTCTCGCCCGCGGTCTCGATCGACCAGAAGTCCACCAACCGCAACCCTCGCTCGACCGTCGGCACGATCACCGAGATCTACGACTACCTGCGCCTGCTGTTCTCCCGCACCGGCATCCAGCACTGCCCGGTGTGCGGCCTGGAGGTGCGCTCCTCCTCGGCCGAGCAGATCGTCGACACCCTGCTCGAGCAGGCCGAGGGCACCCGATTCCAGCTGCTCGCCCCGGTGATGCAGGGCCGCAAGGGGGAGCACGCCGAGCTGCTCAGCTCCCTGCGCAGCCAGGGCTACGCCCGCGCCCGCGTCGACGGTGAGGTGCGCCGCCTGGACGAGGAGATCAGCCTCGACAAGAAGTTCAAGCACACCATCGAGGTGATCGTCGACCGCCTGGCCGCCAAGCCCGACTCCCGGCGCCGGCTGACCGACTCCGTCGAGACCGCGCTGCGGCTGGCCGAGGGGATCCTGGTGGTCGACTTCGTCGATCTCGAGGCCGACGACCCGGGCCGCACCCGCCGCTTCTCCGAGAAGCGCGCCTGCCCCAACGACCATCCGCTGGCGATCGATGACATCGAGCCGCGCACCTTCTCCTTCAACGCCCCCTACGGCGCCTGCCCGGAGTGCGCCGGCATCGGCATGCGCCTGGAGGTCGACCCCGAGCTGGTGATCCCCGATGAGGACCTCACCCTCGCCGAAGGCGCCATCGCCCCCTGGGCGATGGGCTCGGCCGATCGTCACCAGGAGGTCATGGCGGGTCTGTCCGAGGAGCTCAGCTTCTCGATGGACACCCCGTGGAGGGCCCTGCCCGAGCGCGCCCGCGAGGCGCTGCTGCACGGCAAGGACTACAAGGTCCACGTGAAGTACCGCAACCGCTTCGGTCGCGAACGCACCTACGCCACCGGCTTCGAGGGCGTCATGCACTTCCTCGAGCGTCGCCACTCCGACACCGAGTCCGACTGGGCCAGGGAGCGCTACGAGCAGTTCATGCGGGAGGTGCCCTGCCCCACCTGCAAGGGGGCGCGGCTGCGCCCCGAGGTGCTCGCCGTGACCGTTGGCGGCCGCTCCATCGCCGAGGTCACCGACATGTCCATCCGGGACGCGCTGACCTTCCACCAGGAGCTGGAGCTGGGAGAGCGGGAGGCCGCCATCGCCGACGAGGTGCTGCGGGAGATCCGCTCGCGCCTGGGCTTCCTGCTCGACGTCGGCCTGGACTACCTGACCATGTCCCGCGCCGCCGGCACCCTGTCCGGCGGCGAGGCCCAGCGCATCCGCCTGGCCACCCAGATCGGCTCCGGTCTGGTCGGTGTGCTGTACGTGCTCGACGAGCCGTCGATCGGCCTGCACCAGCGTGACAACGAGCGCCTGCTCGCCACCCTGACTCGCCTGCGCGACCTCGGTAACACCCTGATCGTCGTCGAGCACGACGAGGACACTCTGAACTCCGCCGACTGGATCGTGGACATCGGCCCTCTGGCCGGCGAGCACGGCGGCCAGGTGGTCCACTCCGGTCCGGCCGAGGGGCTGAAGAGCAACCCCGACTCGCTGACCGGACGCTACCTGTCCGGGCAGCTTGCGATCCCGCTGCCCGAGCAGCGCCGCCCGATCGACCGGGACCGGATGGTCACCGTCGTCGGTGCCCGCGCCAACAACCTCAAGGGCACGGACGTCTCCTTCCCCCTGGGCGTGCTCACCGTCATCACCGGCGTCTCCGGTTCGGGGAAGTCGACCCTGGTCAACGACGTGCTGTACTCGGTGCTCGCCAAGGAGCTGAACCGTGCCCGCATCGTGCCCGGCCGCCACAAGCGGGTCACCGGTCTGGAGCACCTCGACAAGGTGGTCCATGTCGATCAGTCGCCGATCGGCCGCACCCCCCGCTCCAACCCCGCCACCTACACCGGGGTGTGGGACCGGGTGCGCACCCTGTTCGCCCAGACCACCGAGGCGAAGGTCCGCGGCTACACCGCTGGGCGCTTCTCCTTCAACGTCAAGGGCGGGCGTTGCGAGGCCTGCTCCGGTGACGGCACCCTGAAGATCGAGATGAACTTCCTGCCCGACGTGTACGTCCAGTGCGAGGTCTGCAAGGGCCGCCGCTACAACCGCGAGACCCTCGAGGTCCACTTCAAGGGCAAGAACGTCGCCGAGGTGCTGGCGATGTCCATCGCCGAGGCGCTCGAGTTCTTCGAGGCCGTCCCTGCCATCCGCCGCCAGATGCAGACCCTGGTCGATGTGGGGCTGGGCTACGTGCGCCTGGGCCAGAGCGCCACCACCCTGTCCGGGGGTGAGGCGCAGCGCGTCAAGCTCGCCTCCGAGCTGCACAAGCGCTCCAACGGCCGCACCATCTACGTGCTCGACGAGCCCACCACGGGCCTGCACTTCGAGGACGTGCGCAAGCTGCTCGAGGTGCTCGGGGGACTGGTCGACAAGGGCAACACCGTGCTGGTGATCGAGCACAACCTCGACGTCATCAAGACTGCCGACCACATCATCGACCTCGGGCCCGAGGGCGGCGCCGGAGGTGGGCAGATCGTGGCCACCGGCACCCCGGAGCAGGTCGCGAGCGTGAAGGATTCCTACACCGGGCAGTTCCTGGCCCCGATGCTCGAGAAGGGGCGCCGCTGAGGCGTGGTGTCCCATGGCTGATCCCTCCACCTATCGCCCCGCGGCCGGCACCATCCCCACCCGGCCCGGGGTCTACCGCTTCCGCGACGAGCACGGACGCGTGATCTACGTCGGCAAGGCCAAGAACCTGCGCAGCCGCCTGTCCAGCTACTTCCAGGACATCACCGCCCTGCACGAGCGCACCCGGCGGATGGTCACCACCGCCGCGAGCGTCGAATGGACCGTGGTGGGCACCGAGGTGGAGGCCCTCACCCTCGAGTACACGTGGATCAAGGAGTTCGCTCCGCGGTTCAACGTGAAGTTCCGCGACGACAAGTCGTACCCGTACCTGGTGATCACCATGGGCGAGAAGGTGCCCCGGGTCCACATCACCCGCCGTCCCCGCGCCAAGGGGGACCGCACCTTCGGCCCGTACCCGCAGGTGGGCGCGATCCGCGAGACGCTCGACCTGATGCTGCGGGTCTTCCCCATCCGCTCCTGCACGCCCGGCGTGTACCGCCGCGCCGAACGCTCCGGGCGGCCCTGCCTGCTGGGATTCATCGGCAAGTGCGCCGCCCCCTGCGTCGGGGACATCTCCGTCGACGACCACCGGGAGCTGGCCGGGCAGTTCGCCGACTTCATGGCCGGCAACACCGCGACCTACACCCGCCGCATCGAGCAGCAGATGCGCGAGGCGGCCGCAGCGATGGACTACGAGACCGCCGCGGGACTGCGCGATGACCTGCAGGCCCTGACCAAGGTCATGGAGAAGAACTCGGTGGTGCTCTCCGACGCCACCGACGCCGACCTGATCGGTCTGGCCCAGGACGAGCTGGAGGCCTCCGTGCAGGTCTTCCACGTCCGCGGCGGGCGCATCCGCGGGCAGCGCGGCTGGACCGCCGAGATCCTCGACGCCTCCGGCCCGGGCGAGCTGATCGAGCGTGCGCTGACCACCCTGTACACCGAGGGCGCGGCCCCCAAGGAGATCCTGGTCCCGGTCCACCCCAGCTCCCGTGAGCAGGTCCTCGAGCTGATCGGCAGGCCGGTGGACCTGCGCATCCCGCAGCGCGGCGAGAAGAAGGACCTGCTGGCGACGGTCACCGAGAACGCCCAGGAGGCGCTGCGGTTGCATCGCCTGAAGCGCACCGGCGACCTCACCGCCCGCACCAAGGCCCTCGAGGACCTGGGGGAGGCCCTCGAGCTGGCCGAACCGCCGCTGCGCATCGAGGCCTTCGACATCTCCCACTCGCACGGCACCAATGTGGTCGGCTCCCAGGTGGTCTTCGAGGACGGGCTGCCCAAGAAGAGCGAGTACCGACGCTACTCGGTCAGCGGCGAGGCCGCCCGCGACGACACCGCCTCGATGTACGACGTCATCACGCGCCGCCTGAAGCACCACCTCGACCCACCCGAGCCGGCCGATGAGGAACAGCCAGGGTTCAAGAGATTCGCGTACCCGCCCTCGCTGATCCTCGTGGACGGCGGCGCCCCGCAGGTCGCAGCCGCCCAGCGCGCCTTCGACGACCTGGGGATCACCGATATCGCCCTGGCCGGCATCGCCAAACGGCTCGAGGAGATCTGGCTGCCCGGTGATGACTACCCGGTGATCCTGCCCCGCACCAGCGAGGCGCTGTTCCTGGTGCAACGGCTGCGTGACGAGGCCCACCGCTTCGCGTTGTCCTACCACCGCTCCAAGCGGGGGCGCGCTATGCAGGCCAGCGCCCTGGACGGGATCGCGGGCCTGGGGCCGGCCCGCCGACGAGCCCTGCTGGACCGCTTCGTGACGGTCTCCGCGATCCGGGAGGCGAGCGAGGAGGAGCTGCAGGAGGTGCAGGGGATCGGGCCCGCGTTGGCCGCGCAGATCACTGCCGCGCTACGATCCGAACAGGCGACGGAGTCCGCGACCCCCGACGGACTCGATGTCACCGTCGACATGGCGACCGGCGAGATCCTCGAGGACTAGTGCACCTTGCGCCCGCCATCGTCGAACCGGAAGGAGCACCTCGTGAACACTGAGCAGACCGGACCGCCGCGGTCGGAGACGGCCGGTGACGTCGTCGTCATCACCGGCCTGGCCGGGGCCGGGCGCGAGACCGCCGCCCACGCCCTCGAGGACATGGGCTGGTACGTCGTCTACAACATCGCCCCTCAGCTGATCGGCACCCTGTACGATCTGCAGGCTTCCGCCGAGGGCCGCGACAACCGCTTCGCGGTGGTGGTCGACCCCCGGTCCGGCCCGTTCTTCTCCGAGCTGTCCGACGTCGTCATGCAGCTGCGCAAGCAGGATCTGCGGCTGCGGCTGCTCTTCCTCACGGCCGATGAGGCCACCCTGGTGCGCCGCTTCGACTCGGTGCGCCGCCCCCACCCGCTGCAGGGCGAGGAAGGGGTGCTCGAAGGGATCCGCCGTGAGCGCGAGATGCTCGCCCCCTACCGGCGCATGGCGGACATGGTGGTCGACACCTCCCCGCTGAACGTGCACCAGCTGACGATGAAGATGCGCACCGCCTTCGGCACCACCGCGGAGCGCAGGCTCACCGTGACCATGCTCTCCTTCGGCTTCAAGTACGGGATCCCGATCGAGGCCGACCACGTCAGCGACGTGCGGTTCATCCCCAACCCGTACTGGGTTCCCGAGCTGAAGGCCCAGCGCGGCACCGACACGGCCGTGGCCGAGTACGTGCTCGGCGACGCCAACGCCGCCGAGTTCGTCGACCGCTACCTGGACATGATCACCCCGGTGCTGCGCGGGTACACGGCCGAGAACAAGCACTTCACGACCCTGGCGATCGGCTGCACCGGAGGCAAGCACCGCAGCGTCGCCGTCTCCGAGAAGATCGGCGACCTGTTGCGGCGGGCCGGTCACGCCGTCCGCATCCGTCACCGGGATCTGGGCCGGGAATGAGCATCGCGCATCGATCGGGCAGGCAGCGGCTGCGCAGCGCCGACCTGAGCAGGCGAGCTCGTCGCGGCGGGCGCGGCACCCCGCACCAGCCCCTGCGGGTGGTCGCGCTGGGCGGCGGTCACGGACTGGCCGCGAACCTGCGGGCGCTGCGGCTGCTCGCCGACGACATCACCGCGGTGGTCACCGTGGCCGACAACGGGGGCTCCTCCGGGCGGATCCGCACGGAGATGCCGGTGCTGCCACCCGGCGACCTGCGGATGGCGCTGGACGCCCTGTGTGAGGACTCCGACTGGGGCTCCATCTGGGGCGACGTCATCCAGCACCGCTTCGCCACCGACGGTGAGCTCGACGGGCACGCCCTGGGCAACCTGCTGATGGTCGCCCTGTGGCAGATCCTCGATGACCCCATCGAGGGGCTCGACCAGATGGCCGAGCTGCTCGGCGCCCGCGGCAGAGTGCTGCCCATGGCCCTGGACCCCCTGGACATCGAGGCCGATGTCCGCGGCGAGGACGGGCAGCTACGGATCATCAGCGGGCAGTGGCAGGTCGCCACCTGCGAGGGACGTGTCGAGGAGGTGCGACTGACCCCGGCCCGGCCCCGGGTCCCCGATGCCGTGATCGAGGCGATCCAGCGGGCCGACTGGGTCATCGTCGGCCCCGGGTCCTGGTACACCTCGGTGCTGCCACACCTGATGATCCCGGAGATCGCCGAAGCGATCCGCAGCACCTCGGCCCGCCGCTGCATCACCACCAACCTCTCGGTGGGCCAGCAGGAAGCCGAGGGGATGACCAGCCTGGACCTGCTCGAGGTGCTGCTCGAGCACGCCGATGGCACCCGCTTCGACGCGCTGGTCGCCGATCCCACCACCCTGGAGGACGCCCTGACACTGTCCCAGGCGGCCGAGGGCCGCGGGATCCGCACCCTGCTGCGGCAGGTCAGCGCAGGCGACGGCCGACCCCGGCACGACCCGGTGCGGCTGGCCGCCGCCTACCGCGACCTGTTCGACGACGTCTACGGCGATGTCGAACCGGGACCGCGGACCCCAGACCCGTCGGCGAGCACCACCGACCCCCCGAGCGAGGAGGACCTGCATGGCACTGACCGGTGATGCCAAGGAGGAGCTGAGCCACCTCGAGATCACCCGGCCCTCGGCCCGCAAGGCGGAGGCGGCCGCGACGCTGCGCTTCGCCGGCGGGCTGCATCTGGTGGCGGGACGGGTGGTGGTGGAGGCCGAGCTGGACTCCGCCGCCGTCGCCAGACGCCTGCACGCCACCATCGCGGACATGTACGGTCACCGCGCCGAGGTCGCGGTGCTGGCCCCCTCGGGCATCCGCCGCACCACCCGCTACATCGTGCGGGTCGAGCGGGAGGGGCAGATGCTGGCCCGCCAGACCGGGCTGCTCGACGCGCGCGGCCGCCCCGTGCGCGGGATGCCGCCCTTCGTCGTGGGCGGGGCCACGGTCGACGCCGAGGCGGCCTGGCGGGGCGCGTTCCTGGCCCGCGGCTCCCTGACCGAGCCGGGGCGCTCCTCGGCGCTCGAGCTGTCCTGCCCCGGCCCGGAGGTGGCGCTGGCCATGGTAGGTGCGGCCCGCCGCCTGGGGGTCGCCTCCAAGGCCCGCGAGGTGCGCGGGACCGACCGGGTGGTGCTGCGCGACGGCGACGCCATCTCCGCCCTGCTGACCCGCATGGGCGCCCACCAGACCGTGCTGACCTGGGAGGAGCGCCGCACCCGCCGCGAGGTCAAGGCCAGCGCCCACCGGCTGGCGAACTTCGATGACGCCAACCTGCGCCGCTCCGCCCGGGCCGCGGTCGCGGCCGGGCAGCGCGTGCAGAGGGCCCTGGAGATCCTCGGCGACGAGGTCCCCGAGCACCTCGGCGCCGCCGGACGCCTGCGGCTCGAGCACCGCCAGGCCAGCCTCGAGGAGCTGGGCCAGCTCGCGGATCCGCCCCTGACGAAGGACGCCGTGGCCGGCCGGATCAGACGATTGCTGGCGATGGCGGACAAGCGCGCCGAAGAGCTCGGAGTGGCCGGAACCGAGGACGGAGTGGACGAGGAACGGCTACCGCCCTCACCGGACCCCACGCATTGATAGGATCGACACGGTCGTCGGTCACTGCCGGCGCCGTCCGAGCGTACGAGGACGTGCGCGCCATCTGTCCATATTCCGCAGAATCCTGTGGATCAAGGAGGAACCGTGACCCTTAAGGTCGGCATCAACGGCTTCGGTCGTATCGGGCGCAATTTCCTGCGCGCAGCCATCGAGCAGAACGCAGACATCCAGATCGTCGGAGTGAACGACCTCACCGACAACGCGTCGCTCGCCAACCTCATCAAGTACGACTCGATCGGCGGCGTGCTCCCCCTCGACGTCTCGCACGACGAGAACAGCATCACCGTCGGCGACCAGGTCATCAAGGCCTACGCTGAGCGCGACCCGAAGAACATCCCCTGGGGTGAGATCGGCGCGGACGTCGTCGTCGAGTCCACCGGCATCTTCACCGACGCCGAGAAGGCCAAGGCCCACATCGAGGCCGGCGCCAAGAAGGTCATCATCTCCGCTCCGGCGAAGAACGAGGACGCGACCTTCGTGATCGGTGTCAACGAGGGCGACTACGACCCCGACACGCACCACATCATCTCCAACGCCTCCTGCACC
>DWZH01000065.1 GCA_019118275.1 Candidatus Brachybacterium merdavium | reverse complement strand
TCGCTGCCCGTGGCGTACCCCGAGCGAGCCGCCTGGGGCACCGTCCCCAAGTTGCGCGCCTGGCAGGCCGAAGCGCTCGAGCAGTACCGCACCGCGGCGCCGCGCGACTTCATGGCCGTGGCGACGCCCGGCGCGGGCAAGACCACCTTCGCGCTGCAGATCGCCGCCGGCCTGCTGTCCGAGGGGACGGTCCGCCGCATCACCGTGGTCGCCCCCACCGAGCATCTGAAGACACAGTGGGCTGATGCCGCCGCCCGGGTGGGCATCTCCCTGGACCCCAACTTCACCAATGCGCAGGGCGCCCACGGCTCCCACTTCCAGGGCGTGGCCGTGACCTACGCGCAGGTCGGCATGCACCCCGCCCTGCACCGCGCCCGCACCGAGGCCGACCGCACCCTGGTGATCCTCGACGAGATCCACCATGCGGGCGATTCGCTGACCTGGGGGGACGGCGTGCGTGACGCCTTCGACCCCGCGACCCGCCGGCTGTCGCTGACCGGCACCCCGTTCCGCTCCGACGACGCGGAGATCCCCTTCGTCACGTACGAGGAGGACGGCGAGGGCTTCCTGCACTCGAAGGCCGACTACACCTACGGCTACGGCGAGGCGCTGCGCGACCACGTGGTGCGCCCGGTGCTGTTCATGACCTACTCCGGACGCATGCACTGGCGCACCAAGACCGGTGACGAGGTCTCCGCGCAGCTCGGTGCGCTCGAGACCAAGGACATCACCCAGCAGGCCTGGCGCACCGCACTGGACCCCAAGGGCGAATGGATCCAGTCGGTCCTCTCGGCCGCGGATCGGCGCCTGACCGAGGTCCGCCGGCACGTGCCCGATGCCGGGGGACTGGTGATCGCCACCGACCAGAAGGCCGCGCGCGCCTACGCGGCCACCCTGGAGGAGATCAGCGGACAGCCACCGACCGTGGTGCTGTCCGACGACGTCGGAGCCGGTCAGCGCATCGAGGACTTCTCCACCTCCGACGACCGATGGATGGTCGCGGTGCGCATGGTCTCCGAGGGTGTGGACGTGCCTCGGCTGGCGGTGGGCGTCTACGCGACCTCCACCGCCACTCCCATGTTCTTCGCGCAGGCCGTCGGGCGCTTCGTGCGCTCGCGCACCCGAGGCGAGACCGCCAGCGTGTTCCTGCCCTCGGTGCCGATCCTGATGGCCCATGCCGCGGCCATGGAGGAGGAGCGCGACCACGTCCTCGACCGTCGCCCCGACACCGGCGACGAGCTCACCGGGCTGGACGAGTCCCTGCTGGAGGAGGCGAACCGCAGCGAGCAGGCCTCCGACCAGCTGGAGATGACCTTCGAGGCACTCGAGTCGCAGGCCTCGTTCGACCGCGTGCTGTTCGACGGCGGCGAATACGGGGCAGGCGGGATGGCGGGCAGCGAGGACGAGCAGGAGTACCTGGGCATCCCCGGGCTGCTGGACGCCGATCAGATGCGCACGGTCCTCCAGCAGCACCAGGCGCAGCAGCAGGAGCGCATGCGCGATGGGGGCACGACGCGACCGCAGACCCCGTCGGCGGTCGACCACCGGCAGCTGATGGACCTGCGCAAGGAGCTCAGCGCGCTGGTATCGGCCTGGTCGAAGAGGTCCGGTTCTCCTCATGGCTCGGTGCACAACACCCTGCGCAGCCGCTGCGGGGGCCCGGCGGTGGCCCAGGCCAGCGCCGACCAGATCCAGGCGCGGATCGACACCGTGCGCGGATGGTTCGTCGGCCGCCGCTGACCGCCGCTCCCTGAAGATGCCGGGCCGCGTCGGACGCACTCGTCAGCGCAGCACGTGCGCTGCCTCCGCGCCGTCGGTGACCGTAGGGATCGCGACCGGACCGTCCGGGCCGTCCGCGGCCGACAGTCCCAGCTCGGCGAGCGAGGCCGCATGCCGCTCACGGGCTCGTCGAGCCAGCTCGGGCGCGCGCTGCGGATCGAGCGGCTCTCCGCCGCGGATCAGCGGCACCTGCAGCGCCCGCAGCTCGGTGCGCTGCCAGGCAGGGGAGGCATCGGTGGAGATCAGCTCCGCGGTCAGCTCCCGTTCGAACTGCGCGACCTCCTCCTCTCCCGGCAGCACCAGCTCGGCATGGGCCCGCCCCTCGACGAGCATGCGGTAGGCGCTCTTGCCCGATCCCGGGGTCGCCTTGTCCTGGGAGCGCTTGCCGACCGGATGCATCAGCCCGTCGTCGCCCTCCCGTTCGACCAGTTTGTACACGAAACCGGGCGCCGGGTGCCCACCGCCGGTCACCAGCCTGGTCCCGATCCCGTAGCCGTCGATCGGGGCATCGGCGAGCTCCTCGACGCGGTGCTCGTCCAGGTCGCCGGTGGCGGTGATCTTCGTGTCGGTGGCCCCCAGCGAGTCCAGCAGCCGGCGCAGCTGCCCGGCCTGGGCCAGGAGGTCGCCGGAGTCGAGCCGGATCGCCCCCAGCTCGGGGCCCGCCAGTTCCACGGCGGTGCGCACCGCGTGCTCGACGTCGTAGGTGTCCACGAGGAGCGTGGTCCCGGCCCCCTGGGAGGCCAGCTGAGCGCGGAATGCCTCCTCCTCGCTGTCGAACAGCAGGGTGAAGGCATGGGCCGCGGTGCCCGCCACGGGCACCCGGTAGTGGGCTCCGGCGGCCAGGTTCGAGGTCGAGTCGAATCCGACCACGTAGGCGGCGCGGGCGGCGGCGATCGCGGCGTCCTCGTGCACGCGGCGGCCGCCCATCTCGATGCAGGGCCGCCCTCGGGCGGCGGCGACCATGCGGGAGCCGGCCGAGGCCACCCCGCTGTCGTGGTTGAGGATCGACAGGATCACCGTCTCCAGCAGCACCGCGTTGCCGAAGGTGCCCTCGACGCGCAGCACCGGGGAGCCCGGGAAGTACAGCTCCCCCTCCTCGTAGCCGTGCATGTCCCCGGTGAAGCGGTACTCGGCGAGGTGGTCGAGGGTGCCCTCGTCCAGGGCACCGGTGCGGCGCAGGTACCGCAGATCCGCCTCGTCGAAGCGGAAATCGGCGATCGCCTCCAGGATGCGTCCGGTGCCGGCCAGCGCCCCGTAGCGGCGGCCGTCGGGGAGGGAGCGGGTGAACACCTCGAACACGCAGCGCCGGGAGTCGATGCCGGCGTCGCGGGCGGCGCGCAGCATCGTCAGCTCGTAGAGGTCGGTGAGCAGGGCAGAAGTCACGGTCCCCACCGTAGTGCGTGCCGGGATCTCTGACTGTCCAGCCCGCCCCGTAGACTCGTACGAGCTGCGCCCCGAGCAGAGATCCGAGAACGTGCCGCGGGCTCGGCGCACGTCAGGAAGCAGGAGGAGGACGGATGCCGGTCGATCTGCCGCGGGCTGCGCCCGATGTGGGTGGGGTGACCGTCACGTCTCTGGACGAGCAGGAGTCGATGCAGTCCACAGGGCCCTGGTGCACGGTGGTGTGGAACGACCCCGTCAACCTGATGAGCTACGTCGTGTTCGTCCTGCGACGTCATTTCGGGTACTCCCGGGCGGTGGCGGAACGGCTGATGAAGCAGGTCCACCACGAGGGCCGGGCGATCGTCTCGCGAGGCTCGCGTGAGCGGGCCGAGAGGGACGTGCAGGCGATGCACTCCTACGGGCTGAACGCCACTCTGGAGAAGGCGGGGGAGAGCTGATGGCCCATGCGTTCCGCAACCGGCCCGACGGAACCCTGGCCTGCCGTCTCGACGGCGAGGAGAAGGCCATCATCGCGCAGGTCGCGCAGGAGACCGCGGATCTGATCCGCGCGGACCTGGGGATCGGCTCCGAGCACGGCGCGATCCGGCGGGCCGCCGACAGCGAGGACCCGCTGCGCCGCCTGGAGGCCGAGTTCGCCGGCCGCAGCGCCCGGGAACCCTCGGACTCGGCGGTCAAGCGCCTGTTCCCGGCCGCCTCGAGCGACCCCGACCTCGCCGAGGAGTACCGCAGGCTGGGCCAGCAGGATCTCGCGGACACCAAGCTCGCCGACCTGCAGACGGTCATCTCGCTGATCGATGCCACCGGGCCTGAGCACAGCGAGGTGGTGGTCGACGAGGAGGAGGCGATCGTCCTGCTGCGGGCCCTGAACGACGTGCGGATCGTCCTGGCCGACCGGCTGGGGCTGGAGCGCGACGGGGACTTCGACACCGTCCGGATGCTGCAGCAGATCGGCGAACGGGTCGAGGAGGCCTCCGCCCCCGATGACGAGCACGCCGGCGCTGACATCGTCATCGCGGTCTACGAGCTGTTGTCGTGGTTGCAGGAGAGCCTGCTGAGGGTGCTGTGAGCCTCGCCCCACTGAGCGCGTCCTCACTGCTGACGGCGATCACGGAGCCTACGCTGAACCGGATGAACAACGCGCCGATCGGGATCCTCGACTCCGGGGTGGGTGGCCTCACGGTCGCCCGTGCCATCTTGGACCAGCTGCCCCATGAGGAACTCCTCTACATCGGCGACACCGCCCACAGCCCCTATGGGCCGCGCCCCATCGCCGAGGTGCGCGCGCTGACCCTGGAGATCATGGACTCCCTGGTCGACCGAGGGGTGAAGATGCTGGTGATCGCCTGCAACACGGCTTCTGCGGCGGTGCTGCGCGATGCCCGCGAGCGGTACGAGGTGCCGGTCGTCGAGGTGATCCAGCCGGCCGTGCGCCGCGTGGTGGCCGCCACCCGCAACCGCCGGGTCGGGGTGATCGGCACCGAGACCACGGTGACCTCTCGCGCCTATCAGGACGCGTTCGCCGCGGCCCCGGATCTGGAGATCACCACCGCCGCCTGCCCGCGCTTCGTGGAGTTCGTCGAGAGCGGTGTGACGGCCGGCGACGAGGTGCTCGAGGTCGCCGAGCAGTATCTGACGCCGGTGCGGGAGGCCGGGGTCGACACCCTGGTGCTGGGCTGTACCCACTACCCGATGCTGGCCGGTGCCATCAGCTACGTGATGGGCCCCGACGTCACGCTGGTCTCCTCCGCCGAGGAGACCGCGCTGGACGTCTTCCGCCAGCTGCGCGGCAACGACCAGCTGCGCGCAGCCGCCCAGCCGCCCAACCATGTCTTCGCCGAGACCGCCACCGGTCCGGACCGCGGGTCCTTCTCGGGCCTGTCCCGCCGGTTCCTCGGCCCCCTGGTCACGATGACCTCGACCCTGCCGGTGGTGCCCGCATGAGGATCCATGTCATCGGTTGCTGTGGGAGCTTCGCGGGCCCGCGAGGCGCCGCCTCCAGTTACCTGATCGAGCACGAGGACGAGGCCGGGTACACCTGGCGGCTGCTGATGGACCTCGGATCAGGAGCCTTCGGGCCCCTGCAGACGATCATCGACCCCACCGAGCTGGACGCAGTGATCGTCTCCCACCTGCACCCGGACCACTACCTCGACCTGACGGGGCTGGAAGTCTTCTGGGCCTACCACTCCCGGACTGACCTGCCGCAGCTGCCGATCCACGCCCCCTGGGACCTGCCCGACCGGCTCGCCGCGGTGCTGGCCCGGCGCGGGCGCGTGCCCGACGGCGTGGACAAGGTGCCCTTCGCGTACCAGACCCTGAGCGATCACCAGACCTTCGAGATCGGGCCCCTGCACATCCAGGTGCGCGAGGTGCTGCACCCGGTGGAGTCCTACGGGTTCCGCATCACCGCGGGGGAGGAGGTGCTCGCCTACTCCGGGGACACCGACAGCTGCGAGGCGCTCGATGAGCTGGCAGCCGGCGCGGACCTGTTCCTGTGCGAGGCCGGTTACATCGAAGGGCGCGATGACCGCTTCAGCGGTGTGCACCTGACCGGCCGGCGGGCCGGGCAGTGCGCGGCCCGCGCCGGCGTGCGGCGGCTGGCGCTGACCCACATCCCCGCCTGGACCGACCCCGAGGTGACCCTGGCCGAGGCGCGAGCGGTCCATCAGGGGCCGATCCAGGTGGTCCATCCGATGGATATCCTCGACGTGTCCTTCTGACCTCAAGACCTGACCCACCCCTGATGACCGGAAGCGGTGCCATGAACTCCGACAGCCACACCTCCAGCAGTTCCCAGCCGGCCGGGGGCGACCGTGCCGACGGTCGCACGCCCGAGCAGCTGCGCGAGGTGCGCATCACCCGTGACTGGCTCGACCACGCCGAGGGCAGCGTGCTGATCGAGTTCGGCCGCACCCGCGTGCTGTGCGCCGCCTCCTTCACCGAGGGCGTGCCGCGCTGGAAGAAGGGTTCGGGCTCCGGCTGGGTCACCGCGGAGTACGCGATGCTCCCCCGCTCGACCAACACCCGCTCGCCCCGCGAGAGCGTCAAGGGCAGGATCGGGGGCCGCACCCACGAGATCTCCCGTCTGATCGGCCGCTCCCTGCGCGCGGTGATCGACCTGGACGCGCTGGGCGAGAACACCATCCAGCTGGACTGCGACGTGCTCCAGGCCGACGGTGGAACCCGCACCGCGGCCATCACCGGCGCCTATGTCGCTCTGGCCGACGCGGTGTCCTGGGGCAAGCGCCACACCTCCATCCCCGCCACCCGCAAGATCCTGACCGACTCGGTCAGCGCGATCAGCGTCGGCATCGTCGAGGGGCGCCCGCTGCTGGACCTGGAGTACCGGGAGGACGTCAGCGCCGAGACCGACATGAACGTCGTGGTCACCGGATCGGGCTCCTTCGTCGAGGTCCAGGGCACTGCCGAGGGCACACCCTTCGACCGCAGCGAGCTCGGTGCGCTGCTGGACCTGGCCGAGGACGGCTGCCGCCGGCTCGACGGGCTCCAGCGCAAGGCGCTCGAGCAGCAGTGATGAGCGCTGCGGGGCTGCCGGACGGAGCCAGGATCATCCTGGCCTCCCACAACGCCAAGAAGCTCGCCGAGCTGCAGCGCATCCTGGTGGCGGCGGTGCCGGACCTGGAGACCGAGCAGGTGATCTCCGCCGCGGGTGTCGATCTGCCCGATGTCGTCGAGGACGCCGTCACCTTCCAGGGCAACGCCCTGCTCAAGGCCCGCGCCGCCGCGGGGGCGACCGGACTGCTGGCCGTGGCCGACGACTCGGGGCTGGCCGTCGACGTGCTCGGCGGGGCACCCGGGATCTTCTCCGCCCGCTGGAGCGGACGCCACGGCGACGACGAGGCGAACAACGATCTCCTGCTGGCCCAGCTGGCCGATGTCCCGGACGCCCACCGGAAGGCCCGCTTCGTCTGCGCCGCCGCGCTCGTCGCGCCCGACGGCACCGAGGAGGTAGAGACCGGGACCATGCACGGCCGCTTGCTGCGGGAGCGCCAGGGCGCCGGCGGATTCGGCTATGACCCGCTGTTCCTGCCCGACGGGCAGGGCCGCTCGGCGGCCGAGCTCACCCCCGAGCAGAAGGACTCCATCTCCCACCGCGGGGAGGCGTTCCGGGCGATCGCCGACCACATCGCGCGGATCCTGGGCTGAGGAATCGCGCGGATCCTGGGGTGAGGGTCAGATCATCCCGGCGTGGGCCAGGGCGCGGCGCACGATGATGTCGTGCCCGCCATCCATCTCCTCGAGGATCGTGGTCTCCGACAGCTCCTGGACCGAGAGCCAGGACAGCTCGAGCGCGTCTTCCTGAGGTTCGGTCTCCCCGTCGATCGGCACGATGTAGGCCAGTGAGATCGCATGTTGCCGCGGGTCGGTGAACAGCGACTGCCCTGGCGTGGGGAAGTACTCGGCGACCGTGAACGGCACTGGGGAGGCGGGCACCCGGGGCATCGCCATCGGTCCCAGGTCCTTCTCGATGTGCCGGGCGATGGCCTCGCGCAACGTCTCGTGGACCAGCACCCGGCCGGAGATGATGGCGCGCACGATCTGGCCGGTGCCCGAGGCGCGCAGCAGCAGCCCCACCTCGCTGATGGCCCCGTCCACATCAGTGCGCACCGGCACGATGTCCACGTAGGGGATCGGGAGACGACGGCGCAGCTCGGCGATGTGCTCGGGCTCGAACCAGGCGCCTTCGGAGTCGACAGCGGTGCGGTTCACAGGTGCTCCTCGCGGTGGTCGGGACGCGTCAGTGGGTCAGGGCCGGCACATAGGGCGTCAGATGGTCGTCGTCGAGGGTGAATCGGGGACGGTGGTCACGGGGGAGCGCAGCGGAGATCGGTTCGATCTGCCGGCCGGAGATCACGTGCACCGTCCAGGTGTCATCCTCGACCTCCAGCAGCGACAGCGCGCCGTTCGGCAGGGAGGGCAGGTGCTCGCCGGTGACCCCGGAGATCAGCAGCCGGATCAGGGTGCCGTGAGCGACCAGGAGCACGGACTGCCCGGGCCGGGCGTCGGCGAGCTCGTCCAGCGCTGAGCAGGCGCGGTCGACCACCGAGTGGAGGTCCTCGCGGCCGGGGAAGCTACGACCGGGGTAGCGCGCCTCCATCTCGGCGACGCTGCGGCCCTCGGCCTGTCCCCAGTCGATCTCCACCAGACGCGGATCGGTCCCTTCGAAGGACAGCGAGTGATCCGAGGCGATGATGCGTCCGGTCTCCTGGGCGCGAGCCAGCGGGGAGGTGATCACCGCGTCCCAGGCCACGGGAGTTGCCGTGGCCAGTGCCTGATGGGCCTGCTCGCGGCCGGTGTCGTTCAGCGGGATGTCGCTGGATCCCTGGAAGAGGTGCTGCCGGTTGTAGTCGGTCTGGCCGTGCCGGACGAGGCCGAAGAGGGTCATGCGGGTGCTCACTCCTGAGTGGTGGTGGGCCGCGGACCTGCCGACGAAGATGCGCCATCGTGGCTGAGCCAGAGCCCTGGCCATGCCCGGGAAGCGCTGACTGTCCGGCGGACGCGCGGTGCTTCGAGCATAACCGCAGGTCCACCGGAGCGCGACGCGAGGCCACCGACGGGTCAGGCCGTGGGACTGCCGTGGCACGAGCCGAGTGACATGAGCCGAGTGACCGGGGCGCGAGGGAGCCCAGATCCTCCTCCCGCTCGCCAAGTGTGTTCCTTCTCGTCACACGAGGATCCATGCGTGCGCGAGAAGGGACTCGAACCCTCACGCCCTCAGGCACTGGAACCTAAATCCAGCGCGTCTGCCAATTCCGCCACTCGCGCGCGGGCACAGCCTACCGGCTGTCGCCAGATGCTCCGGGTAGGCTCGTGCCCGTTCCCCACACCTCGAATCGTCAGGAGTACACATGAGCCCCCTCGCAGGTCAGACCGCTGTCGTCACCGGTTCCTCCCGGGGAGTCGGAGCTGCCACCGCGAAGCTGCTGGCCGGGATGGGTGCGAATGTGGTCATCAACTACCGCCAGAAGGCTCCGCGCGCCAACAAGGTGGTCACCGAGATCGAGGCCGCCGGAGGCAAGGCCATCGCCGTCGGCGCCGACCTGACCGACCCGGAGAGCGTGCGCGACCTCATGCGCACCGCAGTGGACACCTTCGGCTCCCTGGACCTGCTGGTGCTGAACGCCTCCGGAGGTATGGAGACCGACCTCGGCGAGGACTACGCGATGCGCCTGAACCGCGACGCGCAGGTCGACGCGCTCGCCGCGGGCTTGGAGCACCTGTCGACCGGCGGCCGGGTCGTGTTCGTCACCAGTCATCAGGCCCACTTCATCCATGAGGTGGAGACCATGCCCGAGTACGAGGCGGTCGCACGGTCCAAGCGCGCCGGCGAGGATGCGCTGACCGAGCAGCTCCCGGCGATGTCCGAGAAGGGGGTGTCGTTCGTGGTCGTCTCCGGGGACATGATCGAGGGCACCGTCACCGCGACGCTGCTCAACCGCGCGCGCCCGGGTGCCCTTGAAGCCCGCCGTGAGGCCGCCGGTCGCCTGTACTCGGTCGAGGAGTTCGCCTCCGAGGTGGCCGCGATGGCCACCGCCGACGTCCCCACCGGGCACGTCGAACTGGTGGGCGGGGCCGATGACTTCCTGGCCCGGACCGAGGGCGAGGCCTGAGCGATATCGTCGAAGCGGCCCGGCCCGCGATTCTGGGGGACCGGGCCGCTCACGATACGATCAGCGCACGCAAGCCCTGACGACCCCCGGAGGCAGTGGTGGCCAAGAAGAACAGCCTGGACGAGATGCGGGATGAGGCATACCGCCGGCAGGACAATCTCGCGTCCGACATCGACGAGCTGATCGACCGCGTGAATCCCAAGAACGCGGCCCAGCGCTGGAAGAACGAGATCGTCGGCTCGGTGAAGAGTTTTTCCGAGGCCGGTGACGGGAAGACCCCCGCGACGCTCCCGGTGGCGATCGCGGGCGGCGTCATCGGCGTGATCGTCCTCGGAGCAGGGATCGCCGCCGTGGTCGCCCTCTCCGGCGACGGCGAGGAGAAGAAATCCGCAGGGAAGAAGTCCGCGAAGCCTTCGCGCGCCGATCAGCGCGCGAAGAAGGAGTGAGTCCGCTCCTGGGGAACAGGCTCACCGTCCAGGCGTCGGGGCACCGACGGCGGGACAGCCGTGGCTGGGGCGGGGTCATTGACGACCGTGCGCAGCACCCAGTTCACCGCTCACATACCGCCACGTGCCGTCCTCCCGCACGAAGTGGGAGATCTCGTGCAGCTCGCGCCGTCCCTGCTCGGTCCGAGCGGTCGCCACGAACTCCACCGTCCCCTCGTCGTCGAAGGGACCACCGTCGGTGGTGGACCGCACGTCCAGGCGCAGCCAACGCATCTCCTCATCCAAGGTGGCGGCCAGGGCCGAACGCCGGGGCCGGGTATCGGGATGCCACGACGCCAGCGCATGCTCCAGATCGCGCGTGGCGAAAGCGGTATAGCGCGAGCGCATCAGCGCCTCGGCGGTGCCGGCACGGCGCTGACCGCGCAGCAGGGGCCCGCAGCAGGCCCCGAAAATGTCGCCGCTCCCGCAGAGACAGCGGTCCTCATCGGACGGGTGCTCCACATCAGCGTTCATCCCTCGATTATCCGTGACCACCTGGCAGGATCGTGACATGCCACGACGCGAGATCGATCCCTCGAAGCAGCCTCCCGGGCCGACCACCGCGGACGCACCGGCGACCGCCGGCCCCCGCGCTCGTGAGATTGCGCGGCTCCCGGAGGGCTGCCGTTTGCTGTGGGAGCCTCCCCGGTCACCGGAGTACCTACGGCTGCGGCGGATCAGCGGACTCAGCCCACGCACTCCGGAGCAGGCCACCGGCGCGCTGATGGCCAGCTGGGCCTGGGCGATCGTGCGCGACCGTGACGGGGACCTGGCGGCCATGGGACGGGTCATCGGGGACGGCACCTGGTACTTCCATCTGGCCGATGTCGCCACCGATCCCGACCATCAGCGTCGTGGACTGGGCCGGGCCGTGGTGGAGGACCTGATCGCCCGGATCGATGCCGCAGCGCCCCCGCATCCCTACATCACCCTGCTGGCCGACCCTCCCGGGCAGAGTCTGTACCGCTCTCTGGGCTTCGTGGACTCCGACCCCAGCCTGGGGATGCGGCTACCGCGCTGAGCGGACGGCCGGCCTCTGCTCGCCGCGGGGTTCTGAGAGGATGGCCACCCGGTCACCCACGGTGAGACCGGCGCCGAGCACATCGCCTGGGCGCTTCCCGGCACTTTCTACGGGCAGGAGCCGGGACTGATCGTCAGCGTGGAGACGGAGCCGGCCGGGAAATGAGGATACGGTCCGGGGATCAGCTCAGCGGCGCGACCAGCCCTTGGTGGAGGGTCCGACCGTCGGCCACCAGCCCGTCTCGGACATGAACCGCACCGAGGAGACCCGCAGCGAGCGCCGCTGCACCTCCAGGCGGGTGCCGACGATCGCCTGGGTGATCTCGGGGTAGAACTTCGCCGGAGCCTCCGCCCCGGCCTCCATGGCAAGGTCTTTCGCCCAGCGGCCGCGGGTGATGGGCTCACCGCCCACGTTGTAGAAGCCGCTGCCCGCCCGCAGGGCCGCGACGAAAGCCCGTCCGGCGTCGCTGTGGTGCAGCAGCGTGATGTAGTGCTCCGGCCGTCCGAGCAGGATCGGGTCACCATCGCGGGTGGCCTTGAGGGCGTGGGTGGTCTGCGGGTCCCGGCCGAACAGCTGGCCCAGCCGCAGGATCACGGCGCTGCGGCCGGAGGTCGCGAAGTCCACAGCGGCCCGCATCTCCCGCACGCGGGGACGGAAGGCCTGGTTCCGCACGGCCAGCGGGGTGTCCTCGCTGATCCAGTCGGAGCCGTTGTCCGGGTAGAGGTAGACCGTGGACTCCTGGATCAGCTTGCGCACCCCGGAACGGGTGGCAGCCGTGGCGATCGCCACGGAGGCCTCCTGGTGGAGCCGGTCATCCTCACGCCACGCCAGAGGGCGCAGCCCGGCCATGCCGACCGGGAGGTGGGCGAGGGCGTTGATGACGACCTCGTGGCCGCGGAAGGCGCGAGCCAGGTCATCGGCGTCGAAGACGTCGGCGACCACCGCGCTGCCGCCTCGGCCCTCGATGATGGGGACACCCGAGTCACGGCGGGTGACACCGGTGACCTCATGTCCCGCGGCGACGAGCGCCTCGAGCGCCTCCTGGCCGAGAACCCCTGTGGCTCCGGTGACGGCGATCCTCACACTGGCCTCCTCCGCCGACGAATACCGGGGTCTCCTGCAACGATGACCCCGCGACGATCGATTCTAAGGGATCGGAGTTGCGCCCCGTGACCTGTCGGCTCGCTCACAGAGTGTGTTCAAGTGTTGGAGGTGGGCCCGGGCGGGTGTAATGTCGTCTCCTGTTCGCGCCATTAGCTCAGTTGGTTAGAGCGGCTGACTCTTAATCAGTAGGTCCGGGGTTCGAGTCCCTGATGGCGCACCCGCAGAAGAAGGCCTCACCGTCACGGTGGGGCCTTCTCGTCTCTCCAGCGCCGTCGGCTCACCCCCGTGTGGCCAACGGCACACTCCCGCGGTTGCACGCCCCCTGCTCTCGGTGGGAGCCGGCGATCGGCGCTGACCGCGAGGGCCGATCGTCCTGCGTGCGCGGGATTGATGCGGGACGATGGAGGGCCCGCGTCAACTGCTGTGGAGGAACCCATGACTATCGTGAAGATCAACCAGCTGGCCGTCCCCGACGGGCAGCACGCCGAGCTCGAGAAGCGCTTCGCCGCCCGCAAGCACTCCGTGGACGAGGCCCCCGGTTTCGAAGGCTTCGAACTGCTGCGTCCGGTCGCGGGGGAGGGGCGCTACTTCGTGATCACGCGCTGGGCCGATGAGGAGAGCTTCCAGGCCTGGGCCGCGCAGCGCCAGCAGCGCGACCCCGCCACCACGGTCTCCCGCGCCGAGGGACTGCTCGAATTCGAGGTCGTCGACCTGGAGTGAGGTGCATCGGCCGCCGGGCTGAATCCGCCACCACGCCGCATCAGGCACCATTCCGCATCGGCCCTGCACCGGAGGCCGGGATGCGCCCCTGCGCCGGGGCCGGTCACCGCGCTGAGGGCCGGGTTCAGGCCCGCTGGAGGACCACGCCGCTGCGTGGGCTGGTCGGGAACCGGTCGAGCGGGATCGACAGGTC
The DNA here is from genome assembly GCA_019118275.1 of Candidatus Brachybacterium merdavium. GTDB lineage: Bacteria > Actinomycetota > Actinomycetes > Actinomycetales > Dermabacteraceae > Brachybacterium > Brachybacterium merdavium. The sequence goes on along the minus strand of DWZH01000065.1, from coordinate 25,253 downwards.
CTGCGCCGGTGCGCGCAGATCCGAGGTGGACAGCAGCCGCACCGACTGCTTCAGCAGTTCGACGGTGCTCCACTCGCCGGGACAGCGATGACCCTCCTCATGGCGTCCGGCGCCCTGGGCGATCAGCGTGTGGGGGTGCTCCTGCCAGCTCCAGCCGCGGAAGCGCTCGGGCCGGAACGCGCCGGGGTCCTCCCACAGGCGCGGATCGTGGCAGGTGCCGTACAGGTCCAGGACCACCCAGTCATCCGTGCCGAAATGATGCCCGCGCCAGTCGAACGACTCGCGGACCCGTCCGGGCACCGCGGGGAAGAACGGATAGTGCCGGCGCACCTCCTGGACGAAGGGTTCCAGGTCGCCCTCCTCGCCGGCACCGAAGGCGCGGCGCCACCGAGGATGCTCGATCAGGGCCACGGCCGCGAACTCGATGAACAGCGAGACCGCCACGATCGGACGGAGGATGTTCAGGATCTCCACCGCGGCGACCTCCTCCGGGAGCCGGCGGCCTGACTCGTCCCGGTGGTCCGCGAACACCGCCAGGGTGGTGCCGGGATCGGGGGTGAGCTGCCCGGAGCGAACCCGTCGCACCAGGTCGGCGGCCCAGCGCTCCGTGCCGCGCCGCCGCCGCTGGGCGTACCAGTTCGCGGGCCCGAACCTCGCCACCTGGGTGAACATGAGGCTCAGCTCGGTGGTCAGCCGGGGCAGGTCCGCCTCCGACAGGGGGATCCCGGCCCAGCGCGCTGCCGTACGGGTGAGCACGACCCGCGACAGATCGTGCAGCAGCACGCGGTCCTCGCCACGGAGTCGGTCGCGGGCCCGATGCCACTCCTGGTCGAAGATCTCGGCGATCCGCTCCATCGCGGCCGGGCCCATCAACGCCATGAAAGCCCGCTTGCGATGGCGATGAGCGGCGCTGTCCAAGGCCTGCACCGACCCCTTGTCCTGCAGGAGATGCTGGACGGTGGCGGGCATCGCTCCCTGCCGGGTGAAGCGGTCCCCGCCATAGAACATGGCGGCCGCCTCCTCTCCTCGCAGGAACGTCACCGGCCGCAGCACCAGACGAGTGGTGAACACATCCTCACCGAGCGCCTCGAACCGGCTGGACGCGAAGGGATAGCCCTCGCGCAGGAACGCCAGAGTGCTGTCCACAGGTATGGAGACCATGGCGCCAGTATGGGCGGGGCCCGGGCGGGCACGGGGACCGTCCGGTCGGCCGGGCCGATGCGGCCGCGCACGAGATCCGCGGGGCGGAGCTCATAAGGGCGCACACCAAACCCGCGGGACGGATCCCAGCACATCGCGGCCGAGGGGCCGGCACCCTGTTACCTTGACCCCATGATCGAGAACTCGAAACTGACAGTCATCGGTGCCGGCGCTGTGGGGTCGAGTGTCGCCTACGCCGCCCTCATCCGTGGCTCGGCGCGACATATCACGCTCTACGACATCGCCGCGGAGAAGACCGAGGCCGAGGTGCTCGATCTCGCCCACGGCACCCTGTTCACCGGCAGCAGCGAAATCGACGGCGGATCCGACATCGCGGTGGCCGAAGGCTCCCATGTCGTGGTGATCACCGCCGGTGCCAAGCAGCGTCCGGGTCAGACCCGCGTCGAACTGGCGGCCACCAATGCGAAGATCATGGGGTCGTTGGTGCCGCAGGTGCTCGAGGTCGCTCCGCGGGCGATCATCGTCGTCGTCACCAATCCGTGCGACGTGCTGACCATGCTGGCCCAGGAGATATCGGGGCTGCCGCCCGAACGGATCTTCGCCTCGGGAACCGTCCTGGACTCCTCCCGGCTGCGCTGGGAGATCGCCCGGCGCGCCCACGTCTCACCCGCCAGTGTCCACACCCACATCATCGGCGAGCACGGCGACACCGAGTTCCCCCTGTGGTCGGCGGCCCGCATCGGCAGCGTGCCGATCCTCGACTGGCAGCAGGACGGCAAGCCGCTGTTCACCCAGGACGAGCTCGACGAGCTGGCGGTCGACGTCCGCGACGCCGCCTACAAGGTGATCCAGGGCAAGGGCGCCACGAACTACGCGATCGGCCTGTCCAGCGCCCGGATCGTGGAGGCGATCCTGCGTGACGAGAACGCGGTGCTCAACGTTGCCCCGGTGCTCTCGGACTTCCATGGCATCGACGGGGTCGCGCTGTCGGTGCCCAGCATCGTGAACTCCACCGGTGCCCACCCGATCCTCGAGACCCCGTTCTCCGCGCAGGAGCTCGGCAAGCTGCGCAGCTCCGCCGAGGCGCTCATGGCCGTCGCCGACGATCTGCGGGGCTGAGCCTGTCCGTGCTCTCCGGACGACCGCCCACCACCGCTCGGTGCCCCATTACCGGGCGACTGCCCACCGCCGGCCAGTGCCTCACCAACCGTCCGTGTGTCACCGGCGTCCGCTGTGCCGCCGGCGATCGCTGTGCTCGTCCCACCAGCGCGCGGTCTGCTCCAGGGCGTTGAATGTGTAGATGTGCACGCCATCGAGCCCGTACCGGGGATCGGCGTAAGCCTCGGTGAGGTCATCGAGCAGGATTTCGGGCGCCCAGGTTCCCGGAGTGACCAGGTGGCGCATCCCCGAGCCCTGCGAGCCGAGCATCCGCAGCGAGGTGCCCACGCCCACCCGGGTCCCGATGCGCAACAGGCGCCCCAGCCCCACCGGCCCCGCGACGCCCGGTCGCACGGACAGCTCGATGCCCTGGTCGCGCACGCTGCTGATCCATGCCAGCAGGGGGGCCGCCTCGAAGCACATCTGGGTGACGATGTACGAGGCGTGGGCGGACTTCTGCGCCAGTTCCCGCAGCGCCGCCTCCTGGTCGAGGAAGGGGTGCCCTTCCGGGTGCCCGCCCACTCCGATCACGAAGGGCTGAGCGTGCTCCGTGATCGCGGTGAGCAGATCGAGGCTGCCGATGAAGTCCCCGGCGGGCTGCGCGGGGTCCCCGGCGATCACGAACAGCTCCCCGACCCCAGCCTCGGACAGGGAGTCGAGGATCCCGGCCAGCTGGTTCTCGTCGCGCAGGGCCCGGGCGGCCAGGTGCGGCACCGCGGTCATGCCGCGGGATGCCAGGGCGCACGCGAGGTCGATGGTGGCGGACGGTCCCTGACGGGGTGAGGAGGTGATGGTCACACGTGCCGCTGCGGGCAGGTGGCGGACCACGTCCTCCTCGACCCCGGGCAGCGGGATCACCTCGAACTGCGCGCCGGTGGTCGCGCTCGGTGATCCCGCTCCCCGGTCCGCTGACGAGGCCACGCCGCTCAGTCCCCGTCGGCCACGGTGCCGGCCAGCGGGGCCTCGGGGGAATCCAGTCCTCTCACATCGGTCTTCGGCTGATCCTTCGTGGGATCGATGAACGGCTTGGGCACCACGACCGCGTCCACCAGGCCCTGACCGGTGTCGATCTGCAGCTCCGTGCCCGGCTCGGAGAGCTCGGTGGGCACCATCGCGTACCCGATGTTCTTCTCCAGTCGGGGCGAGTGGCAGGCCGAGGTGACCTGACCGACCCGATGGCCGTCGTGGTGGACGGGGAAGACGTCGATCATCGAGCCGTCGTTGTAGGTGCCCAGTGCCGCTCCACCGATCTCCACCCCGGCCAGCCGGCGCACCGGACCGCTCTCCTTGATCCGGGTCAGCGCAGCGCGGCCGATGAAGTCGGCCTCCTGGCGCAGATCGACCATCCAGTCGTATCCCATGCCGACCTCGAAGGGATTGGTGTCCACGGTGATGTCGGCGCCGTGGGCGAGCATCGCACCCTCGATGCGCCGTATGTGGCTGGGGCCGATCACCTGCAGGCCATGGGGCAGGCCGGCCTCCCAGACCAGGGCCCACAGGCGCTGCGCATTGCGCGAGGCATTGTGGACGTAGATCTCGTAGCCCAGCTCCCCGGTGTACCCGGTGCGAGAGACCGTCACATCGATCCCCTCGATCTGGAAGTCCTTCAGGTAGTAGTAGCCGATGTCGGCGACTCCCTCGCCCAGGAGGTCGCGCATCACCGCATAGGATTTGGGGCCCTGCACCTGGACGGGACCGACGTCGGCCTCGCGGATCGTGACATCCATGCCGGCGAAGGTCGCGACGCCGCGCGCCCACAGCAGGATGTCGCTGTCGGCGAGGGAGAGCCAGAAGCGGTTCTCCTCGAGCCGCAGCAGGACCGGGTCGTTGAGGACCCCACCGTGCTGATCGGTGAGGAAGACGTACTTGCACTGCCCGACCTTGCACTTGCTCAGATCACGGGTGATCAGCAGGTTCGTGAAGTCGAAGGCATCGGGGCCGGAGATCTCGATCTGCCGCTCGACGCCGACGTCCCAGAGGGTCACGCCCTCGAGCAGTGCCCAGTACTCGGCGATCGGATCTCCGTAGTGGCGGGGGTGGTAGGTGTGGTTGTAGACGCTGTACATCGCGACCCCGTGACGCCGTGAGGCGTAGAAGAACGGGGACTTGCGGATGCGGGGATAGAGCAGGACCTGGGGTGCGGGGTTGATGGGCATCTCTGCCTCCATATGTCGTGTTCTGTACCTCACTGTCCCATCCGTGACGCATAGAGCGCAATGGCATGCGTATGGCGCAACATGAGGTAGGCTCCCCGGCATGGACACGTCAGGAGCTGTGCAGTCGGTCGACCGAGCCGCTCGGGTGCTCGAGATCCTCGCCCGGGACGGGGAGTCGGGAGTGGGACGGCTCGCGCGTGAGCTCGGAGTCCACCGCTCCACGGCTTCTCGGCTGGTCAGCGCGCTGCGTGCCCACGACCTCGTCGAACGTACTGAGGGCGACGCCTCCCTCCGCCTGGGGGTCGGGGTGCTGCGGCTGGCCGCTGCGACCCGGTCTCGTCTGGATCTGACCGCGCAGGCGGGGCCCGTGTGCGACGCGCTCGCGGAGCGCCTGGGGGAGACGGTCAACGTGGCGGTCTTCCGCGAGGGGGCGGCTATCAACCTCTACCAGGCCCAGGGCGCCAGCACCGTGGCCCTGCACAACTGGGTCGGGGACCGGACGGTCCTGCACGCCACGTCGAGCGGCAAGATGCTGATGGCCCATCTCGACGACGTCCAGCGCGATCAGCTGCTGGCCGCGCCCCTGGATCGCTTCACCGAGCGCACCGTCACCGACCCGCGGGTGCTGCGTGAGCAGCTCGACGGTGCCCGCCGTGATGGTTGGGTCGGAGTCGTCGAAGAGTTCGAGGAAGGGCTCAATGCGGCCGCTGCACCGGTACGGGGCCCGGAGGGGACCGTGATCGCTGCGCTGTCGGTCGCGGGGCCCACCTACCGCCTCGGGCCCGCCGACCTGCCGGGAGCGGGAGCGGAGCTGATCCGTGCCGCGACCGAGATCTCCAGGCGCCTGGGTCACCGCGCCGGCGTCACCGGTTGAGGGACCCTCAGTCAGCCCTGCCGAGCCAGGGTCAACCGTTGGTGCCGCTCTCCTGCCGCCCGCCGGCTCGCAGCGCGTCCCTCAGCCCTTCATCCGGGTGTCGCCGGGATCGAAGGCGGGTGTGCGTCCCACGGCCAGCACCGTGGCCGGAAGGCGTTCGCCGAGGTACTGGGTCTGGAGGCGGTTGCCCGCCTCGGCGTGCTGGGGAGGCAGGTAGGCAAGCAGCAGGTAGCGGCCGAGGGAGGGCGCCGGACCGGCCGAGGTCACGAAGGATCGCCGCCCCTGTGCGTCGATGATCGCCTGTCCGTCGGGCGTCAGGACCGGCTCCCCGCCGGTGGGGAACCGAGGGCTGTCCCCGCCCCCGTGCCGGTCCTCGAGCGCCAGGGTGCAGAGAATGGCGCTCGCCCCCCGCTCCCGGGCAGCGAGGTAGGGCTGCTTGCCGATGAAGTCGGCCCGCTTCACCTTCGGCAGCGCGAGGTCGGCATCGACGGGATCGTATTCCCCGGTCAGCTCGGCACCCATCAGGCGGTAGGCCTTCTCCAGGCGGCCGGTCGTGCCGTAGACGCCGATCCCGGCGGCGAGCACATCGCACTCCTGTCCGGCCTCCCACAGCAGGTCCCACAGCCGCAGCCCGTGCTCGGCGGGTACATGGATCTCCCATCCCAGCTCGCCGACGTAGGAGATCCGCAGCATCGATACCGGGATGCTGTCCAGCTGCACGTCGCGCACCGTGCCGAAACCGAAGGCCTCGTCGCCGAGGTCGGCCTCGGTCAGAGGGGAGAGCAGGTCCCGGGCGCGCGGCCCCCACACCCCGATGGTCGACACCGCGGAGGTGACGTCGGTCAGCTGCACCGAGCCGTCGCCCGGCAGGTAATGGACGAACCAGGACCAGTCCCGGCCGCCGTCGGCACCGCCGGTGATCACACGGAAGTGGTCCGGGCCGCGGCGCACAATCGTCAGGTCCGAGCGGAACCCGCCGGCCGCGGTCAGCAGCGGTGTGTAGACCACCCGGCCGATCCGCACGTCGACCCGGGCCAGTGCGAGGTGCTCGAGGTAGGCCAGGGCCCCGGGCCCGCTCACGTCGAAGATCGCGAACGCGCCCAGATCGACCATCGCCACCCGCTCCCGCATCGCCAGGTGCTCGGCCTCGATGATCGGCGACCACCAGCGGCTGTCCCACTCATGGGGACGGGCCGGGATCCGATCGGCATACTCCGCGAGCAGCGGCGCATTGGCCTCGTACCACTGGGGGCGCTCCCAGCCCGCCGTCTCGAAGTACTGCGCGCCCAGTGCCTGGGTGCGGGGATGGAAGGGGCTGGTGCGCAGGGGCCGGTCGCTCAACCACTGCTCACGGGGATGGGTGATCCCGTAGATCTTCGGGAATCCCTCGGCGGCCCGCGCGTCCACGTGCGCCGGGGTGCGCGCCGCTGGTGGGAATCGCGCCGGGTCGGCCCCGTGGGGATCGATCTCGCTGTGTCCGTCGGTCAGCAGCTCGGCGAGCATCCTGCCCGCCCCGGCGGCCTCCTTGATCCACACCGCAGCGGCCGACCACAGCCCGCGCACCTCGGGCAGCTCGCCGATCAGGGCGCCTCCGTCGGGGGTCAGGGACAGCAGTCCGTTGATCGCCAGCGTCCTTGGTGGTTCCGGGTCGCTCAGCAGCTGGGGGAACATCTCCCGGGCATGGCCCATCTGCTCCTCGAAGTCCTGCTCGGTGAAGGGGAAGCTGGTGGGCGTGGCCTGCCCGGGATGATCGCCCACCGGGGGGATCTCCTCGGGGCGGTGCAGGAGCGGGCGGTGAGCGTAGGAGCCGATCTCCAGATCGGCTCCACGCTGGCGTTCATACATCATGCGGTCCATGTCGCGCAGCAGCGGGAAGCTGATCCATTCCTCGGTGCTCCCGAGCTGGGGGATGGGGCCGACATCGATCATCTGGTGGACCGCCGGGGTCAGCGGGAGCGTTGCGCCGGCCATGGCGGCGATGCGCGCGCTCCACACCCCGCAGGCGAGGACGACGCTCTCGGTCTCGATCTCACCGCGATCGGTCACCACCCGCGTGACCCTCCCGCCGGAGACCTCGACATCGATCACCTCGGTCTCGGCGCAGACGGTGAGCGCACCGAGCTGATGGGCGTGTTCGCGCATCAGCTCACCGGCCCGGATCGGGTCCACGATCGCCCCGGTGGGGGTGTGGAACCCGCCGACCAGCAGGCCGGCGTCGCAGTAGGGCACCAGTTGCTGGATCTCCGCGGGGGAGAGCAGCTCGGCCTCCACGCCCCAGGACATGGCCGAGGTCATCCGACGGGTGAGCTCCTGCATCCGCTCGGCGCTGCGGGCGACCTCGATCCCACCGCAGCTGTCCAGCACGCCCAGCTGCTGGTACTGACGCATGGAGTCCACGGTCAGGTCCGTGACCTCCTTGGAATGGTCGACGGGGAACACGAAGTTCGAGGCGTGGCCCGTCGATCCGCCCGGATCGGGCAGCGGCCCCTTGTCGAGCTGGACGATGTCTCGCCACCCGAGCTCTGCAAGGTGGCTGACGGCGGCATTGCCCACCACCCCGGCCCCGATGACGACGATGTCTGCACGGTCCGGCATCTGTGCCATGGCGTCCTCCCGAACTGCCGCTGGTACGCTGATGATATATCAGGGAGAGGGCGGTGTCATGGGGGTCGCAGTTTCCAGGGGGCATTCCGCGGCGCTCACCGATCTCACGGTCCTGGTCCCGCCGGGGACGCCGGTGCGGTCACTGTCCGCGGTCGCCTACTACCGCCTCCGCGACCTGGTGGTCACGCTCGAGCTCCCCCCGGGAGCCGTGCTTGAGGAGCGGCAGCTGATGGAGCGACTGCAGCTGGGCCGAACCCCCGTGCGGGAGGCGGTGCGCCGCCTGTCCGGAGAAGGCCTGGTCAGGATCTTCGCACGCCGCGGGACCGTCGTCGCCCCGGTCGACGTGCGCGATTTGACGCACGTCTCGGAGGTCAGGACCGACCTCGAGGCCCTCGGGGCGAAGCTCGCCGCCCAGCGGGCCGACTCCGCGGATCGCAGCCGTACACGCGAGCTGCTGGACGAGATCGGCGCCGCACCGCTGACGGCCCTCTCGGCCACCCCCGGCCCCGAGCCCGTCCGGTCGCTGATCCGCCTGGACCAGCGGGTACACCACTGTGTCCATCGCGCTACCCACAACCGCTACCTCCAGGAGACCCTCAGTCAGTACCTGACTCTGAGCCTGCGGCTGTGGTTCCTGGGCCTGGAGCGGGTGCGGCGCCTCGAGGAGGCGATCACCGAGCACCGCGACGTGCTGACCGCGGTCCTGGACGGTGACGGCGAGGCCGCCGAGCAGGCCGCCCGGTCCCATGTGAGCGGCTTCTGGCAGGAGATGCGACGGGTGCTGACCGGCTGAGACGGTCTGCTGACCGGCTGGTCGGAGCGCAGCGCCCGGCAACCGGCGACTGGCAACCGGCGACGCCCGATGCGCGATGCCCGATGCCTCAGCGCACCGCTGCCCGACGACGCCCGGGTCCGGAGGACCGAGGACTCTTGCCGGGGCGGTGCCCGGGTGCTTCGATCAGCACATGAGCAACGATGCTCTGACCCTCATCCGCGAGGAATCGGACCGCCTCGCCACGGTCCTCACCGCCACCGATCCCGACCGCCACGTGCCCAGCTGCCCCGCCTGGACCGCCGCGGACCTGCTGTGGCACCTCACCGAAGTCCATGAGTTCTGGGGTGCCATCCTGGCCACCGGGGCGCTCACCGATGAGCAGGCCGGATCGGTCGAGGAGCAGATCGCCCCGCGCCCCGAGGACGTGGCCCAGCTGTGCGAGCGCCGGGCCGCCGCCACCGATCTGTTGCTCGGCCAGCTCGCACGACGCAGCGACGACGAGCCGGCCTGGTTCTGGTTCGCCGCGGACCGGACCGTCGGGATCATCCGCCGGATGCAGACCCACGAGGCCACCATCCATCGTGTCGATGCCGAGCTGGCCGCCGAAGCGCCGGTCACACGGATCGCCCCGTCGGTCGCCCTGGCTGGACTGCAGCACATGATCGAGGTGATGTGGCCCGCCCAGCTCGACTGGGTCCCCGACTGGGCCGAGACCACCCCGGTCGCGAGGGCGGACCTCGCCCCGGACGGCCAAGAGCCGGTCACTGTGCTGATCAGGCGGTGGCGCGGCACCCGCCCCCGGGACGGCAGGAGCCTCGACGTGCCGGTCGCCCAGCCCATGCCGCAGGAGCGCCGCTCGCCCGCCACGGGAGAGCGCGAAGCAGGGACGGTCGGCGCCCGTGGAGCCGGCAGCCTTCGCGAACTGCCGGCTGCCGAGGTGACCGGCACCGCTCAGGCCCTGAACCTCTGGGCGTGGGGCCGCAGCCTCGCCCTGGAGACGGTGGCCGGGGCGACGCCGCCGATGCGGATCACCGGTGACGACAGGGCCGTCGCCGAGCTCGCCGCGCTGATCGACGAGGGCATCGGCTGAGCTCGGCAGGCTGTTCGCGGCAGCGTCCAGCGCTCACCCGTGCCACGTGGCCAGGCGTTCGTGCAGCACCGCGGTCGAGTCCTGAGCGGCGGCCCGGTTCGCCTCAGCGGTGCCCCCCATCGCCAGACCGCCCCAGTGTCCGTCGCCGGAGAAGGCGTGACCGGCCTGCGGGTACAGGTGCACCTCGGCCTCGGGGGCGGCCTCCTGGATCTGCTGTGCCGCGGTGTCGGATTGCCACATCTCGTCGTCCCCGCCGGCGAACACCAGCAGAGAGCCGCTGACCGCAGCCGGGTCCAGCCGCGCCGCCGCCTCCTCCTCGGCCGGAGCCCGCTCCACCACGCTCACATAGGTGGAGCGATAAGCGATCGGGTAGTTGAAGGCCAGCGCCGCGAACATCCTGGCGGTCGAGCCGATCGAGGCGCGCTGGAAGGACAGGTACGGAACGGCCTCGCCGTCCAGGGTCCACGACGAGGTGGTCTCGGCCCCGAACGTCAGGGACTGGTAGGCGTGCATGGTCGGGGCGAACGTCACCACGTTGTCGATCACCTCGTGCTCGGCCGCCAGGAGCAGCGCGAGCTCCGCCCCCTTGGACGTACCGATCACGGTCACCGGTCCCGGCCGGACGATCTCCTCCTCGATCCGGGCGGTCACCTCGTCGAAGAATTCCAGCGGCACCCGGTCCAGTTCGGAGGGCTGACCGTCCTGTCCGAAGAAGAAGAGCGCGTAGACCTCGTAGCCTTCGCCCGCGAGCTCCACGGCACGCTCGAAGTCCGGACCTCCGTCGGAGCCGCCGAAGGTGACCACCACTCCGTCCCGGCTGACTTCGTCCGGTACCAGGTGGAAGCCGCTCAGGTAGTCCCCATCGAGCTGCTCGATGCTCATGCCCTCGTGCTCGAGCTCGTAGGAGGCCAGGTCCTGCGGGTCTGCGTCGCTCTCGCCGCCGAATCGCCACCCGTTGATCAGGCGCACCCCGATGACGATCAGCACCAGCACCACGAGGGCGGTCAGTGCCCGGAGCAGGAATCGACTCACGCGTCTCATGGGGAGAGGCTACGACGGGTCCGTTCCGCAAGGCCCGTGACAGGCGTCATCGACGAGGCGGTGCACTGTCATGCCTCGTCGGGACGAACTGCTCCCAGCCAGCGCTTGGACGCCTCGTCGACGGTCATCATCCCGACCTGGCGGTCCTCCGCCAGCAGCTGCAGCACGCTCGCGTGGTGCTCGGGCCGGTCGTCGGCGGTCGCGTCGGTGACCACCTGGGCGCGCACGTTGTTGGCGAAGGCGTCCCGGGCGGTCTGGGCGATACAGGCGTGCGTGGACACCCCCGCGAGCAGCACCGTGTCCACGCCCAGGTTCCCCAGCCGCAGCAGCAGGTCGGTGCCGAAGAAGGCGCTGTCGCGGGTCTTTTCGATCCGAGTCAGGCCCGCGGTGTCCAGCTCGCCGATCGCCCGGGTGGTCTCGTCCCCATGGAAGAGGAACCCTCGATCGTCGTCGAGCATGGTCAGGGTCCAGGTCGAGCGGTCGCGGCTGTGCTCGGTCGTGATCAGGAACGTCGGCACCTCTGCCGTGTGGGCGGCGGTGGTGAGGCGGTGGACCGCTGCGACCAGCTCCGGTCGGGCGCGCTGCAGCTGCTCGGACTCGAAGAAGGCCTCCTGCAGGTCGATCAGGAGCAGTGCGTCACGAGGTCGGGTCATGGCGGCCAGGTGATGGAGATCTGCTCATGGATCGCATCGGTCGTCTCCTCGCCCATGGCCGGGCTCAAGGCGTCGGGGTTCCGCCGTTGACGTTGAGGGTCTCGCCGATCACGTAGCTGGACTCCGTGGAGGTCAGGAACACATATGCCGGTGCCAGCTCCGTCGGCTGGCCGGCTCGTCCCAACGGCGTGGACTTCCCGAACTCGGGCAGGGCGCCTTTGGGCTGGCCGTCGGAGACCTGCAGGGGCGTCCAGATCGGACCGGGGGCGACGGCGTTGACCCGGATCCCGCGTGGTGCCAGCTGCTGGGCCAGCCCCTTGGTGAAGTTGTTGATGGCGGACTTGGTGGAGGCGTAGTCGACCAGGGTGGGGGAGGGCTCGTACGCCTGGATCGAGCTGGAGGTCACGATCGTCGCGCCGGCCGGAAGGTGCGCCAGGGCTGCTTTGGAGATCCGGTAGATCGCGTGGATGTTGACCTCGAAGGTATGCGTCCACTGCTCATCGGACAGATCCTCGAACTGCTCGATGGCGATCTGCCGGCCGGCATTGTTGACCAGGGCGTCGAGCCCGCCGAGCTCGAGCGCGGCGTCCTCGACCACCTGCCGGCAGAAGTCGGGCTCGGCCAGGTCGCCCGGCAGCAACACCGCCTTCCTGCCGCTCTGCTCGATCACGGAATTGACGTGCTGGGCGTCCTCCTCCTCGGTGGGCAGGTAGGACAGGGCGATGTCGGCCCCTTCGCGGGCGAAGGCGATCGCGACGGCAGAGCCGATCCCCGAGTCGGCACCGGTGATCAGCGCCCTGCGGCCTTCGAGGCGTCCGGTGCCTCGATAGGACTGCTCACCCCGGTCGGTCTGCGGCATGAGCTCAGCGTCCAGGCCAGGTTCGCTCTGATGCTGCTTCGGTGGGGAGATCTCGGGGAAGCGGGTGACGGGGTTGCGGAATGTGAGCTGGTCGTCGGTCGCCATGCCGCCACGGTAGGCAGGCGGCGGTGGGCTGGGAAGAGATCGACCGACAGGTCGTACAGTCCGGATCCGGGTGGAGCGCAGGCGCGCGCTCAGGTGCGCGGGATCAGCACCACGGGGGCATGCGCCCAGCCTCCGACCGGGGCGATCTCGCGCTCACCGGGGGTCTCGGCGGGGGCGACTTCGACGACCGCGAGCAGCTCCTGCAGGGCGACCACCAGTTCGAGCGTGGCCAGCGGGCGGCCGGGGCAGACGTGCTTGCCGGTCCCGTAGACGAGGTTGTGCGGTGTGTTGGCGGCGGGGTCGAACTCATCGGGGGAGGGGAAGGTGCGCTCGTCGCGGTTGGCGGAGGTCCAGTGGATCAGGAGCCGCTCGCCCTGAGCGATCTCCTGGCCGGCCAAAGTGACCGGGCAGGTCGTCACACGGCGATTGGAGACGAACGGCGAGTCGATGCGCAGCAGCTCGTCGACGATGGCCACCGCCTCCTCGTAGGTTCCGTGGCGCAGCCGCTCGGCCAGCTGCGGCCTCGTGGACATCGCGGTCAGCAGCACTCCGACGCACAGGGCGATCGACCCCAGGTCGCCGCCCGTCCAGTTGCGCAGGATGGAGACGATCTCCTCGTCGCGCAGCGAGCGTTCCGTGCTGTCGGGCACCTCGGGGTCGGGCAGTTCCACCCGCTGATGGATGAGCCGATTGGTGACGTCGTCGGGAGCGTGCGCGCCGGCCGCCCGTCGCGGCCGGATCACGGAACGGATCAGGGCGTCGAACCGCTCGGCGACCTCGGCGGTGCGCGCCAGGTCGCGCGAGCGGGAGGCCTCGTGGTTGTCGACCATCCACTGCAGCAGCTGGGGTTCGAGCTCCGCGGGCCAGCCCAGCCAGGCGGTCTGGGCGCGCACCGCGAACACCGCGCCGATGGCGGCGACCGCGTCCACCTCGGTGCCGGCCGGGCCGACATCCGCGGTGAGCTCCTCAACCAGGTCCCTGGCGACGTCGCGCAGCACCGGCTCGAAGGCCGCCATCTCCTCGGGACCGAAGAAGTGGTCGGTGGCCGCGCGGATGGCGGTGTGCTCGACGCCGTCGAGGCCGTTGGGGACCTGCAGGAAACGCGAGACCGCCGAGGAGTAGCTGTCGTGGTCGCCGGCGACCTCCATCGCCTCCGCATGGCCGAGGACCACCCAGGTCCCCTCCGGTGTGCGGGCCAGCGGACCGCTGGCGCGCTGCTCGTCCGTCGCCGAGCGGGGTTCGAGGCCGGTGGGGTCGAAGACGGGGGCGCTCATGCTCTCCACCCTAGACCTGTCGCAGCGCCCCCGGGGGCCGTGCCGCAACGCCGGTCGGGGCGTGAAAAGGCAGCTCAGCTGAGGCGGTCAGGAGCCGCGCGGCCAGTCGTCGCGCACCTCGGCCCCGCCCTCGATGACCCGCGGGGCGCCGAGGTGGTCGTTCACGGAGTCCTGGGGCCGGTAGCCGAGCTCCAGAGTGGTGTTGGTCATCGACCAGCGCCGGTTGGGGTTGTCGGAGATGGCGTAGTAGAGCCCGAAGGTCACCTCCGCCTCGATCGCACGTCGCACCACCTCGGTGCAGTCGCGGGGGCTGAGCCACATGGCGTGGAGGATCTCCTCGTCCGCCTCGCGGGGGTCCTCGGACATCCAGCCGATGCGCAGATTGATCACGTCGAGGCCGTGCTCGTCATGGTAGAAGCGGCCCAGGCTCTCGCCGAAGATCTTCGAGACTCCGTACAGGGAGTCGCCGCGCGGCAGCTGGTGCGGATACACAGGCCACTGCTCGTAGCGGTCATACATGCCCATGGCATGGTTCGAGGAGGCGAACACCACGCGCCGGACCCCGGCTTCGCGGGCGGCCTCGAGCACGTTGCGGGTGCCGATCAGGTTCGCCGGCAGCACGGACTCCCAGCTCGAGTCGGGGGAGGCGGCCCCGGCCATGTGCACCACGGTGTCCACGCCGTCCATCAGGGCGAGCACCGCATCGTAGTCGTCGAGATCGGCCAGACGCAGCGTCTTCTCCTGCTCCTCGGTCCTCGGGGTGCGCCCGTGCTGGACGATGTCGTACTCATCGGCCAGCGCCTCGGCCAGGTGGGAGCCGATGCTGCCGGTGGCTCCGGTGATCAGCACACGTCGGGTGACTCCTGTGGTCTCGCTCATATCGCCAGTATGGGTGAGGATGTGCCCAGGGGAGCAAGCAGCACCTGCCGCATCGACCGGGTGGTCGCGTGTCACCTGCCGCTTCGACCCGCTGGTCGGGTTCCGGGCCGAGGTCGCGCCGGGCGGGGCCGGGAGCGGGACCTCGGCCCTTAGGTGCGGGACCTCGGCCGAAGGTGCCGGCGGGTGCGCGGCCATGAGGGTGCATGCTGTTCGGCGGCGGGGCACCGGCCTCCAGTGCACCGATCGCATAGAGAGCGGGTGAGCCCCGGAGCCTGGGAACTCACCCGTGCATGATGTTCGGAGACATCACATGGGGTGGACGACGGGACTTGAACCCGCGACCACCGCGACCACAACGCGGTGCTCTACCAACTGAGCTACGCCCACCATGTGCGAGGCGCACCCCGCAACGACAGACAACCATACCGTCTCTGCACCGGGAAATCGCCCGGGAGCAGGTCCTCTTCGTGTGAGACGCGTTGCATTGCGCCACGGGCCGGTCGAGACTGGGTCCATGATCATCGCTTTCTCAGTCCAGCCCAGCGGGGAGCCCTCCGACCCGAAGCTCGCCCGTGACCTCGAACCGGGGTCGGACAGCGCCGGCGTGCACGATGCGGTGGCCGCTGCGGTGCGCGTGGTCCGCGAATCCGGCCTGCCCCACCGCACGTCCGCGATGTTCACCGAGATCGAGGGGGAATGGGGTGAGGTGATGGACGTGGTGCGTCAAGCGACCATCGAGACCGCTCGCTTTGGTTCGCGGGTCTCACTGGTGCTCAAGGCCGATATCCGCCCCGGACACACCAGCGAGCTCGACGGGAAGGTGGAGCGGCTGGAGGCCGCTCTGGAGCGCGGCGACGAGACCTGAGCGCGGCGCGGCCCATCCCAGGGGCCCGCCCGGTGGTGCCGCTCGCCCCGATCTCCGGGATGCGGCGGCACCACTGCTCAGTGGTGTCCGGCCCGACGCGGTCACAGCAGGGAGTCGAGCTTCCCATCGCGCAGCGCCGCCGCCAGCGTCGGTGTGACCGGCAACCGCGGGATCAACGTGGCCTGGAAGGCGTGGTAGATGTCCGGCTTGCCCGGCCAGGTGAGGCCCTGTGGCTGGTTCTCGCCGTCGAGCTCATGGAACCAGGAGCCGGTCTCGGCATCGAGCAGGTAGGTGGAGATGTACTCCCACCACTGCTCGTAGCGTTCGGCCCAGGTGCGGTCGCCGGTGACCCGGTACATCACCGCAGCGGCGCTTACGGCCTCGGCCGCCACCCAGTGCATGCGCTCCCGGGCCACCGGGGAGCCATCCCAGTCCACGGTGTACACGAAACCGGGGGCCCCGTCGATGCCGAAGCTCGCCGCGGACTTCTCCATCAGGGCGGTGGCGGCCTCGAGCATCCAGTCGGGGGCGGCGCCGTCGGCCGCGATCAGCGCGGAACGCGCGTGCAGCACCAGACGTGCCCACTCGATCCAGTGGCCCACGGTCGCGCCGTAGGGCCGGAACGGGTGCTTGGGCTCGTCGCGGTTGTAGTCCAGCAGCGGATTCCAGTCGCTGTCGTAGTGCTCGGGCAACGCCCAGTCGTTGGCACGCGCGAACTCATCGATCGCGCGCGTGGCGATGCCCACCGCACGATCCAGCCAGTGCCGGTCACCGGTGACATCGGCTGCCGCCAGCAGCGCCTCCACCGTATGCATGTTGGCGTTGATCCCGCGGTAGTCCTCCAGCTCGGTGAAGGTCCGGTCGAAGGTGTCCACGCTCATCGCGGCGTCCTGGTCGAAGAACTTCGCGTCCAGCACCGTCAGGGCCTCGTCGAGGAGCTCCTGTGCGCCGGGGCGCCCGGCAGCGGTGGCCGAGGCCGCGGCCAGCACCACGAACGCGTGGGCGTAGGCCTGCTTGGAGTCGTCGACCGGCTTGCCGCCGGCGACCGAGGCGAACCAGCCGCCGTGCTCGGCGTCGCGGAAGGCGCCGCGCAGAGAGGTGATGCCGTGATCGGCGAAGCGCCCGAAATCGGGACGGCCGAGCAGGTGGCCCAGCGCGAAGCTGTGGGTCATGCGGCAAGTGATCCATAGTTCCGAGGGCCGGGACAGATCCGGGGAACCCTTCTCGTCGAGCCAGGCGAAGCCGCCGTCCTCGCGCACGGATTCCGAGCCGAACATCAGCAGTTCATCGCCTTCACCCTCGAGCCAGGTGCGGTGGGCGGGCTGGTCGAGCCAGGGGGTGCGGGCGGCAGGGGCGGGCAGGGCGCCGGCCTCGGGCAGCTGATCCGAGCGCAGCTCGAGAGCCCGCGCGGCCTCCTGCGCCTGCGCGGTGGTGGGGCCGGGCTCTGCGACCAGGAGCACCTCGCGGTAGTACTTGAGCTCCTGGATGGACTCGCGGATGTCCGCCAGGGCCCGGTGGCCGCCGTGCTTGGCGGGGATGTTGTAGTACACGCGGGGGAACCAGCGCTTGGCGATCTCCTTGAAGCTGGAGACGTCGATCGTGCGGTACGACAGCCAGTTCGCGAACTCCGGGACATCACGGTCCAGGAAGGTGCGGTCGGTGCCGACGCTGTTTCCGGCCAGCGGTGCCTTGCCGGGCTCGGGACAGTGCTCGCGCACATAGGCCAGACACAGGGCCTCGGCCTCCGCGAGGGTCATCCCTCCCTCCAGCTCGTCGATCAGGCCGGAGGTGGTGTGCATGTTGAGCACGAAGGGGTCCATGGTCTCCACCGCCGCGGCCGGCGGCCGGATGACCAGGTCAACACCTTCTCCCAGGATGTTCAGATCCGCGTCGGTCACGAGCACGGCGATCTCGAGCAGCGCGTCACGCTGCTTGTCGAGGCCGGTCATCTCGCAGTCGACCCAGATGATGCGGTCATTGGCGGCACGAGTGGAGCTGGATGTCACGTCCACCAGACTATCGCGGCCCGGCGCTGCTGCCCGGCGGGTGGTCGGCGCGGTGCGGAGCGCATTCCCCGGCCCCGGGAGCCGGCCGGGCCCGAACTGGTGGTTACCATCGAGTCACACAGCGCGGCAGCGTCCGCCCCGCCACGTCGAGAGGCCCCACCGTGAACATGTACCTGCGTCTGCTGCTGTTCATGATCCGTGTGCGCTTCGCGAGCCGGCTCAGCATCTGGGACACCTCCCACACGGCCTTCCGAGTCAACCTCGCCGATCTCGATGTGCAGCGGCACATGAACAATGGGCGTTTCCTGTCGATCATGGACCTCGGGCGCATGGACCTGATGCTGCGCTCACGCTTCTGGGACCGCATCAGCCGGCAGGGCTGGTACCCGGTGGTGGCGGGGCAGACCATCACCTACCGCAAGCCCCTGACCCTGGGCCAGAAGTTCGATCTGTCCACGCGGGTGATCGGGTACGACGAGCGCTGGATCTACATGGAGCAGGTCTTCCGGGTCGGGCGGACCGTCCACGCCGATGCGATCGTGCGGGCTCGCTTCCTGCGCAGGACGGGCGGATCGGTCGACGTCAGCGAGGTGCTCGACCAGGCCGGGCCGGTCCCCGCCGACCTCGAGGTGCCGCAGTGGGTGGCCGACTGGAACCGGGAGTCCTCCGCGCACAGCCGAGCCCTCTGATCACCGCAGCCGGCCTCGGCCTCCGCAGCGCCCGAGGTGCCTCACCTCTCCCGGCGGGGCCGGGCCTTCGACACGAGAGAGTAGAAGATCATCCGCGCCATCGCGGCCGGGCCGTACCGGATGCCCTCGCGGTAGGGGCCGTCACCGCGCAGTGTGGCTTCGGCCCCGCCGTCGAGATAGATGATCTGCCCGGCCATGAAGGAGTTCTCCGGCCCGATCATCCACACGAGCGCGTCGGCGACCGCCTGGACGGGGCCGGGGAATCCAAGCGGCTGGGGAAGGGCGGTGGTGAGCACTTTGACCTGTGCCGGGTCGGAAAGCATCGTCTCGCGCGCCGTCTCGGTCGCCACGATCCCCGGGGCGAGGACGTTCACCGGGACACCGGTGCCCGCCCAGTCGTCCGTGGTCGCGGACTGGCGCACCCAGCGGTTCAGGGCGATCTTCGAGGAGCGATACAGGGAGCTGCCCTCACCTCGAGCGATGATGCGCTCGGCCGCGGCGACGGCGGCCTCCTCGTCGCCGCGCAGACACGCCTCGATCACCTCCGGGTCACCAGCGGTCAGCGACGAGGCGGAGGAGACCACCACCACCCGGGGGGCCTCCTTCTTCCGCAGCCGGGTGCGCAGCCCGGCCAGCACGGACAGGGTGCCGAAGTAGTTCACGCGCACCGTCTCGACAGTCGGCGTGCCGAGCCCGGCCACCAGCGCGAGCCCGTCGATGCCACCCGGTGCGAGCCGCTCGACCTCTCGCAGCAGATGGGCCCGGCCCTCGTCATCGCCGAGGTCCGCGCTCACCTCGACATCCACACCGAGGCCGCAGCGGATCACGCGCGCGCCCCGCTCCTGCAGGGTCCGCGCGGTCAGGGCGCCGATGCCGCTGTCGGCACCGGTGACCACGTAGGTGCGTTCCGGGTGGACAGACATCTCGGCTCCCGTCCGGTGGTCTGCTCGTCGAGCTGATCTCCTGCAACCGTGGTGTTCCGCGCCCCCAGCAGGACTCGAACCTGCGACCGACGGTTTAGAAGACCGTTGCTCTATCCGCTGAGCTATGGAGGCCACGCATCCTGCTGTCCGGGTCGGTGCGGCTGCCGGGGGACGACTGATGCACAGCAGATTCTACCGACTAAGAGGGCTCCGCCGCTCACCCGCCGCCCTGGCAGCGGGGGCAGATGAAGATGACCCGCGGCTCGGTGCTCTCCAGTTCCGGCTCCGTGAGCTCACCGCGCACGATCCGGGTGCGGCAGCGCCGGCACTGCCGGCCCGCGCGATCGTAGACCCACAGATCACCGTCGCGTCCCAGCATCCCGCCGGTGGTGACACGGACCTGGCGATCACGGTTGAGCAGCAGCAGGCGCCGGGCGAGATCCACCACCGCTGCCAGATCGCCCACTGCCGAGACGGGCGTGGCGGGATGGAGACGCTGCAGGAAGCACAGCTCGCTGCGGTAGATGTTGCCGATCCCCGCCAGCCGGCGCTGATCGAGCAGGGCGAGACCGAGAGGCCGAGTCGGCTGCGATGCGAGGTTCTCGATCGCGCGGGCTCGGTGCGCCTCGCTCCAGTGAGGATCGAGCAGATCCGGTCCCAGATGGCCCAGCAGTTCACCCTCCGTCGTCGTCGGCAGCAGTCGGACCTGCTTGACGTCGTACCCCACTGCCCGCACCGACCGGCCGTCCGCATGGTCGGCGTGCAGCACGATGCGGGCCGTGTGCCCCGCCCGTGGCCCGGCGCTGGTGTCGCGGCTGCGCAGCGGGTCCCCGTCGATGTGCCAGATGCCGTCCATCATCAGGTGGTTGTGCAAGGTCAGGGCCTCGCTTGCCTGCCCTGAGGGCGGGTCGAAGCGCAGCAGCAGGTGCTTGCCGCGGGCGAGGACCTCCCGCACCGACCAGCCGGTGAGGTCCGCCGTCGCGGCGCTGGGCACCCGTAGGTCGATGCTGCTGACCACCGCTGCGGCCAGCGCGTCGTGCAGGAGGCGGCACTGCCGGTGCACGGTGTCCCCCTCGGGCATCAGCGTCCTCCCGCGCGTAGGCGGATCGACCGCGGGGAGCGGTAGCAGCCGGCTTCCAGTAGCGCGTCGGCGATCTCCCGCACCACCGGGTCGAAGACCGGGTGCCCGTTGATCCGCTCGATCTGCAGCCGGCTCAGCCGCGAGTCCTCGGCGACCGCTCGGACCAGCTGCTGAGCGACCAGGGCGGGGTCCTGGGGGCCACTGGCCTCGGCCCGTCCGGGCTGCTCGGTGCCGTTGCTCCAGCACAGCAGATGCTTCCCACCCCGGTCGACGAAGGCTGCCACCGCCCCGTCCATCAGCAGCACCAGGGCGCCGGCCCGGCGTGCCGGGCGCACGGTCGCGCCCTCGGGGGCGCCGCCCAGGGCCGGCCAGGGCAGCGCCGCGCCGTAGGGGTTCGCGGGATCGGTCGCCGCCAGGGCCACCGTCGCCGGGCCCGTCCGGGAGGGGCCCGCTTGCTGTTCCTGGTCCCGATCCCGTAAACGGTCCACCGCCTCGACCGGCGCGAACTGGGAGGCGCCCAGTCCGTCCACGAAGTAGCCGCGGCGTGCGGAACCGGTGTCCTCCAGGGCCGTGAGCACCCGGTAGACGGCCGCGAAGGAGCCGGGGATGTCCTCGATGCCCATCGCACCCCGGGTGACGACCCCGTGCCGGTCCATCAGCAACGTGGCGATAGCGGCCGACCGGGCGGACCGGTCGACGTCCTGGACACGCAGGGCGGACCAGCGGCCGCTGCCGGTCGGACCGACGACCAGCTCGGACGGGGAGGAGGCGCCCTGGCGCATCATCGCGGCCGATAGCCGGGCGGCGCCGCGCCGGCCGACCGGACGCGACCTGCGGGACGCGCGAGAGCCGTGGGCGGGGGACGGCCCCCGGACGTAGCTGCGCAGCGCGGCGAAGGAGTCGTTGGTGATGAGACCGGCGAAGGCGAGCTCCCACAGAGCGTCGTGCACCTTGGGTGGGGGCTCCGCCTGCTCACGATCGGCCAGCGCGGTCAGGATCTCCCCGGTGCGCAGGGCCCCCGCTGTCTCCCGCAGCAGCGTCAACAGCCTTGCCGGTAGCGAGTCCTCCACCAGCGCCGTGGCCGAGGCCTCGAGGGCGCCGGCGTCCAAGCCCAGGGGGAGGGCTTCGGCCAGGTGCAGGCGCACCCAACCGTCGGCCGTACCCAGCCGGCCGTGCCCGGACCAGACCACCTCACCGGAGGCCATCGCCGCATCGAGCAGGGACTCGGTGTAGTCGGGAAGGCGAGCCGGCAGCACCTGCGATTCCCAGGTCGACAGCGGCAGGGACACGCCGGCCAGCTGGTCGATCACCGACAGCAGGCCGTCGTGTCCGGACCAGGTGGCCCGGTCTCGCCGGCCGTCCGGGCGGCTGGGGACGAGGTGCTGCCACTCGCCGAGGAAGGAGGCGTAGACCGTCTGCGGGACCGGAGCGATGTCCTTGCGGGAGGCCGCCAGGGTCGCCCGGCGGATGCGCCGCAGCACCTCCGCCTCCACCCATTCCTCACCTTCCCGGCCGGGGGTGAACTCCCCCTGCTGCAGGACCCGTTCGGAGGTGAGCTGCTCGAGGGCGGACCGGGCCACCCCCGGGGCGAGCCCGAAGGCCTCGATCAGTTCCGAGGCGAGGAAGGGGCCGCGTGAGCGGGCCCAGCGGGAGATCAGCTCCGGGACGGCCCGGTCCACGGGGGACAGATGCGCCTCGGCGATCCCGGGAGGCAGCGCCACCCCGAGCGCGTCCCGCAGCAGGCCCGCATCCTCGATCGCCGCCAGGTGCTCGGTGCCGGCGATCCGCACCCGCACTGCGCGGCGCGTCTCGATCAGAGCGGCCGAGGCTTTCTCGACATCGAGCTCCGCGGCGGCCCGGGCGGCCACCTGCCCGCGTGTGAGCGGACCCAGACGGCGCAGGGCGTCGGCGAGCTGCTCGGTGGTGTGCAGAGCCCTCGCCTCGGTCAGTCCCTGCAGGGAGTCCTCGATCTCGCCGATGACCTCGACGTCCAGCAGCTCGCGGAGGCTGACAGTGCCCAGCAGCTCCCCCAGCAGTGCGTGGTCCAGCGACAGCGCGGCCGTGCGGCGCTCGGCCAGCGGGGCGTCGGTGTCGTAGATGAACTGGGCCAGATACCCGAACAGCAGGGAGCGGGCGAAGGGGGAGGGGGTGGTGGTCTCCACCTCCCGTACCTGCACGCATCCCTGGTGGACCTGCTCCATCAGCTCCACCAGGGCCGGGAGGTCGTAGACATCCTGCAGGCACTCCCGGGCCGCCTCCAGCATGATCGGGAACTGCGGGTACGGGCGGGCGACATCCAGCAGCGACGCCGCGCGCTGTCGCTGCTGCCACAGCGGGGCCCGTGAGTTCGGGTCCCGGCGCGGCAGCAGCAGGGCGCGGGCGGCGCATTCGCGGAAGCGAGCGGCGAACAGGGCGGAGGAGCCCACCAGCCGCCGCACCTCCTCGTCGATCTCCTCCGGGCTGAACACGAACAGGTCCGCGCCGGGCGGCTCCTCGCCGTGGGGGATGCGCAGGACGATACCGTCATCGGCCGCCATCACCTGGCCGTCCAGCCCGTAGCGCTCCTCGACCCGGGCGCCGACCGCCAGCGCCCACGGCCCGGTCAGGCGCTGCCCCAGTGCGCAGTGGAGCACCACTCTCCAATCGCCCAGCTCATCGAGGAAGCGCTCGACGATCAGCTGATCCGGGGCGGGGAGGAGGCCGGTGGCCGCGCGCTGCTCGCTCAGGTGCTCCAGCAGTGCCCCGCGCGCATTCTCGTCCAGCCCGAGCTCGGTCAGCCGGTGGTGCGCCTCATCGGTCGGGAGCGCCGCCAGCTCCGCCTGGGCGGCCGAGATCGCTCGGCCCAGGGCCGCGGGCCGGCCGAACCCGTCGCCGTGCCAGAAGGGGATCCGGCCGGTGAGTCCGAAGGCGGGGGAGACGTTCACCCGGTCGTGGGTGATCTCCTCGATCCGCCAGCTGGTTGTGCCCAGGGTGATCACGTCACCGCGGCGTGACTCGTAGACCATCTCCTCATCCAGCTCACCGACGCGGCGGGCCTGGGAGTCCTCCTTCCCGGCAGCCAGGAACACCGGGAACAGACCCCGGTCGGGGATGGTGCCACCGCTGGTGACGACCAGGCGCTGAGCGCCCGGCCGCGCCGACAGGGTCCCCTCCTCGCGGTCATGGACCAGGCGGGGCCGCAGCTCGGAGAAGGCCGTGGAGGGGTACCGCCCGGCCAGCAGGTCGATGGTCTGGTCGAACACGGAGCGTGGCAGCGAACGGTACGGGAAGGCAGTGCGGACCACATCGAACCAGGCCTCGACGTCGAGATCCTCCCCGACCGCCGCGGAGACGGTGTGCTGGGCCAGCACGTCCAGGGCGTTGCGGGGCACGGTGAGCGGCTCGATGCGGCCCGAGAGGGCTTCGCGCAGGGTCACGGCGGCGCGCAGCACGTCGGCCGCATGGAGGGGATGGATGATCCCGTGCGAGACGGCGCCGACGTGGTGGCCGGCCCGCCCGATCCGCTGGAGCAGGCTGGCGACGGAGAAGGGCGTCTCGACCTGCACCACGAGATCCACCGCGCCCATGTCGATGCCCAGCTCGAGCGAGGAGGTCGCGACCACGCAGCGCAGCTGCCCGGCCTTGAGCAGCTCCTCGGTCTGCATCCGGGTCTCCCGGGACATCGAGCCGTGATGGGCGCGGGCGATGTCCTCGACCTTCTGCGCGGGGGAGCTGTCATCATCCCGCCCGCCCAGCTCCCCGGAGCGCTCGTCACCTCCTCCCTGGAGACGGCGGCGGTGGAGGGCGTTCAGCTTGGCGGTCAGCCGTTCGGCCTGTCGACGGGAGTTGGTGAACACGATCGAGGAGCGACGGGTCATCACCTCCTCGAGCACCGCCCGTTCGACGTGGGGCCAGATGGTCCCCGAGACGTCGTCGTCATCGACGGCATCGGCGGGCGGTTCGATCGCCCCGAGATCCGGGACCGGCAGGCGGACGCCGAGATCCCACTGCTTCGTCGAGGGCGGACGCACCACGGCCGCTGCCCGCGCCCGGCCGGTGCCGGTCAGGAAGGAGGCGATCTCGTCGACCGGTTCGACGGTGGCCGAGAGACCGACCCTCTGCGCGGGCTGGGCGAGCATCCCGTCGAGCCGGGCCAATGACAGGGCCAGGTGTACGCCGCGCTTGGTGTCGGCGACGGCATGGACCTCGTCGACGATCACCGTGGAGACCTGGGTGAGAGACTCGCGTGCCTGGGACGACAGCATCAGGAACAGCGACTCAGGGGTCGTGATCAACACATCCGGGGGATGGGAGACCAGGCGGCGACGCTCGGAGGCCGGGGTGTCCCCGGTGCGCACGCCCACGGTCACGTCCCGGTGGGTCAGACCCAGCCGCTCGGCGGCTCGCGTCGTGCCCACCAGGGGTGAGGTGAGGTTCCGTTCGACATCCATCCCCAGCGCCTTGAGCGGGGAGATGTACAGGACCGAGGTGCCCGTGGGCCGGGCCATGGTGGCCGGCTCGCGCGGGAAGGCGAGCGCATCGATCGCGGTGAGGAAGGCGGCCAGCGTCTTGCCGGACCCGGTCGGCGCGACCACCAGGGTGTCCTGTCCGTCGGCGATGGCTTGCCAGGCACCCGCCTGGGCGGGCGTGGGCTGTGCGAAGGACTCGCGGAACCAGGCGGCGGTCGCGGGGGAGAAGACCTCCAGCGCATCATCGGGTGCCCGGCTCGCGGCCGCCCTCATGTCGTCATGTCCATGCACGCCCCCATTGTGGGCGCATGGTCCGACACCCGCGCGGCGGGCGATCCGGCCGGGCGTCCCGGCCCACCGTTTGTGAACCGCCCGGTCCCCGCCCTGGACCTCGGTCGCGGTGGTCGTGGCAGGATGGTCCAGAAGGGCGGGGTTCGCAGCTGCGTCCCCCGCGGCCTACAACAGGAAGGGATCCTCTCCATGGCTGAGTACACACTTCCCGATCTCGACTACGACTACGGTGCGCTGGCGCCGTCGATCTCTGGTCAGATCATGGAGCTGCACCACTCCAAGCACCACAACACCTATGTCAAGGGTGCCAACACCGCGCTG
>DWZH01000064.1 GCA_019118275.1 Candidatus Brachybacterium merdavium | reverse complement strand
GCCGCCTGCGGTTTCGCCGCCGTGCTGGTGGCCCTGCTGGCCTCCGGCGAGGTGCGTGAGCTCCTCATGGGCATCATCACCTCGGCTCTGTCCCAGGGGGCGTGATGCCTCGGCGTCCCCGGGCGTCCCACTGCTGGGACGACCGGGGCTCCGCCACCGCGGAGACGGCGATCGTGCTTCCCGTGGTGGTCGTGATGGTGCTGGTCGTGCTGCTCACCGGAGCGGGGATCGGCAGCCAGGTCAGGCTCGAGAACGCCGCCCGGGCCGCGGCCCGGGAGATGGCCCGCGGTGAGGAGCAGTCCGCGGCGGTCGCCACCGCCCAGCGGGTCGGCGGGGACGGCACCAGCGTGCACATCAGCGGTGACGGCACCTGGGTGCAGGTCGAGGTGACGCGCACGCTGCGTGCCGGCTCCGGGGCGCTGGCCGGGGCGAGCTGGGAGCTGAGCGCCGAGGCCCAGTCACGGCGCGAACCGCACCTGGTGGACGGTCAGGGGCCGGCCGACGGGCAGGGGCCATGAGCACGGGTGCGGCCTCGATGCTGGCCTGGACGGGCAGCGCCACCGCGGTGGTGGCGGGTCTGACGCTGCTGGGCACCGGTGTGCTGGCCCAGTCCCGGGCCGCCACCGCCGCGGACCTCGCCGCCCTCGCGGGGGCCGACGCCCTGGCCGCCGCCCACGGTTCATCCTGCGAGGTCGCGGCCGAGGCCGCCGACCGCAACGGGGCGGTGCTCACCGCCTGTGAACAGCGTGACTGGGATGTGCTGGTCACGGTAAAGGTGGAGTCCGCTCCCCTGCCCCCGGCGAGCGCCCGGGCTCGCGCCGGTCCCGGCCCGGCGGACCTGCCGTGACCTGCTGGGGGTGGGCTCACGCGACAGCTGCGGCCGGCCCTGCGGCGCTAGAGGCGGCGCTAGGGTTCGAGCGGCCGCAGCACTCCCAGCAGATGCTCGGCCCACCGTTTGGACAGCGGCTCGTTGCCGTTGCCGCACTTCGGGGAGACCACGCAGGCGGGGCAGCCGGATTCGCAGGGGCACTCGGCGATCATGTCGGCCGTGGCGCGCACCCAGGCGGCGGCGTCCTCGGCCCCGCGCTCGGCGAAGCCGGCCCCGCCCGGTGCACCGTCGTAGACGAAGATGGTCGGCTCGCCGGTGTCCTCATGCTGGGCGGCCGAGACCCCACCGATGTCCCAGCGGTCGCAGGTGGCCAGCAGCGGCAGCATCGAGATGGCGGCATGTTCTGCGGCGTGCAGCGCGCCGGGCAGCTCATCGGAGGGGATCTGCGCATCATCCGTGGTCTCCCGGGGCACCACCCACCACACCGCCTTGGTGGTCAGGGTCCGCGGTGGCAGGTCCAGCGGGTGCTGGGCCAGCACTGCCTGGGTGAACACATCGCGCATCTGGTAGCCGGTGACCTGGTCGGTGACGTCCACGGTCCCGAAGCACAGCCGCGCCCCCTTGGCCCAGGCGACCTCGTGATCGGTCTGACGGATGCGGATGGTGGAGGTGGACTGCGGATGTGTCGAGTGCAGCGGGTCCTCGCGGTGGACGAACGCCACCGCCGCGTCCACGTCCAGGTGGTCGACCACGTGGCTCTTGCCCTGGTGGAGATAGACCGCGCCGTCGTGGACCTGGGTGTGGGCGCTGGCGGCATCGACCGTGCCCAGCAGCGCCCCGCTGGCCCGTTCGACGATCCGGACCGGCTCTCCTCCGCTGCCGCGCAGATCGGTGAGTTCGTGGGCGGATTCCGTCATGGTCCAGTACCAGCCGGTGGGGCGTTGGCGCAGCACCCCGCGGGCGGCGAGCGTGGTCAGCAGCTCCCGGGTAGTGGGCCCGAAGATCTCCTCCTCACCGTCACGAATGGCCAGCTCCGAGGCGGCCGCGCACAGGTGCGGGGTCATCACGTAGGGGTTGGCGGGATCGAACACCGCCGCCTCCACCTCCGCCCCGAAGACCGTCTCGGGGTGGTGGACGACGTAGGTGTCCAGCGGATCCTCCCGGGCGACGAACAGCGCCAGCGCCCCGCTGTCGCGGTCCTGGCGGCGCCCGGCGCGGCCGAACTGCTGCCACAGGGAGGCACGGGTGCCGGGCCAGCCGGCCACCACCACCGCGTCCAACCCGGCGATGTCGATCCCCAGCTCGAGGGCATTGGTGGAGGCCAGCGCCGCCAGCTCCCCCGAACGCAGATCATCCTCGAGGGTGCGCCGCTCCGAGGCGAGGTAGCCACCCCGGTAGGCGGCCACGCGTGCGGCCCGGTCGGCCAGATGGGGGGACAGCGCATGCTCGGCCTGCTGGTTGAGCAGTCGCCGCGCTCCCCCGGCGACCAGTTCGGCGCCCCGGCGGGAGCGCGCGAACACCAGGGTCTGCACGTCACGGGCGACCAGATCGGCCAAGATCGCAGAGGCCTCGCTGGTGGCCGAGCGGCGCAGGGGCTCCTCGCTGCGGTCGAGCCCCTCGCCTGGCGACCTGCCCGAGCTGGATCGCCCACCGGTGGGCCCGTGCCCGTCATGGCGATCTCGCCCGTCCTCGTCGGTGGGTGTTGGTCCGTCCTGATGCGGGCGGCGGCGCCCATCCACGCTCTGCCTCGTGCCCGGTTCCCACAGCCCGATGGTCAGCCCCGCCCGCGGGGAGCCGTCCTCGGTGACCGCCTCAACGTCCCGGCCGATCAGCCGCGAGGCGGACAGGTGGGGGTTCGCAGTGGTCGCCGAGGCCAGGAAGAAGGTGGGGTCGGCGCGGTAGGCCGCAGCGATCCTGCGCAGGCGACGGATCACCATCGCCACATGGCTGCCGAAGACGCCACGATAGCTGTGGCACTCGTCGATGATCACGTAGCGCAGGGCCCGGAAGAAGCTGGCCCACTGCTCATGGCCGGGCAGGATCCCGAAATGCAGCATGTCCGGGTTGGACAGCACCACCGAGCCGTGGCGACGGATCCAGCGGCGCTGCTCGGTGGGGGTGTCCCCGTCGTAGACCGCCACCCGGGCGTCGCGGATCCCGGCACCGTCGGCCAGGGCGGTGATGTTGGTCAGCTGATCGGCGGCCAGCGCCTTGGTCGGCGCCAGGTACAGGGCCGTGGCCCGCCGCGCCGTGGGGTCGAGCTCGCGGGCCCCGATCGCGCTCAGCGCCGGCAGCAGATAGGCCAGGGACTTGCCCGAGGCGGTGGCGGTGGACAGCACCACGTCGGTCCCGGCGTGGGCGAGCTCAGCGGCCTGCTGCTGGTGGATCCAGGGAGCGGTGATCCCGGTTTCGGCCAGATGTTCGATCAGTCGCGGATCACTCCAGGTGGGGAAGGTGCCCTGCCGGCCCGGGCGGGCGGGGCGGCGCTCGACGTGGGTCAGGCACCCCCTGCGGATCAGCGGCTGGGTGAGGTGGGACAGCAGCTCCTCCGCATGGCCTGCACGCATCCTGCACACTCCCTTCGCCGCCGGGCGGACACGTCCCTCCGGGGAGCTCCCGCGCAGCTGGTGCACAATCGTAGCCATGTCTTCCGACGCCCCAGCGACGCCACCGCGCGTCCGACCCGACCTGGTCGACGCGCTGCGCGCCGATCTGGTCGCAGCGGACTACACGGTCACCGCGACCCAGGCGCTGCTCGGGGAGGTGGCGGTGGCCGCGCTCCGCCGCGAGGATCCCGTCCCCGCGCGCCGCGTCCTCACCTCCCGCACCGAGCCCGCCGCGGCACTGATGTGCCTGTTCACCCTCGGGGTCGACCTGCCGCGCACCCGCGTGCAGGCGGCGCTGCCGACCCTGGGGGTGGCCGGGGCGCTCGAGCTGGGGCTGCTGGCCCCCGCCCCCGTCGGCCGCGGCGGCCCCGGCACCCCAGGCAGCCCCGATGACCCCGGCGCCCCGGGCAGCCCCGACGATCCCGGTGCCCCAGGCGGCCCCGGCGCCCCCGGCGGTGAGGTCGCCGATCCTCTGCTGCGCGCCACGATCGACCTGTCCCCCTACGAGGCCACCGATGACGCCGGTGAGATCTCCTGGTGGATCGCTTCGGACCGTTCCGAACTGGCCACCGGCGCCGCGCTCGGTCCCGAACACGTGCTCGGGGTCGGCGGCGCCTCGCTGACCCTGGCGCGGATCACCCCGCGCACCCGGGTCGGCCGGGTGCTGGATGTGGGCTGCGGCGGCGGGATCCAAGCACTGCACGCCTCCCGCCATGCCGATCACGTCGTGGCCACGGACCTCTCGGAGCGGGCGCTGGCCTTCGCGGAGTTCAACGCGGCGCTGAACGGGATCGAGATCGAGTTGCGGCAGGGCTCGCTGCTGGAGCCGGTGCGCGGGGAGAGCTTCGATCTGATCGTGTCCAACCCGCCGTTCGTGATCACACCGCGCAGCAGCGACGAACAGGGTGCCTGGGTCTACCGTGATGGCGGCCGCGCCGGGGACGCCCTGCTCGGCGAGCTGCTCGAGCAGCTGCCGCAGCACCTGCTGCCCGGCGGGCGCATCGTGATGCTGGGCAACTGGGAGATCTCCGCGGCCGATGACGCCGACGGCGACTGGGATGCCCACCCCCGCCGGTGGCTGGAGCCGGCGCTGGCCGCGGCGGTGGACTGCTGGGTGATCCAGCGCGAGAGCGAGGATCCCGCCCAGTACGCCGCCACCTGGGCCCGCGACGGTGGCCTGACCGACCGCGATGCCCGCTGGCCCGAGCTGATCGAGGCCTGGCTGGAGGACTTCGCCGGCCGTGACGTCGCACGCATCGGCTTCGGATACCTGCTGCTGCACCGCCCCGAGCACTCCGCGGGGCGCCGCGGGATGCTGCGCACCGAACAGGTCGCCGGGACCGGCAGCGGCACCCTCAGCCAGCACCTGACCGCGACGCTGCACATGCTCGACACCCTGGCCGAGATGGACGACGCCGCCCTGGGGGCCCTGCGGCCCACCCGCGCGACCGACGTGGTCGAGCGGCGCCATCTCACCCCCGGCCAGTTCGACCCGATGCTGATCGAACTGGTGCAGGGCGGCGGCTTCGCCCGGGTGGTGCCGGCCGATCAGGTGCTGGCCGCCACGGTCGGGGCCCTGGACGAGGCCACCTTGACCCTGGACCAGACCCTCGCAGCGGTGTGCGCGCTGACCGATCACGACCTCGAACAGACGCGCCAGCGGGTGCTGCCGCAGCTGCGTGAGCTGATCCTGACCGGGATGCTCGAGCTGTGAGCGCGGGCACGAGCGGGGGCGGGGTGCGTCCGGTCCTGGCCCTGCTGAGCGCGGTGGTCTGCGCAGCGGCGATCTGGGCGCTGGCACATTTCGCCGTCGGCACCGCCAGCGGGCAGCGCCTGGATCAGCTGACCGTCTCCGGTGCCCTGGCCCATGAGGGGCAGCTGGCGCAGGTGGCCGCGCTCGTGGTGACCACCGTGCGCGTCCCGGTGGTGGCGGGGATGCTGGCCGTCGCGGCGCTGCTGGTGGTGCTGCGCCGCGCCCGGCTGCTGCTGCCGCTGGGGGTGCTGGTGGTCGGTGCGAACCTGACCACCCAGGCGGTCAAGCACCTGGCGATCAACCGGGAGGTGCTCGGCCCGGGCATCGACGTCACCCCCAACTCCTTCCCCTCCGGTCACACCACCCTGGCGGCCTCGGCAGTGATCGCCCTGGTGCTGGCCTCCGGGCGGTTCCGCGGCGTGGTCGCGATCCTGGGCGCCCTCTGGACGGCCGGCGCGGGCATCGGCACCCTGGTGGTCGGCTGGCACCGACCCAGCGACGTGGTCGGCGCGATCTTGGTGGTGGCCGCCTGGACGTTCCTGGTGCTGGCGGCCGACGGCGCCCACGCTCGGCGCCGGCGTGCCCAGTCGGTGCGTCGGCCCGATCCCGGCCGGCGCGGCCGGGGCAGACGGCGCGCCGGCACCCCCCGTGCCGGGGCCCGCCTCGGTGCCGGGGACCTGACTGCGGCGGTGCTGCTGGGCCTGGCCGGGGCAGCGATGCTGGTGGTGGGGGCACTGACCTTCACCGGGATGCAGCTGCCGCTGACGCTCGCGGACGCCGCCCAGCAACAGGCCGCCTTCACCGGCACCGCCGCGGTGATCGGAGGGGGCGTGTGCGGATGGCTGGCGCTGGTGCTGACCCTGCGCACGCCACACTGAGATGAGGCCCCGGAATCGAGCGTGTACCGTGAGCAGTCGCCGGGAGCCGACCGGGCTCCCGGACACCTGACCTCGGCAACGGGCCACGGCGGACGGGCCGCGACGCATCGCGGCGAGGAAGGATAGAGCAACGTGAGTGGCGGACGGCATCTTGTGATCGTCGAGTCCCCGGCGAAAGCGCGGACCATCGGTCGATACCTGGGCGAGGAGTACGACGTCCAGGCCTCGGTCGGTCACATCCGCGACATCCCGGTGCCTCGCGACCTGCCCGCCGATATGAAGAAGGGCCCCTACGGCAAGTTCGGCGTGAACGTCGAGGGGGACTTCGAGCCCTACTACATCGTCAGCCCTGACAAGAAGAAGACGGTCTCGGAGCTGAAGAAGGCCCTCAAGGACGCCGACACCCTCTACCTCGCCACGGATGAGGACCGCGAGGGCGAGGCCATCGCCTGGCACCTGCTGGAGACGCTGAAGCCGAACAAGTCACTGCCGGTCAAGCGGATGGTCTTCCACGAGATCACCAAGGAAGCGATCCTCGGGGCCCTGGACAACACCCGCGAGATCGACTCCCATCTGGTCGATGCCCAGGAGACCCGGCGCATCCTCGATCGCCTCGTCGGCTTCGAGCTCTCACCCGTGCTGTGGCGCAAGATCAAACCCTCACTGTCGGCCGGGCGCGTGCAGTCGGTGGCCACCCGCCTGGTGGTCGAGCGCGAGCGCGAGCGGATGGCCTTCGTGGCCGCCGACTACTGGGACGTGACCGGCACCTTCGCGAGCGAGACCGGCCAGTTCACCGCCAAGATCACCACCGTCGACGGGGCCCGGGTCGCCACCGGCAGCGACTTCACCGACGACGGCGCCCTCAAGTCCCGTGCGAAGTCCGCAACAGTGCTGACCCAGGAGTCCGCCGCGACTCTCGTGGAGGCCCTGACCGACGCTCCCGCCGAGGTCACCAGGCTCGAGTCCAAGCCGTACACACGCCGGCCGGCCGCCCCCTTCACCACCTCCTCCCTGCAGCAGGAGGCCTCCCGCAAGCTCCGCCTGGGGGCCCGCCAGTCGATGCGGGTGGCGCAGTCGCTGTATGAGAACGGCTACATCACCTACATGCGAACCGACTCCGTGTCGCTGTCCGGGGAGGCGATCAAGGCCTCCCGGGGGCAGGCGGCCGAGCTGTACGGCTCGCAGTACGTGCCGGAGAAGCCGCGCTATTACCAGACCAAGGGGCAGAACGCCCAGGAGGCGCACGAGGCGATCCGTCCCGCCGGGGACCGCTTCCGCACCCCTGCCGAGGTGGCCGGGTCCCTCTCGGGCGATGAGTTCCGCCTCTACGAGCTGATCTGGAAGCGCACCATCGCCTCCCAGATGGCCGACGCCAAGGGCACCACCTCGACGGTCGAGCTGCAGCTCACCCAGAACGACCGCACCGCCACCTTCCGGGCGGCCGGCACCGTGATCACCTTCCGGGGTTTCCTGGCCGCCTACGAGGAGGGCCGCGACGCCTCCCGGTACAAGGACGACTCCGAGGGCAGCGACAAGCGTCTGCCGCAGATGGAGGAGGGCCAGAAGCTCGACACCCGCGAGCTGGTCCCCGACGGGCACACCACCTCCCCGCCGCCCCGGTACACCGAGGCCTCGCTGGTGCGGGCCCTGGAGGAGCGCGGCATCGGCCGGCCCTCGACCTACGCCTCGACCGTGGCCACCGTCCAGGACCGCGGCTACGTGCTGCGCCGGGGCACCGCCCTGGTCCCCAGCTGGACCGCCTTCGCGGTGGTGCGGCTGCTCGAGGAGCACTTCGAGACCTACATCGACTACGACTTCACCGCCCACATGGAGCAGCAGCTGGACCGGATGGCCCGCGGCGAGCTCGACCGCTCCGGCTACCTGAAGGACTTCTACCTCTCCGACGGTACCGACGGTCCCATCGGCCTCAAGCCCATGGTCGATGACCTCGGCGACATCGACGCGCGCGCGATCAACAGCATCGAGATCGGCGAGGGTATCACGCTGCGGGTGGGCCGCTACGGCGCCTATGTCGAGCGTCTGCCCCGTGACGAGCAGGGACAGGTCATCGAGGGCGCCGATCCGCAGCGCGCCTCGGTCTCCGACGACATCGCCCCCGACGAACTGACCGTCGAGCTCAGCCAGCAGCTGCTCGAGAAGGCGAAGGACAACGGTCGGGTGCTGGGCACCGATCCGGAGTCCGGCCACGAGCTGGTCGCCAAGGACGGACGCTTCGGCCCTTACATCACCGAGGTGCTGCCCCAGGACCCCGACGACAAGACCCCGAAGTCCAAGCGGCCCAAGCCGCGCACCGCGTCCCTGCTGAAGTCCATGGACCTGTCCACGGTCACCCTCGAGGACGCGCTGAAGCTGCTGAGCCTGCCTCGCGTGGTGGGCACGACCGAGGACGGCACCGAGGTCACCGCCCAGAACGGTCGCTACGGCCCCTACCTGAAGAAGGGCAGCGACTCCCGCTCGCTGGAGACCGAGGAGCAGTTGTTCACCATCACGATGGAGGAGGCGGAGAAGCTCTACGCCCAGCCCAAGACCCGGGGCCGGGCCGCCGCCAAGCCCCCGCTGAAGGAGCTGGGCACCGACCCCACCAGCGAGAAGCCGATCGTGATCAAGGATGGCCGTTTCGGGCCCTACATCACCGACGGCACCACCAACGTCTCGCTGCGGGCGACGGAGACCGTCGAGGAGATCACCGAGTCGGTGGCGATCGAGAAGCTCGCCGTGAAGCGCGCCAAGGGGCCGGCCAAGAAGCCGGCCCGTAAGGCCACCGCCAAGAAGGCACCGGCCAAGCGCGCGAGCACCACCCGCAAGAAGTGACGGCGACCGGTCCCTGAGCGGACCGGTCTCGCCCGCCGGTGACCATGCCCCGGCCGCCTCGCCCTGCGCGGGAGCGGCCGGGGCATGGTCGTTCGCGCACCGATCGCGCAGAATCGGTCAAATGGGTCACGAGGTGGCATCGTTCCTGGCTATCGGCTCCTCCCGGAGGGCGCCGGATGCTCCCGCGACGTACTATGACGGCACGATCCCACGTCAGTGTTGATGTCAAGGAGTTCACATGCGCTTCCATCTCTCGCGCCGCGCCGTCATGGGGGGCGCCGCAGCGGCCACGGCCGCCGGTCTGGCCGGCTGTCTGACCAATCCCGCCGACTCCAGCGGCGACGGGGACGGCGGCGGGTCCGGCGGAGGCGCCGCCGGGGACGGTGTCGTCACCATCCTGGGCAACTTCGGCGGGGTCGAGGCCGACGGCTTCAACGCCGCCCTGGAGTCCTTCCAGGAGGACACCGGCATCACCGTCGAGTACACCTCCGACCAGGACTTCGCCACCACCATCCGCACCCGCGCGAGCGCCGGGGACGCCCCCGACATCGCCCTGTTCCCCCAGCCCGGCGGGCTGCTGGACCTCGCCGCCGAGGGGCATGTGGCCCCGATCAGCGACTACCTGGACGTGGACTCCCTGCAGAGCTCCCTGATCTCGGGCTTCCTCGAGTCGGCGACGTTGGAGGACCAGATCTACGCCGCCCCGATGCGCATGGCCGTCAAGTCACTGGTCTGGTACCCCACCGCCGCCTACGAGGAGGGCGGCTGGTCCACGGAGCCGGCGACGCTGCAGGAGCTGTACGGCATCGCCGAGGAGATCAAGGACTCCGGGATCGCGCCGTGGGCCGACGCCTGGAACGCCGATCAGTCCACCGGCTGGGTGGGCACCGACTGGCTGGAGGAGTTCATGCTCCGCATCCACGGGCCCGAGGTGTACGACCAGTGGACCTCCCACGAGATCCCCTTCAACGATCCCCGCGTGGTCGAGGCGCTCGACCATCTCGGGGAGCTGCTGCTGACCGAGGGCAATGTGCTGGGCGGCTCGCAGACCATCTTGAACACCGAGTTCTCCGAGGCCTCGCTGCCGCTGTTCGAGGATCCGCCCCGGGCGATGCTGCACCGCCAGGGCAACTTCGTCACGGGCTTCTTCCCCGAGGACGTGCAGGCGGAACTGGACGAGGCCGTCGGCGTGTTCGCCCTGCCCGCGTGGGAGGGCGGCTTCGACGGGGTGCCCATGCTGGGCGGAGGCGACCTGGCGGCCCTGTTCGCCCCTGACGACGACGAGGCCATCCAGGTGATGGAGTTCATCACCTCCGAGGGATTCGGCGCTGAGTGGGCGCAGGCCGGAGGGTGGCTGAGCCCCCACCAGACCTTCGACTCCTCCCAGTACGCCGACGAGACCACCCGCAGCGTCGCCGAGATCGCCTCGAGCGCCGAGGTGTTCCGCTTCGACGGCTCGGACCTGATGCCCGGACCGGTGGGCGGAGGCAGCTTCTGGACCGCGATGGTCGAGTGGGTGAACGGGGACAAGACCTCCCAGGAGGCCTGCGACGACGTCGAGGCGTCGTGGCCGGAGTGACCCGGCCCGCCACCGGGGAGCCCGCGTCCGCTTCGAAGGCGGGCCCCGCCGCAGGGGTGGGGCCTGCCCCAGAGGTGGGGTCCACCGCGGCCGGGGGCGGCTCACCGGCGCAGCCGTTCAAGCTGGTGGTCGGGGCCGTCGGCCTGGTGGTCACGGCCTACCTGGTGTGCACCGTCTTCCTGGCCTTCGCCTGGTACCCGGGCTGGTTCGGCAGCAACGACATCGTGATCGGGCTGGCGGGCCTGGTGCTCGGCATCGGCGGGGCGGTGGTGTTCTTCTGGTTCCTGAACATGGCGGTCGAGGGTTTCCCCAGCCGCCTGTCCCGGGGACTGGTGCCCTACGCGTTCCTGCTGCCGGGGCTGAGCCTGATCGGCCTGATGCTGGTCTACCCGACCGTCCAGACCGTGGTGTACTCCTTCGCCAACGACCGCTCCACCGACTGGGTGGGCTGGGACAACTACCGCGCCATCTTCGCCTCCCGCGGGTTCTGGCAGGCACTGCTCAACAACCTGCTGTGGGTGGTCGTGGTCCCGGTGCTCTCCGTCGCCTTCGGGCTGCTGGTCGCGGTTCTGGCCGACAAGCTCTCCCCGCAGGGTGAGAAGACCTCCAAGTCCCTGATCTTCCTACCGATGGCGATCAGCTTCGTGGGTGCCTCGACCATCTGGGGCCTGATCTACGCCTACGACGCGCCGGGCACCACCCAGACCGGGCTGCTGAACGCGATCGTGGTCGGCCTGGGCGGCGAGCCGCAGACCTGGCTGCAGATGAGCGGGGGCAGGCTGAACTCTCTGCTGTTGATGGCGATCCTGATCTGGTTGCAGACGGGTTTCGCGATGGTGCTGCTGAGCTCGGCGATCAAAGCGGTGCCCGAGGACACCATCGAGGCCGGCCGCATCGACGGCGCGGGCGAGATGCGCATCTTCTGGCGGATCATCTTCCCGCAGGTGCGCGGCACCGTGCTGGCGGTGTTCATCACCGTGCTGATCGTGGTGCTGAAGGTCTTCGACATCGTCTACGTGATGACCAACGGCCGTGACAACACCGACGTGATCGCGAACCTGTTCTTCCGCAAACTGTTCACCGAGCAGCGCGCCGGTGAGGCCTCCGCCGTCGTGGTGGTGCTGCTGCTCATGGTGCTGCCCGTGGTGTTCTACCAGGTGCGGGCCTACCGCCAGGCGGAGGAGGAACGATGAGGGGCCGGATGGCCGACGGCCGCCGCCGCTCCCCCGCCGCGATCATCGTGATGATCGTGCTGGCGCTGCTGTGGACCCTGCCCACCTTCGGCATGCTGGTCACCAGCTTCCGCTCCCGCACCGACGCCGCCTCCTCGGGCTGGTGGGCAGCGCTGGTGGATCCCTTCGAGACCGGGTGGACACTGGACAACTACCAGCGGGTCCTGGAGAACACGAACCTGGGCGGGGCCCTGGTGAACTCGGTGGTGGTGGCGGTGCCGGCCACGGTGCTGCCGATCATGTTCGCCGCCTTCGCCGCCTACGCCTTCGCGTTCACGAGATTCCCCCTCAAGGAACTGTTCTTCGTACTGATCGTGGCGCTGATGGTGGTGCCGATCCAGGTGGCGTTCCAGCCCCTGCTGGATCTGCTGGGCCCCCGCGGCCTGGGGATCTCCGGGGACTTCGTATCGGTATGGCTGCTGCACACCGGCTTCGGGATGCCGCTGGCGATCTACATCCTGCGCAACTACATGTCGGGCCTGCCCACCTCGGTGATCGAGAGCGCGAAGATCGACGGCGCCAGCCATTACCAGACGTTCTGGCGGCTGGTGGCGCCGATGTCGATGCCCGCGATCGCCGCCTTCGCCACCCTGCAGTTCCTGTGGGTGTGGAACGATCTGCTGATCGCCCGGCTGTTCCTGGGCGGCGGTTCCAACACCACGGTGATCGTGGCGCTACAGCAGCTGCTGGGTACCCAGGGCCAGGGCGCCGAGCTGCTGACCGCCGGAGCGTTCCTGTCGATGCTGCTCCCGCTGATCGTGTTCTTCTCCCTGCAGAACTTCCTGGTGCGCGGCATGACCGCGGGCTCCGTCAAGGGCTGATCGGCGCCGCGGCTCCGCCGCCGGTCACGGCTCCGCCGCCGGTCACCGACGGTCGGTCGCCTGTGCGGGGTGAGGGGCCCGGACCGGCAGATCCGTACCCGGGCAGCCTTTCCTCCCCACCCCGTTCCAGCCCGCGCCTGACCCCGGTCTAGCTGCGGACCTGCGAATCCGCAGAGTTCTTTGCTCCCCGAGCGCCACCGATGTCCACGAACGTCGGGGGCGCTTAGTAGATTGGGGTCATGACTGCGACTGCTGACCCACGGGGCACGGACGAGGGACCGGGGCTGACGCTGCCCGCTCCCCAGGTGCCCGACCCCGGCACCGCTCCGCCCTTGCGTTGGGGGGTGATCTCGCCGGGCCACATCGCCGATCAGTTCACTGCCACCGCCCACCGGGCCACCGCCTCCCGCGTGGTCTCGGTGGTCTCCCGCTCCCAGCAGCGGGCCGAGGCCTTCGCCGCGAAGCACGGTCTCGAGCGTGCCTTCTCCTCCGTCGCGGACATGCTGGCCGCCGGCGGGATCGACGCCGTCTACGTTGCCTCCCCGCACGCCCAGCACCATGCTCTGACCCGGCCGGTGCTCGAGGCGGGCGTCCCCGCACTGGTGGAGAAGGCCTTCACCCTCAACACCGCCCAGGCCCGCGACCTGCTCGAGCTGGCCGAGCAGAAGGGCGTGTTCGTGATGGAGGCGATGTGGGCCCGTTTCCTACCGCAGTACGACGTGCTGCGGCAGGTGGTCGCCTCCGGCGTGCTCGGCGACATCGTCGAGGTCACGGCCGATCACGGGCAATCCTTCCCGGAGGATCCCACCCACCGCATGCACGCGCCCGAGCTCGGTGGCGGAGCGCTGCTGGATCTGGGCGTCTACCCCCTCTCCTTCGCACAGATGGTGCTGGGCGACCTCACCGACCTGTCGGTGCACGGCACCCTGACCTCGGCCGGCGTCGATGCCTACGTGGGCCTGCTGGCGCGCGGCGAGCACGGCGGCCACGCCCGCCTGGGCACCACCCTGCTCTCCCGCACCCCCACCGCCGCGGTGGTCAGCGGAACCGCGGGTTCGGCGCAGCTGTCCGGGGCGTTCTTCGCACCCGGCGAGCTGACCGTGACCCTGCTGGATGGGCGCTCGGCCGGCTTCTCCCACCCCGGTGACCGCGGGGACGGCATGGCCTTCGAGATCGCCGAGTCCGCCCGCCGGATCGCTGCCGGCGAACTGCAATCCCCCGTGATGAGCTGGGCGGAGACACTCAGCGTGATGGGCACGATGGACGCCGTGCGCGCCGAGCTCGGTGTGGTCTACCCCGGGGAGGAGCCGGCATGAGTGTCATCTTCTCCTCGCGGGGCCTGCGCGTGCCGGCGCCGCGCCCACCCGAGCGCGGCGCGTTCATCTCCTTCGAGGGCGGCGATGGTGCCGGCAAGTCGACGCAGATCGCCATGCTGCGCGAGCACCTGGTCACCGAGCGCTCGGTGGCGGAGGACCTGGTGCTGACCACGCGTGAGCCCGGAGGCACCGCGCTGGGTGCGAAGCTGCGCAACCTGCTCCTGCATGGCGAGGACGTCGATGCGCGCGCCGAGGCGCTGCTGTACGCCGCCGACCGCGCCCACCACATGTCCACGCTGGTACGCCCGCACTTGGCCCGCGGAGGGCTGGTCCTGGGCGATCGCTTCCTCGACTCCTCGGTCGCCTACCAGGGGGCGGGGCGGGAGCTGGAGCGCCACGAGATCGCCTCCCTGTCGCTGTGGGCGGTCGAGGGTCTGCTCCCCCACCGCACCATCTTGCTCGATCTCCCCAGCGAGGCGCTGAAGCAGCGTCGCGACCCCGCTCAGCTGGACCGTCTGGAGCAGGCGGGCCTGGAGTTCCACGAATCGGTGCGCAAGGAGTTCCTGGAGCTGGCCGCGGCCGAACCCGAGCGCTTCGCGGTGATCGACGGGACCCAGTCCCGCGAGGAGATCCACGCCCAGATCCTGGAGGTCGTCGCCGAGGTGCTCGAGCTGTTCGACCCCACCTTCGAGCCGCAGCCTGCCCCCTCCCACCGGGACGAGCTGTGAGCGCAGAGGGCCACGCGGCCGACGGGGCCGGTCCCCCACCAGGCACCCGCCCGCCCGGCGGCGAGTTCGCCGACGACGGCAGCCACGTCCGTGCCGGTTCGACCCTCACCCAGGAGCCTTCGGCGGGGGTCTGGGCCGATGTGGTCGGCCAGGAGGCGGCGGTCGAGCAGTTCCGCCGGGCCGTCTCCCCGGAGGGCTCCCTCGCACAGGCCTGGCTGATCACCGGTCCTCCCGGCTCGGGCCGCTCCACCGCGGCGCGGGCCTTCGCCGCGACCCTGCAGTGCGAGGTCGGCACCGGGTGCGGCACCTGCCGGGCCTGCCGCACCACGGCGGCGGGCACCCACCCGGACGTGACCGTGGTGGCCACCGACAAGCTGTCGATCGCCAAGGACGAAGTGCGCGCCCTGGTCATGACCGCACAGCGCGCCCCCGCCACGGGCAACCATCGCGTGCTGATCATCGAGGACGCCGACCGGATGAGCCCGGGCACCTTCAACGTGCTCCTGAAATCGATCGAGGAGCCGCCACCGGCCACGGTGTGGATGCTGTGCGCCCCCTCCGCGGAGGATCTGGCTCCGACCATCCGCTCCCGCTGCCGCCTGGTGTCGCTCACGGTGCCCTCTGCCGACGTGGTCGCCGAGCTGCTGATGCGCCGCGACGGCGTCGCACCGGAGCTGGCGGTGCGCGCCTCGCGGGCCGCGCAGGGCCATATCGGTCTGGCGCTGCGGTACGCGACGCAGGAGGGCGCGCTGGCCGCCCGTGAGGAGTCGGCCCGCACCCTGCTGGGGCTGCGTGGTGCGGGGCAGGCGGTGCTGGCCGCGCAGGCTCTGGTCGACCGGGCCACCGCCGAGGCCAAGGAGCACGCGGACGCGGTCGCCACCGAGCAGAGGGAGGCCTTCCTGCGCTCGGCCGGGATCGAGGACGGGAAGGTTCCGCCGGCGCTGCGTTCCCAGCTGCGCCAGCTCGAGGAGGATGCCAAGCGCCGCCAGACCCGTCTGGTGCGCGATGTGCTCGACCGCTACCTGCTCGATGCCCACTCGGTGCTGCGCGATGTGCTCAGCCACCAGCTGGGGACCGGCAGCGAGCTGGTCAACGTCGAGGTGGCGGGGGAGATCGAGGCGGCCGCCCAGGTGGGCTCCGGCCGGATCACACTGGGGCTGCTGGAGAGTGTGCAGGAGGCACGCCAGCGGATCGCCGGGAACGTGCCGCCGCTGCTCGCGATCGAGGCCCTGCTGTCCCGGGTCGCCGTCTCCCAGCGCTGACCCACGCCCACCCCGAACGGCGGCGCTACCCTGCCCACCGCCGGCCCGAACGATATTGAGCGCCCCAGCACCATCTGTGGCACTGGGCCGCTCATAGCCGTCAGGGACGGGGGTCAGTCCTCGGACGCGGAGGTCTGCTCGGCCTCGCGCGCCCTCTCAGCGTCCGCGGGCTCAGAGTCCTCGGCCGGGGCGCGCTCGGCCTGCTCGGCCGGGGTGCGACCCGCGTTCTCGGCCTCGGCGGACTCGGCGGGCTCGTCTTCGGCGGGCTCGGCTTCGGCAGGATCCGCGGTCCGCGTATCCGTGTCTCCCGGCGTGTCCGCGGAATCCGCAGGCCCCACGACGCGGACGTCGGACCCTGTCGCCGCATCCGCGCTCTCCTTCTCAGGCGCGGGATCCGAGCTCTGGACGCCTTGGGCATCGGGACCGGGACCCTGGGCAGCGGAGTCGGGACCCTGGGGGTCGGGCCCCTGGGCGGCG
The DNA here is from genome assembly GCA_019118275.1 of Candidatus Brachybacterium merdavium. Taxonomy (GTDB): domain Bacteria; phylum Actinomycetota; class Actinomycetes; order Actinomycetales; family Dermabacteraceae; genus Brachybacterium; species Brachybacterium merdavium. Next base: position 17,761 of record DWZH01000064.1, on the reverse strand, counting down.
TTGTCGGAGCTATCAGCACCCGGGCCGCTGGTGCCCGCACTGCCGGGGTCCGCGCCGTCGGAAGGCCCCTTGTCGGAGGCCGCCCGGTCGGTGGCCGAACCGCTGGTATCGGTGCCGTGAGCGGGCTTCTGGTACTCCACGTCGAGCTCATCGACGATCACGCCGCCGTTGCGCGGAGCCTCGGCGGCCGCGTCCTCCTTGCCGGTCTCGGAGTGCGCACCGCAACCGTAGCCCAGGTGCACGACGCGACCGTCGGCCGGGGACCACTCGTTGGTGCAGACCCCGAACTCACCGCGCAGGGATCCGGCCAGCAGCGAGAGGAAGCCGCAGCTGGAGCAGTGGGCCGAGACGGTGCCGCGTCGGCCCCGCCCGGAGGTCGGCCGGGGGCCGAAGTCGCCCTCGATCCAGCGTTCGGCGGCGTCGGCGCGACCCTCCGGGGAGAGCACGCGGGGGCGGCCCAGGCCCAGCTCCCACTGGGCGACCTGATCCTCGTCCTCCTCGCCGGTGGCCTCGTACCCGAGCTCGAGGCGCTCGTCGTAGCCCTTGTAGGGCAGCAGATCGTCGGCACCGATGTCCTCGGGCTTCAGTCGCTCCGACCAGGGCTCCCAGTCGGGGGCCAGGAGCGCGTCATCGCCGGGCAGCAGCGCGGTCTCGGCCACGGTGGCGAACTTCGCGCGCGGGGCCCGTGCCAGCACCGCCACCCACGACCAGCCGCGGTAGCCGGGCATGGTGCACTCGAAGACATGCGTGACCAGGCGATCCGCGCTGGCCTCGGCACGCAGGTGCTGCCCGACCTGGCCGGGCTCGGTCACGTCCTCGAGCGCTTCACGCGCGAGGTCGACGGCGTCGGCCGCGATCGCATCCAACTTGGGCCGGGCGGTGCGGCGGCGTGTGGTGGTGGTCGGTGATGTCATCTCAGGCCTCGAAATTGTCGGCGACGGCGCGCATCACGGTGGCGATCTTCTGCGAGTGCCCGCGGTCGGGGTAGCGGCCCTGACGGAGACCGTTGGACGCATCGTCGAGCAGACGGATCAGGTCCTCGACCATGCCGGCCATCTCCTCGGGCTTGGCGCGACGCGCGCGGCTGACCGAGGGAACGGGCTCCAACAGCTGCAGGGCCAGCACCTGAGGGCCGCGGCGCCCATCGACCATGTCGAACTCCACCCGGGCTCCCGGACGCAGGGTGGTGACCCCCTCGGGCAGAGTCGAGGCGTGCACATAGACGCTCTGACCGTCCTCGTCGTCGAGGATGAAACCGAAGCCTTTCTCGGCGTCATAGAACTTCACCTTGCCGCGTGGCACGTGGATCCCGTCCCTATCTGATGTTCCTGGCTTCCCGGCCGGTGGGGCCCGCTCAGCCTGCTGGTGCTGGATCCCGGCGGGGCGTTCGCATGGTGCCGACCGACCGGGGTGCCGGCGACCGTCCGGCGACGATCCAGTCTACAGCCTGGACAACGGTCGACGTGGGCCGCGGGCGAGCGACGATATGGCTGAGAGCACAGTGGCGGCCCGCAGGCCTCGCCCCCGGGGCCCGAGAGCGGGACGCGGCGCGCCGGGTCTCAGCGGCGCCGCTCGGGAGGGATCTCCAGGACCGGCGCATCCAGCGGCACCGGATCCAGGCCCAGCCCGGTCAGCACCTGCTCCACGATCATCGCGGTGAACCCCCACACCAGAGCCCCCTCGGGCAGGTCGAAGACGGGGCCGACGGGCTGGCCGTGGAGGATTCCGCGCATCCGGCGGCGCGGATCGGTGAGCGAGCCGGCCCCGGTCAGCGGCGCCCACACCAGGCGCTCGACTTCGATCGGGTCCTGGACGCGCAGCTGCGGCCGATGCGGGGCCCAGGCCAGCACCGGGGTCACCCGCTGGGCGCGCCAGGGCATCGGGATCTCCGCGAAGGAGCCCAGCACGCTCACGTCGCCCGGATCCAAGCCGGTCTCCTCATGAGCCTCCCGCATCGCGGTGTGCACGGCATCACGGTCGGTGGGGTCGGCTTTGCCGCCGGGCAGGGAGAACTGGCCGGGCTGGGAGCGCAGCGCGTGTCCGCGTTCCTCGAGCACCAGCTGCGCATCGTCGAGACCGCTCCCGGCCACCAGCACCAGCACCGCGCTGCGGCGCACGGTCTCGTCCGGTTCGGCGGGGAGGCGGGGGTCGGGGTCGCGACGGACCAGGGTGTCCATCCCATATCGTGCCCGGTCGGCCAGCTGGCTCAGGAAGTGCGGGGTCGCGCGGGAGGCGTTCATCGGTCCACCTCCGCGCTGGGGCACACGTCGGCCAGGGTGCACGTCCCGCAGCGTGGCGTCCGGGCCAGGCAGACGCGCCGCCCGTGCAGGATCAGCCGCAGGCCCAGCACGGTCGCCTCCGCCGGCGCGCCATCGGTCCGCAGCCGGTCCAGCACGTCCTGCTCGACCCGGCGCGGATCCGTGGCCTCGGTCCAGCCGAGCCGGCGGGACACGCGGCCCACGTGGGTGTCGACCGCGAGCAGCTCGTGCCCGAACCAGGTGCCGCGCACCACGTGGGCCGTCTTGCGGCCCACCCCCGGCAGGGCCTCGAGAGCGGCCTGGTCATCGGGGACCTCCCCGCCATGATCGGCCAGCAGCCCCTGGGCCAGACCGATGATCCGACGCGCCCGGGTCGCGCCCATGCCCAAGGGATGCAGCAGCGCGGTCACATCCTGCTCGGCGGCGCCGGCCAGGGCGCGCGCATCGGGCCAGGAAGCGAACAGCTGCGGGGTCACGGAGTTGACCCGCTGGTCGGTGGTCTGGGCCGACAGCACCGTCGCGACCAGCAGTTCGAAGGCGTCACGATGCTCCAGCTCGGTGCGTGCATCGGGGTAGGCCTTGCCCATCCGGGCGGCGACCACGGCGGCATTCGCCGGCCCCTCGGGCCGGGCTGCGGACCCGCCGCCGGCGGGCTTCGTGGTCATCTCGAGCGCTCCTCCGAGAGTGATTGACAGGCCTCCGCCTGGCAGTCGCGATAGTGTTTCGACATCATGTGACTGTGCGCACCTGGATTCGTCCGGGCATCGGATCAGTCACAATGGGTAGCACAGCACGGCCCCGGATGCCCGGGGCCCCACCATCAGGAGGTTCCGTGGACGAGAACATCGTACGGTCGTCGCCACTGTTCGCTGCGCTCGACGAGGACGGCAAGCAGGCCGTGCTGGCGTCGATGAAGCAGGAGGACTATCACCGCAGCGCGATCATCTTCCGCGAGGGCGATCCCGGCGATCGCCTGTTCATCATCGGCTCCGGCAAGGTCAAGGTGGGCCACGCCTCGGGAGACGGTCGCGAGAATCTGCTCGCGGTGCTCGGCCCCGGTGAGACCATCGGCGAGCTGGCCCTGTTCGACCCGGCCCCGCGCAACGCGACCGCCACCGTGGTCGCCGAGAGCACCCTGTACTCGCTGTCCCAGCAGGACCTGTACCGAGTGCTCGCCCAGCGTCCCGAGGTGGGTCGACACCTGCTGGCCTCCCTCGCCCGCCGCCTGCGCAAGACCAATGAGTCCCTTGCGGACCTGGTCTTCGCCGACGTCCCCGGCCGCGTGGCCAAGAACATCCTCGATCTCGCGCAGCGCTTCGGCCGCCAGACCGATGACGGTGTGATGGTCGCCCACGGCCTCACCCAGGAGGAGCTGGCCCAGCTGGTCGGCGCCTCCCGCGAGACCGTCAACAAGGCCCTGGCGGACTTCGCCTCGCGCGGCTGGATCCGGCTGGAGGCTCGCGCCGTGCTCCTGATGGATGTGGAGCGCCTGCGCCGCCGCGCCCGCTGACACCATGCACCGCTGAGCACGTCGCCGGGTTCATACGCCGTTGCGCCCGCCGCAGCTCGGCCCCGCCCGGTGGCACGCCGTCCCCGGTCCCGGCCCGGTGGGCCCGGTGGGCCCGGTGGCACGTCGTCCCCGGTCCCGGCCCCGCAGCACCTTTCAGCACCTCGAACGGACCCCCGCCCTCCGCCGAACCCGGCAGAGGCCGGGGGTCTGGTCATCGCCGTGGCCACCTGGCGCGCCCGGTCGCAGACGCGCCGCGGCCGGCGCCACGAGCCGACCGGGCCACGAGGCCGACCGGGCCACGGACCCGACCGGGACGATCTTGTGCGCTGTGGAGCCGCACCTGGGTCGGTGGCGCTCACAACAGCACCTGCACGGAGCCGGTCAGCCCTCCTCGGCGAGATGCTCCAGGGTGGCGCGCAGGTTCCAGCGGGCCGCTTCCTCCAGCGCGGGCGGCAGCTCGGTGCCGTAGACAGTGCGCAGCAGCCTGTCCAGGGTGAGCACACCGGCGGTGCGGGCCCGGCGCACCTGTTCGATCCGCTCCCGTCGGTGGGCCAGGGCCGTCTCGATCGCCTCGAGGGCGTCCAGCGGGGAATCGTAGGCCACTCCGTGGCCGGGATGGATCGATCCGATCCGCCCGTCGATCGCCATCGCCCGCAGGATCGACAGCGACTGCAGGTACTCCCCCAGCGAACCGCCGTCGTCGGGCACGATCACGGTCGAGGAGCCGCCCAGCAGGGTGTCGCCGGTCAGCATGCGTCCACCGTCGACCAGCACGCCCACGGAGTCGGAGGTGTGGCCGGACAGGTGGATGACGTGGGCGACGGTGCCGAGGTCGCCGACGAGCGTCGAGGGCAGGGGGCGAGAGCCCGGCACAGCGCTCTGGTCCGCGGCCCACAGGGGCACCTCGGTGCCGCTGCGGGCGGCGAACTGGCGGGCCAGGGTGGCGGCCCCGGCCGCGTGGTCGAGGTGGTGATGGGTGACCAGCACCCCCATCGGGCGGGTGTCACCGCAGGTCATCAGCAGCTCGGCGAGGTGCTCGGGGTCCTTGGGGCCGGGGTCGATGACCCAGGTTTGATCGCCGTCGCGCACCACATAGGAGTTGGTGCCCTCCAGCGTCATCGGGCCCGGATTGTCCGCGCGCACCGAGATCAGCTCGACGCTCGGCGCTGTGGGCTCACGGACGGCGTCGTTCTCGCTCACCGACTCACCTGCTCACGCCTGATCGGTCACGGGGGCGGCGCTCGAGGGCGCGGGCGCCCTCATGAGCGTGTGGCATCGTCGTCCGCCAGCTCGACCAGCAGGTCGAGCTCCACCGGCGCATCCAGGGGCAGCACGGCCACGCCGACCGCGGCCCGCGAGTGCGCTGCGGCCTGGCCGAAGACCTCCCCCAGCAGTTCGCTGGCACCGTTGATCACTGCGGGCTGGGCTGTGAAGTCGGGAGCGGAGGCGACATAGCCGGTCACCTTGACCACCGAGACCACCCGGTCCAAGCTGCCGGCGACGGCCTCGATCGCGGCCAGGGCGTTGAGGCAGCTCAGGACGGCGAGCTCGGCGGCCTGTTCCAGGGAGACCTCGGCGCCGACCTTCCCGGTGGCCGGCAGGGCGCCGTCGACGAAGGGCAGCTGCCCCGAGGTCTGCACGTACCTGCCGGTCCTCACGGCCGGCACGTAGGCGGCCACGGGCGCCGCGACCGTCGGAAGCTCCCGACCCAGCTCGCTCAGGCGGGCGCGGACCCGGGAGGCGAGTGCTTCACCCGGTGCCGGCCCATCCACGTCGTCGGCCATCGACTCAGGCCTCGCCGAGAGGGCGCTTGAGGTAGGCGACCAGGTTCTCCGGGTTGGGGCCCGGAACCACCTGCACCAGCTCCCAGCCCTCGTCGCCGTAGTTGTCGAGGATCTGCTTGGTGGCGTGGATCACCAGCGGTACGGTCAGGTACTCCCAGCGCGTGTAAGTGCTCATACCACGAGCCTACCGCTCCGCCCCGACACGCCGGGGCTTCGCCAGGGGCCCGGCACCAGCACGACCTCGCCGGCCCCCGGCAAGCTCGCGCCCCGTCGGCCCCGCCGATCAGCTCCCCACCGCGGGCTGGGCGGCGTGGCGCAGCGCGGCCGCCCAGTCGGTCACATGAGGATGGCGGCGCAGCAGACGCCGCCGCTCCCGCTCGGTCATCCCGCCCCACACCCCGAAGTCGATGCGATTGTCCAAGGCGTCGGCCAGACATTCCGTCTTGACGGGGCAGGCCACGCAGGTCGTCTTCGCCCGATTCTGTTCGGCGCCCTGCACGAAGAACCCGTCCGGGTCCATGCTCACGCAGGCCCCGCGTGCGGCCCAACTCTGGTCCTCGGTGATGGAATTCAGCCCGATGGTCATGAACGTCACCCCTTCGAATCGTCGTCGACCCGTTCGTCTCCTCACTGTAAGGAGACCCACGCCACAGTGCAAAACGATCGTCTGAAACACCGCCGACGAGGGGCTGGCCTACATGGCGAGCCCCTCGAATTCCACTTTCGAGGCGGCATGCCCGTCGAAGTGGAATTCGGGAGTGCTTCCTGGTCGCCACGCGGAGCGGTCGCGGGTGACCTCCCCGGCGGTCGGGCCACGCAGGCCCCACCTGCCCGGCCCGCATCGGCTCCCCGGCCCGGCCCGCGTCGGCTCCCCGGCCCGGCCCGCGTCGGCTCCACGTCCCGGCCGACCCCAGCCTCCCGGACCAGGCCTCTCGGCCTCACGACAGCCTCCCGAGCCGGCCTTCTCGGGCTCACGGCCCGGCCCCCGCCGCCCACGCTCCGCCCCAGCACCGCGCACTCGGCAGGTATCGCCTTCGTGACGATTCTCCGACGCGTGGCCTGGTTCATGGAACGGCACCCTTCGCCGCCGTAGTGTTGGAGCATGGCCCGAACTCCGTCTTCACCCGAACCGGCGCGCTCGCTCCCGGTCGCCGTGGCACAGTCGCTGTATCTCCTGCTGGGCATGATCGCGGTCTCTGCGCTGGGCGGTGTGCTGCTGGCCGCCTTCTTCCTACCGGCGGTCTCGGCGAGCTCGGCCGTCGCCGAGGACGGCGTGGCGCTGTTCGAGTCCTACCCGAGCGAGCTCGAGGTCGAGCCGCTGAACGAGGCCAGCCGGATCGAGGCCGCCGACGGTTCCCTGCTGGCCACCTTCTACACCGAGAACCGCATCATGGTCCCGCTCGACGAGATCTCGCCCCACATGCAGCACGCGGTGCAGGCGGTCGAGGACCACCGCTTCTACGAGCACGGCGGCGTGGACGTGCGCGGCACCCTGCGCGCTCTGGCCAACAACGCCGTCACCAGCGACACCCAGGGCGGCTCGACCCTCACCCAGCAGTACGTGAAGAACGCCCTGCTGATGGACGCCGTCCAGCGCGGCGACCAGGACGACATCAACGCCGCCACCGAGCAGAGCTACGGCCGCAAGCTGCGCGAGGCGAAGCTGGCGATCTCGCTGGAGAAGCAGTGGTCCAAGGACGAGATCCTGGGCGCTTACCTCAACGTCTCCCAGTTCGGACCCTCGCAGTACGGGGTGGAGACCGCCGCCCAGCACTACTACTCCAAGAGCGCCGCGGACCTCGATCCGGGCGAGGCTGCGATGCTGGCCGGGATCACCAACGGCCCCAACTACTACGATCCGGTCGCCAACCCGGAGAACGGCGAGAAGCGCCGCAACGAGGTGCTGACCACGATGCACCGTGAGGGCTACATCTCCGAGGAGGAGCTGGAGGAGTACACCTCCCGCCCCGTCGAGGACATGCTCAATGTCCAGAACGTCCGGGCCGGCTGCGCCGACGCCGGGGGCAGCGGCTTCTTCTGCGACTACGTCACCCGCACCCTGCTCAACGACCCGGAGTTCGCCCCCACCCTCGAGGAGCGGCGCAAACTGCTCTACGGCGGGGGGCTGACCATCCGCACCTCGCTGGACCCGGAGCTGCAGTCCACGGCCGAGGAGATCCTGCAGGAGAAGGTCCCCGGTGACGCGGAGCACGGCTTCGGGCATTCGATCGTCACGGTCGAGCCGGGCACGGGCGAGATCCTGACGATGGCGCAGAACCGGACCTTCAACCCCTACGAGGATTCGGAACCCGGCGAATCGGCCATCAACTTCAATGTGCCGCAGGCACTGGGCGGCTCCTCCGGCTTCCCGGTCGGCTCGACCTTCAAGCCCTTCGTGCTGAAGGAGTGGCTCACCAGCGGCAAGTCCATCCACGACCGCGTCTCCACCTCGCGCGAGACGATGGCCACCTTCCCCGCCCACTGCCTGAATCACGGACGCTGGCGCGAGAACCCCGGATACAACCCCGACAACGCGGTCTCGGTCCCCATCTCCCCGATGGAGTCGGTGCTGAACTCGACCAAGTTCTCGATCAACACCAGCTACGCCAACATGGCCCGCCAGCTGGACCTGTGCGACATCGCCGACGGCGCGCGGGAGATCGGCGCGATCCCGGCGACCTACAACCCCTACGACTCCGACACCTGGGACATGTCCATCGCGGATATGTACGGCACTGAGCTGGCACCGTCCGTGGTGGTGCTGGGTGAGCTGCGCATCTCCGCCCTGGACATGGCCAGCGCCTACGCCACCTTCGCGGCGGAGGGCACCTACTGCCGTCCGCAGGCGGTCACCGAGGTGATCGATCGCGACGGCGAGCCGATGCCCATCTCCGGCCCCGAGTGCGAGCAGGCGATGGACAAGGAGGACGCCGACGCCATGGCCTGGGTGCTCGAGCAGGACCTGGAGGACCCGCGCGCCACCGGCAAGGGCAAGACCATCGACGGCCATCCCGCCGGCGGCAAGACCGGCACCTCGGGCAGCCAGTTCCACACCTGGTACGTGGGCTTCACCCGGCAGATGTCCACCGCCGTGTGGTTCGGCCACCCGCAGGGCAACGTCCGCCCGGGCAACTTCCAGGTCGGCGACACCTACCTGCGCAGCGGCAGCGTGTGGGGCAACACGGTCTCCCTGCCCACCTGGCAGGACTTCATGACCCGCGCCCACGAGGACCTGCCCAGCGAGCCCTTCCCCGCCGAACCGGACCGCTCTGAGGTCGAAGAGTCCGATGCGGTCGAGGAGGGAACGGTCCCCGATGTCAGCGGGATGGTGCTCTCCGAGGCTCAGGCCGCGGTGGAGGCCGCCGGCTACGACGTCGAGGTGGAGCAGGAGTCCCACGACTCGGTGGACCAGTGGTACGTGATCGGGACCGATCCCGCCGCGGGCACCGACCTGCCCGAGGGCCGGACGGTCACCATCCGCCAGTCCTCCGGTCGGGGCTGAGGTGCGCGCGATCACCGCCGCCGCGGCCGCAGTGGGCCTGGTCGGCGCCGGTGCCGCAGCCGGTGCCCACATCTGGGCGCGCCACGTCGAGATCCATTGCTACACCGTGCGCGAGGTGGAGCTGGACATCCTGCCGCCCGGCGCGCGCACACAGCGGGTGCTGCACATCAGCGACATCCACCTGCTGCCCGAGCAGGAGCGCAAGCTGGCCTTTCTGCGGCACCTGGCGTCGCTGCGCCCCCATCTGGTGATCGACACCGGAGACAACGTCGCCTCCGCAGCGGCGGTGCCGGTGCTGGCCCGGGCGCTGGAGCCGCTGCTGCGTCGGCCCGGAGCCTTCGTGATGGGCTCCAACGACATGTACGAGCCCGGGCCCAAGAACCCTCTGCGCTACTTCCTGCCCGATCCGCGCCCGGCGAGCATGACCGAGGAGCGCGACCTGGAGCTGCCGACCCCGCTGCTCGCGCGCCGGCTGAGCGAGTTCGGCTGGAAGGACCTGACCAACACGCGGGCGACGATCGAGCTGGGCGGGCTGCAGGTGCGCCTGGCGGGGGTGGACGATCCGCACTTGGAGCGCGACCAGTTCCCGGCCCCGCTCGCCACCGCCGAACCCGAGCACGGCATGGTGCTGAACCTGGGGGTGGCGCACGCCCCCTACCGGCGCGTGCTGGATGCCTTCGTGGCCGACGGCTCGGAGCTGATCCTGGCCGGGCACACGCACGGCGGTCAGCTGCGGCTGCCGGGGGTCGGAGCGCTGGTGACCAACTGCGATCTGCCGCGTTCCCAGGCCCGGGGGCTGTCGGACTGGGACGGCGTGCCGCTGAACGTCAGCGCGGGGCTCGGTGCCAGCCCCTATTCGAACTATCGTCTGTTCACGCCGCCGGAGGCGACCTTGCTCACGTTGCGCCCCCGAGGCCGGGGACGGGCGAGCAAGCAGGTCTGATCACCTGCTAAAGTCGTCACTCGGTGACCCGCAGTGCGTGGTCCCACCGGGGTGTGGCGCAGGTTGGTAGCGCGCGTCGTTCGGGACGACGAGGTCGCAGGTTCAAATCCTGTCACCCCGACCATCAGATCCGCGCGATCACAGGATGCAGCCCGGCACCGGTTCCCCCTGGTGCCGGGCTGTTCTGGTCTGCGGCCACGTCGTGACACCCATCGTCGAGCGCGGCCCGGCACGGCTGCGGCCGACTGCCACGGCGGCGGCCCCGGAGGCGCGAAACGGCTGCTTTGTTAACACCTCGAGTCATAACTTGCGGGGGCACACCCTGCCGATTAGCGTCGACCGACAGCAGTTACGACCATCGACGTCGCTGCTGGGCGCGCGACGGGGCATCCGGCACAGCGGTCCAGCGGGCGACTCCAGCGCGCCTGAACAGGAAGGGCTCACCATGACTTCTTCGCCTGCTCGCGCCCCCCGGCATCACATCCCTGTTGCCCCGGCGGTGCGGACCCGATGACACCTGTGACGTTCTCCATCGAGAAGACCCGCTTCGACGAGAATTACCGCCCGCTCGGCAACACCCGCCTGACGACCAATTTCGCCAACCTCGCCCGGGGTGAGAACCGGCAGCAGAACCTGCGCAGCGCCTTGAAGATGATCGACGATCGCTTCAACGAGCTGGCGCGACAGGACAATGAGGACGGGGACCGCTACTCGGTCGAACTCGACATCGTGTCGGTGAACGCCGATCTTGACGGCGGAGGCGGACGGGCCCCCCTGCCCCTGATCGAGATGCTGCAGACCAGCGTCGTGGACCGACGCCTGGACCGGCGCATCGCGGGCATCGTGGGCAACAATCTCTCGTCCTATGTACGGGACTACGACTTCAACGTGGTGCTTCCCGAACACAGCAAGAGCCGGCCGGGGTTGCCGGATGACTTCGGAGAACTGCACGGGAACATCTTCAAGGGCTTCCTGGACTCCGACGCCTACACCCAGCACTTCAGCAAGCAGCCCGTCATCTGCTTGAGCGTCTCGAGCAGCAAGACCTACCACCGCACCGACCACCAGCACCCCGTTCTCGGCGTCGAGTACCAGCAGAGCGAGTACTCCCTGACCGATGAATACTTCGGGAAGATGGGCATGCGGGTCCGCTACTTCATGCCGCCCAACAGCGTTGCGCCCCTTGCCTTCTACTTCCTCGGCGATCTGCTCGAGGACTACGAGGACCTCGAGCTCATCGCCACGATCAGCACGATGGAGACCTTCCAGAAGATCTACCGGCCGGAGATCTACAACGCGAACTCGGCAGCAGGTCAGCGCTACCAGCCCAGCCTCGAGCATGCGGACTATGCAGCGACCGGGATCGTCTACGACCGGGAAGAACGGGCCCGCCTCGGTGCGGAGCAGGGCAGGTTCGCCGAGGAGCACCTCATCAAGCCGCACCGGGACACGCTCGAGCAGTGGTCCGCTCGCTACGCGGACCACGATCACGTGCCGCAGGAAGTGACGTCATGACGGCTCTGCTGCCCACCTCGACTGCCGGCAGCCTGCCCAAACCCTCGTGGCTGGCGCAGCCGGAGACCCTCTGGTCGCCGTGGAAGCTGGATGATGGAGAGCTGGCAGAGGGGAAGCGGGATGCTCTGCGCCTCTCCTTGGCCGAGCAGCAGGCCGCGGGCATCGACATCGTGAGCGACGGCGAGCAGACTCGCCAGCACTTCGTGACCACCTTCATCGAGAACCTCGGCGGGGTGGATTTCGAGAACCGTCGGGTCATGACGATCCGCGATCGCTACGAGGCGGCCGTGCCGGTGGTGGTCGAGGCTGTCACCCGCAAGCAGGCGGTGTTCGTCGAGGATGCCGCGTTCTTGCGGCAGCACACCGACGCGCCGATCAAGTGGGCCCTGCCCGGGCCCATGACCATGGTCGACACCCTCTACGACGCGCACTACGGCAGCCGCCGAGATCTCGCCTGGGAATTCGCGGCGATCCTCAATCAGGAGGCCAAGGAGCTCGCGGCCGCCGGCGTCGACATCGTCCAGTTCGACGAGCCTGCCTTCAACGTCTTCTTCGACGACGTCAAGAGCTGGGGCATTGCGGCGCTGGAGCGAGCCGCTGAAGGCCTGGAATGCGAAACGGCTGTTCATATCTGCTACGGCTACGGCATCGAGGCCAATACGGACTGGAAGAAGACCCTGGGGTCGGAGTGGCGTCAGTACGAGGAGACGTTCCCCAGGCTCCGGGAGTCGAGCATCGATATCGTCTCGCTCGAATGCCATAACTCTCATGTCCCCATGGAGCTGCTGGAACTCGTGCGGGGCAAGAAGCTGATGGTCGGGGCGATCGACGTGGCGAGCCCTGCGGTCGAGACACCGCAGGACGTCGCGACCACCCTGCGCAACGCCCTTCAGTTCGTCGATCCCGACCAGCTGTGGCCCTCGACCAACTGCGGCATGGCTCCGCTGCCTCGCACCGTCGCCCGCGCCAAGCTGGCTGCGTTGGGCGCCGGCGCAGAGATCGTTCGACGCGAGCTCTCTGAGGGGTCCCTCGGCTGAGTGCGGTGTGCGCCACTGCCCAACGCATGAGGCTGCGCGGGCTGCGCCGGCTGTGGTTCCAGCCCGACCCGGGCCCTGTGGTCCCGGTCGGAGAGGGAGGGGTGGGCGGAGTCGATCTTCGGTGCGGCGGACAGCGCCCCAGGTGAGCGGAGCGGGAGGGAGCGGCGCGGCCGCCCCTCCCGCTTCTTCTGCGCTCGACGGCTACGAGATGCCCAGCAGCTTCCCCGAGCCCGCGCGCGGCGAGCGCGCGGGCGAGCGGGAGGAGCGCGCGGGCGAGTGGGGGAGTTCGTAGCCCTGTGCGATCGTCTGGACACCGAGGAGAGCTCGAGCGGGTCGCAGCAGAAGGAATCGCACCACAAAAGGGTGAGCCGAATTGCCGGCCGACGAATCCGACCGCGAACAACAGGCGTGTGATTAACATAGCCGTGTCCGATTTGCCAGAACGACACGGGGGTAATTCTCTATTTCGTGCAAAATCTTGGTAAAGCGGCGGGGTGTGTAGGGCAAAGATCCTGGCTGTAGTGCCCTGACCTGCACGTACAGTGCAGGAGGTGTCCCGATTGCGCGGGCACTGACCGAGACGCCGCCGTCCCGTCACCGGCTCGGTCGCTTCCTCCTCTTCCCTGGGTGACGGGCGCAGGTCTCGCGGACTCGGATATCCGGTGCCGTACGTGAAGAATTCTCGTACGCGCGCGGGCATCACGATCGCGAATCCGGTGTGGCGACGGAGAAAGTGATGATCGGACATGTTTCGCACCCAACCGCGCGGCACACACCGGGCACCCGGTCCTGCCGTGATCGACTATCGCGGGCTGGCAGCCCCGGTGGGCCGGGGCGTAGGAGGCGTCGCCATCGTCGGCGCCGTCACCGCGACCGCGGCCTTCTCCGGTGCTGAGTCGGCCCGGGCACTGACGCACAGCCCAGCGGGGATCGACGCCATGCGTGGCGTCGCACCGGCCCTGGCACCGTCCGCCCCGACCACCACGTACAACAACGTCAAGCTCCGGCTCGGCGCTCGCGGCGCTGCGGTGAAGCACCTGCAGACCCGCCTGAACGCCCATGGCGCCTCGCTCGCGGTCGACGGAGTCTTCGGCTCCGCCACCCTGCGCGCGGTCAAGAACCACCAGTCCGCCTCCCGGATCGGGGTGGACGGGGTGGTGGGTCCCAAGACCTGGAACACACTGAACGCCTCGGGAAGCTCGTCCTCGCAGCCCAAGCTGCGTCAGGGCGATCGCGGCCAGGCCGTGCGCACCCTGCAGACCAAGCTCAACGAGCGCGGCGCCTCCCTCGCGGTGGACGGGTCCTTCGGCCCGGCCACCCGGACCGCCGTGCGCAGCCTGCAGTCCGCGGCCGGCATCAGCGTCGACGGGGTCGTGGGGCCCCAGACCTGGAACGCGCTCAACGGTTCCACCACCATCGGTGGCGGTGACGGAGGGACCTCGGTGCCCGGCACGCAGCCCAAGCTGCGTCAGGGCGATCGCGGCCAGGCCGTGCGCACCCTGCAGACCAAGCTCAACGAGCGCGGCGCCTCGCTCGCGGTGGACGGGTCCTTCGGCCCGGCCACCCGGACCGCCGTGCGCAGCCTGCAGTCCGCGGCCGGCATCAGCGTCGACGGGGTCGTGGGGCCCCAGACCTGGAAGGCCCTCAACGGCTCCACCACCATCGGCGACGGCGGCGGGTCGGACGGCTCCTTCAACGGCCAGGCCATCGTCAACGCCGCACGCGCGCAGATCGGTGTGCGCTACGTGTGGGGCGGCCACTCCCCGAGCGGTTTCGACTGCTCGGGGCTGGTGCACTACGCGTACAACCAGGCCGGCGTGAACTTGCCGCGCAAGACCGCCAAGGGCTACGCCCTGGGCGGGAAGGTCATCCCCGCCTCGCAGGCCCAGCCCGGTGACCTGGTGGCCTTCACCTCCAACAACTACGGTCACATGGGGATCTACGCCGGAGGCGGGAAGATCATCGACGCGTCGAACTCGCGCCAGCGGGTCGTCGAGCGTTCGATCTGGAACGCCCCGCACGTGTTCGTCAGCTACCGCTGACGCGACAGGACACGGACCACCGATCCACGGCGGCCTGCTCGACGCGACCGCGTCAACGGGAAGGAGCAGGGCGACGTGCGGGGCCCCGGTCGGCAGCAGCCGGCCGGGGCCCCTTCCTGTCGCTCGCGGCCCGGCGTCCCGTCGGTGGCGGCCCTGTCTCCCGTCGGTCCCCGCCTTGTCGGTCCCGGCGGCCCGGCCCATGGCAAACTGGTGCAGATCACGTTCGAGGCTGCCGTCCCAGGAGAGTTCCATGACCGACCCCATCGCCCTGCTCCCCCTCCCGCAGTCGGTCATCTGGTCCGAGTCCGAGCAGCCCTGGGAGACCACGGAGCCGTGGGAGGGGCTGTCGGTCGGGCTGAGCGAGGATCTGGACCGCACCGAGTACGCCCTGGCGATCTCGAGCGAGGGAGCCAGCCTCACCGCCGGCAGCGAGGCCGCCCTGGCCGACGGCCGCAACACCTTCGCGCAGATCGTCGCCGGAGCCGGCACCTCGATCCCCTGCGTGACCATCCATGACCGGCCCCGCTACGCCTGGCGCGGCATGCACCTGGACGTCGCCCGGCATTTCCGCAGCGTCGAGGACGTCGAGGCGATGATCGACGCGATGGCGCTGCACCGCCTGAACGTGCTGCACCTGCACCTGACCGACGACCAGGGTTGGCGGGTGGAGATCAAGGGCTACCCGAAGCTCACCGAGGTCGGTGGATGGCGCAAGCAGACGCTGATCGGGCACATGAGCGGGAACGAGAGGGGCTGGGAGTTCGACGGCACGCCTCACGGTGGCTTCTACACCCAGGAGGAGCTGAAGGGCCTGGTCGAGTACGCCCGCCAGCGCGGCATCATGATCGTGCCCGAGGTGGACCTGCCCGGCCACATGCAGGCGGCCATCGCGGCCTACCCGCAGCTGGGCAACTTCCCCGACGCACCGATCGAGGTGCGCGAGACCTGGGGCATCTCCGATCACGTGCTGGGGGTCTCCGATGAGGTCTTCGACTTCCTGCGCGATGTGCTCACCCAGGTCAGCGAGATCTTCCCCGCCCCCTATGTCCATATCGGGGGCGACGAGTGCCCGCAGGCGGAATGGAAGCGGTCGCCGCAGGCCCGCACCCGCATGGTCGAATGGGGCCTGACCCGGGTCTCCGAGATCCAGGGGAAGTTCACCCAGTTCGCCTTCGAGGTGCTCACCGGCCACGGCAAACGGGTGATCGGCTGGGACGAGGTGCTCGAGTCCCACCTGCCCGACGACATGATGGTCATGAACTGGCGGCACGGCAACGGGGTCAAGACCGCCACCTCTCGCGGGTTCCAGACCATCATCGCCAACAACGAGCACACCTACTTCGATCACTACCAGGGCGACCCCGAGCACGAACAGCTGGCGATCGGCGGGCTGACCACGGTCAAGGACGTCTACACCGCCGACTTCACCCCCAAGCAGCTCGAGGAGGACGAGCAGGCGCTGGTGATGGGTCTGCAGGGCCAGCTGTGGACGGAGTACATGCCCACGGCCGCCCACGTGCAGTACATGGCCTTCCCACGCATGTGCGCCCTGGCCGAGCGCGCCTGGGGTTCGCCCGAGCAGAGCTGGGAGGAGTTCGAGGAGCGGCTGCGCGCCCATCTGCCGCGCCTGGACGCCTTCGGCATCCGCTACCGCCCGCTGGACTGAGATGGCCGAGTCCCCCAGAACCCACCCGTACGGCCGCTCGGCCGACGACGTGCGTCGCCGGATCCAGCGCACCCGGCGCACCCGGCGGGTGCGCATCGCCCAGCTGTTGGTGTTCTCCGTGCTCGCGATCGCGCTGATCGGTGTGGCGGTCTATGCCCTCGGGGAGCTGCGCGAGCCGGTCGCCGAGCCCGGGGTGATCGAGGACAAGACTTTCGGCGCCGCGTCCTCGGAGCTGACCTGCCCTGAACCCGATGCGGTCCCGCTTCCCCCCGGGGAGGTCACGGTGCAGGTGCTCAACGGCACCACCCGTTCCGGTCTGGCCGGGGATGTCTCCGGCCAGCTGGCCGAGCGGGGCTACGAGATCGACGACATCGGCAACACCGGGCAGGCCTCCGGTCCGGCGACGATCGTGCACGGGCCCGAGGGCTTCCTGGCCGCCGAGTCCGTGCGGGCCCAGCTCTCCGAGGCGGAACTGCGGATGGACGAGCGGGAGGGCACGGGAGTGGACCTGCTGCTGGGCACGGGCTACGACGACCTCGAGGAGGAGTCGGCGGCGGCCGAGGCGCTCGAGCAGCCCGTCGAGATGCCCGAGGGCTGCTGAGCGGTGCGGACACCCCCGGAGCCGACTGCGCGGCAGGTGCCGCGTGCGCCCCGGGCAGGGCCGCCCGGGGCGCATACGCACCCGGGGTGACGGTCCGGCCGGGCCCTTCGGAGGGTCCGACAACGGCTGGTCCGAGTCCGGGTCGCTGATCGACGGAGCGCCTGCGCGGTCTCCCGTCAGATCCCCTCAGCCCTGTGAGAAGATGGCCGCGTGATCGAGTTCCGAAGTGCCCGCCGGGCGGACGCCGAGGCCATGGCCGAGGTACAGAACGCGATCTACCGCGCAGGGCTTCGGGACCGCCCGGTCGACGACGCACTGGTGCGCGAGCGGTACCTCGATGTGGCGGATTCGGTCGCGTGCACCGTTGCCGATCGAGAAGGCCTGGTCCTCGGCTTTCAGTCGCTCCGACGTTCCTGGCCAGGCAACCCGTACGACGTGCCGGAAGGGTGGGGCATCATCGGCACGCACGTCCACCCCGACGTCGGCCGGAGCGGTATAGGGCGCCGCCTCTTCGCCATCTCGCTGTCCGCTGCGAAGGCCAGCGGGCTGCGAAGTATCGATGCGAGTATCGGGGCCGACAACGGGCCCGCTCTGGCGTACTACTCGGCCATGGGCTTCATCCCCTATCGGCAGACCGACGGCGTCATTCCGCACCGCCTCGACCTCTAGAGGGCCCCGACGGTTCGTCGCACCAGACGATCACGGCGAGGAGGGCACCGGCAGCGCGGCAGATCGCGGCGTGCTGGTCGGAGCGAGTGGCGAGGCCGCGCCATTGCGTGACGACGTGCTGCAGCGGCGCTCGATCAGCCCCGTCCGCGACGGCAACCGGCCCTCGATCCACGACTGCTGACGATCAGACACTGCCGGAGCATGCGACATGCGTTCCACCGGGTCCAGCGACGG
>DWZH01000063.1 GCA_019118275.1 Candidatus Brachybacterium merdavium | reverse complement strand
CGTGAACGGCATCATCGAGCTCCACCGGCGCCTGGCCCGCGGCTACCGCAACCTGTCCAACTACCGACTCCGCATGCTCCTCGCCGCCGGAGGACTCAAGACCTAATCCCCACCGAATGTCCGAAGAGCCGGTTTGACTGAGCCTCTGGAAGACTTGTGGAAAGGGCGCCCGCCGTTCTTTCCGTTGCACACCATGGTGCACGTCGCAACGGCCGAACTCGGATCGCGGCAGTCCGGTGGTGGGCGGAACACCGCCCATGACGCACTCCGACAGGCGATGAGCGGCGCGATCGCGTTGGAAGCCGAGTACCTCAGTCGTCAGGGCCCCGGATCGAAGAAGGCGCACCTGGTCATAGCTGCTGTGGTCACTGCCGCACCGCTGTTCACATGTCATCTCGACGACGATGGGTGCGTGGTCACGGAAAGCGTCGAGCAACTTGCAGTGTGGGAACCTCGGCGTGATGGTCGGCCGACAATGGTCTTCGTGGTGTCCGAGACTGCGCTCCCTAAGTTCGCCAGCGAGCTCGCGTACTGCAGGGACGTCGCCGCCGACGCAGCTTCAGCGAACTTCTAGGGACCAAGCTTTTCCCGCGACGACGCCGACTTATCTGTCGGCCATCGCGGTTACCTGCTGACTCCTCGAGGTGGTGTCAAGGCGTGGAAGCAACATGGGGTTCGCCGGCGAGTAGTCGGGCGAAGGATTCTGTCGGTGTCAGGAAGCCCAGCCGACGGCGCGGCCGGTTGTTGATCTCCTCTGCGATGGTGGTGAGGTAGGGCTGGTGGTCGGGGATCACGGTGCCCTTGGGAAGGTACTCCCGGTAGAGCCGGTTCGTGTTCTCGTTCGAGGGTCGCTGCCACGGCGAGTGTGGGTCCGCGAAGTAGACCGGCATGTCCGTGGCCTGCCCTGGTCCCAGGCCAGCGAGGCCTGCATCATCTCGGGCAGCTCGTTGAAGTAGTCGATGACTGCGTCCGCGGTGGCTTTGGCGTGTTTCGAGGGCAGGGCCAGCAGTCCCGTGAACCCGCTCATCCGCTCCACCAGCGTCGCGGCGCACGAGGTCCCGTTCTTCCCGATGATCAGGTCGCCCTCCCAGTGCCCGGGCACCCGTCGCTGCGCCGCGTCCTCACCCCGCTCCGCGAGGGGGACCATTCCCACTATCGGCCCGCCCCTGGAGCGGCCGGTGGAGCGGGGCCGGCGCTTGGTCCGCTTGGACTGCAAGAAGATCCCGCGCTTGGCGAGTTCACCGCGGGGGATCGCGTAGATGTACTGGTAGATCGCTTCTCCGCTGGCGGTGCGGCCCTGAGCGTCGGGAGAGTTCGCCATGCGTTCAACGGTCGGGTCTGCGGCCTCCAGACGCAAGCGGCCCGCGATCTCGTTCGGTGTCCATGACGCTGCGAGGTCAGCGTTCACCCTGGCCTCGAGCACCGGATCCTTCGCGACTTTGCGGACCTGTGGGCGCGAGCGCTGGCGCTGTGCTTTCACGTCCGCGGTCACGGCTTGATAGCCGCGCGTCCTCGTTGAGTTCCGTCGAAGCTCTCTGGAGACCACTGATGGGCATCTGCCCAGGTGAGAAGCGACCTTTCGGACGCCCCACCCGGCCTTCGATCCTGTCGAGATCTCCATCCGTTCCGTGAACGTGAGTCGCCGCCGCACCATCCCAGGCCTCCTCGCCTCGAGCCCCCACCGACCGGGAGTGTTGCTTGGACGCTATGACACCATCCGATCCTAAGTGTCACTGTGGGGTATACCCCAGCGCGACACCCCGAGCGAGCTCTGCCGACGGTTCCCAATAGGGTGCGCGGCGGCGGATTTGCGACACATCTGTAGCGCTCCGCAGGTTGTCCACCTCACTGCGACACAATCGCCTCATGCCCACCACGCAGCGCGTCGCCTACGTCCGAGTCTCCTCCGCCGGCCAGAACCTCGACCGGCAGCTCGAGGCGATCGGTCACGCGGACAAGACCTATCGCGAGTACCAGTCCGCCGCGACCGCCTCCGCACGCCCGCAGCTCCGCGAGGCGCTGGACTACGTGCGCGAGGGAGACACGCTCGCGGTCGCCTCGATCGACAGGCTCGCCCGCTCCCTGCGCGACATGCTCGAGATCATGGAAGAGCTCGAGGAGAAGGGGGTCAGCGTCGAGTTCGTATCCCAGGGCCTCACGATCCGGCCCGACGGCGGCGACCTCACCACGCGCCTGATCCTGCACATCATCACCGCGGTGGCCCAGTCTGAGCGCGAAATGATCCGCGAGCGCCAGTCCGAAGGCATCGCGATCGCCAAAGCCCGCGGCGTCTACAAGGGCAGAACTCGAACCCACGATGACACCGCGATCCAGGCTATGCGCGACCAGGCGACGCAAGGCATCCCGAAAGCGCGTATTGCGCGTGAGCATGGAATCAGCCGATCCACGCTGTATCGGTACCTCGCGTGGCCCAGGTCGTAGTCCTAGTGCGTTTTCACCCCTGTGGCATCTTCGAGGGAGTACGACACCGACTCCAGGAGCAGGGCAGCGACCCCGGCGAGCAGCCACCCGAACCCGACCATGCCAAAGGCCTCATCTGCGGACGAGGCGTCCCTGGTGGAGAGTGAGAGCACTAGTACGGCGCCGCCGAAGCCAGCCCAGATCCAAAGGATCCGCTTTGCGCGGCACGCAGCCGTCAGGGCTCCCTTCTTGCTGTCAGCACTATCGTCGCTGCGCAGAAGTGTGCGCATCCTCCCCCAGAAGGCGACGCCTGCGAAGAGCAAGCCGACAAGGAAAGACACCACCGCTAAGAAGACGCCACCGCCGGAGCACAACGCTTGCACGGGGGTGACTAGTAAGGCCAGGGCCGCGAAGAGCAAGGCGATAGCGCTGCGAACCATGAAGGGGACCCTGTTGCGAACCGTCATGGGAGCCATGATGCGCTACCGAGAGCGCCAAGGGGGTCGCGCTTCCCGCCCGCGTGCTCATCAACCGGCCGCTGGCCAGTACGCTCATCCCATCTGACCGGTATGAGGGGGATGCGTGGCCAAGTCGCTGTCACTGAACGAGATCCGACGACGTGGCGCGCAGTTCGCCATCGAGTGGCGCGACAGCCCCGGCGACGAGCGCCAGAGCGGGCAATCGTTCATCCGTGACCTGCTACAGGTCTACGGCATCACGGCAACCAAGGCGGCGCTCTACGAGAGGCGTGCCAAGAGGTCCTCGACCGGCGGACGTGGGTACATTGACGCTCTCGTGCCCGGCCTGTGCGCCATTGAGATGAAGTCGACGGGCAAGGACCTCGAGGCCGCAGTCGCGCAGGCTCTGGACTACCTCGACGACCTCCCTGACGCCGAGACGCCGCGATTCGTCATCGCCAGCGACTTCCGTCGATTCCGCGTCCTGGACATCGAAGCCCCCGAGGGGGAGGACACGCGCGACTTCACTCTCGACGAGCTGCCGGCGAACATCGACGCCCTCGCCTTCCTTGCCGGCTACCAGAAGATGTCCTTCGGTGATCGCGAACAGGAGATCGCATCCGTCAAGGCCGCGCGCATCATGGCCGACCTGTACGAAGCGCTCTCGGACTCTGGGTACGACGACCATGAAGCGTCAGTGTTCCTCGTCCGCGTCCTCTTCTGCCTGTACGCCGATGACGCCGGCGTGTGGGAGCGAGACCTGTTCTACGAGTTCCTCGAGCGCCGCACCAACGACGACGGCAGCGACCTCGGACCCCAGTTGGCCATGCTGTTCCAGGCCATGAATCGCGAGGCAGGCCGACGTCAACGGAACCTCGACGACCTCATCGCTCGCTTCCCCTATGTCAACGGCGGCATCTTCGCCGAACGCGCCGACATCCCCTCCTTCGACAAGGGGATGCGCGACCTCCTGCTCCAGGCATGCGCGTTCAACTGGTCCCAGATCAGCCCCGCGATCTTCGGGTCGCTGTTCCAGGCCGTCAAGGACAGCAAGGCCCGCCGCGAGCTCGGCGAGCATTACACGACCGAAACCAACATCCTCAAGACCATCCAGCCCCTCTTCCTCGACGAGTTGCGTGCACGGTTCGCCGAGAACCTGTATGACGCCGCCAAGCTCAAGCGCCTCCGCTCCGACCTCGGCCAGCTTCGCGTCATGGATCCCGCCTGCGGATGCGGGAACTTCCTTGTCGTCGCCTACCGCGAACTACGTGCACTGGACCTCCAGGTCGTCGAGCGTCTTCAGGCTCTCGGGGACACAAGCTGGCGATCCCCGACGGCGTTCTTCCTCAAGGAAGACCTGCCGGTGACCCTCGACCACTTCACCGGGATCGAGATCGAGGAGTGGCCTGCCCGGATCGCCTCGACCGCTCTACACCTCGTCGACCATCAGGCCAACCAGGCGATGGAGCTCGCCCTCGGACAAGCCCCCGACCCTCTCCCCCTGGACAAGATCGACACCATCCATGTCGCTAACGCACTGCGGACAGAGTGGTCTCAGATCGTAGCCCCCTCGAAGCAGCTGTACATCATCGGAAATCCCCCCTTCGTGGGATACGACTACCGCACCGATGATCAAAAGGCTGACCTGATGCACGTGTGGGCCACTAAGAGCATTGGGAGACTGGACTATGTCACCTGCTGGTATAAGCGCTCCCTCGAGCTCTTCGCGAGAAACGGGTACGACGGCGAGTTTGCATTCGTGTCGACCAACTCGGTCGCCCAGGGCGAGCCAGTGGCGAAGCTGTTCGACGCCGTTTATTCGGCTGGCTGGCAGATAAAGTTTGCGCATCGCACGTTCCTGTGGACCTCCGAAGCTCCCGAGGCCGCCGCCAAGGTTCATTGTGTGATCATCGGGTTCAGGCGTCGCGGCGGAAGGTTCTCAAACTTCCGACTCTTCGAGTACGAGTCGGTCGAAGGGTTGGCGATCGAGCGCCGTGCGCGCAGGATCAACCCCTACCTGTTGGACGCCCCGGACATCATCGTTCGCAAGCGAAGTGGATCGCCGCTATCGACCCTGCCGAAGGTGATCAACGGCAACGTGGCTGGTGACACGCGCAGGGGTGAAGGGTCGCGGGGAGGTCTGGTCATGTCCGAGGCGGAGGCCGCGGAGGTCCGCAACACCGACCCGATCGCCTCGAAGTACCTCAGACCCTTCATCGGCGGCGAAGACTTCCTCAACGGGAAGATTAGATACTGTCTCTGGCTGAAGGATGTAGAGCCTGCCGACATATCCGCCTCGTTTGAACTCCGCCGGCGCCTGGCAAACGTCACGAATGTGCGGGAACGGTCGACGGAGCCGACCACCGTGAAGCTGGCGCGAACCCCTCACCTCTTCAAGCACATCGCGCAGCCCGAAGCGAACTATGTGTGCATCCCGCGAACGGTCCCGGACTCACGACGATACCTGGCGGTTGGATATCTCTCGCCAGAGTACATCGTTAGTAATGGAAGTTTCTGGGCGGAGGATCCCAGCGGAGTTGTGTTTGCCGTCGCCTCATCGTCAATGTTCATGGCCTGGCAGCGCGCCATCGGAGGCCGCATCAAGTCGGACCCGCGCTTCGCAAACACACTCACCTGGAACACCTTCCCGTTCCAGGTCGAGTCCGAGCGTGAGCTGGAGGAGATCTCCATCGCGGGCAAGGCGGTACTCGAGGCACGTGATGCGAACCCCGGAAGGACACTCGCTGAGCACTACAACCCGCTTGCGATGTCACCGACGCTCCTCAAGGCCCACGACGCGCTTGACCGTGCAGTCGACAGGGCCTTCGGGGTCAGGAAGGGGGTCCCCGTCGAGGAAGAGCGGCAGCAGATCCTCTTTGAGCGCTACGGCGAGATCACCGGAACTGCTAAGTAGTGGGGGGCGGCTGGACCACGGTCCCCCGGTCGCTGGGTCGGGCGTTGATGCTGGGACAACCTGCCGCCGAGTCGGGTACGGCAGGCACGCGCCCAGCCCCTCCCGTTCTTCCCTGGCCATGGGCGGGCTGGATGTCTGCCGCGAGATCTAGGGTCCACGCCGTGGAGAAGGTGATCGAGGAGTACGGGGGGATGCGGCTGATCCCGCCGTTGGTGCGCTCTACGGAGGGCTGGGCTGAGCAGTGCCCGAGGGAGTGTGCGTGCGGGAGCCGGCGCTTCCTGGTGGGGTGGATGGCGTGCTCGTGTCGCGCAGACACGCTCGGTCCTGGGCATCGGACGTGGGAGTGTCGGGAGTGCGGCCGGCGGGAGTTGCTGGGGTGTCTAGAGCATCACCATGCCTGCCGCCGCGCGAACCCCGGTCGACGCTGAGCGAGGAGCGCGACGGGTGAGACAGGGCGGCGTAGTCGGCTTCGAGGCCGAGGGAAGAGGGGCGCGCCGGGAGCCGTACCCGACAGGAGCGTCCCGACTTCGGGGGATCGACCGGCGGTTCCAGCCCGGTCCCGGTCTGTGGTCCCGCGAGGGAGCGGGATGAGCGTCCTGGTCATGGTCGAAACTGCAGGGGTGTAGAGGGCTTAGGCGGCCGCTCGGGCGTGGGTGTCCGGCGCTAGGGTGGCGTACCCACGCGGCGGGAGGAGGTGGTCGGGCGATCGCAGAGGCGCTGGTCATGGTGGTGGCACTGGTGACGGCGATGCTCAACCTCGGCGCGGCTGTGCTGCGGCTGCTCGAGACCGAGCGGGGTAGGGGTTGTCGCGGCCGAGGCGGACGGCATCGGCGATGAGTGCACAGGAGGGGGCGGCCGAGCTGCCCCCTCCTCTGATGTCCCCGCCGCTCGCAGAAGGCGCCGGAGAGCCGTCGGGGTGCGGGGAGAGGGGTTAGGGGGTGGCGCGGTGGGCGCCGGGGTGGTGGCGGCGGCGGATGCATGGTGCTTTGGCGCGGGGCATGAAGGCGTTGCAGCGCGGTTGCTCGCGCTGGGCCAGGATCCGCTCTGGGTCGGAGCTGCCCGCCACTCGATCCAGTGCGGCTCTGAGTGCCCGTCCGGGGTCCAGTGCGCCGCTGGTGGGGTCCCAGGCGTGGGCCAGTGCCGCGTTCAGCTCATCGGCCGAGAGGAGCTCGGCAACGTCCGGGTCGAGTGCGCCGACGGCGACAACGGACTTCACGAGCCCCGCGGGTGGGGGCTCGGGGCGGTAGTCCCACAGTTCCAAGCCGTGCTTCTGCGCGGTCGCCTCGTATACCTCGAGCATGTCCCAGATACTCTGGACGACGTCTTGGTCGAGCATGCCGCTGGCCACGAGGGCGTTCACGGCGTCGTAGACGCGGTTGTTGCTGCGCGGCCCGATCGCGACGACTTCGATCAGTCCCGTGCCCTCCGGGGAGATGGTGGAGCGAAAGACGATCCGGTGATCCCCGCGCAGCGTCGAGGCCGTGTTCAGTCCCGCGAGGGCGTTGGACAGTGGATGCTTCCCCCAGGGCTTCGCGAAGAGAGCGGTGAGGTCATCGAGCACCTCGTCCCACTGCGACTGCTCGACATGCTCCGCGATCCACTCTTCCACGTGGCTAGACAGCACCAGCTCAGCCTGATCATCCGGGAAGTGTTCACCGGCGCGCATGCAGCCGCTCGCGCACCTCGTCCACGCGAGAGAACTCAGACCTCTCAGCGACCAGGTCGGTAACTCCCTGGACGAGACGGTCCGCGGCGTGCCGCAAAGACCTCTCCAGCTCGTCGAAGTGCTCAGGACTCATCACGATCGCGGTCGGCTTGCCGTGGTTGGTCAGGACGACAGTGCGCTCAGCAGCCTTCTCCGCCAAGAACCCAGCACCCTTCTTCGTCGCGACCGTGGCAGGCATGCGCAGAGGGGTAGTCATGCCACCAACTCTAGCAGAAAGAGCCCCGGAAGTTCGAACTTTGTTCTCGTGCTCGACCGTTGAGGAAACGGCGCTAGCACCCCAGTAGTCAGGGCCAGGGTCCTCACCCAGAGAGCGCTGAGGCCACATCAGCGCGTCCTGACCTGCGGTGATGCGTACGGAGTGCCCGCCTTGAGGGTAAATCTGCGCATCCTGACCAGGTCTGATGCATGCGGAGCTCTCACATGACTGCCCGACTAGCTCTGTCCGAGGGGTGTGGGCTGGTGGATACGATCGAGCTGATGGCGAGTGGCGCCGGAAGGGAGCGGATGCGGTGCGCTTCGGAGGCAGGGTGCTCTCGGTCCGGGAGTTGATCGAAAAGGCTCAGTCTGCTCCCGGGGTGGATTGGCGCGCTCTTTCGAGTGACGGCCCTCTGCGTCACACGGCTCGGAGCAACGCGCGGGAGTGCGCCCGGATGCTCTTGGAGGACGACTCCCTCGCTGCGTGCTGGCGCTTCGGGGTCCTCCAGGCCCTCGATGACTACACCTCGGCCGTCCGACGCAGGGGGCTGGACCTTGGAGCGATGGTCTTTGCGCGCGAGCCTGAACCAACTGGGTCGCACGAGATCGACGCGGCTTTCGCCGCACTCGCGGACCACCTCTCAGAGCGTGATGGGTGGACTGCCCCGTAGTGGGTGAGGGACCCAGCGCGGGTGACGCCACCATGGTTCCCGGACGTGCCGGCAATCTTCCGAGACGAGGCACAGCAGCAGAGCCCTCGCGCGTTCCGTGAGCACGGAATCTTCATCACCGCCGCGTCACTGAACCGAGCATGAATCATCCAGTGGCAAGACGTTCCAGCGCAGATCGCGTCAGCTGCCTCTGAGGCGCGACCGCGTCTCCACCTTGCTGATCGTCGATCCAGGCTGGAGCCGAGCATTCGTCAGGTCAGCTGCAGGCCTGTCTCCGTCGCGGAGGTACGCCCTGCGGTGCCGGACGGCCTCGTGTAGAGCTTCCGTTAGGGCTCGGGATCGTCCGAGCCAGCACTGAACCTGCCTGCTTAGCAACTGTCCCATCTGGACCAGTTGCTAAACGACTCCCCGCGGGGGCCCGGCCCCGGCGCGGTGAGCCCTGCAGCCGAGCTGCCCACGAACTGCCGAAGCTGCAGTCCGAGCACTCCATCCAGACCAACGGCACGAGCTCCAGAGAAGACCGACCAGAAGCCAGACAAATCATGAAGCAGAAGCTCAACACCCCCGAGACAGGCCCTACCGAAGACATCCTCAGCACGCCCCCGAGCAGAGATGCGATCCCCAGGATCAGGCACACCCCCAGAACGCAGAAGCTCAGAAGTAACAGGACGACGGACCTCTGGCACCAATGCGTCCCCGGGGGACAACGTAGTACCCCCGTGTAGGGTGTTAGTAGGTGTTCTTGAGGGGATGGAGATGGGTCGACAAGGTCGTGTGAGATGTCCTGTGTGCGGTAAGCAGTTCATTGCCGGGCGCCGTACCTACTGTTCCGATCAGTGCCGCAAGCGCGCACAGATGCGCCGCTACCGAGCCCGTCAGGCGGGGCGACTCCCCGCCGCCTCACATACCCCGCAGGCCCCCGTCGCGGTGCCCCGGCCACGGCGCCGGGTCGAGGGCCTGCCCGAGGACCTGCAAGCAGCCCGCGGCCGGCCCATGACGCATGAAGAGCTGCACGACGAGCTCTACGACTTAGCCG
>DWZH01000062.1 GCA_019118275.1 Candidatus Brachybacterium merdavium | reverse complement strand
CCCGCCCTCGCCCGACAGCCCCGACTCGCCGGAGTCCCCGGACTCGGCCGACTGAGCCGCCGGGTCGTCAGTCGCGGCCCAGCAGCGTGCCCATCGGCACGAAGTCGGAGAACTCCGCGTCGAGGGTGCTCGTCGCCGCCGGGGCGTCGGCCTGTGCGGACTCGGCCTCGGCGGCGGCGTCCTCCGCACCCGCCGCGCCCGCCGTGCGCTCGCCGGTCTTCGCGCCGATCATCGTCGCCAGCTCGGCGGTCGCGCGGCGCACCCGCGCCGTCAGCGGCTGCTCGTCGGCCTGCCCGTCGGTGTCGGCGCCGAAATCGGCCGACGCGGCGAACACCGAGGTGGGCACGATCTCGGCCTTGAGGTAGCCGAACATCGGCCGGATCGCATAGTCGATCGCGAGGGAGTGACGCGCGGTGCCGGCGGTCGCGCCGAGCAGGATGGGCTTGCCCTTCCACAGCTCGATGTCGACCGCGTCGAAGAACATCGTGAACAGCCCCGAGGGGCCGACGTTGAACACGGGGGTCACCGCGATCACGGCGTCGGCCGCCCGCACCTGCTCGATCACCATCGACAGGCGCTCGCCCGGGAAACGGGTCAGCAGGGCATCGGTGATGTCGTGGGCGTGCTCGCGCAGCTCCACGGTGGTCACCTCGACCTCGGCGCCCGTGCGGCCCAGGGCCGCGGCCGCCGCGCGGGAGAGCTGGTCGGTGAGCATCCGGGTGGAGCTCGGAGTGGAGAGTCCGGCGGTGAGCGCCAGGATCCGGTAGGTGGTGGTCATCAGCGCTGTCCCTTCGCGTCCTCGGCGCGCAGGCCGGTCCAGTTGTCGCCGGTCTCGAAGCGGTAGGCGTCGTCGAAGGCGCCGTGCCGTGCTTCTGAGGCGGCGACCCGAGCGGCGTGGGTGGGGGCCTCGGGGACGTCGGCCGGCCTGCGGGCTTCGAGCTCGCGGCGCAGCACCGGGACCACCTCGGTGCCCAGCAGTTCGATCTGCTCCATGACGGTCTTGTGCGGCAGGCCCGCGTGGTCCATCAGGAACATCTGGCGCTGGTAGTCGCCGACGTGGTCGGCCATGGTCAGGTAGCGCTCCACGACCTGCTCGGGGGAGCCGACGGTGAGCGGGGTCTGACGGGTGAAGTCCTCCATCGAGGGGCCGCCGCCGTAGACCGGGGCGGCGTCGAAGTAGGGGCGGAACTCGCTCCATGCGTCCTGGCTGTTGGGGCGCATGAACGCCTGGCCGCCCAGGCCCACGATCGCCTGCTCGGCGCGGCCGTGACCGTAGTGCTCGAAGCGCTCACGGTAGAGCTGGACCATCTGTTTGGTGTGGCTCATGGGCCAGAAGATGTTGTTGTGCAGGAAGCCGTCACCGTAGTAGGCGGCCTGCTCGGCGATCTGCGGGGAACGGATCGAGCCGTGCCACACGAAGGGGGCCACGCCATCCAGTGGTCGCGGGGTGGAGGTGAACTGCTGCAGCGGGGTGCGGAAGCGGCCCTCCCAGTTCACGACGTCCTCGCGCCACAGGCGGCGCAGCAGATCGTAGTTCTCGATCGCGATCTCCACGCCCCTGCGGATGTCCTGACCGAACCAGGGGTAGACCGGGCCGGTGTTCCCGCGGCCCATCACCAGGTCCACGCGGCCACCGGTCAGGTGCTGCAGCATCGCGTAGTCCTCGGCGATCTTGACCGGGTCGTTGGTGGTGATCAGCGTGGTGGCGGTCGACAGGATGATCTGCTCGGTCCGGGCGCCGATGTAGGCGAGCGTGGTGGTGGGCGAGGAGGTCACGAACGGCGGGTTGTGGTGCTCACCGAGCGCGAACACGTCCAGGCCCACCTGCTCGGCGAGCTCGGCCTGCTCGATGATCGAGCGCAGGCGCTGCTGCTCGCTGGGGACCCGGCCCGTGGTGGGATCGGGGGTGATGTCGGCGATGCTGAAGATTCCGAACTGCATGGCGGTGTCCTTCTCGGATGGGGCGTGGCAGGCACGGCACGAAGATAGTTCAAGACTAAACTAGATGGGTGTGGGTGGCAAGGGTCGCGGGGCGGTGCGGGAGGGTCCGGTCGGTGGCGCCGCCGGGGATGGACCCGGCCAGCGGTGCAGCGGGGGTGCGGGGAGCGGAGGGGAGGGGCGTGGCCAAGGGGCGAAGCGGGATGAAAGCGACATGAAAGACGCCCCCGGGAGTCTGCATGTCGGCCAGAACCCGAGCCGCGGACACGCCCTTCCTTCCCCGGGCGGCACAGGGGCCGAAGGCGGCCCCACGTGCACCTGGCACCCCGGCGACCGAGCCCGGAGCCCGGTCGCCGACGGACCGACTGGTGCTGGCCGACAGAACCCCGACGGGCAGCCG
This sequence comes from Candidatus Brachybacterium merdavium, assembly GCA_019118275.1. Taxonomy (GTDB): domain Bacteria; phylum Actinomycetota; class Actinomycetes; order Actinomycetales; family Dermabacteraceae; genus Brachybacterium; species Brachybacterium merdavium. The sequence continues at coordinate 36,339 of DWZH01000062.1, read as the reverse complement.
ACGGGGCCCTCAACGATGCCCGCCAGCAGAAGGGACCGGAGCTCGACATATGAGCGATACCATCACCAGAACCCGCAGGGACGGGGGGTTCCCGGCGACCACCGCCACCGCTATAGTTCCATCGATGGCGATAAACGTCATCGGGAGGTTCGAGGTCACCGTCGACCAGGAACCTCAGAAGGTCGTGGGCAACCTGCAGCGCCTCCTGCTGGCGCTGCTGATCCTGCGTGCGCCGCAGTGGACCTCGCCCGACGTGCTGTCCGAGGCCCTGTGGCCCGATTCCTCCGCAGGGGCCGAGTCCCGGCTCCACCTCCACATCCACCGACTCCGGGCCCGGCTCGGGACCGGCACGATCGAGAGCGGACCCGATGGGTATCGCCTCGATGCCCCCCACGACACCGTCGACGTGTGGCGATTCGAGCGTGCCGTCGGCGACGTGCTCGCCGACCATTTCCGGGGACGAGCCGACACCGAGCTGCTCCGCCGCCTGGAGGATGCCGTGCAGCTGTGGGTGGGGGCGCCGTTCCCCGGCGTCGAGCACCCCGACGTGACCGCCGAGCGCTATCGCCTCGAGGAGATGTACCTCCTGGCGCAGGAGACTCGGTTCGCGCATCTGCTGGACCGCGGGGAGCACGAGGCCGTGCTGGAGGTGCTGGCGCCGGTGGCCAGTGAGCACCGGACGCGCGAGAGCCTCCAGACGCTGTGGATGACCGCCCTGCACCGGGCAGGCCGCCGCTCCGAGGCCATCGAGGTGTTCGACGCCGCCCGCGAGGCCCTGGCGGTGCTCGACCTCGAACCCGATCGGGAGCTCCTCGCCGCACGCGCGATGGTGCTCGAGCAGCCGGCGGCGCAGCGCGGCGGTACGGCGCGGGACGCGGCCCCCTCGGTCGAGCTGGACGAGGGCGAGATCCGGCGGGATCTGGCACAGCCCGGGGCCCCGGAGCTGACCCTCCGAGCGCGGCGCCGCCTCGCTCGAGTGCTGGCGATGAAGGGCAGGTTCGATGAGGCGCTCGAGCTGTTCGGGCAGATCGAGGCCCAGTACCGCGCCCGCTCCCAGGAGGATGACGAGGCCACAGCGCTCGGCGACCTGGCGGCGGTGGTCAGCGTCACCGGCGACCTCTCGCGTGCCCTGCGGTACCTGGACGAGGCGGAGCAGCTCGAGGAGCGCACGACGAGCACCGACGCCTTCCTGCGGCTGCTGCGCGCTCTTCTGCTCACGCATTCGGGACGGATCGAGCAGGCGGCGGAGATCCTCAGGGAAGTTCCCCGCCCGCCCGATGAGCCGGTGCCGTCGAGCTCGGAGCCGGCGGCTCAGCTCGCGGCGATGTGGTGGCGAGTGCGCAGCCAGGTGGATCGGCGCCGAGGTGCCACGGGACCCGCCGTGGCGGCAGCGCGCCGGGCCTTCCACCTCGCGGCCCGGCGGGAACCGCAGCTCGACCCGGGGCCCATGCTGGTGGAGCTCGCCAGCTCGCTGCGCGATGCGGGCGACGAGGAGTGCTTCGAGTGGTTCCATCGCGCGATCCAAGACGCCCATCACGCCGGGCGCCTGCCGATGGCAGCGTGCGCCCACGCGGCGCTGGCGAAGGCGCAGCTGCTGTGGGGCGAGCCCGAGAACGCGCTCCTGCATGGCCGGGAGGCGCTCAGCATCGCCCGCCGCACTGGCTGCTGGGGCTATGCCGGACGTGCCGCCAAGCGGATCGCCGATGCCGCGGTGGCCCTGTCGGACCCGATGCGCGCCGCCTGGTACTACTGCGAGGCGCTCTCCTTCTACCGCCGGGTCGAGTACCCGCTGCTCCCGCAGGTCCGGGTGGAGCTCGAGCAGTTGGTGGCATCCAGCTGCGGGTTCCTGGAGGCCACCAGCCTCCACGGCATGGACCGCCGCCTGCCGCCGCTGCAGTCGTAGCGACCGGCTGCGTGCGCGAGCCCACCGGCTCGGCGGAGGTCGGCGGGCCGGGGCGCGGGGCGCAGCGGGCGAAAACGCGGACGGAGGGAGAGGACGCAGCAGGCCGCGGGCTGTCGGTCCCCTGCCCGGGGTGGCTGGGTGCCGCGCCCGGACGCCGGGCGCGGTGTGCGCCAGAGGGTGGGGCGCAGGAGGACGCGGGCCGGCGGGCGCCCGCACTGAAGGCGGCGGCCCGGCCCGAGCATCCCCGGGCCGGGCCGCCGCCGGCGATCGTTGCCGCCTCGGCTCAGAGCCGGAGCGGCGCGGCCTGGGCGCTGGGCGCCGGTGCGGTGGGGAGGAGCTGCTCCTGCTCTCCGGGCCCCGGCTCGCTCCGTCCCCGCGGGGAGCCCACGCCCGCCGTGACCGGACGTCCCAGGGTCCGGTACTCCCATCCGGCCTCCAGGTAGCGGTCGCCGTCCAGGGCGTGCCGCGCATCGAGGACCCGCCGCCGGGATACCAGCGCACCGAGCGCCTCGGGCTGCGCGGCCTGGAACTCCTCCCATTCCGTGAGCAGCACCGTCACGTGCGAGCCGTCCAGCGCCTCGCTGAGCGAGGCCGCGAGCGGCAGATCCGGGTGCACGCGGTGGGCGTTCTCGGCGGCCTCGGGGTCGTAGACGACCACGTCGGCGCCCTCGAGCTGCAGCCGGCGGGCCACGTCGAGGGCGGGCGAGTCCCGCACGTCATCGGAGTTCGGTTTGAAGGCGGCCCCCAGGGCGGCGACCCGGGTGCCGAGCAGCTCGCCGCCGGCCAGATCCCGCACCATGTCGACGGTGCGGGTGCGGCGACGGGCGTTGATCGCGTCCACGTCGTCGAGGAAGCGCACGGCCTCTCCCGCCCCGATCTCCTGGGCGCGGTGCTGGAACGCCCGGATGTCCTTGGGCAGGCACCCGCCGCCGAAGCCCAGGCCCGGCCGGAGGAACCGGCCGCCGATCCGCTCGTCGAGAGCGAGAGCCCGGGCGAGGACCCCGACGTCGGCGTCGACCGCCTCGCAGACCTCGGCCATCGCGTTGATGTAGGAGATCTTCGTGGCCAGGAAGGAGTTGGCCGCCACCTTCACCAGCTCGGAGGTGGGCAGATCCGCCACGATCAGGGGAGTGCCCTCCTCGAGCAGCGGATCGTAGACCTGTCGGAGCGCCTGCTCGGCGTGTGCCGAGGCGACGCCGAACACGAGCCGGTCGGGACGCAGGGTGTCCTGGACGGCGAAGCCCTCGCGGAGGAACTCGGGGTTCCACGCCAGCTCGAGGCCTTCGCCCGCGGGCGAGAGGGTGCGCACGAGCTCCCGCAGCCTCGCGGCGGTCCCCACGGGCACCGTGGATTTGCCGACGATCAGGGCGGGACGGGTGATCCGCGCGGCCAGCTGGGCGGCCGCGTCGTCCACGAAGCGCAGATCGGCGGCATGGGAGCCGGGTTGCTGCGGGGTGCCGACGCACAGGAAGTGGATGTCACCGAAGTCCGCGGCCCGCGCGAAATCGGTCGTGAAGTCCAGGCGTCCCGAGGCCAGGGCCTCGTCGAGGGCCTGGGGCAGTCCCGGCTCGTGGAACGGGACCCGCCCGTCGACCAGGGCCTCGACCTTCGCGGCGTCGACGTCGACGCCCAGGACCTGGTACCCCAGGGTGGCCATGCACACGGCATGGGTGGCCCCGAGATATCCGGTGCCGACCACGGTGAGCCGGGGCGGCCGACCGCTGGTGTGGGTATCGGCGTGCATGGTGTCGTCCTTCGTCGTGTCCGTCATGTCGGTGAGGGGCATGGATGTGGGGTGTCCTTTCACGATGCGTCGGTGTCTTCCGTGCATTCGGTGTTCGTGAGTTCCTTGTCCGCGTCGTAGACCTCGTTGTTGCATTCGACGACGTTGTCGAGGCTGGGGGTGAGCGCGAATCCGTGGTCGCCGTCGACCAGTTCGGCCGTGTTGTGCCGGAAGATGTTCCCGGTGCCCCAGCCGTCGAGGATCTCGTGGGTCTGGAATCCGTCGGCCGGTGAGGTCGTGCCGATGTTCCCTTCGATGAGCCAGTCGTTGCCCTTCACGTCGACCCATGAATCCGCGAAGTCGTCGCCTTCCATTCCCGAGCCGTCGAAAGTGTTGTTCCGGATGATTCCTCCTGTGGTTCCTTCCTTGACGTCGATGGCCTCGGCCGTGACGTCCTCGATGCGGTTGTCCTCGATGAGGTTCTCGTCGGAGGAGTCCGGCTCCCCGCCGGTCAGGTCCTCCCAGTTGCTCTCGGCCGAGCCGATGTAGATCCCTTCCCCGAACTTCGGTTTGCGCTGCCCCGTGCGGAAGACGTGGTTGCCCACGACGGTGTTGTGGGAGCTGTGCGTGCGCAGATGGATCGCCTCGTCGCCGATGTCGGAGACGGTCAGGCCCTCGATGACGGTGTGGTCGGTGCCGTCGACCATCACGCCCTTCTGCCCGCCGGTGACCTGGAAGCCGAGAAGGTGCCAGTGCGAGGCCCCGTCGAGGTGGAGGGTGTATCCCCCATCGGACTCGCCGCCGTCGAGGACCGCGTCCTGGTCACCGCACAGCGTGATGGGCTCCTCCTGGGTGCCCGCCGTCTGGGCGACGAACTCTCCCTCGTAGGTGCCTGGCTCCAGGCGGATGACATCGCCGGGCAGAGCGCTCTCGAGCGCGGTCCGCAGGGTGCCGGCGTCCGTGACGGTCTTCGTCGCCTCCGGGCACTGCCTCGTCCGCTCGACGGTGCTCGGGACCGGGGAGCCGTCCGCATCGGACCCGTCGCTCTCGCCGGTCTCGTCGCTCTCGCCGCTCTCCTCGGTGGCCTCGGCGTCCTCGTCCCCGGGGACGTCGGCGGGATCGGTGGCCTCGTCGGCTGCGTCCTCCGGCTCGGCGCCGTCGGAGGCCTCACTGTCGGAGGTGGGGGAGGGGCCGCCGAGGAGTCCGGCGGCGCCGAGCCCGGCTCCGACGGCGAGCACGACGACGAGAATGCTGAGCAGTGCGATCAGGGCAGCGGTGCGTGATCGGTGTGCCTTGTTCGTGGTCATGCGTGCAGTCCTCCTCGGGGGTCGGGGCCGGTCGCGCGGTCGGGGCCGACCGGTGATCGGGGATGGGGGAGGCGACGCCTGCCGTGCCCGGCGCGGGAGCCGCCCGATGCCGGCGTCCCCAGGTCGCGCGGCAGCACCACGCCGGCGCTGAGCTCGGTGAGGGGCGTGTGATCGGCGTAGGGGTGGCTGCGAGGCCGGCGGCCGGGCCGCCAGCGGGCGGTCGTGCCGGCGGTGGCGACCAGGAGCACGACGATGACCAGCCACAGCACCGTCAGAGGCTGGAAGATCCGCTGCAGGATCACCGGCAGCGGCTTCGTCACCTCCCACTGCCCGGCGGAGTTGGCGACCAGCACGACGCTGGTCCCGGAACGGGAGGTGTCGATGGCCGCGGGCCCGATCCCGGCGATCGAGTTCCGGGAGACCGTCGTCGTCTCCGGCTGGTCGATGACGGTGATCCCGTGGTTCGTGGCCCGGGAGATGGTGTTGCCGGTGATCTCCCCCGCCGAGCCGCGCGCGTAGATCGCGGTGTCGGCGCCGCCGATGGTGTTGCCGTGGATCTGAGCGCCGGTGATGTCGTCGCGGAGGCTGATGCCGTGCTCCGTGCTGGAGCGGACGCGGTTGCCGGAGACCTCCATCTCCGAGGCGGCGCCGCTGACGACGATGCCGCTGGTGTGACGGGAGACGTGGTTGTCGCGCACCGCGATGCCCGAGCCGCCGGTCACCTGGATCCCGTAGTGGCCGTTGCCCGTGAGGGAGCTGTTGGTGACGGCGTGCCCGCCGAAGGCCCCGGTCGCCACACCGGTGGCGCTGGGGCCGTCGGCCAGCGCGGAGCCGTTGACGGTGATGCCGTTGCCGCGGTTGCCGGAGGCGCGCGCGCCCTCGATCGACACATCGGTGGTCCCGCGTCCCGCACGGATCCCGTCGCCGCCGTTGCGGTGGGCGGTGACCTCCTTCAGATGCGCCTGGGTGACGAAGCGGTGCAGGACCACGCCGTCCAGCAGGTTGCCGGAGAAATCCGCATCGCTGATGTCGAGCTGCGCAGTGTTCGCGGCGAACAGCCCGAGCGCACTGTCGTGGGCGGAGACCCGCTCGAGCGAGGCGGTCACGGAGCGGTCGTGCTTCTTCTCGTCCGGGTCGGGGAGCAGGACCAGGGAATTGGGATCGGGCTCGACGAGGGTCTCCTCACCGGGATCGGAGACCACCTCGCCGGAGGCCGTCTCGATCTTCGGCGCGTCGGAGCCGGTCAGCGCGAGCCCGCCGGTCGGACCGGACCAGAAGCCCAGGTTCCTGAGCTCGACGTCGCGGGCCTCGACGGAGCCGGCGAGCGCGCGGATGTAGGCCCGGCCGTCGGAGGTCTCGTGGTCGGCGGTCTGGCGGGAGCTGTCCCAGCCCGTGATCTGCACGGGCTCGTCCTCACCGCCGGCGACGTCCAGGGCGCCGCCGATCGAGACGATCGAGGCGAAGCTCTCGGCGGTGCTGTCGAGGTGGACGGACAGTCCGCTGTCGTCGTGGATGCGCAGGGTCGCGCCGCGATCGATGACCAGGTGCGAGGAGATCAGGTAGGAGCCCTCGGACTCCTGCTGCACGGCATCGGGCACCAGATCGGCGAGCTCCTGCAGGGTGTAGGGCTCCTCCCGGGCGAGCAGGACGATGGTGGAGGTCTCTCCCGTGGGCAGCGCCAGGGGTGCGGCGCCTGTGGCGAAGGCCCAGCGGGTGGAGTCCACCATCGAGGCGACGTCGGTCAGCCGGCGTTCCTCGGTACGGGCCTCCGCGGACTCGCTGGCCGGGTCCCCGGCGTACTCGACGCCCTCGTCGGTGCCCGCCTCGGCGGTCTCGTCGGTTCTCTCCTCGGTGACGGCAGGAGAATCCTCCGTCTCCTCGGCGAGCGCCGGCAGCGCTCCGAGCAGCAGGGCTGCCGTGACGGCTGCTGCGCCGAGGCTGCGGGCCAGGGAGCGCGCGGGGGTCATGAGGCGACCTCGACACGTGCTGCGGAGTGCTCGACCGGGTGGCCCCGTCCGGCGGGGACGCCGAGCGCCGGCTCGGCGGGGGAGGCGGCCGCCTCGAGCGTGGTGGAGGTTTGGCCGTCGCCGCCGAGCGAGTTCGCGCTCCGCGTCAGCCAACCCTGCTTGTTCATGGTCACCAGGGCGAAGGCCTTGATGGGCAGGGCGATGAAGATGACCACCAGGACGACCACCGGCAGGAGCAGGATCTCCTGCGGGTGCTGGCGCAGATGGGAGATGCCGCGGACGCCGCGGGTCAGGACCAGCCACAGCACCGGGGCGATGATGCCGATCTCCGTCAGCTCCACCCGGCTGAACACCAGATAGGCGATGGTCATGCCCATCGTGACCGGGGTCAGCAGGATCTGCAGCACGGTGATCTTCGTGATCGCGGGGACACGCCACAGCCAGCCCTTGAACGCCGCCGTCAGGTAGCAGCGATAGGAGTTGCGGCTCCAGCGCACGCGCTGCTTCACGAAAGCCCGGAACGTGGCCGGGAACATCGACAGCGCCTTCGCCGAGCGCTGGTGCACGGTGCGGTAGCCGGAGGCCAGCACGAGCCAGGTCAGGCGGCCGTCATCGCCGGCGATGCAGCGCCGCCCCAGGAAGAACTCGTCCTCCATATCGGTGACCACGGGCTTGACCGCGGATGCCCGGTAGGCCGCGGTGCGACCGGACAGGCAGGCCACGGCACCGAACCGGCCCTGGGCGGGCACGTAGTCGTGGTAGCGCAGATTGACCAGCCAGTCCGCGATCCGGCGCCACAGGCTCGTGGTGCGCTGGTACACGTTCTGCTGAGTGCTCACGCCTCCCACATCGAGATCGACGAATGGCTTCTGGACGTTCTCCAACAGGCCCGGGGTCCAGCGCGTATCGGAGTCCACCAGCACCAGGACCTCGCCCTGAGCGGCGCGGATGCCCACGCCCAGCGCACTGCGCTTGCCGACGTGGTCGAAGAGGATCGGCTGGATGCGGGAATCCCCGAGAGCGGTGATCCGCGCATGCGCCTCGGTGTCCGCGACGTCGAGCACGATGATGATCTCGGAGGGCTCCTGCTCCCTCCAGGTGCGCAGGCAGTCCATCAGGATGTCCACGTCCTCATGGAAGGACGGCACGATCACCGAGGTGGTGGTCCGGAAGTCGCTCTCGATCGGCGGGGCGGTCCAGGACAGCAGCGCACGGATCAGCCAGACCAGCCACACGACGGTCCCGGCGACAGCGATCGGAGCATATGGGCCCATGTGCCCGCCGAAGTCGAGCACACCGGCGCCGAGCCGGCCCAGCACCTGGACGAATCCGTCCCAGCTGATGCCTACGGGCGCAGCCTCGAGCGGTGCTGCGAACATACGGTGCATAGATGATGTTCCCTCCAGGTCGGTTGACGACTCAGCGATGGTGGAGAAAAGGTCTTTCACCGTCCTTTCAAGCGGGCTTGACCTGCACGGAATGCCGGGACTGTCCGAATCGACCCGGTCGGCGGAGGTGCGGGGTGCACAGTCACGGAGTCGCGGAGTCGGGTGCCTCGAGCGCGGGGAGCGCATCCGGCCGGTCTGACCGAAGCCCGCCCCTTCTCCCCGGCAGGGGTGGCAGGATGACTGGTCATGACACGCGAGAGCATCGAGACCCTGTTGGACGCGACCCGGCTGGCCGGGCTGGAGACCACCGAGGGCGGTCGGATCCTGGCCACGATCTCCCGGCCCGACGCGAAGGGCACCGCCTATCGCACCGCGCTGGTCGAGATCGACGGTGAGAGGAACGTGCCGCTGACCCGCGGGGCCGCCTCGGTCGGAGCGGTCGCCGCCGCCGAGGACGGCACGACCTTCTTCACCGCCAAACGCCTGGGGGAGGACGGCGAGGAGGCCACCGACGCCCAGCTGTGGGCCCTGCCCCGCCGCGGGGAGGCCCGTGAGCTCGCTTCCCGGCCCGGCGGCTTCGGCGGGCTGCGGCTCGCCGGCGGCCGGCTGGTCGCCGAGCTCGCCGTCCATACCCAGGCCTCCGATGAGACCGAGCACGCCAAGCTGTCGTCCCAGCGCAAGGACGCGAAGGTCAGCGGCGTGCTCCACGCCGGCTTCCCCACCCGTCGCTGGGACCACGACCTGGGCCCCTCCCGCAGCGTGCTCGCCATCGCCGCGCTGCCCGAGGATCTGGACTGGGCCGAGAAGACCCCCGCACCGGGCGCGGCCGGAGGGCCCGCGACGAGCCGCGCTGCGGCTAGTGGATCCGGCTCGAGCGGTTCCTGGGCCGGCCCAGCGGACTCGTCAGCCGGCACCGCGGGCTCGTCGTCCGGCTCGTCGGCCGATGGGAGCTCCTCAGCCGCTGAGCGCGACGAGGACTCCGGGGCAGAGCAGGTGCTGCACTTCCGCCACGTGACCATGCCCGCAGGGCGCTTGGTGGGCTGGACCGTCGATCGGCAGGGCGAGCGTGCCCTGGTGGCGATGTCCGACTCCCATGACGAGCTGCTGGCCGTCACGAAGCTCTACCTGGTCGACCTGCTCGGCGGGCAGCCGCCGCTGCTGCTGCGCGAGTCCACCCGCGAGATCGGCTACGGCCCCGGCGAGTTCAGCCCCGATGGCACTCGCGCCCTGATCGGTCGCAGCCGCACCTGGACCCAGAGCGCCACCCTCGCCTCCACCACAGAGGTGCTGGACCTGAGGACCGGTGAGTCCGCCCAGCTGTGGCCCGAACTGGACCACTGGATCTCACCGGTCTGGCTGGACGACGCCACGCTGATCGCCTCGAGCGATGACCAGGGCCGCGGCTCCCTGTGGATCGGCGGCGCCGAGGACCCCGCGCCGGTGCGGCTGGCCGGCGGACCCGGGCAGCAGCTGGCCTTCGGCGAGGTCTCCGTGGCCGGCGGCGCCGTCATCGCCGTCGCCTCCTCGATCACCGAGGCCCCGCATCCGGTGCGCATCGACCCCGCCACCGGCACCCTGGAGAACCTGCCGAACCCAGCCGACCCGGTCGAGCAGTCCGGTTCCCTGGCGGAGCTGACCGCCACCGCCGCCGACGGCACCGAGGTGCGGGCCTGGCTGCGCCTGCCCGAGGGCGAGGGACCCCACCCACTGGTGGTGTTCGCCCATGGCGGCCCCTGGGGCTCCTGGAACGCCTGGACCTACCGCTGGAACCCCGGCCCCTTCGTTGCGGCCGGCTACGCGGTGCTGCTGCCCGACCCCGCCATCTCCACCGGCTACGGGCAGTCGATGATCGACCGCGGCCAGCACGAGCTGGGCGGAGCGCCCTTCACCGACATCATGGCGCTCACCGACGCGGTGGTGGCTCGCGACGACATCGACGCCGAGCGCACCGCCTTCGCAGGCGGATCCTACGGCGGCTACATGGCCAACTGGGTGGCCGGGCACACCGGTGACCGGTTCCGCTGCATCGTCACCCACGCCTCCCTGTGGGACACCGCCACCATGGGCTCGACCACTGACAACGCGGCCTGGGAGCGGCCGATGCGCGAGCAGAACCGGCGCTACAACCCCAAGGACTTCGTCGCCGACATCGAGGTGCCGATGCTGGTCATACACGGCGACAAGGACTACCGGGTCCCGATCGCCCAGGGACATGCCCTCTGGTACGACCTGCACGAGTTCTCGAAGACCCCGCGTGACACCGAGGGCCGCACCCGTCACCGCTTCCTGTACTTCCCCGACGAGGGCCACTGGATCACCGGCCGCGGGAATGCGCAGATCTGGTACGAGACCTTCCTCGGCTTCCTCGACGAGCACGTGCGCGAGCAGCGGTGGCAGCGGCCGGTGGTCCTCGGGTGAGCCACGTCCGCCGGTGTGCGTGGTTCCGGTGCGCCCCGGTGTCCCATTCAGGCGTGATCGAGGCCACCGGCGAGCGGCCACGACAGATCTATGGACATCTGTACATACTTGGGGTGTGAAGACCTCTCCCACCCCACTTGCCACCCCACCCGCACCGAGCACGCCCGGCGCAGCGCAGGACCGATTGCTGATGCGCCGCGCGACGCTGGCCGGTCTCGGCGCGATCGTGGTGTGGAGCGCGATGGTGGCGCTGCTGCGCCTGGTCTCCGACGACTTCGGTGCGACGCTGGGGATGGCGCTGGTCTACAGCCTCTCCGCGGCGATGCTGTGGATCGTTCGCCGCCCCCGCGCGGTGCGAGGCTTCCCCGTACGCTACCTCCTGATCGGCGGGACCCTGTTCGTCACCACCGATGTGTGCGCCGGACTAGCGGTGGCGCTGGCCGCCGATGCCGATCAGGCGGTCGAGGTCAGCATCGTCCACTACCTGTGGCCGACCCTGACCGTGCTGCTGTCGACACTGGTCGTGGGCCGACGGGGCGCGTTCCGGCTCGTCCTGCCCGGGGCGCTGCTCGCGATGACCGCCGCGCTGGCATGGTCCAGCTACAACGTGTTCTCGCCCGCCCTGGCGAAGGGGCGTGACGGGATCACGATGTTCTTCACGGGCGTCGGGCTGGCCCTGTGGATCATTCACCTGGTCGCGGGCGCGTCCACCCCCGACCACGTGCCGTGGACCGGGTACGTGGCGCTGGTCGGTGCCGCCACTGCGGTCGCGGCAGGTTATGCGCTGTGGAACGTGGGCATCCTCCGCGGTGACATGCGGATGCTCTCCAGCGTCTCGTACACGACGCCGCTGCTCTCCTCGGCGGTCGCGGCCATCCTGCTGCGCACCACGCTGGGGCTGCCGTTCTGGCTCGGCGTCGTGCTGGTTGTGATCGGATCCCTGCTGAGCTGGTGGGCCGGCCGCCGGGGCGGCACCGGAGCCCAGCGCGGCGTCACGCAGCGGCCGCCGGTGCGGGAGGATGGCCCGAACGGCGACGGCGAGGAGAGCTGATGGCCAGGGCGAAGAACGTTCCCAACGATCCTCAGCGGCGTGAGCGGATCATCGCCGCGACCATGCGCATCCTGCAGGAAGAGGGAGTGACGGGCGTGCGAGCACGGGCGGTGGCGGCACGCGCCGAGGTCCCCCTCAGCTCGGTCTCCTACCACTTCCCCTCGGTGCGCGAGCTGCTGCTGGAGGCCAGTCGACGCGTCGCCGCGCTGCGCACCGAGGGTCTGCGGAGCTGGTCTGCCCAGATCACGGCCGAGACGATCATCCGCTGCCTGGCCGAGCAGATCCACGCACAGATCACCACGGGACGCGCGGTGACCGTCATCGCCTACGAGCTGTACATCCTCGGCCTGCGGGATGAGGATTTCCGCAGCATCTCGCTCTCGGTCAGCGACGCCCTGCGGGAGGCGCTGGCCGCCCATCTGGCCGCCGAGATCGCGGCGCGCCTGGCGGCGACCGCGGACGGCCTGCAGCTCAGCAGCCTGCTCGCCCCCGTGCCGCCGACGGTCGACCAGCTCGAGGTCGCCCTACGCCCTGAGGGCCCGAGCGGCGCCTGAGGCCCGGTGCCTCTGGAGGGGGAGTCCGTGAGTGGCCGGGTGCCCGAGCACGGGCGCTCAGGGCTCCAGTCGGAGCCCGGCTCGCGCCGGGAACGTCGGTCCCGCTGACCCGCCGGGGACATCGCTGGGGAGGGTCCGCACGTTGTCCATCGAGGAGGGGATCTCGAACGGCAGCGTGCCCACGGGCGGGGCCTGGCCGGTGAGGGCACGACGAGTGCTGATGGAAGGCCTTCTCGAGGAACAGGTCACCGCGCGGTTCGAAAGATTCCTTGAGCCGCCCCGCTTCGTCGGGGTCGACGAACGGATCGTCGAACAGGCAAAGCTGGAACGTCACCGTCAGCAGGCGGCGTGCGGAGGCGTTGGTCCGTGCCTCGTCCAACCGGCCCGAGCGCACCAGGTCGATGATCACCTCGGGACGCGACTCGCCGCCGGGCCGGTCCACCCTCGAATACCTCGCGCACCTGCTGGGGCGTGCTCCCCCCGAAGGTTGAGGTCGGGACCTGGCCGGACACCTCTGGGTGACAGGGCTGCCGGTGTGCGTACCGGCAGTGCTTCCCAGCTGCGCAGCCTCAGGCCGATAGCGCACGGGAAGGCCTTCCTGTCAAAGTCTCGTCCTGATCTGTCACGGCGGTACCGCCTGTCGACGCTGACGGCGGGGCCCGCGTCTGTCAGAAGGAGGGCAGCAGCGTGTCGCTGTGCTCCTCCTCGAGGAAGCTGCGGATCGCGTCGCTGGTCATTGCTCGGCGCAGCACCTGGATCTTCTCGCTGTCCTGGTTATCCTCGCGAGCCACTAGCGAGATCGAGAAGCGCTGGTCCACCGTTTCCTCGAGGAACAGGGCGTCGGCCGGGGTCAGCCCGACCTTCTCGATGTAGGAGGGGTAGCTGTAGACCAGCGCCATCCCGTCCTCCTCGTAGGCCGACGGCAGGTTCAGCAGGTCGATCAGCACGAACTCGAGGCCCAGGGGGTCGTCGACGATGTCGTCGACGCGGCCCTCGAAGCCGGCGTCCTCGGGCAGGGTGATCAGCCCCTGGTCGTGGAGCATGGCCAGTGCCCGGCCCTCGTTGGAGACATCATTGGGCAGGGCCACCTGGGCTCCCTCGGGGATCCGCTCGACATCGTCGTACGCCTGGGAATAGAAGCCGACCTTGGCGTCGTAGATCTTGTCCAGCAGCACCAGGTCCGCGTCGTTCTTCTCGTTGAAGGCCTGCATGTACGGTTCGTGCTGAGCGAAGTTCGCATCGACCTCCCCGTCGGCGAGTAGCCGGTTGTACTGCACGTTGTCGCTGACCTGGACCAGCTCGACCGTGTAGCCCTCCTCCTGTGCGGACTCGGCGGCGGTGGTGACCACGTCGGTCATCGGCGGCAGGTGGGAGGCGACCTTGATGAGCGTGTCATCGCCGGAGCCGCCCGCGCCGCAGGCGGCCAGGCCCAGCACGGCAGAGCCGGTCAGGGCCGTGAGGGCGAAGGCCCGCCGGTTCAGCCGGTTCGTCGGGAGGGGCCGTCGGGCGTGCGTCGGATGGTTCATGCGTGATGTGTTCCTTCATGAGAGGGGCGCGCTCAGCGGGCCCGTTTATCGAGGCTCCGGGCCAGCAGGGTGCCCGCGCCCTGGATGAGCATCACGATCACGATCATGATCGCGATGGTCGTGTACATCAGGTCGTACTCGTAGGTCTGGTAGCCGTAACGGATCGCGAAGTCCCCCACGCCGCCCCCGCCGACCACACCCATGATCGTGGAGTAGCTGACCATCGAGATCGTCACGGTGGTCAGGCTCAGCACCAACCCGGAGCGGGCCTCGGAGTACAGGAAGCGGGTGACCAGCTGCAGAGGGCTCGCGCCCAGCGAGCGGGCCAGCTCGATGGTCTGCTCGGGAACGTCCAGCAGGGTCTGCTCGGAGAAGCGGGCGTAGAGAGCGGCGGCCACGAAGGCCAGTGGGACCGAGGCCGCGGTGGTGCCGAAGGAGGTTCCCACCAGCCAGCGGGTGAAGGGGATCAGCGCGACCACGAACAGCAGGAACGGCACCGAGCGCACCACGTTCACGTACACGTTCAGCGCGCGGTACAGCCAGCGCCGGGGATAGGGGCCGCCCGGCCGGGCGAGGTGCAGCAGGGTGCCGATCGGCAGGCCCACCAGGATGGCGGCGAGCAGGGAGTTGCCCATCATGACGCCGGTCTCGACGATCGAGGTGATGATCTCCCCGCGGTACTCGGAGAGGCGCTGAAGCAGCTGGGTCATGCCAGGAACTCGCGAGCGCGCTCGGCATAGGAGTCGTAGCGGCGCAGCGGCGGGGGAGGGGACACCTCGGTGAGCGCGGCCAGACGGCCCTCCTCGAGCACGGCGGCCCGGTCACAGGAGGACTTGATGACGTCCAGCTCGTGACTGACCAGCACGATGGTGGTGTCGAAGCGCTCGCGGACCTCCCGCAGCGTGGCCATGACCTCCTCGCTGTGGCCGGAGTCCAGCGCCGAGGTCGGCTCATCGCACAGCAGGATCCGCGGCCGGGTCGCCAGGGCCCGGGCGATCGCCACGCGCTGCTTCTCACCGCCGGAGAGCTGGCTGGGGTGCTTGTCGCGATGACGGGACATCTTCACGAAGTCGAGCATCTGCATCACGGTCTCGGAATCGCGGCGGCGCTGGAGCCGCAGCGGCATGGCCACGTTGTCGTGGACGGTGGAGTTGGCCAGCAGGTTGAACTGCTGGAACACCATGCCGATGCCGCGCCGACGGATCCGCTGCTGCCGGGCGGGCAGGGCAGCGAGGTCCTCGCCGTCGATGAGCACCGTCCCGGAGGTCGGGGCCTCGAGGTGGTTGATCAGGCGCAGCAGCGTCGACTTCCCGGAGCCGGACTCGCCCACCACGCCGACCATCTCGTGGTCGCCGATGGTCAGGTCGACGCCGTCCAGGGCGGTCACGGCAGAGCGACCCTGGGAGAAGGTCTTGGTGACGTGCCGGAACTCGATCATCGTGCTGTCAGCCTACAGAGCACCCAGGTCAGGGGGTTATGCCGTGCATCACGCCAGCTTGTGCCCCCAGTGGGCAGGTGCGGGGGCCGAGGAGGCTACGGGCGGCCGGGCTGACGAGCCGGCGGGGCCGCCGTGACGAGGTTCCGCCGTGACGAGGGGTCGCCGTGGCGGCCGTCCCGAGCGCGGCTCTTGTGTTCAGGTCCGGGGTTCGGCCCCCATCAGCTCGACGGTCGGCGCGCCCTGGCCGGTCAGCAGCTTCGAGACCGGGCAGCGGCGATGGGCGGCCTCCATGAGCGGCCGGGCCTGCGCGGCGGGCAGGCCATCGATCGTGACCAGCGCGCGGGGCGCGAAGCGGAACCCGCCGGCGGGATCACGGTGCAGCCCCACCTCCACGCTCACGTGGCTGGGATGGTCCAGTCCCTGCTCGGCGAGGACCGCGCGCAGCGTTTGCCCGAGGCAGGTGCTCCAGGCCATGGCCAGGAACTGTTCCGGGTTGTAGCCGTCGGCGCCCTCGACCGGACCGGCCGTGGGCAGCACGGCCTCCGGCTCACCGGGGAGCCGGACCTGCCCGGAGGTGCCGCCGACGTTGTCGACCCGGGCCGTGTACAGCGCTGATTCGTCCGCCATGGCCTCAGGGTACGCCGGATCGGGTCGGCGCCCGCGCTCGTCAGGCCACCAGGTCCGCGTCGGCCTCCCAGGTGTTGCAGACGCTGAGCTCCCCGTCGGACCCGAAGCCCTCGGCCAGCCAGTGCACTCTGGAGGAGGGCTCGATGCTGCGCGGTGGATCGCCGGCGCTCCAGTTGTTCTCATCGGTCAGTGCGTCACGGAACTCCTGCGGGGGCCGGGACTGCTCGGGCACCTGCATGGTCGCCGCGGCCGACAGGCAGTGCATCTGCAGGTTGTAACGACGCCAGACCTCGGGGCCCAGGTCCTCGTCCTTGCCCACCAGGCCGTCCAGCCCGCTGTAATAGGCACCCACCGAGCTGTCCCAGGCCACCCGGATCATGTACATGTACGACAGGTCCCACAGGTAGGCGGGGGCCACGAGCTCGGGGTCGGTCTGCTCTGCGCCGCGACCGTAGTCCTCGGGCCAGTAGATGGTGTAGTCCAGATTGCACACCCGCGGGAAGTCCTCTTCGAAGGTGTCCTCCTCGCAGCTGGAGGTGGGGACGTCCGGCCAGGAGTAGACCACGATCTCGGGGCTGTGCCAGGGCAGGCCCCGATCGGAGCTCGCCGTCGCCCACAGCTGGTTCAGGCAGTCGCCCGCGGCATCCAGCACCGCCTGCAGCTCCTCGGCGCTGTGCTCGACCGGGGTCTCCGGGAGATCGCAGGAGCCCAGCGCCGGCAGCGAGCCGTCGGTCAGCGGGTTGTCCTCCAAAACGGCCCAGATGTCGTCGGCGTCGCCCTGGGGGCGGTCGATCGGGGAGAGGACCTCGAACTCCGGGGGCTCCGTGGTCTCCGCAGCGCTGGAGCTGGGCGAGTCCGTCTCGCTGTCGGTCTCGGTGGCGCTCGTCGGCTCCGTGGTGGCGCTCTCGCTCTCCAGGGGCGCCGCGACCTCCTCGCCGCCGCTTTGGTTCAGCGCGAGGAAGGTGATGCCACCTCCGACCACCAGCACCATCGCGCCGATGCAGCCCAGCGCCACCAGCGCCAGCGCCCAGGTCCGCTTGGGGCCGGAGCCGTGACTGTTCGGGCCGGTCGGACCGGTCGGCCCGGATGGCCCGGAGGGCCCCCTCGGCCCGGACGGACCTCCGAAGTGGCCTGTCGGGGCGCCGACCGGGTGCCCGCCGTAGGGATCTCGACCGCCGCCCGCAGCGGGGCCGCCGAAGGTCTTCGGGGCGAAGCCGTCCCCCTCCGGAGGCCTCGGGCCGTTGCCGCCCATCCCCGCACTCGACATCCTGACTCCCCTCTCAGCAGCATCCGCCGTTTCCCCCGGCACGTCCCACGAAGGATATCGGGGCCCGCCGGCGAGGGGGCGTGGGGCACAGGTCGATACGAGATGGAGACTCGCGCCGTGGGCCGGCGGGACATCGGCGACGGCGAAGGGCCGCCGTGCCCGAGCGGCGAGGCTTGACGCGGAGTCGAACGCGTGTTCGACTGCGTGTCATGCGATGGAGTGGGCAGGAGATCGGTCGGGAGGTCGCTGCCGAGCAGCGCGCCCCGGCGCTGCTGGGGCTGTCGGGCCTGGTGCGCAGCGTCCGCACCCCGCAGTTCCACGGTGTCACCTTCCACGAGGTCACCGCGAAATCCGCCCTGAACCGCGTGCCGGCCGCGAGCTCCATGCCCTTCGGATGGACGGTCAACCCCTATCGGGGCTGCTCGCACGCCTGCGTGTACTGCTTCGCGCGCAGCAGCCACCGCTACCTCGAGCTCGATGCGGGGGCCGACTTCGACCAGCAGGTCATCGTGAAGATCAACGTCGCCGAGGTGCTGCGGGCCGAGCTCGCCAAGCGCTCCTGGCAGCGCAGCCTCGTCGCCCTGGGCACCAATACCGACCCCTATCAGCGGGCCGAAGGGCGCTACCGGCTCATGCCGGGCATCATCGAGGCCCTCGCCGACTCCGGCACACCCCTCTCGATCCTCACCAAGGGCACCCTGCTGCGCCGGGATCTGCCGCTGCTCGAAAGGGCCGCGCACCGTGTCCCCGTGGACCTGTCGATGTCCATCGCCGTGTTCGACGACGAGCTGCAGAAGTCCATCGAGCCCGGAACGCCCACCACCGCCGCGCGCCTGGCGACGGTGCGGGCCGCGGCCGATGCCGGCTTCCGCGTGACCGTGTTCGTCATGCCGATCATGCCGTGGCTGACGGACTCCGACGCCCAGCTCGACGATGCCCTCGCCCGGATCGCCGATGCCGGCGCCGCGCGGGTCGTCTTCGGGGCGCTGCACCTGCGGCCCGGGGCCAAGGAGTGGTTCCTCGAATGGATCGACCGCGAGCACCCCGAGCTGGCCACCGGGTACCGCCGGTTCTACGGGAGTGCCTCCTACGCCCCGGCCTCCTACCGCAGGAACCTCGCCCGGCGGGTGCGTCCGCTGCTGACCCGGCATGGCCTGGACGCCCAGGAGGACGAGGACCAACCCGAGCAGAGGCGCCGCGCAGCGAGCCGGGCGGCTCATGAACCCGCGGGCGCGCCTGCCCTGGATCTCGCGCCGCAGCCAGCATTGTTCTGATCCCGCGCACGGGGCTCCGCCGGATCGTGCGAATGCGAGCCGGATGGTGCGATCGCGCGTCGGGGCGGCGGCCGGTGCAGGGAACGGGGAGGTGCGCAGGGTCCCGGGGCACGCTCGGCAGTCCGGGCCGCGCTCGGTGGCCCGGGGCGGTCGATCCCCCCGGGCGCATCATCGTGGGGCCGACGAACGAAAAGCCCCCACCTGCAGACGAATCTGCAGGTGGGGGCTTCCCCACGGCGGAGGATGGGGGATTTGAACCCCCGAGGGCGTTAACCCAACACGCGTTCCAGGCGTGCGCCATAGGCCGCTAGGCGAATCCTCCAGTGCTCATCATGAGCGGTAGCTAGGGTACCCGACGCTCCAGGACGGCGCGAACCAGCTGGGCCCACGTCACACTCGGCCGCTTTTCGGATGGAGCGGGGGAGGCGTGACAGACTCGGCCCGACCCGTCCGCGGCCGAGAGGTGCCCCTGTGGCCAGCGCCGTGACTGTGATCCGTTCGGCCATCCTGACCGATGCCGTCCAGTACCCCTACGCCGTGACCGTCGAGCCCGGGGCGCGCCTGAGCGTCCTGGCCGGGGTCTGCCCCTCGGGCCGATGACGGGGGCATTCAGATCTCGTACTCGAGCAGCTGGTGGTAGACGCGATTGCGGTAGACCAACGGCTCCCTGCCCCCGACCTCGGCGGCATCGGCCTCGACCAGGACCAGATGGCTGCTGCCGGCGGGGACACGCTGGAGGACCCGTCCGCTGATGCGGCCCGCCACTCCGGTCAGCACCGCATCGCCGCTGGGAAGCTGCTCCCACTCCGCCTCGGCGAAGCGGTCGATGCCCGAGGTCGCGAAGGTGGTCGAGACGGCCCGCTGATCGTCGGCCAGCAGATTCGCCGTGACCCTCTCGGCGCGCTCGAGCGCGGGCCAGGACGAGGAGGTGTTGTTGATCGAGAAGGCGAAGATCGGCGGCTCCGCCGACACCGAGATCACTGACGTCGCGGTGAAACCGACGGGACGGTCGCCATCGAGCAACGTGACCACGGCGACCCCGGCGGGGTGCTGCCGGAACACGGCCGTGAACTCCTCGCGGGCGAGGGGCGTCTGAGTCATGCGGTGGATACCTCCTGGCGGGGGCGGTCGTCGTGGTGTCCTGGGGACCACGACCGACGAGGCGGACACCTCCACTGTGGACGCCCCGCTCCCGCAAGTGCCAGCTATGTGACGGGAAATGGCTGCTCTGCCACAGCGGTGGCCGCTCTACTGCGCGATCCCCTCCCGCGCCGCCAGGCGTGAGGCGATGAGCGGGAACACCAGGACGGTGACCGCACCGCCGGTGACCATCGTCGACGCCATGGTGGTGGAGATCAGACCGGAGGAGGCCGCGATCTGGGTGACGGCCACAATGATCGGCAGGCCGGTGGCGGAGTACAGGCCCAGGGCGGTCCGCTGCCGTGGTGTCCGCAGTCCGGAGTGGGTGGTCGAGATCGACTCGCGCAGCACGACGGGCGCCCCTCGGACCAGGGCGATCACGGCCACGAAGCCGAGGAGCAGCGGCCACTGCGCGAAGACGGCTCCGGGGTCGATGTTCATGCCGCTGGTGACGAAGAAGACCGGGATCAGCAGGCTGAACCCGACGATCTCGACCTTGTGCATGATCTCTGCCGCGTGGTCCGGGGAGATGGCCGAGAACGCGGCGTTGAGGAGCAGACCGGCCGTGAACGCGCCCAGGGCGACGTCCAGCTCGAGCACGGCTGTGAGCAGCATGAGCGTGATCAGCACCCACACGGTCCCGCGCAGGGTGGTCTGCATGGTCGAGTTCGAGGCGGCCCTGAAAGCGCGTCCGAGCAGGGGGATCCGGCGGAAGAACCGGCCGGGAAGGGCGACGATGACGACGGAGGTGACGGCGAAGAGCACCAGGATCAGTGCCGCCTGCCAGGTGCCGCGGGTGGACAGCAACAAGGACATCGTGACGATGGGCAGCAGCTCCCCGTAGGCGCCGTGGACCATGGTGGCGCGACCCAGGGGGGTGCTGATGGTGCCCGAATCCTTCAGGATCGGCAGCAGCGTGCCCAGCGCGGTCGAGGTCGAAGCGATCCCGAACACGACCGCCACATGCCAGTCGCCCTGGAGCAGCAGGAAGCCCGCACCGACTCCCAGGAGCGCACAGATGATCCAGGTCAGCGCTGCCTGCCGCCCCTGCCTGCCGCGCATGTCCGAGGTGTTGACCTCGAACCCCGCGAGGAGGAAGAGGAACCCCATCCCCAGCTCGCGCAGGAAGTCCACCGGCTCCGTCTGCTCGGCGAGGCCCACCGCGTGGGGCCCGATGAGCACCCCGAACCCCAGCAGCCACACGACATCGGGAATCGTGCGCCGGGTGACGATGGCGAGGATCGGGGCGAGCACCGCCGCCAGCGCGATCCACCACATCGACAGCAGGTTCTCGACCAGCATGTGCGTGTCCGCCATGGGGTGTGGTCCTTCGTCGGCTTCTCGTCCGGGGCGTCAGCGGCGATCGCGGCCCCGGAGCTGTTCGATGAGCAGGAACCGGGCTGGGACGCCGCGCGGCCCGGCGCGGCGCCCGGTGTCAGTCCTCGTGCTCTGGGTGGCGGGCGATGTTGATGATCGCGGCGAGCAGGCCGCCCCAGACGGTGGCGATCGCGATGATCATCATGATGAGCGCGGAGATGGACATGTGGTCCTCCCAGGGGTCGACGGGGCGAGGCGGCGGGGTCAGCGCGAGGGGCGCAGTGCGTGCGGGGTGGAGGCGTGGGGACCGGACAGGCCCACGCCGGGCCGGGCGGGCGGCGCGATCTCGTCACCGTCGGAGTCGGGCCGCTCGAGGTTGGAGCGGCTCGGCCACGGCAGCAGCGACAGCGCGATCGCCACCACCACCAGGCCGATGGCCATGATCCAGCCGAACACCAGGTTGAACCATCCCGGGTAGTCGGAGTAGGTGCCCTCGCCGCCGATCAGCTCGACGGTGGTCAGCACCAGCGTCACTCCCAGCACCAGCGGCGCGATCACCGCGATGCTGACCGTCCACTCGCCGCCGGCCTTGAAGCTGCCGCGATGGTTGAGATGATCGCGCAGAGTGGGCAGGCCGCGCACCAGATAGGCAACCACGACCGTCGAGACCAGAGCTGCGGCGACGATGCCGTACTGGTTGACCCAGTTGTCGAACACGTCCAGCACCGCCATGCCCATCGTGGTGGGGAAGATGATGGTGGAGAACACGGCCAGCGGCACGGTCACCGCCAGAGTGGCCGCGATGCGGCCCATCCCGAACTTGTCCTGGATCGCGGCGATGATCACCTCGACGATGGAGATCAGCGAGGTGAATCCGGCCAGCACCAGGGAGCCGAAGAACAGCACCCCGATCACGGCGCCGCCGGGGGCTTCGCCGATGATGGCGGGGAAGGCGATGAAGGCCAGGCCGATGCCGGATTCGACCACCTCGTCGAGGGCTACGCCCTGGGCCTGGGCCATGAACCCGAGGGCGGAGAACACCCCGATACCGGCCAGGATCTCGAAGCCGGAGTTGGCGAAGCCGACCACCAGGCCGGAACCGGTCAGATCGGTGTTCTTCTTCAGGTACGAGGCGTAGGTGAGCATGATCCCGAAGGCCACCGACAAGGAGAAGAAGATCTGGCCGTAGGCCGCCACCCATACGGGAGGGCTCAGCAGCGCCTCCCAGTTGGGGCGGAAGAAGGCGTCCAGGCCCCCGAGGGCGCCGGGCAGCATCAGGGCGCGGGCCACCAGGATGATGAACATGATCACCAGCAGCGGGATGAACACCATCGCCGATCCCGCGATGCCCTTCTGGACACCGAAGACCATCACGGCGATCACAGCCAGCCACACGAGCACACAGGTGATCAGCACGGCCGGCACGTAGTCGAAGGCGACGGTCGCGTCGGCCCCCTCGAGCGAACGGGTGAAGGAACCGAAGAATCCGGCCGGGTCATCGCCCCAGCGCACGTCGACCGAGAACACCGTGTAGTTCAGCGCCCAGGCCAGGATCAGCGCGTAGTAGGAGGCGATGATCACGCAGATGAGCACCTGCCACCAGCCGATGAACTCCGTCCAGCGGCGGAAGCGCCGCCAGGAAGCCGGTGCCGAGCCGCGCCAACGATGCCCGATCGCGTAGTCCAGGAACAGCAGCGGGATGCCCGCGGTCAGCAGGGCCACCAGGTAGGGCAGGATGAAGGCGCCACCACCGTTCTCGTAGGCCACGGCCGGGAAGCGCCAGATGTTGCCCAGACCTACCGCCGAGCCGATCGCCGCGAAGATGAAGGCAGTGCGTCCGGAGAAGGCGCCGCGGTTCGCGCGCCGGGTCGCGCCGGGAGGTGGGGGCTGGGTCGATGCGCTCAAGGTTCGCCTCCGAGGGAGTGCTGTGGGGCGGCAGCTGGGGGTAACCACCGCGAGGTGGGGGACAAGAGGTGGGGGGCGAGGGGCAGGGCGGTGCCGCTGACGGGTTCTGCGCCGGATCCGACCGCTGGTGGGGCCCTCCGTCCGGATCACGCAGGGGCGAAGGGTGCTCGCGCCGCCACGAATGCCCGGAGCCGCGCGGCCGACGGGGTCTCCGCGCCGCGCTGCCCTGTGATGTTACCGCTCCTGCAGCGGGTTCGGATACGCCCGGGGGCGCCGGTTCGCAGGTCCCCCGTGGACCGTGATCGCACGTTTGGGGGACCGTGGGGATCAGGCACGGACCGCGCAGGTCGCGCACGGACCGCGCCGCTCACTCCCGCGGCGGAGGCGGGGGAGTGGGTGCCCCGGGCGGGGGCGCCACGCGGGGGTAGCTCCGCACGCTCTGCCTCGACCCGCCATCGGACGGGCCGCCTCCTGCCTCGCCGCCGTCGTCGGCCGCGTCGGCCTCGCCCGGAGCAGAGCTTGCGGAGCCGGCCGGCCGCCCCGGGGCGGGGTCCCAGCCGGCATCGACCACGCGCCGCTGGAAGAGGATCGCCGTGCCCAGGATCAGGGCGCCGATGACCGTCAGCAGCACCACGCCGGGCAGGACACCGGTGCGCGCGCTGTAGCCGATCAGGATGCCGAACCACCCGAAGTCGGTGTCCCCGAAGGTCGTGTTGGCAGTTCCGAAGGTTCCCAGCACCTCCAGCAGCAGCGCGGGCAGGAAGGTCACCAGCAAGCCGTTGACGAAGCCGCCTGCGATCGCACCACGGCGTCCGCCGGTCGCATTGCCGTAGACGCCCGCCGCGCCACCGGTGAAGAAGTGCGGCACCAGCCCGGGCAGGATCAGGGCCAGCCCGAGCACCGGGCCGAGCCACATGCCCAGGACCAGGAGCCCCACGAGACCGCCGGCGAAGCTCGAGAGAAAACCGATCAGCACCGCGTTCTGGGCGTAGGGGAAGACGATGGGCGCATCGAGCGCGGGGATCGCGCCGGGGACCACCTTGGCGGCGATGCCCTGGAAGGCGGGCACCAGCTCGCCGAGGATCGTGCGGACGCCGAACAGGATCACCGCCACGGCGATGCCGAACTGCAGGCCCTGGGTCACCGACTGCATCAGGTAGTTGCCGACGTCGCTCGCTCCTTCCTCGAACGCCTCGAACGCAGTCTCCTGACCGGCCCGCGCGAGGTAGATGACGGCCACGACCAGGTACATCAGCACCATCGACAAGGCGGTGGCCACCATCGAATCGCGCAGGAACCGCAGCGACTCGGGGACCTTGATGTTCTCCGTGGACCGGCTCCTGCCCCGCGGGTCGACCAACCGGCCGACGGCACCGGCGGCGATGTACCCGGCGGTCCCGAAGTGCCCGATCGCGATCGAGTCGTCCCCGGAGATGCGGCGGGTCCAGGGATGGGCGAGGGCGGGCAGGGACACCATCAGGATGCCCAGCAGGAGGGCGCCGAGGACCACCACGATCGGACCGGGCATCCCGGCCGAGGCCATCACGATGGTGATCAGCGTGGCCATGAACAGCAGGTGGTGGCCGGTGAGGAACACGTAGCGGAGCGGGGTGAACCGGGCCAGCAGGATCGCGACCACGAACCCCAGGATCATCAGCCACGCCACCTGGGCGCCGAACTCCTCCTGGGCGATCCCGGCGATCGCCTCATTGGTGGGGACCACGCCCTGCGCTCCCAGCGCCCCCTGGATCATGACGCCCAGCGGGGTCAGGGACGCGGTCACGAGCGTGGCACCGGCCCCGATCAGCAGGAAGCCGAGCACCGCCTTGAGGGCGCTGCCGATCACCTGGCCCGCGGTTTTCCGCAGGGCGATCAGGCCGATGGCCGTGATCAGACCGATGAGATAGGCGGGCACGCTCAGGATCTCGTTGACGAGGAACTGGGCGAGGGCGAGAAGGATGTCCATATCGGGCTCCGTGGGGATCGGGTCGGCGCCGATGGGGCGACGAAGGGGTGGCGAGGCGTGGGTGTGGAGAGGAGGGCTCAGGTGAGGCCGCTGGTCAGACGGTGCGGCTGCTCAAATGGCATAGATCAGATGGCATAGAGACGTCGCAGGGCGGCGTCGATCTCCGGCTGCGAGGTGAAATTCTCGATCACCTCGACGGGCACACCGACGTCGCCGAGGGTCTGCGCGATCGCCCCGGAGGTCAGGATGACGTCGGCATCCTTGGCCCTGCCCTTGGCGGAGATGGTGTCGGTGGCCTCGACGCTCAGGTACGGCGACCAGCCCCAGCGGTCCAGGACCTGTTCGGCGGTGTTCTTCAGGAACAGGCTGGTGCCCAGTCCGTTCCCGCAGACGGTGAGGATGAGCTGCCGGGAGGGGACCGTGTCGGCGCTCGCCGCGGTGTCCATGCCGGCGGCCGAGTCCGCGGGCGCACCATCGGTGCCGCCGGTCGGTGCCGGGGCTTGGGTGCTGTCAGCCGGTTGTGAGGCGCCGTAGGTGCCAGAGGGTGGCGGGGCCTCGGAGCCGGTGGCGGGAGCCTGGGCGGTCGAGTCGGTCCCGGGCCGCGGGCCGTCCTGGGCGCCCAGGGCGGCCAGCACCTCCTGCGGGGAGGAGGCGGTCTCCAAAGCGTGCCGGCCGTCCGGGTCGGCCAGCACCCCGGCCAGGGCGGCGAGCGCCGCCTGGTGGGCCGCGCTGTCGGCGGCGGCGAGGGCCATCACCAGATGCACCGGGTCGTTGGACTCGTGACCGAAGGCGATCGGCTCCGCGAGGCGCACGAACGACATGGCGGTGCGGGCCACGGAGTCGTCGGGCCGCGAGTGGGCCAGGGCGAAGCCCGGAGTGATGACGATGTACGGGCCGTGCTCCTCGACAGTGCGGATCATCGCCTCGACGTAGGAGGCGCCGATGGCCCCGGTGTCGACGAGCAGGTCACCGGAGGCGCGGATCGCCTCGCGCCAGTCGGCGGCGGCGACATCCAGTCGGACGGCCGAGGGATCGACCAGGTCGTGGAGTTCTGACATGCCTGAGACCTCTTCCGGGGAACGGATCATGACGTGAGGATCGGGGCGCAGAGACGTCATCTGCGGGGAGGTCTGCAGCTTAGAGCAGGCGTTGCCGCCCAGCCATCGACGACTGTCGGGCGCACCTTTGGGTGGTGCCCTGCCCGCGCCCTTCGGAGGGCGCCCCGCCCGCGCTGTTCGGAGGACGCCCCGCCCGCGCTGTTCGGAGGGCGCCGCGGCCTCACCATCCGGGCGAGGTTCCACCCGCACCTTCGGATGGCGCCCCTCCCGCACCGATCGGATGGCCCCTCACCCGCACCATCGGATGGAGCCGCGCGGAACACACCGGCGCACCGGACTCGCGGGAGCGCCTTGAATAGCTACTCTCGTCTGCATGACCACACAGTCGTGTTCTTCGCCCCCGCCGCTGCCCCGCCCGGTCTCCGACGCGTACCCGCGGCAACTCGATGCCGAACGGGAGGCGGCGATGCGCACCGCCACCCATCCCGGGTCCGAGTTCGACGGAGCGCCCGCCCCCCTCCACGACCGTCTCGAGAGCCTGATCGACGCCGGGGCCGCGGAGATGACCACGCTGATGCTGGACCTGGCCGAGCATCCCGAGGTCGCCTTCGAGGAGCACCGCTCGGCCCGCGCGATCGTCGATGTGCTCGCCGCTCACGGCATCGAGGCCCAGCTGGGGGTCCACGGCCTGGACACCGCGATCCGCGCGGAGATCGGCGGGGGAGTGCCTTCGTCGGCGGGGGCCGGCGGCACCTCCGAGGCCGACGACGGCCACGGTGCCGACGACAGCCACGGTGCCGACGACGGCCACGGTGCCGGCGATGCCGGTCGGGACGAGCCCTCGACCCCCACCCTGGCGATCCTCTCCGAGTACGACTCGCTGCCCGGTATCGGCCACGGCTGCGGACACAACGTGATCGCCGTGATGGGCCTGGGTGCCTTCCTGGCCCTGGCGCAGCTCGCCGAGGAGGACCCCTCGGCTGTGCCCGGAAAGGTCGTGTTCCTGGGCACACCCGCCGAGGAGGGCCACACCGGCAAGGAGTACATGGCCCGCGAGGGGGCATTCGACGGGCTGGACGCCGTGGTCATGGCCCACCCCTACGGCTACGATCTGGCCGACCAGGTCTGGCTGGGCCGTCGGACCCTGACCGTGGAGTACCACGGGGCCACCGCCCATGCCTCCGCGCAGCCCTACATGGGCCGCAACGCCCTGGACGCCGCCTCGCTGATGTACCAGGGCATCGGGCTGATGCGGCAGCAGACTCCGCCGTCGGACCGCATCCACGCGGTGATCCGCGAGGGCGGGGAGCGGGCCAGCGTGGTGCCCGACTACGCCAAACTGGACCTGTACGCGCGCTCGCAGGCCCCCGAGACGCTCCGGGACCTCTCCCGGCGCCTGGAAGACGTCGCCCGCGGCGCGGCGATGATGGCCGGCTGCGCGGTCACCTTCACCTGGGATCATCATCCGCCGTCCCTGCCGCTGCGCACCAATGCGGCGATGACCGGCCGCTGGGTGCAGGCGCAGCGCCGACGCGGACGCGACCCGCTGCCGCTGGGCGTGGTCTCCACGACCCTGGCGGCCTCCACCGATTTCGGCAACGTCAGCTTCCGGGTGCCGGGCATCCACCCCGTCATCAAGATCGCCCCGCACGAGGTCGCCCTGCACACCCGCGAGTTCGCCACCGCCGCGGTCTCCGAGCTGGCCCGATCGGCCGCGGCCGACGGCGCCTATGGCCTGGCCGCCACCGTGCTGGACGTGCAGCACGATGTGCGGCTCGCCGAAGCCGTCGCCGCGGAGTTCACCGCAGCGGGCGGAGCCATCGACGTGCCCTCCTACTTCGACTGATGCGACCGCCGGGACGGACCGTCCCGCCCCCAGCCCGACCTCCCCGCCCGTCGGCCGCCGCCCCGGCCGATCTCCGTCCCCGCCCCGCAGGAGACCCTTGTGAGCACTGCATCGACGCAACCGGGAACCCGAGGACTGACCGACCGGATCCTCGACGGCGTCGAACGGCTCGGCAACAAGCTGCCCGAGCCGTTCATGCTGTTCCTGATCCTGTTCGCCGTCACCGGTATCGTCTCGACCGCCATGGCCTGGGCCGGGGTGGAGGTCACGGTCCCCGGCTCCGATGAGTCCACCGTGATCAAGGGGCTGTTCACCGGGGAAGGGATGACCTGGCTGACGGCCAACCTCGGCATCAACTACATCGGTTTCCCGCCGCTGGTCACCGTCATGCCGATCCTGCTGGCGATCGGCATCGCCCAGCACTCCGGGCTGCTGGCCGCCGCGATCCGCAAACTGTTCGGCACCTCGCCGGCGTGGATGCTGCCCTACGTGGTCGGCTTCGTGGGGGTGGTCGCCTCGATCATGGCCGACTCCGCCTTCGTGGTGATCCCGCCGCTGGCGGCGCTGGTGTTCAAGGCTGCCGGCCGGCATCCCGTCGCGGGCCTGCTGGGCGGATTCGCCGCCGCCGGGGCGGGCTACTCCACCAACATCTTCCCCACTTCGCTGGACGCCCTGTTCGCGGGCATCACCACCTCCGTGATGGACGCGCTGCCCGGCTACGAGTTCACCGCCGTGAACCCGGTGTCGAACTGGTTCTTCAACATCGCCTCCTCGATCGTGCTGGGCTTCGTGGCCGGCTTCATCATCGACCGGCTCATCGAGCCCCGCATCGTGCGCCAGGGCGTCTCTCGCGACGAGATCGCCGTCGATGACGACTCCGCCTCCGGCGACGACGCCGAGCAGATGCGCGCGGCCTTGACCCCGATCGAGAACAAGGGCCTGCTGCTGGCGGTCCTCAGCGGCATGGCTCTGACCGCGCTGATCCTGGCGGCCGTCCTGGTCCCGGCCTCGCCGTGGCGCAACGAGGACGGCGGCTTCCTGCCCGAGTCCCCGCTGCTGGACTCGATCGTGTTCATCGTGGTCGCCTACTTCATGCTCGTGGGCACCGTCTATGGCATCACCACCGGGACCCTGCGCAACACCCGCGATGCGGTCAGGATGATGTCCGATGCACTCAAGGAGATGCTGCCGTTCATCGTGCTGGCCTTCATCCTGGGCAACTTCATCGCCCTGTTCAACTGGTCCGGGATCGGCACCTGGATCGCCGTGACCGGCGCCGACGCGCTCGAGGGAGCAGGCCTGACCGGCTTCCCGGCCATCATCGGCTTCATCATCCTGGCCAGCTGCCTGAACCTGTTCATCATCTCCGGCTCGGGCATGTGGGCGATCATGGGCGCGGTGTTCGTGCCGATGTTCGCGCTGATCGGCTACGAACCGGCCTTCACCCAGGCAGCCTTCCGGGTCGGCGACTCCGCCACCCAGATCATCACTCCCATGAACCCGTACATGATCGTGCTGCTGGGCATGCTGCGGAAGTACGAGCCGGGTGCGGGCCTGGGCACGCTGATGGCACGAATGCTGCCGTTCGTGGTGCCGTTCTGGGTGGTGTGGACCGTGATCCTGGCGATCTTCTTCGTCACCGATCTGCCGATCGGCCCGGGCAACGGGATCTTCATGGCCGAGTGAGGCGGCCGCCGATCACAGCAGCCGGCCCCTCATGGCCGGCTGGCAGATAAGCCACCACTCGACCGGACGTCGTCCTGGCGGTATGCGTGCACAGAGCGGAGCATGCGCAGCCCCTGCCCGTATGGCGCCAGTAGATGCATAGCGGGCCAGTGGAGGGGGAGGCGTCTCCCCCGCGCAGGGGAGGTGCCGGCCCGGGACTGGGCCCAGGCTCGAGGACATGGATATGACCTCCGATAAGACCTCCCGTTCCCAACGCCTCCTGCTCACCGTCGCCGTCGTCGCCACGCTGCTCCTGGCCGGGCTGGGGGTGCGCTGGCTGACCGCCCCGGACAGCTCACCCCTGGCGCACCTGCCCACGCCTCCACCCCTGCTGGAGGCGATCGGACCGATCCCGATGTACGGGGTGCAGATCGTCGTGGCCCTGGCCGGCGCCGTCACCGGCATCGTCCTCCTCGCGCCGCGCCCCGCCGTCCCGGTCAGTCGCGGGGCCAGGGTCAGTCGCGACTCCCGGGGTGGCCACGGTGCCCCGGCCAGCCGCGGCTCCCGGGGCGGCCGCAGCGCCAGGGTCGGCCTCGCAGTCATGGGCGTGGGCACGCTCCAGGTGATCGTGTTCGGGCTAGGCTTCGGCAGCACGGCGACCCTGTCCAGCGTCGGCTATCTCCTCGCCCTGGCGATACCGCCGGTGCTCGTGGGCCTGGCGGTGCTGCTCCTGCGGGATCGACGTGGACGACCCCGGATCCTGGGGGTGGTGTTGCTGGCGGGGCTGGCCCTCGTGCTCGTGATCCTGCGCGATGTGATCACGGACGTCGGCACGGCGATCGCCCCGCTGTTGCGCGAGCAGGCCGATCAGTTCCTGACCGTCGGCCTGCTGGTGGCAGTCGGCGCGGCCTGGGCCGGGGTGGTGGTCCTGACTCTGCGCTCGAGCAGTGGTGATCACCGGCACCTGGTGTGCCGCACCGAGGCCTGGGTACTGCGCCACCGCCGGCGGCTCACGATCATCGCTGCCTGCGGTCCGCTGCCCTATGCTCTGATCCGCTTGACCTGGCTGACCCCCTGGCCGTTGCTGGGAGGCTCCGTCGCCGAGGCTGACCCGTCCCTGCGCCTGTGGGGACTGGCCATCTCCGGCGGTGCCTGGCTCGGGGTGATCCTCACCCTCGGCCTGATCCGTCCCTGGGGTGAGGTGTTCCCGCGCTGGTTCCCCGTCGTCGGCGGACGGCCCGTGCCCGTGGCCGCAGCAGTGATCCCGGGACTGACGGCCGCGGCGCTGCTGACCTTCGCGGCGCTCCCGATGATGCTCAGCCTCGCGCCGTTCGGCCTGGCCGTGATGATCTCGATGACGCTGATCCTCCCGTGCGGGGTCTGGGGGCCGGCCCTGGCGCTCGCCGTCTGGGGCTATGCCGCTCACCGCCGATCAACCACTGCCCCTCGCCCCGGGCCCACTGTCTCGGCCAGGATGGAGGCGTGAACATCCGACGGCACGGACGCCGGTTCGCGTGGCTGATGATCGGCGCGGCGATCGGCACCACCGTCGTGCTCGTGCTGGGCCTGGGGATCCCGGTCGGCGCGGACGACCGCACCTCGCCCGCGGTGCTGGGCGTCGGCGTCGCAGGGGCCGTGCTGCTCGGTGGGCTGCTCGGCCTGGTGCCCGGGGTGCGGGAGCTGGAGGTCACCGCGGCCCGTTCCATGCTCGGCATCGAGACGGAGCTGGTGGTCCCACGCCGCCCCGGTCTCATCCATCGCCTCCAGGACGTGGCCTGGGTGCAGGTGCACCTGCTGCTGGGGCTGGTCGCCGCGGGCTGTCTGACGATGCTGCTGCCCGCCTCGGTCGTCCTGGTCCTGGACGCGGTGCGGGGCGCCGGGGCCGATACCGTCCTGCCCATCCCCACCGGCGAGCTCGGACGAGTCGCGGCGGTCGGACTCGGACTGCTGGGCGCGGTCGTGGCGTTGATCGCGGCCGCACCGCTGGGGGCACTGGCCGCGCACCTGGCGCCCCGGCTGCTGGGCCCGACCGCCCGTGACCGCCTCGAGGTGGCCCTGGCCAAGGCCGAGCGCGAGGCCGACCGGATCCGTATCGCCCGTGACCTGCACGACGGCATCGGTCACGATCTGACCATCGTGAGCATCCAGGCCTCCGCCGGCCGGCGCGTCCTCGAGCATGATCCAGCCGCCACCGCGCAGGCCCTGGAACGGATCGAGAGCACCGCGCGCGAGGCGCTCGAGGAGCTCGACGCCGTCCTCGCCCAGCTGCGGGACGAGCAGACGGGGAAGCCGTCCGGGCGGCGGAACGCGGCAGCCTCCGACGCGGCGGACTCGGGCGCGGGCGACTCGGGGGCGGGGGGCTCGGGCGCGGCGGGCTCAGGCGCGGCGGGCTCGGGCGCAACAGGCCCGCAGGGGACGGGCCCGGACGCGCCTGGCCCGGAACGGTTGGTATCTGACGCGGCGGACCCGGACTCGTCGGCCGGTGGTTCATCGGCCCTCGATTCATCGGCGCCGGCGTCGCGTCTGGAACAGGTGATGGACGACCACCGCGCCGCCGGGATGGATCTGCGCCTGCGGGGTGCACTGCCCTCGGAGCTGTCGCCACTGCAGGGCGCGCACCTGGTGCGCATCGTCGGCGAGCTGCTGACCAACGCCCATCGTCACGGTGCGGCCGGCCCCGTACATCTCGCCATCCGGGCGGGGGAGGGGCCGACGGGGCAGGCCGCCATGACCATCACTGTCGAGAACCCCCGGAAGCCGTCGGCCGCTGCCGACCCCTCCGCCCATGGCGGGCCGAGCTCTCCCCTCGACGAAGCGGGCCCCGTTCGTGGCGGACGCGGTCTGACCGGAATGCGCGAGCGTCTCGAGCTGTGGGGTGGCACCCTGGAAGCCGGGCCCGACGACGGCGCCTGGCGGGCACGGGCCGTGGTCCCGCTGCTCGAGGAGAGGACCCAGCCATGAGTGAGCCCCCTACCCCGCCCGGCCGCGTGCGGATCCTGCTGGCCGACGACGAGCCGCTGGTGCGCCAGGGCATGCGCCTGATCCTCGACGCCGAGGACGACCTGGAGGTGATCGGTGAGGCCGGCGACGGCGCCGAAGCTCTCGCTCTCGCCCGCCGCGACGCCCCGGACCTGGTGTGCATGGACGTGCGGATGCCCGATATCGACGGCATCCGCGCCACCGAGCTCGTGCTGCGCCTTCCCGAGCCGCCGAAGGTCTTGGTCGTGACCACTTTCGAGCACGACGGGTATGTGCTCGACGCACTGCTCGCAGGCGCCTCGGGCTTCCTGCTGAAACGCTCCGGCGCACAGGAGATGGTCCAGGCCGTGCGCACCATCGCCCACGGTGACAGCCTGCTGTTCCCCGACGCGGTGCGCACGCTGCTGCGGCCACGGGCCAGGTCGAAGGGGTACACCGGTCCCGCCCTCACCACCCGCGAGCAGGAGGTTCTCGAGGCAGTCGCTGGCGGCGCCACCAACGCCGAGATCGCCGACCGGCTCTTCCTGGGCGTGGAGACCGTGCGCACCCACGTCGCCTCCGTGCTGCGCAAGCTCGGCGCCCGCGACCGCACCCAGGCCACCGTCATCGCGTACCGGACCGGGCTGGTCGACCCCTGACCCCGCGGTGAGCCTCACCCTGACCCCTGCCCCTCGCGGTGAGCCGCACCCTGACCCCTGCCCCTCGATGCGCCGAGTGTGGAGTTCACGGGGTTTCGTGGCAAGCTCACGCCCTCGAACTCCACACTCGACGTCGGCTGCGGCGCAGATCTCCCGTGAACCGGCCTGTGCCCGATGCGCTGGATGAGCGCATGGGCGAATTCGCCGCCCGGCTCCGCGCTCTGCCCGCCTGCCCGATGACACGCCGGTCCTCGGCCTGGAAAGTCTTCCCGAGGTTCCTCGCGAAGGCTTCCTGACCTGGTTCGAGGGCGCGGTCGCCAGCGGCGTGCGCCAACCGCATGCGCTGATCTTCCAGACCGGCGCGGGCGACGACACTCCCGTCGGCCGCCCCGGATCCTCAAGGACCTCGACGAGCACGGTATCCACGTCTTCGCATTACCTCCCGCAAGGCTCAGCGGAGCGCGCAGAACCTGCAGGTGGCGATGACGTTCTTCTGGCGCGAGAGTGGCTGCCGGGTGCAGGTCAGCAGTGGTTGTCCACGCGCTCGACGAGCACGTCTCCCAGGGCGAATGGAGCTCACGTCCCAGCTGTGACGGCCGGTTCGACCCCGAATAGCAGGTCTACGCTCTGCAGCCCAGCGGGATCGAATTCATCCAATCTCGCCTCGACCGCAACCATCAGCGCGCCGCCTACCACGGGGAACGCACGTGGCATCCTCGGGCAGGTCATCACTCCGGCCTGCTGAGCTCGCCGGGTGGGCCAGGCTCCGTTCATCAACGGCTCGGGGCGTTCACTGGCGGTAGTTCACTGGCGGTATACGCGTACGTGGTGCTGTATGTGGATCACGTGCGCGTACACCGCCAGTAGCCGACCGGAGGCGGGGTGCACGAGTTGACCGGAGGCGGGGTGAATGGTGTGCGCGTGACCGGTAGGCGCCTTCCTTCAGCCCCAGCCCGATCACGGCGGACGAGGCCGTGTGCATCCGCGTCGCTTCCGTGTTGCGTGAACTCGGCGGCCGCGACCGCGCCCAGGGCATCGTCATCGCCCACCGGGCCGGACTGATCGACCCGTGACAGCGGGCGAGGGACCCGAACTCGTGCTGGAGGGTGTGGCTGATACGAGGCCGCGAGGCAGGCAGGCGAGCGGAGAGGATAACGTTAACCCCATGGATCTCGAAATCATCGCTGCGCGATCTCCGGTCAAGCCCCCGACCCTGGCTGATGTCGCGCGGTTGGCGGGGGTGTCCACGACGACGGCGTCACGGGTCCTCAACGGCGGCGTGCGAGGGAAGAAGAGCGGGTCCGCGGAAGTGCGTAAGCGGGTCACTGACGCGGCGCGTTCGCTGGGGTACTCCGTGAACCCCGCTGCCCAGACCACGAAAGAGGGCCGAGCACGCACGGTTGCCCTCCTGGTGAGCGACATCGATGACTTCGGCTCGTCATCGATCATCTCTGGCTTCATGCATGCTGCGGAGGAGCGGGAGTTCTCCGTCGCCGTCCGCACCACTCGGGACAGTCCGCAGCACGAGGTGGAGCTGCTCGAGCGGTTGCGCGGTGAGCGGCATCGCGCGGTGATCATAGGTACGACCCGCACCACGGACATCCGGCGCGAAGCAGCTCTGGATGCGCAGCTGCGCAAGCTCGAAGGGCAGGGCACGCGCGTCGTGCTGGTGGGCGACAGCCCATTGGAGTATCCCTCGGTGACCGTCGATAACCGCAAGAGTGCATTTCGCCTGGCCGAGGCGTTCGCGGGTGCCGGAGTCCGGCGAGTCGCGATCATCACGGGCCCGGACGACGAGGTGACGGCCACGGAGCGTGCCGAAGGCTTCCGGGATGGCCTGGCTGCCGGCGGCGTCGAGGTGTCATCGGACCTGGTGATCAACGCCCCGTTCTCGCGCGATGGGGGTTTCGAGGCCACTCAGGCGCTCCAGGACCGGCTCGACGGGCTCGAGCTGGTCGCGGCTATGAGCGATGCCATGGCGGTCGGCGCCATCGCGGCCCTGCGGGGGATGCGGTGGAAGATGCCCGAGGACATCGAGGTCAGCGGCTTCGACAGCGTGCCCGTGCTGGGGGACCTGCTGCCGCGGTTCAGCACGGTCGGGGTCCCGCTGGAGAAGTTCGGCGAAGCCGCGCTCGCGCTCGCGCTCGAACCGGAAACCTCTGGCCAGCCTCGCCACCTCACCCTGGGCACTTCCCCCATCTTCCGGGGCGAGAAGCTCCTCTGAACCCAGTCAGCTCCGGAGTCTGACGAGACGTCACGGACAGGCGTCCCGGAGCTCCTGGACAGGGACGCGACATCGATATGGCAAACGTTGTCCGTCTGCGTTGCTCTGTCTTTCGTTGCCGACGCTCGTAGTCAAAGGAGATAGAGATGAGCCGTATGACCAGCCGGACCAGCCCGATGGCAGTCACCCGCCGTCAGGTCGGCGCACTCGCCGCAGCAGCCGGCACGATGGGCCTGGCTGCCTGTACGGGTGGTTCGAGCCGGGGCGGGGGCGGCAGTCGGCGCGCGGGCATCCGTTTCCTGTATGCGACCGGGGACGAGACCTGGAACGAGGTGGTCCAGGGCGTGGTCGATGCCTTCAACGAACGCAGCGAGACCGCTGAGATCCAGCTCGACCCCCTGCCTTCCGGCAGTGATTACGCGACCGCTCTGAGGACCATGGACGCCACCGGAAACTGGCCGGCGATCGTCGACATGCGCGACACGGCGACCTACATCTCGGCCGGTAAGCTGAGCGCGATCCCGGAGTCGGTGACGGACCTGCTCGACCCCGATGCGATCGGTGCCGCCGAGGACGGCGAGATCTACACCGTCCCGAGCTCTGCGCTGAACGGCGAGATCGGTCTGAACATCGTCTACGACAAGGACTATTTCGAGGAGCACGGCTTGGCCGTGCCGACCACCTACGACGAATTCATCGCGCTGCTGGACGAGATCAAGGGCAACGGGGACGCCCCGCTCGCCACCGCGGCGGGCGAGGTCTGGCCCAGCGACCAGCTCTGGAAGCCCCTCGCTGCGCCCATGTTCGCGACGTACTCGGACGCCGGTGGGTTCTGGAACGCGCTGGGTGATGGCGAGGCGGCCATCGAGGATCTTCGCGAACCGCTGGAGCGGCTGAAGACGATCACGGACGGCTATGTCCTCGACGGGTGGCAGTCGACGGAAGACGCCCAGACGACGACCCTGTTGGTGAACGGGCAGACGATCATGGCGACGTCCTCCGCGGGGATCGGCCGTCTGCACGACATTGGGCTTGCCCGCAAGTCGTTGACAGTTGATCAAGCGGCTTGGGCCTGATCAGTGTGTTCTTCAGTCTCGACCTGGCCGTGTTCGATAGCTTTCTCGAACGCGACCGGGCTGGCGTAGTCGAGGCTGGAGT
>DWZH01000061.1 GCA_019118275.1 Candidatus Brachybacterium merdavium | reverse complement strand
ACCGCCAACCCCGTCGAGATGGAGGGCACCTACCGGCTGCCCGAGGCCCAGCGCGACCGCTTCCTGGCCCAGACCACCATGGGCTACCCGGTCGCCGCCGCCGAGGCGCGCATGCTCGCCGCCCAGTCCGGACCCGTGCCCGCCGGGGACCGCGAGATCCTCGACGCCGTCCGCGAGCGCACGACCCCCGAACGGGTCGCCGCTCATATCCGCGCCGTGCGCAGCGTCTATGCCGCGCCGGCGCTGCTGGAGTACGTGGTGCGGCTGGCCGAGGCCACCCGCACTCACCCCCAGGTCACCCTCGGTGCCTCCCCGCGTGCCGGTGTGCACCTGATGCGCGCCGCCAAGGCCCACGCCGTGCTGGCCGGCCGTGCACACGTCGAACCCGAGGACGTGCGCGCCGTGCTCATGCCGGTGTGGCGCCACCGCCTGCACCTGAGCCCGCAGGCCCTGTCCCGCGGAGCCAGTGCCGGGGAGCTGCTCGACCAGGTGCTGCGCACCACCACAGTCACGTGAGACCGCGTCCGGGAACTGTGCTGCGGCCCACCATGCGGGGCGTCCTCGTCGCCGTGGTGGCCGCCCTGGCCTGGGTCCTGGCCGATCTGACCCGCATCATGCCCGCCCGCTATCTCGCCGCCGCATTGCTGATGGCGCTGCTGCTGGGCCTGATCTGTGCCCTGGCCGCCATGATCGGCCTGCGCGCCCGGCGTCAGGTGCTCGATGACGCCGTCCCCGTCGGCGCCGCCGCCCGCATCCAGCTCGACCTGGCTCCCGGTGCTGTGGCCGCCTGGTTGCCGCTGGGGCGCGGCGTCGTGCGCGAGCATCTGCCCCGAGCGCTCGGCGGCACGGGTGACCTGCCCCTGGCCCGCGCCATGCCGCATCGGCTGCGCGTCACCTCCCGCGGCGGCCACGAGCTGGGCCGCTACTCCGTGATCTTCCGCGACGTGTTCGGTCTGTTCCACCTGCGCCGCACCCTGTCCGACGACGCCCGCGTCACCGGGCTGCCCGTGGTCGGGGAGCTGACCCCGCAGGCCACCGCCGCCACCGGCATCACCCCCGACGGGAACATGACCGCCACCAGCCACGGCGTCGGTGAGATCGGCCCGATCGCCCGCCCCTACGCAAGCGGCGACGACATCCGCCGGGTCCACTGGCGCGCCAGCGCCCGCACCGGGCAGCTGATGACCCGTGAGGAGGAGCCCTCGGCCGGGCAGAGCGCCGTGATCGTGCTGGACACCTCCCGCCGCGAAGAGGCCCCCGACGTCGAGGACCGCCTGGTCTCCCACGCCGCCACGGTCCTGGAGAGCCTCGGGGTGAACGGCTGGCAGGTGCGCATCGTCGACGCCAGCGGTGACGAGATCATCCGCACCACCCCGCGTCGCGGCGTCGACGGCGCCTCCCCGCTGGGCCGTGAGGCCGATGCCGTCCAGTCCCGCTCCGCCCTGCTGGCCCTGGCCGAGGTCGGCTTCGACGACGACCCGGCCGCCTCCCGTCACCGCACTGACCATGCCTCCGGGCAGACCGCGCTGGCCATCGCCCTCGGCGTCGACGACGGCTCACCCTTCGAGGGTCTCCAGCTGGACCGTTTCGCCGGGCGCGCCACCCACCGCACCGCCATCGCCCTCAGCGCCGCCCCCGCCGGGGCGGACCCGGACCGGTCGGCAGGCACGCGGCCCGTCGCCGGCGGGAAGGGGATCGGGCGCCTCTGGACCCGCCGCACCGGACCGGGCGACGGGGAGGACTTCGGCGCCCCCATGCGCCGCGCCCGCGCCGAGGGGGGCCCCGGGGCCGAGGGGGCCCCCGGGGCCGATGCCGACCCGGTCGAGACCCCGGCCCCCACCCGTGCGCGCCTGGGCCGCTGGCCCCTGGTGCGCGGCACCACCGCCGACGATCTCGCGGACCTGCTGATCGCGGCCGACGGCCCCGTCGGACCGGGCACCTCTGCTGGCCCCGGCGATTCTGTTGGACTCGGCGACCCTGCTGGGCTCGGCGAGCCTGCTGGGCTCGGCGACTCTGCCGGCGATACCGATACCTCCGTCGGCCCGGACGCTCCCGTCGGCACCGGCGACCCTGCCGGCCGCGGCCGGCCCGGAGGCGGATCATGATCCCGATGCTGGGCCGACCCCACCTCACCGGCCGCCACATCATGCTGCGCGAGGCGCTGCTGGCGGTGGCGATCCTGCTGGCCTCAGCGCCGCTGTCGGGCCTGTTGGCCGGCTCCTCCTGGTTCCTTCTGACCGCCGCCGCGGCCCTGCCGGTGCTCATCGCCGGGGCCGTGCTGCGCCGCGTGGTCCGACCCGCACCCATGGTGCCGCTGCTGCAGGTGGTCGTGATCGCCCTGGTCGTGCTGGTGATCCAGCTGACCCAGAATCTGGTGAGTCTGGACGCCGGCCCGGTCGGGATCATCCGCGCCCAGGCGGAGATCTTCCCCGCCGCCGTCAACGAGCTCGCCTCCGGGCTGGCCCCCATGGTGGTCGGGGCCCGCGGCACGGTCGTGGTGATCGTGCTGATCGCCCTGATCACCCTCGCGCTGGACCTGATGTTCATCGACCTGGGCTGGCACACCCCCACCGGGTTGCTGCTGGCCTCCTCCCTGCTGGTGCCCGCACTGCAGCAGCCCACCGGAGGTCCCTGGTGGACGGTCGCGGCACCGATCCTGGCGGGCCTGCTGATCTTCTCCGCCCGCACTGTCCACGCCGACCCCGCCCTGCTCGAGGGGGACAGCAGACCGCAGGCCGGTCCTCTGCCCGCCCCGGTCCGCACCGCCGCCGCGACCGGCGTCGCCTGCCTGCTCGTGGCGGCCCTCGCGGTGCCCGTCGGCCAGGTGCTCCCACAGCTCGCCCCCTCTCGAGTCGCGCTGAACATCGACCTGCTCAACCAGTGGCAGGGCCGGGACGTGCCCCAGCTGGGGCCGGTGATGATCGACGACGACGTCTCCGTGCGCCGTTCCCTGCTCGAGCAGGACGACACGGAGGTGCTGCGCTACACCACCACCGATCCCCAGCCCTCCT
The DNA here is from genome assembly GCA_019118275.1 of Candidatus Brachybacterium merdavium. GTDB lineage: Bacteria > Actinomycetota > Actinomycetes > Actinomycetales > Dermabacteraceae > Brachybacterium > Brachybacterium merdavium. The sequence goes on along the minus strand of DWZH01000061.1, from coordinate 7,150 downwards.
ACCTGCGGCTGCGCACCTTGACCGTGTTCGACGGCGAGGCCTACCAGGCCGCCGAGTCCGCCGGCGGAGGCGCCGCCATCGATCTGCCCTCGACCTCCTTCTCCGATGCCCGCACCGACGGGACGGCCGTGTCCGGCTCCACCGACGAGTTGATCGAGCACGACGTGAGGGTCACCAGCCTCGGAGGCAACCGCCTGCCCGTCCCGGACAACCTGCGCTCGCTGGAGATCAGTTCCGAGGAGGTCGATGCACGCGTCCGCGCCCTGCCCACCAACGGGGAGCTGTCGCTGGGACGCGACGGCGCGAACATCACCGGCTTGAGCTACCAGATGCAGTCCGAGCCCAGCCCGGCCACCGCTGACGGTCTGCGCCGGGTGGACCCGACCGTGTTCGAGGAACCCTTCGACGTCGGCTACACCAACCGCGACCAGGTCCCCGAGGTCACCGCCGACCTGGCCGCCCAGGTCGCCGAGGACGCCGACGCCGACACCGCCTTCGACACCGCGGTCGCCTTCCAGAGCTTCTTCCGCAACTCCTTCGCCTACTCCTTGACCGTGCGCACCTCGCCCGGGCAGGACCCCGTGGAATCCTTCCTCCAGGACCGGATCGGCTACTGCGAGCAGTTCGCCGCCGCCTTCGCGCTGATGATGACCGCCCAGGGCTATCCCACCCGCGTGGCCATCGGCTTCACCGCCGGGCAGTTGGACGGCGACGAATGGTCGGTGACCTCCAGAAACGCCCACGCCTGGCCCGAAGTCTGGTTCGGCCCCCAATACGGCTGGGTGCCCTTCGAGCCGACCCCCGCGGCCGCTGCCAACGGGGTGCGCGAACCCGGTGTCACCGACGAGACCCCCGGGGCCGATGAGGTCGATGAACCCACCGACGAGCAGACCACCGCCACCGAGGAGGACCCCACCGACGAGACCGGTGAGGAGGACAGCTCCGAGGAGGACTCCGAGGACACCACCGCCGAGGATGACCAATCCACCGGGCCCGGCCTGCTGGACGAGCAGGGCGAGCCCACCGCCGGTGTCCAGGGCGGCATCGTCTCCCTGCTGGCGGCAGGCGCCGCGCTCGCCGTGGGCGGCGTGGTGATCGTCGCCCTGATCCGGCGCCGACGCGTGGAGGCCCGCGAGGAGCGCTGGGCGGCGCTCGTGGCCGGCCTGGGCCCCGGGGACGAGGACTCGCTGACCGGTGAGCTGGTGCGTCGCCGGGCCGGTGAGCTGGCCTGGCGTGAGCTCAACGCCGAGCTGGCCGTGCGGGCCAGAGCGATCACCTGGCTGGGCTGGACCGGGGGCTGGGGCCGCCCGCCGCGGGAGATCAGCCTCGACCCGGCGCTGCCCCCCGCGCGGGCGCTGGGTGCCCTGCTCGACGACATCGATGAGGGCAATGTCGAGGTCAGCGAGGAGGACCGTGCCGCGGCCGCCCGTATCGCCGCCGCCTACACGTCCGCGATCTATGCCGCCCCGCTGCCCCAGGACGCCGTCGACGCCATCGACGCCAGCCGCACCAGCGACGGATCGCCGTCAGCTGGGCTGGGGGATGAGTCCGCTGGGCTGGGGGGTGAGTCGGCTGGGCTGGAGGATGAGGCAGCCTGGTCCGGGGCTGCGACGGCTGGGTCCGAGGCTGCGTCGGCTGGTTCTGAGCCTGCTCCGGACGACTCGGAAGCCTCCGCTGCCTCGGATGTCTTCGCCGCCTCCGAAGCCTCCAGCGCCTCGGAAGCCTCCGCCGCCTCGGAAGCCTCCGCCGCCCCGGAGACCTCCGCCGCCCCGGAGACCTTCGTTGCCTCGGAGACCTCCGTTGCCTCGGATGCATCAGGAGCCTCGGTCAGCCCCCCTACCACGGATGAACCAGGCACCTCGGTCGGGTCAGCCGCCTCGAATGCATCATCTGCAGTGGACGCACCGGGCGGATCGGATCCCTCGGGGGCACCGCAGCCAGCACTTCGTGCGGACACCGACCGACTCATCGCACTGATCCGCGCCGCCCGCTGAGCCCGCTCGCAGGAAGGAAACCGACATGTTAGGCCTCGTCGACATCGTGCTGGTGATCGCGCTGCTGCTGGCCGTGCTCGCGGGCGTGCGCAGCGGGCTGTTCGCCTCCCTCGGCACTATCGCGGGGCTGGTGGTCGGAGCGCTGTCCATGCCGTGGCTGCTGCCGTGGGTCGCCGGGCTCCTGCCCGAGGAATGGCGCGGCGTCGGCGTGATCCTCGCGGCCGTGCTGCTGCTGGCGGTGGGTGCGGCGATCGGCTCCAGCATCGGGGGCTGGCTTCGCCGCGGCGCCGACCGGCTCTTCCTGCGCGTCCCAGAACGTGTGCTGGGCGGTGTTGTCGGACTGATCGCCGCCGCGCTCGTGATCTCCTTGCTGGGGGCGGGAGTCACCGCGGCCGGCATCCCCGGGGTCTCTTCCGCCGTCGCCTCCTCCACGGTGCTGCGCACGATCGAACGTCTCACCCCGCACCCGGTGGATGAGGCACTGGCCCGGGCCCGCTCCGGACTGCTCGAGGTCTCCGCGCTGCCGACCATCGACGGCCTGATCGACGACGCCGACCTCGCCCTCGCCCCCGATCTCGAGAACGTCGACATCGATGACCCGGTGATCGCTGCCGCGGCTGAATCGGTCGCTCGCATCTCAGGTCTCGCAGCCTCCTGCGGGACCGTCCCCAGCGGCTCCGGCTTCGTGGTGGCCGAGGACATGGTGATGACCAACGCCCACGTCGTCGCCGGGGTCTCGACCCCGATGGTCGAGCTGCCCGGCGAACCGGCGCGAGACGGGCAGGTGGTGTACTTCGATCCGGTCGATGACCTCGCCGTGATCGCGGCCGACGTCCAGGCCCCGCCCCTGCCGCTGACCGACGCCGCCGCCGGTGACTCCGCCGTTGTGCACGGCTACCCCTACGGCGGGCCGCCCAGTACCGTCCCGGCCGGGGTCGCCGCCACCGGGTCGTTCAGGGTGCCGGACATCTATGGCCAGTCGCCCACCGACCGCTCCGTGGCCACGCTCCAGTCCGAGATCGAGTCCGGGAACTCCGGTGGCCCGGTGCTGAGCCCGGAGGGTGAGGTCATGGGTGTGGTCTTCGCCCGTGACGAGGCCCGCCAGGACATCGGCTACGCCCTGGCCAGCAACGAGGTGACACCGGTGCTCGAGGCGCTCGACTCCGCGCAGGACCCGGTGGCCACAGGCCCCTGCGCGGCCTGACCGGCCCCGCGCGGTGCCCCGTGCCCGGTGCCCGGTCCTCCGGGTCATGCCTCGTGCCCCCGTGCCCGGTCCTCCGGGTCATGCCTCGTGCCCCGGTGCCCCGGTGCCCCGGGTCATGCCTCATGCCCCGTGCCCCGCGGCGGTGCCCCCGGTGCCTCGGTGCCCCCGGTGCCTCGGGATCATGCCCCGAGCTCTGCGAAGTTGTGGGTATGGCTCCCTTTAACCACCACATCGCAGAGTTCGGGGTGGTCCTCAGGTGGCTAGGACCGGGCGAGGCGAGCTCGGGCTCGGCGAGGTGAGCGCGGGGTGGGCCCAGCGGTGACCGGGGCCGGCCCCGCTGTGGTGGAGCCGGTCGAGGTGTGACGAGGCCCCGCTCGGCCAACCCTGGCTCAGCCACGCCAACGACGCGCGTCCGCGCCCGCCGGTGTCGAACTTTGGGCGCTCACGACTGATCTGAGTATCAGCACTCGCGCGAGTTCGAGAAGAGCTGGCAGCGTCGTCGGACGAGTAGTCAGCGCAGCAAATCGCCGTAGCTCTAACCCTTTACAGCGCCCTCCGACAGCCCGGAGATGAAGTGGCGCTGGTTGAACAGGAAGACGAGGAGCACCGGGATGGTCACGATGATGGTTGCCGCCATGAGAGGGGCGTACTGGATGTTGCCGGACTGGGTGAACTCGGTCAGGGCGAGCTGGACCGTCTGGCTACGAGAGGAGGAGGAGACCACCAGCGGCCACAGCAGATCGTCCCACACAGTAGTGAACGAGAAGATCGCCACCACGGCGATGATCGGTTTGGAGATCGGCAGGTAGACGCTCCAGAAGATCCGGTATTCACTGGCACCGTCGATGCGCGCAGCCTCCGCCAGCTCCGAGCTCATGCCCTTGTAGAACTGCCGCACCAGGAAGATGCTCATGGTGCCGACGAGGTAGGGGATGGCGATGCCGCCCAGCGTGTCGATCAGCCCGCTGCCGCCCCGGCCGAAGAGGTCATTGCCGCCTGCCAAGGGGAAGTTGGAGACCATCAGGAACAGAGGGATCAGAGTCACCGCCACGGGGATGGCGGCCGTTGCGAGCAGCACGTAGAAGACGATGTCGCTGCCCCGGAACTTCAAACGCGCGAACGCATAGCCTGCCGCAACCGTGATCACGCAGTTGGTGGCCACGGAGATGAGGGCGACCACGATCGAGTTGAGGAACGCTCGGTCCAGGCTGCCGAGCTGCAGGGCCGTCACGAAATTCTCGAAGGTCGGATTGTCGGGCCAGATCTTTACGTCCCGGAAGGCGTCGTCGGCCGGTGTGAAGGCCAGGCTGAGCATCCAGATGAAGGGGAACAGCACCAGCAGCGTCGCGGCCAGCAGCAGTACGAAGTTCACGATCCGGCCCTGCGCGGAGCGGGAGCCTGGAAGCAGCTTGCGAGGTTTCTTGACTTGGGTGGTGGTCATCGTTCCCTCCCGGCCCGGAGCGCCACCAACGTGAGCCCGGCAATGAAGGCGAACAGCACGAAGGCCATCGCTGAGGCCGAGCCCATGCTGGAGTAGTCGAAGGCCTCGGTGTAGATCAGATAGTTCACCGTGGTGGTGGAGTTCAGGGGCCCCCCGGATGTCAGGACGAATATCTCCGCAAAGCTTTGGGACAGGTAGATGATGTCCATCGCGACCACGTACACGAGCATCGGTCGCAGTCCTGGCAGAGTGACATAGCGGAACTGGTGCCACCGGTTGGCGCCGTCGATGCTGGCTGCCTCGTACAGGTCCCGCGGGATGGTCTGCAGGCCTGCGAGCAATAGCACCATGTTGCTGCCCAGGGCCTTCCATATGCGCATCACCGAGACTCCGTTGAGGGCTGTCTCGGCGTCGTTCAGCCAGCGCTGTGGGCCCAGGTTGACTAGCTCGAGCATGTCGTTGAACAGGCCGTTCTGGGAGTACATCCACAGCCAGATCATGCTTACCGCGGTCAGCGAGACGATGTGCGGGATGTACAGCGCCGAACGAAACAGCCCGACGCCGGGGAACGGCCGATTGGCCAGCAACGCCAGGACGAGGGCGATGGCAACCGTGACAGGCAGGACCTGGAGCGTGTAGCGAGCGGTGACCCACAGGGCGTTCAGGAAATCGGGGTCGCGGAGAAGGGTCGCGTAGTTGTCCAGGCCGATGAACGTCGGGGCTCCGCGCTGCAGCGGACTGTACTGCGTGAAGCTCAGGACCAGGCCATAGACCACTGGAGCCAGCTGGAAGATGAGGACGTAGAGCGCGGCCGGAGCGACCAGGACGATCCCGGCGCGCGAAATGGACCGGTGCAGAGGACGCCGGGACCGCGAACGTCGGGCGGGGCCCGATCTCCCGGGATCTGGAAACCCGGGCCCCGATGGGAGCTCCGTGGACACGGCACTGGAGTGAACAGCGGAGTCGGCCATGATGGTCAGCTCTCCTCGGCGAGGGTCTGCTCAACCTCGGCAGCCGCCTGATCCAGGGCATCCTGGGCCGTAAGCTGGCCGCTGAGCGCCTGCTCGATGTACTGCGCCAGGGTGTCGCGGACCTGGGTCCACGCAGGAATGTTGGGATTCGAGCGGAAATAGTCGGCATTCTCAACAGTGGCGGCCACTGCGGGAGTCTCTTGGACGTATTCGCTCTCGATCGCTGAGGCGTGGACGGGAACGTGACCGACGTCCTCGGCGTACTGGTTGTTGAGTTCCGGGTCGCCGATCGTCTGTATGAACTCCCAGGCGGCGTCGATCCGGGAGCTATCCGGGTTGATCATCACTCCTGTGGCCGCGCCCCCGAAGGCAGCTGGTTCGCCATCATCAAATGGGAGGACATCCATAATCCGCAGATCCAGTTCTGGTGCAGCCTCCATGATCTGCGTGAAGGTCGACGGATCGGAGAACAACATCGATGTGTCTTCGGTGACCAGTGGAGACTGCGCGGGCGGCAAGCCGTCCCAGGTTCCTCCGAGGTTACTGTCCACCGGGGAGGAGCCCTGGTAGAGATTGACGTACCACTCAAGAGCTTCAACCCCCTCGGGCCCTGAGAAGAGCACTTCGGAACCGTCCTCGGAGAACATCTCCCCGCCATTGGACCAGAGCAGGGTGGTGAAAGCCTGTTGCATGGACTCGGGGCGGGCGTCGAAGACGATGCCCGCACGCTCTATCTGGTCACCACTACGGACCACCAGCTCGTCCGCCCACTCGCGTAGCTCGACGAAACTGGCGGGCGGTGTATCCGGATCGAGCCCAGCAGCCTCGGCGTGCGCGGCATTGAAGCCGACGTGACGACCGGTGCTGGCGATCGGGAACATGTAATACGTGCCGTCGACTATGCCACTCTCCAAAGCAGCATTCAGGTCCTCGAGCTCGGCAGAGTCCATCTGGTCGATGTATTCGTCCAGGGGCAGGGCCCGGTCGTAGCCCACCAGGTCCGCGACGGCCGCCGGCCCGTGCCCGTAGACGTCAGGACCTGTTCCAGAGGAGAATCCCGCGTTCAGGCGCGTGGACATGTCGCCCCAGTCGATGAAGGTGACTGTGGGCTTACCCTCCTGTTGTTGACGCCTGAGATAGCGGGTCACGTTGACCTGCGGGAGGGTTGTCGTTATGGCAAAGCGGAGGAAGTACACGCCGGAGTACCGCCGGGAGGCTGCGGCGTTGGTGCTGGATACGGATCGACCGATCGCGCACGTGGCCGAGGAGATCGACGTGGGCGCGCAGCTGCTGGGCCGCTGGGTTCAGCAGGAACGCGAGCGCCGCGATCCGCCAGCGGGCCCGGGTGCGCCCTTGGCCGCCGAGGAGCGGGAGGAGCTCAAACAGCTGCGGCGGCGGGTCTATGACCTGGAGAGGGACAACGAGTTCCTGGGAAAAGCAGCAGCCTTCTTCGCGTCGAAGCCACCCGGACGGAACGGTTCGAGCTGATGGACGCGGAGAAGGCGAACTACGAGGTCACCCGCATGGCCAGGCTGCTGGG
>DWZH01000060.1 GCA_019118275.1 Candidatus Brachybacterium merdavium | reverse complement strand
AGCTGCTCGAACCGCTGAACCGCTCGGCGCTGCGGATCGCCCGTGAGGTCGCCGACGCGGTCCCGGGCAACCTGATGGCCGGCAACATCTCCAACTCCAATGTCTGGGATCCCGCCGATCCGGCGAGCCGGGCCGAGGTGCGGGGGATGTTCGAGGAGATGGTCGGCTGGGCTGTCGAGGAGGGCGCCGATCTCATCGTCGGCGAGACCTTCTACTACGCCGGGGAGGCGCTGTCCGCCCTCGAGGTCGCCAAGGCCTCCGGCCTGCCGGTGGTGTTGACCCTGGCCCCGATGGCCTTCCAGGAGATGGCCGACGGGGTCGGGATCGTCGAGACCGCTCAGCGGCTCGAACAGGGCGGAGCCGATGTGGTGGGCCTGAACTGCTTCCGCGGGCCCGAGACGATGCTGCCGTGGCTGCGCCAGATCCGCGAGGCGGTGTCCTGTCATGTCGGAGCGCTGCCGATCCCCTACCGGACCACCGCCGAGGAGCCCACGTTCTTCAACCTCTCGGACCCAGCGGCGCCGGTGCCGTCACCGCACGGGCGCACCTTCCCCACGGCGCTGGATCCGCTGTACACCAACCGCTACGAAATCCGCCAGTTCACCCGCGAGGCGCTCGAGCTGGGCGTGAACTACCTGGGCGTGTGCTGCGGCGCGGCGCCGATCCACATCCGCGAGGTCGCCGAGACCGCCGGTCGCGTCACCGAGGCCAGCCGCTTCTCGGAGCGGATGGAGAACCACTTCATGTACGGCAGCAACGATCGCCTGCCCGAGCACATCGTGGGGCTCGGTGGGCGCGCCTGAGCGGCGGCCATCGCCTGGGCTTCGGGCTTCGGACCACGCTGGCTCCGGGGGTCGAGCAGTGCCCGCCGCTCACACCTGCGGGTTCTCGCGGCCGCTCGTGCGCGCTTCCCGGGCAGAGGCGACGTCGTCGACGATCACGGCGATATGGCGCATGCTCATGATCAGGGATCCGTACAGCGGCCAGGCGTCATCGGGCATCTTGTCCTCCTGGGACATGTGCACCGCCAGGTCGTCGAGGCGGTGCTTGACCGGTTCGACCTCCGCGTCGGGATCGGCGATGACGCGCCCGGCGTCGCGCACGATGCCTGCCCATCGCTGGCGGAAGATGGAGTCCCACTTCCCCTCTGCGTAGCTCGCGTCGCGCAGGGTGCGGGTCAGGTCCGCCAGGTGCGAGATGCTCTCGTCGACGCGCTGGAGGAGCTCCTCGTACCCCACCTTCTCCCCCTGGATCTCAGGCGGCTGCGGTGCCTGCTTCCCGGTGCGGAGCGAGTGGATGTACCGGCGCGGGTTAGCCCGGTTGCTCTCCCGCGCGAAGCTCACGGTCCGCCAGGCCAGCTCGACGGCGTCCTCGATCTCGGAGACCTCCTGGAACCACTCCTCGGCGCGGTCGGTGTCCCAGGAGCGGGAGAACTCCTGGGCCATCTCATCCAGCACGGCGCCCATACGCCGGTTGATGCTGTCGATGTAGCGGGCGGCCTGTCGATCGCGCAGCGGCGGGATGATCATCAGGTTCACCAGCACCCCGAAGGCGACGCCCACCAGCACCTCGAGCACGCGATCGGCCAGCAGGTTCTCCTGGCTCTCGAAGCCGCTGCCGAGCACGAAGATGGCAGTGGTCGCGATCGCCACGCCCTCGTCCCGGATCCAGGTCAGCCGTGAGGCGACCATGCCCACCAGCAGGGCCACGGCGAACGTCCACAGGCTCACCCCCAGGTAGTTGCCGATCAGGAAGGACAGCACCACGCCGACGCCGGAGGCGGCGGTGGTCTGGATCCCGGTGGACAGGGAGCGGTACACGGTCGCGTGCACAGTCAGCAGCGCCGTCCAGGGCGCCAGGAACGGCAGCTCGGACTCGAGAATGTTGAGCGCGAACCACCAGGCCGCCGTCGCCGCGACGACACACTTGAGGATCTGCAGCAGGTCGTTGATGAACTCGGGGCGGCGCACCGACTCGCTCACGCGGCTGCGAAGGCTCTGACTCTGGCTCATGAGTGGTGGGCGCGCACCGACCGGGCGGTCGGCGGCATCAGCGGCGGTTCGGCGGTCATGAGGAGCTCGGCACAGCTGGCCCGGAGCCCGATGGCCTGCGCGGACGCGGCGAGGAGTCAGGCATGGCTCGAGCCTACAGGCCGCCCCCCGAGCCGCTCATCGGCGATCACTTCGGACCACACGGTCCGCGCCGACACACCTTCCTTGGGTCGCACATCACTGCTTCGTTGCCACTACTGTATCCCACACAGTATCGTGTCCAGCATGAGCGAGTCCTTCGACACCCACCTGCAGGAGCTGCGCCGCGGCACCATCGTGCTCGCGTGCCTGCAGCTGCTGCGCACACCGGGCTACGGCTACGGCCTGCTCGAGGAGCTCCAGCACCACGGCTTCGCCACCGATGCGAACACGCTGTACCCCCTGCTGCGGCGCCTCGAGAAGCAGGGCTTCCTCACCAGCGAGTGGCACACCGAGGAGCCCCGCCCCCGCAAGTTCTACTCGACGTCTGCCGACGGCGTCCGCCTGGCCGAGACCCTCACCGCGGAATGGACCGCGCTGACCAGCGCGATCACGTCCCTGTCCGACGACACCCCGACTGCCTGAGCTCACCTGCGAGGAGCATTGCCATGAACACCGCACTCGTCGAGCGGTACATCACCTCGACCATCAGATCCCTGCCGCAGCACATCCAGGACGACGTCCGCGCCGAGCTGACCACCTCGATCACCGATGCCATCGACGCTCGCACCGAGCAGGGCGAGGATCCCGAGACGGCCGAACGGGCCGTGCTCACCGAGCTGGGGGACCCCGCGGTCCTCGCGGCCGAGTACGTCGACCGTCCGCTGCACCTGATCGGACCGCGGTATTTCCTGACCTGGTGGCGACTGCTGAAGCTGCTGCTGACCATCGTCCCGGCCGTCGCCTTCGCCGGCGTCGCCCTCGCACAGCTGATCGCCCAGGAACCGATCGGCGCAGTGATCGGCGAGTCGATCGCTGCCGGGATCAGTGCCGTGGTGCACGTGTTCTTCTGGGTGACTCTCGTGTTCGCGATCCTTGAGCGCAGCGGTGCGGACGCCGGCGCCCGCTGGGACGTCGACCAGCTGCCGGAACCGCAGTCCACCGGTGTTGGCCGTGTCGATGCGATCGCGTCCGTGATCTTCGGGATCCTGGCGGTCGCCGTGATCCTGTGGGACCAGCTGCGGGGTTTCGTGCGCATCGACGGCGAGTCGCTGCCGATCCTGCATCCGCAGCTGTGGCCGTGGTGGCTGCTGGGCCTGATCACGCTGATCGTGGCGGAGGTGGCGCTGGCCATCGTGGCCTCCGCCCGCAAGCGCTGGACGACCGGCTCCGCAGTCATCAACACGGGCCTGGCGGTGGTGTTCCTGAGCTGGGCGCTGATGTTGCTGGGCCGCGGCCGGTTGCTGAACCCCGACTTCCTGGATGCGGTGTTCCTCGACACCGGGGTCGGGCCGGACACAATGCGGATCCTGGGCATCGTCCTGGCCTTCGGGATCGTGGGCGTCTCCCTCTGGGACATCATCGACGGCTGGCTCAAGGTGCGACGCGGCGCGAGGCGCTGAGGACGCGCGTCGGCCGCGGCCGACGCCCGGTGAGCTGCCGGTGAGCCGACCGTGAGCTAAGCTCGACCGCGGACACGGGGTGCCCCGCAGGGGCTGAGATCACACCCGACGAACCTGATCGAGTTCACACTCGCGGAGGGATGTCATGGCTGAGCACGACGCTGCACGATGCCGCGCCGCTCGCGTCGAGGCGAGCGTGCCTCGGCGGCCTGCCCCGGTCACACCCGGTTGCGAGAGACGCAGCCAGGTTCTTCGACCGACGAGGAGCACCCGCCGATGACCACATCCTTCACCGCTGCCCTGCGCGAGGGCGCCCGCCCCACCTGGGACCGCGCGGTGGGCCACCGCTTCGTGACCGAGCTGCACGAGGGAACGATCGCCGACGACACGATGGCGGCGTACCTGATCCAGGACCATCGCTTCCTGGACAGCTTCCTGGCTCTGCTGGGAGGTGCGGCCGCGACCGCGAGCAGCTTCGAGGCGCGCCTGCGGCTGTCCCGGTTCATCGGCGAGGTCGCCGGTGACGAGAACACGTATTTCCTGCGAGCCTTCGATGCGCTCGGGGTCACCGAGCATGATCGCGCGAGCATCCCCAGCACTCCGGCCACCGACGGCTTCCTCGCCCTGTTCCGCGAGGCGGCCGACACCCGCGACTACGCCGCGATCCTGGCGGTGCTGCTGGTGACCGAATGGCTCTACCTCGACTGGGCCGCCGCCGCGCCCCGCCCGCTGCCCGACAGCTTCGTGCACGCGGAGTGGATCACCCTGCACGACAACCCGGATTTCCGCGCTTTCGTGGACTTCCTGCGGAGCGAGCTCGACGCGGCCGGCCCTGCCCGAGCAGCGGTTGCTCGCGCGTACTTCGACCGCACCGTGCAGCTGGAGCTGGACTTCTTCGAGCAGATCTACAGCCGCTCGACTGCCTGAGGCTCCGACGGTCCGGCCCGGGCGACCATCCCGCCCGGGCCGGGCCACCTATGGGCACCCCTGCCGGGCTGCACATGGGCACCCCTGCCGGGCCATACGCGGGTGTCCCGCTCGGGCCCGACTGCACGGGGAGCCCCTGCCGGGCCGCACGCGCATGCCCCTGCCGGGCCGTCGTCAGCCGATCAGCACACCGGCGATCGCCGCGCTCATCAGGTTCGCCAGGGTGCCGGCGAGGATGGCGCGCAGACCCAGCTCGGCGATCTCGGGGCGTCGCTCGGGGGCCAGCCCGCCCAGACCGCCGAGCAGGATGCCCAGGGAGGACAGGTTCGCGAAGCCGGTCAGGGCGAAGGTGGTGATGGCGGCGGTCTTGTCGCTGAAGGTGTCGACCTCCGGCCCGAACTGGCTGAAGGCGACGAACTCGTTGAGCACGAGCTTCTGGCCGACGAAGCTGCCGGAGGCCACAGCCTCCTCGAGCGGCACCCCGATCAGCACCATGATGGGCGCGAACACCCAGCCCAGGATCTGCTCGAAGGTGAGGCCACCGGCGCCGAACCAGCCGGCCACCACGCCCAGCAGCAGGTTCAGCAGAGCGATCAGCGAGATGAACGCCAGCAGCATCGCGCCGATGGTCGCGGCGAGCTTCAGCCCGTCGGCGGCGCCGCCGGCAGCTGCGTCGATGACATTGCGGTACTGCAGTTCACCGAGCTCCTCCGACTCCTCGGCAGCATCGGGTTCCTCCAGATCCTCAGCGCTCCCGGCATCCGCGGAGCTCTCGGACCCCCGAGCACCACCAGTGGCCACGGACCCCGCGGAGCTCGCCGCACCGACAGCACCTTTGGCCTCGTGTCTTCTCCTCGACCGGCCGACACTGCTGGCTCGCACCAGCTCCTGCTCCCGGGCGACCGCCTCGGGGTCATCCTCGGGCATCAGCATCTTGGCCATCAGCAGGGCACCGGGAGCGGCCATGAAAGAGGCTGCGATCAGGTATTCCAGCGGCGCGCCCAGCAACGAGTAGCCCACCAGCACCGAGCCGGCCACGGTCGAGAGCCCGCCCACCATCACGGCGAACAGGCCCGAGCGGGAAAGACGCCTGATGTAGGGGCGGATCACCAGCGGCGCCTCGGTCTGGCCCACGAAGATGTTGGCGGCGGCGTTGATGGACTCGGCGTGGCTGGTGCCCAGCAGCTTGCCGAGCCCGCCGCCCAGCCAGGCCACCACCTTGGGCAGGATCTTCCAGTGGTAGAGCACCGCGGTCAGCGAGGCGAAGAAGATGATCACCGGCAGCACCTGCAAGGCGAAGACGCTGCCCTCGCCCTCATCGGGCAGCAACGGCCCGAACAGGAAGTCGATGCCCTCGCCGGAGGTATCGATGACGGCCTGGAAGCCGGTCGAGACGCGCTCCAGCGCCCACTGGCCCGGCCCCCAGTACAGGACCAGCACCCCCAGCAGCACCTGCAGCGCGAAGGCGCCGAGCACGGTGCGCAGGCGGATGGCCCGGCGATTGCTGGACAGCGCCAGCGCGATCAGCAGGAGACCTGCCATCCCTCCCACTCCCCAGAGCAGGTCGACCATCGCTCTCACCTCACAGCGACTTCTCGGAAACATGGTGCGGTCGTGCGGGCAAGTGTAGGGGTGAGGGCGGAGCGCTGAGACCGGCGTGCCCCTCCCACCGGAGACGACGTAGGCTCGTACCGAGACACGGGGTGCCCCCGCCCGGGGGCTGAGACCACACCCGCTGAACCTGATCGAGTTCGCACTCGCGGAGGGATGTTGCAGATGAACGCTGCGCCCACGACCACACTGTTCGAGCGCCTCACGGCCGCTGCCCGCACCGAGTGGGAGGGCTACACCCACCACTCCTTCGTGGAGCAGCTCGGCGAGGGGACGCTCCCCCTGGCCGCGTTCCAGGACTACCTGGTCCAGGATTACCTGTTCCTGATCCAGTTCGCCCGCGCCAACGCACTGGCGGCCTACAAGAGCCGCAGCCTGGCCGATATCCAGGGGTCGGCCGATGCGCTCGGCGCGATCCTCACCGAGACCGAGCTGCATGTGCGCCTGACCGAGGGGTGGGGCATCGATCGCGCCACCCTCGAGGCCGCACCCGAGAAGCAGGCCACCGTCGCCTACACCCGGTACGTGCTGGATGCGGGCCTCAGCGGGGACCTGCTGGACCTGAACGTGGCGCTGGCCCCGTGCACGATCGGCTACGCGGAGATCGGCGCCCGCCTGGCACCGCAGCTGGAGGGCCGGCCCGACCATCCCTACCGCGATTGGATCGCCGAGTACGCAGGAGACGGCTTCCAGCAGGCGGCCCGGCGAGCCACCGAGCGTCTCGACCTCCTCGGTGCCCGCTCCCTCACCGAGCAGCGCTTCGACGAGCTGGCCACCGTGTTCCGCACCGCCTCCCGGCTCGAGGAGGCCTTCTGGCAGCAGGCACTGGACGACCTGCCGAGCTGACACCGACTCCGAACGCTGACACCGGGCGCGGACTCTGGCTCCGCGCCCGGGCGGGACACCGGCGTCGAGGTGGGGCAGGACTCCACCGTTGAAGTTGGACGGGACGCCGGCGTTGAGCTCAAGCCGGACACCGGCGTCGAAGTGGGGCGGAGCCAGCACCACCGACCGACGCACCACCTGCTCGGGGCGGGACCAATCCCGCGAGCAGGTCCCCCGTGACCTCTGGAACCGCTTCTTCGAGTCAGGGTGTTCGGAAGGTCGCACTGAGCCGGGCCTCTCCGGATCTATCCGGAGCTGTGCGGGTGAACTCCCCCCTTGGTGGGAAGCTCCCGGCCCGACCGGTGCGGCACGCTGTTGCCATGGCCAAGGAAACCCCCGGCGACGGCAGTATGCTCACTCCCCTGCGGAAGGGGCAGGCGCTGTACCGCTCCATGTTCGGGATCGAGCACGACGGGGTGCGCTACGACGTGGACGTGAACTTCTTCGACTGGGACGAAAAGGTGCTGCTGTATCGCAACGGCATCCAGGACCGCGTCCAGAGGGGGAAGTCCCGCTTCGAGCTGCCGGACGGGTCCCAGATCGAGGTGGCGCTGAGCACGTACGGGGTCCGCCGTGCTCATCTGGTCCTGCCCGATGGCAGCGAGCAGCAGCTGGAACCGGCGCCGGGCTCCGGCGAGCGGTGGCGGTCCGACCTCGAAAGGGATCACCCCGGGCTCAGCCGTGCCCTCGGCCTGTTCTCCTGGGCGATCGTCGTGGTCGCACTGATCCTCCAGCTCCCTCAGCTCGCGGAGGTGGGAGCTGACCTGACAGGCTGGTACGAGTTCACTTCCCCAGTGAACCTGCCGGCATGGATGAACACGCCCCTGACCGTCGCGGGCGTGCTCGCGGGAAGCGAGCGGGCCCTGCGCCTGCGCTACCACTGGTTGCTGGACTGACTCCGAGCGCTCCCGCCGAGCACCACCCCCAGCACCACCCCCAGCACCCCCGCCGAACTCTGCGAAGTGGTTGATATCCGAGTCCAAAACAACAACTTCGCAGAGCTCGATGGGGCATGGGCAGGTACGCAAGCTCGATGGCGCATGGGCAGGTACGCAAGCTCGATGGGGCATGGGCAGGTAGGCAGAGCTCGATGGCACATGGGCGAGCACGCGAAGCCGGGCCGTGGTGACGCAGAGCATATTCGGATTGCTATCGTCGGCCCGGTCGGGAATAGTGAACGACTTCGTCCCGTTGACCAGGACGAGATGCTGGCCGAGAAGGTCCGGGACCAGCGGACGCGATGGCGGTGGCCTCGCGACGCGAACCGGGTCTGTGCGCGTGCCGAACACTCCCTGGCTCTGAGCCAACACCCTCTGGCTCTGAGCCGAGCTGGTTACGCGACCGTCCTGCTCTCCGGGCGCCTCGTGATCGATGACCGATCCGGCAGGCACCCGAGAGCGTTCAACCGACCGCGTCAGCACCCCCGGGGCGCCGCCCTCGCAGGCGCGCTGCCCCATGTCACCGGAAGACGGTGGCATGACGACCGGCTGGTGAGACTCCAGCACACGACACTTTCCGCCGGCCCCTGGCCGGTGGCGCAAGCGTCGGCCAGAGGCCGGCGACGAAGGAGAATTCCATGACCCACACGAACCATCACGAGTACCACACAGTCGTCTTCCGCGATCAGAGCCGGGACATCAAGTTCCTGACCCGCTCCACTCGCACCTCGGAGCACTCCACCACCTGGGAGGACGGCAAGGTCTACCCCGTCATCGACGTGGATGCCCCGTCCATTCCGGCCAGCCAGCTCGCCGACGCGCGAGGCTGAGCGGACTCACCGAGCGGGCCCTCGGCCCGTCACGTGTGCGCGTCGCCCTCCCCCCAGTGGCCGGGACGCCAGTCCAACAGGCGGGCGGCGGTGTCGTCGTCGATCGCCTGCGGCGCAGCCGTGATGGCGATGGCCTCGTAGGCGCCGCCCCGGGTGCGGCGCAGTGCTTTCATCACGGCGCTCTCCACGTCGGCCGGGTGCAGGCAGGGATGCGGCGTGCCGTCGTCCAAGTGCGGCAGTTGCGCCTCCCGCTCGGGGTGGACCGGGTCCGTCCAGCGCGGCCAGTCCGCGGCGGTGGTCGGGTAGGCCAGGCGCAGCGAGGTCGCCGTGATCGGCCCCTCCTCGGCAGTGGGCGCGTCCCCGTCGACGCTCATCCGCAGCGCGTTCTCGGCCAGACGCTTGGTCAGGACGTACAGCCGCGTCGCATCCGGCCGGGCACCGGCCGGGATCGGCTCGAAGCCGTAGCGGTCGAACACCGACAGCGAGCTGATGTGCACGAAGGAGCGGGCTCCGGCGTGGCGCGCCAAGCGCAGGGCCAGCAGCACCGCCCCGACGTTGACCTCGATGGCGCGCGCCGTTCCGGGCAGCTGCTCGGCCTCGCTGCCCTGCGGTAGGAGCGCGGCCAGATCGACCACCGCCTCGGCGCCCTCGAGCGCTTCGGCGAGCGCCTCGGGATCCTCGACCTCCCCCACGAGGTCGCGGACCCCGCGGGTGGGCTCGGTGCGGCGGTCCAGGACGGTCAGCTGGTGATCGTGCCTCCAGGCACTGACCAGGGAGCTGCCGACCCCGCCCTTGCCGCCGATCAGTGTGATGCGCATGGGGGCATCCTCGCCGCCTCCCGGCCACCCGTCCAGAGCAAAGGGGAGGTGTCGGGCAGGTGCGCATCGAGCAACAAGTCGGCGTCACAGTGGACAAAACGGTTGATCCCGGCCCGTAGTGCGTCAAGACTGGGAGCGAAGGAGGCGGTGACCATGGCCCAGGTCCGCGTGTACAACAAGGGGTACGACCTCGACACCGGTGTCGGCGAGCTGCTGCACACCACCACGGTCCGCCATGCCTTCGGGATGATCCGCCGCGGGGTGGCCGATCCCGTCGTGCTCGCCATCGTCGAGGACCGCATCGTCCCCACCGCTCTCGAGCTCACCCGTCAGCTGTCCGGGGCCTGGGTCGAGGGCGCGGGCCGGCGCTCGATCGGCTTCTCCTACCAGGCGATCCACGAGCGCGACCACTGGTGCTGCACCTACTGCGGCCGCAGCGTGTCCAAGACCCCGCCGTGCGAGGCGCTGCTGGCGACGGTCGATCACGTCGTGCCGGTCTCCCGGGGCGGCCCCTCCTCCTGGCTGAACCTGGTCTCGGCCTGCAAGGAATGCAACAACCGCAAGGGGGCTCGCACGCCCGAGGAGGCCGGGATGCTGCTGCGGGTCGACCCCTACGACCCGGCCCGGTCCTACCGGGTGGGCGGGCACGTCGAGGCGCTGCCGGACGCGATCGCGTCCTGAGACCGTCCCCGTCCCCCGCCCGTGACGGGGTCGGCGCCGCGCCTCTCGCGCCCTCTTCACGCCTGCTCCCGGGCGCACTACCGTGGGCACACCACCCGGCGCGCTGCCGAGGGAAGAGGATCCATGACCACCGACGACGTCCCCCTGGACGAGCTGCCCCTGATCGAGGCCGACGTGCTCGTGGTCGGCGCCGGCCCCACGGGGTTGATGGCCGCCCTGGTGCTGGCCCGGCGCGGCCTGCGGGCCGAGGTGATCGATTCCAAGGCCGGGCCGACGAGGGAGTCCCGTGCCATCGTCGTCCAGGCGCGGTCGATGGAGATCTATGACCAGCTGGGGCTGGCCGAGCAGGTTCGGGACGGCGCCCAGCCCGCGATCGGGCTCCAGCTCCGGCCGACCACGGATCGCGGGGCGGTCGATTTCGCCCACGTGCAGTCCGGCTGGACCTCGTATCCCGGGGTGCAGATCTTCGAGCAGAGCCGGACCGAAGAGATGCTGTCCTCGGCGCTCGCAGCAGAGGGTCGGCCGGTGCGCTGGGGTCACCGGCTGGTGGCCCTGCACGAGGGCGCGGAGGAGGCCGATGAGGGCGTCGATGCACGGATCCTCGGGCCGGGCGGGTCCTCGCGGATCCGTGCCCGCTGGTGCATCGGCGCCGACGGCGCGAGCTCGACCGTGCGTCACCTGCTCGGCCTGCCCTTCGAGGGGGTCACCGACGACGCGACGTTCTGCGTCGCCGACCTGCGCGGGGTGACCGGGCTGCCCGACGACAGGCTGTCCGCCCGCTTCGGCAAGGAGTCGTTCGCGATCATCTTCCCCCTGGGCTCCGGTGGCCACGCCCGTCTGATCTGCCTGAGCCCGACCGACTCCCCGGACCAGCAGGAGGTCCTGGCCGCGGCGCGGGCCGACCTGGGGCTCACGTGGACGAGTGTGGACTGGTTCTCGGCCTATCGGGTCCACCACCGCATCGCCTCCCACTTCCGTATGGGCCCGACGTTCCTCGCCGGGGATGCCGCCCATGTGCATTCCCCGCTCGGAGGCCAGGGCATGAACACCGGGCTGCAGGACAGCCACCATCTCGCCAATCTCCTCGCGGACGTCGCCCGCGGGCGCCTGGCCCCAGCGGCGCTCGAGCGGTACGAGCGCGAGCGCCTGCCGGTCGCGCGGAAGCTCATCGCGGTGACGGACCGGGCATTCGGGCTCATCGCCCGCCCGGGCCGGGGCGTCGCTCTGCTGCGGCGCGGGTTCAGCGGCGCCTTCGCGGGTCTGGTTCCGACCGTGCTCTCCTCTCCGCTGGGTCGGCGACTGGGCGGGCTGCTCGGCCAGTACCGCATCCGCTACCGCGCGGTGCCGAAGGGCCAGCGACCTCCACGGTGGGCGGCGGATCCGGCGGTGGGCCTGCGACTTCCGCCGACCGCGGACAACAGGGACTCACTGCGATCGCTGGGGTGGCAGCTGCACACCTATGGCTACGGCCACGGCACCGATCGTCCGGTCGTGCCCGACTGGGTCGAGGGCCCTTCGGCCTTCGGGGCCGACGTGCGAGGTCGCCTGCGATCGGACCGGCTGTACCTGGTGCGGCCCGACGGCTTCGTCGCCGCGTCCTTCCCGCTCCACGCCGGTGCGACCGCGACGGCCGAGGTGGCCGAGGCCCTCGCCGCCTACGACGTGATCGGCTGATGCTCCGGGCGCGGGACTCCCGGCTCGAGGCTCCGGTCCGCAGCCCGGGCTCACGCCAGCGGCGCACCGTCGTAGGCCGCCAGCAGGTTCTCCATTCCCTCCTGCGCGGTCCCCGCCACCTCGGCGGGATCCTTCCCGGTGAGCTGGCAGGCTTGGATCGCATCCGAGATCAGCTTGTTCATCTCGGAGGGGAGCCGGGGTTCGCCGAGCGCGCCGGGGAAGATCTCGTCCCGGAAGGTCCGCATCGGGCCGTCGTCGAAGAACCCCTGTTGGGTCGCGTGCTCGGTCGCCGACCTGCGATAGGGCAGATAGGACTGCGCCTCGAGGCACCATGAGGCCACGCGGCCGATGGACTCCTCATCCATGGACCCCAGCGCCCAGACGCAGAAGCGGGCGGCCGCATCGGGGTCGCGCCCGCGCGCATTGGCGGCGAAGGCCCAGCCGCCCGTAGCCGTCACGTACTCCCCGTCGTCCGGCACCGGGAGCCGGAAGACGCCGTACTCGAGGTCGGGCGACCCGGCCGCGAGCGCGGAGACGCCCCACATACCCGCGTTCTGCATCGCGCAGTAGCCCGAGCCCAGGTTGCTGACGATGTCGGAGCCGCTTTCGCCGAGCAGGGTGCGCGGCGCCACCCCGCTCTCGATCATCTCCTGCCAGAGCGTCAGGGCGGCGACCGCTCCCTGCGAGTCGAAGTCGCCCTGCGGGTTCTGGTGACCGGGGATGCCGCCACCGGCCATCCACAGGAACGGGTAGAAGGTGAAGTTCTGGTAGTAAGTGGGACTGGTGTCCACCACCAGTCCGAACTGCTCGTCGGTGGTGAGCTTGTCCGCGACGTCGAGCAGCTGGTCCCAGGTCGCGGGGATGTCCCCCTCGGACAGTCCGGCCTGCTCGAAGGCGGGCACCGAGTAGTACATCGCCATGGGTCCGCCACCCATCGGAAGCGCGTAGATCGCCTCGTCGACCGCGCGGCTGGCGAGCAGGTCCGGGTAGAAGTCCTCCCGTGCCTCCGGCGTCATGTGCGGGGACAGGTCCTCGAGCACTCCCCCGTTGCTGTACCGCAGGAAGTCACCCGGGCTCACGACGAACACGTCCGGGCCGTCCTCCGCGCTGAAGGCGGTCTGCAGCTTCGGTCCGCCGACGTACTGGGAGTTCGGCACGAACTGCAGGCGGACCTGCGCCTCGTTGTTCTGGTTCCACTGGGTCACGAGCCGATCGAACCATTCGTTCTGGGCGGCGCTGGCCCCGCGCGGCGCGAAGAACTGCCAGAAGCTGAGCGCTGCGCTTGAACGGTCGCTCGTCTCGGGTCCGCACCCCGGCAGCGCGGCCGCCGCCGCGGTGGCGCCGAGCCCGCTCAGCACGGCTCGTCGTGACGGGTGCGAGGGGCTCGATGACGGGGGCGAGAGGCTCACGAGGCGGCCCTCCGCTCGGCCTCGGCTTGCTGCGCGGCGATCTCCGCGGCGAAGGCGTCCCGGCGCTCCTGCAGGTCGGCGAGCACCCCGGGATGGAGCGAGGCGAGGTTGTAGCTCTCGGCGGGGTCGGCCTCCAGGTCGAACAGCTGCGGCAGCTCCCGGAGGTCCGTGCTGGGGAACCGGTCCACATGCAGCTTCCAGCGACCGCGGCGCACGGCGTTCAGGTGCCAGTGGCTGAAGAAGTGCAGGGTCCGTTCCGCGACCTCGCCTCCGAGCAGGCACGAAGTGAGGTCGATCCCGTCGATCGGTCGGTCCTCGGGCATGCTTGCGCCGGTGAGGTTCGCCAGGGTGGGCATCAGATCGATGAAGCACGAGGGCGTGGCGCAGGTGCTGCCCGGTGCGATCCGGGCCGGCCAGCGGGCGAGGAAGGGCATCTTGATGCCGCCTTCGTAGGTGTCGATCTTCCGGCCTCGCAGACCTCCGGTGCTGCCCTCGAACCAGGGGCCGTTGTCACTGGTGATCATGACCAGTGTGTTGTCGGCCTGTCCTCGTGCCTCGAGGTGATCCAGCAGGCGACCGACGTGGTGGTCGAGGCACTCGATGACGTCGCCGTAGGTGCCGGCGGCCGAGGTGCCCCGGAACCCCTCCTCCACGTGCAGCGGGATGTGCGGCATCGTGTGCGGGAGGTAGACGAAGAAGGGCTCGTCGGCGTGGTCGTCGATGAAGTCGATCGCCTCGTCCGTGTACCGACGGGTCAGGGTCGCCTGGTCCACGTCCTCCTCGATCTCCTGGTCGACGTGCAGGACGACGGGATGCATGTCGTTGCTGTACGGCAGCCCCACGAAACGGTCGAAGCCATGACGCAGCGGCGAGTGCTCCGTCCGAGCCCCCAGATGCCACTTCCCGAAGGCACCGCAGGCATACCCCTGTTCACCGAGGACCTCCGCGATGGTCACCTCCTGGTCCGACAGCCCTGCGGGATCGTCCGGGAAGATCACCCGGGGCAGCCCCACCCGCTGCGCATAGCGTCCCGTGAGCAGGGCGGCGCGCGAGGGGGTGCAGGTGGGCGCCGCCGAGTACATCTGCGTGAAGGTCATGCCGTCTTCGGCAACCGAGTCCATGCGCGGGGTGCGGATCAGTGGAGAGCCGGTGCAACCCAGATCCCCGTACCCCATGTCGTCCATGAAGATCAGCACGATGTTCGGACGCTGCGGGGACGTCGTCGTCGAGGTCATGGGGTCCTCATTTCAGGCCGGTGGTCTTGATGGATTCGATGATCTGCTTCTGGAAGACCAGGAACAGTGCCAGGGTCGGGACGGTGGCGACGGTGGCGCCCGCCAGGATGTAGTTCCAGGCGCCGGCGTGCTCGCCCTGCAGAGCGCTGATGCCGACCTGGACCACCCATTTCGATTCGTCGCTGGTGGTGGTCAGGGGCCACAGGAAGGCGTTCCAGGCCCCGAGGAAGACGAAGATGGCCAGCGCCGCGAGGATCGGCCGGCTCAGAGGCAGCGCGATCCGCAGGTAGATCCGGAACGGGCCGCAGCCGTCGAGCCGGGCGGATTCCTCGAGCTCGGTGGGCAGCGTCAGATAGAACTGGCGCAGCAGGAACAGGGCGAACCCCTGGAAGATCATCGGGGCCGCCACCCCCGGGAGGGTGTTCAGGAGGCCGAGCTCGCGGACCACCATGAACAGCGGCACGATGATCATCGGCATCGACACCAGGATCGTGGAGAAGAACGCGAAGAAGATCCGGTCGCGGCCGGGGAACTCGAGCCGCGCCAGGGCGAAGGCGGACATCGAGTGGAAGGCCATCGAGACCACGGTGACCACCGTGGCCAGCAGGAGGCTGTTGCCCAGGTAGCGGACGAAGGGGACGGTCGCGAACACGTACCGGAAGTTCTCCCAGGTCGGCTCGGCGGGGATCAGCCTGCCGTCGAACACGGCGTCGGCCTGCTTGAAGGCACTCGCCGTCATGAGCAGGATCGGGGCCGCGGTGAGCAGCGCGAGGAGCAGCGCCGCCGCGAGCAGCAGCGGCCGTCGCAGGTCACTCATCGTCGAACCTCCCAGCCCGGGTGACGGCGAACAGCGCACCGGTCACGATCACCAGGGACAGCACGACGGTCGCCGACATCGCCGAGGCGTAGCCGTAATTGTTGAACTGGAACGCCTGCTGGTAGATGTAGAACATCCCCAGCGAGGTGGCGTTGGCGGGCCCGCCCTGGGTCATCACGTAGATCAGGTCGAACGCCTGGGCGCCGCTGACCGCTGCGACGGTCGAGACGACGAGCACGAAGAAGCTGGTGGGTCGCAGCAACGGCCAGGTGATGTGGCGGAACATTCCGAACGCGGAGGCGCCGTCGACCTTCGCGGCGTCGTAGTACTCCGATGGGATGTCGTTCAGGCCCGCCAGGAAGATGATCATGTAGTAGCCCATGTAGAACCAGATGCTCACGGCGAGCACGGTGGCCAGGGCATATCGGCTGTCGCCGAGGAAGGAGATCCCTCCCAGGCCGATCGGCTCCAGGACCTGGTTCACGACTCCGACCTTGTCGACGAGCAGGAAGCGCCACACCAGCCCGATCACGACCAGGCTCACCACGTGCGGCAGGAAGAAGGCGGCACGGAACAGGCCCCGCAACGGGAGCCGGGCGTTCACCAGCAGAGCCAGTCCGAGGCTCGCGATGAAGACTCCCGGCACCATTCCCAGCACGTACAGGCAGGTCACCAGGAGGCTCTGCCCGAACAGCGGATCGCCGAGCATGCGACCGTAGTTGGCGAGCCCCACGAAGTCGTACGCACCGAACCCGTCAGCGTCGAACAGGCTGAGGACCAGGCTCGCACCGATCGGTACCCCCAGGAAGAGGCTGAAGCCGATGACGTTCGGCGCGAGCAGGACGGCCGCGGCGACACGGTCCCCGCCGGCGCCCGGCGCCCCGCGCGGACGGGAACGGCTGTCCGCCCTCGGCGCGCCGTGGGCGGCATCGGGCACGGCGACCCTGCCGTCGACGGAGGCGCTGGGCACCATCGTCATCATTCCCCTCGGTCCCGCGGCGACGTCCGGTCGTCGCATAGCATAAACCTACCGATCACTCGGCAGGCTATGAATCGGCGGGACCATCCGTCAAGGGTTAGGCTCGCGACGACCATCTACGGATTCACGCAGGAACAGGATCGCTATGCGACGGCCTACACGGACCACCCCCAAAGGCGCCCAGGCCCGAGCGCGAGTCATCAAAGAGGCGACCCGCGTCTTCGCCCGTGACGGCTATCGGGCGGGCTCGATGAGCAAGATCGCCGATGCCGCAGGCCTCACCCAGCAGGGCCTGCTCCACTACTTCCCGAACAAGTCGGCCCTGCTGCTGGCGGTGGTCGCCGAGCGGGAGCGCGCCACGGCCGCGTTCCTCGAGGACGACTCGGGCTCCGGCTCCGTCCTCGACGGCTTCGTCGCTGCGCTGCGGCACAACATCGAGGAGCCGAATCTGGTGGAGCTGATGGCGGTGCTCTCGGCGGAGAGCACGAGCCCCGATCATCCGACCCACGACTGGTTCGTCGAGCGGTATGACGGGCTGGTGGCGCGGCTCGCCGAAGGGGTGGCTCAGGAACAGGCCTCCGGCCGATGGATCGGGGTCGAGCCCCCGGAGCAGGCAGCTCGGATGATCATCGCGATGGCCGACGGGCTGCGCCTGCAACGGCTCCTGGGGCATCCGGAACTGGATCACGCCGAGATGCTCGAGACCTTCCTGGACGGGCTGCGCTCCGGGGTCGGCGAGCCGCCGAGCAGTTGAGCATCCCACGCGGCGCGGTGTGAGGCGGCTATCGCTGCACGGCCCCTTCGGGGAGGGGCAGCCTACGCAGCCTCAGCTGAGCCAGGCCAGCGCTTCGTCCCGCTGGTCGGTGCTGAACGTGAGCATCTCGACCGACGTCACTCGGCCCGCGGCCGCGCCCAGCTTCTCGATCCAGTTCGAATCGGTGACCAGCGCGCAGCGCTCGATGTCCCCGAGCATGCCGGCGGTCTTGAGGTCCTTCCACAGGGCCTCCGGTTCGATGCGGCCGATGTCGATGTCGCCGTACTCCATCAGCAGGCGCACAGATCCGTGCGCGGCCTTCGTGGCCTGCAGGTCGGTGCGCACCGCGTCCATGTCCTCGGCGCTCAGCGAACCGTCGTAGGTGGCCGTGACGATGTTCGTCCCCTCGATGGTCGAACTGGTCAGCATGATTCCTCCTCGCGCTCGCAACCCGATGCGTGGCGTGCGGATCGGATGCATCACCAGCCTGTCAGCGTCAGCTCGAGAGGCAAGGACGCTGAGCGATTGGTCGGTCCGTGGGCCAGTCGAGAGCGGCCGACGGCTCGGGTCCGTCCTGCTCAGACCGCCAGGGCTCGAGCCGAATGCCGCATCTCGCCCAGCCACTGCTCGTGCGCGGCCGTCAGCTCCTCGACGACCTCGGGGCGCTGCTCGGCCAGGTCGATCGTCTCGTCCAGGCCCGCGAGGGTGCCGGTCGCCGGGCTGAGCTGCAGGCCCTGCCCGATGTCGGTGTGCTCGACCTGCAGGATGCCGGCGCTTTCCCGTGACCCGGGCTCGGCGTACCGCAGCTTCCACTGCGGGGTGCGCACCGCCCACTGGAAGTTCGTATCGAAATGCAGCACCTCGTGCACGGGTTCGGAGGGGTCCTCGAGCGATGCCCGCAGGTCGATGCCGTCGCACAGCGCATCGTCCTCGAGCCCCCGGCCGCTCGCGGCCAGGAACGTCGGTGCCAGATCGAGGGAGCTGACCAGCGCCGCGGAGACCGACCCGGGCTGCGTCACGCCGGGCCAGGACACCAGCATCGGGGTGCGGATCCCGCCTTCGTACAGGGTGTACTTCGAGCCCTCGAGCGGGGTGTTGCGGCCGTAATTGCAGCGGGAGCCGCCGTTGTCGGTCAGGTACACCACGATCGTGTTCTCCGCCTGGCCGGTCTCCTGCAGGTGTGCGCGCAGGCGCCCGATCTCCCGGTCCATGATCTCGAGCTGCGCCAGGTAGTACTCGCGCCCGTTCTCCAGGTTCGGCTCGATCGCGCCGTCGTACCAGTCCACGTACTCGGCGGTCTCGGCATCGAAGTCGGGGTGCTGCGGCAGCCCGCGGGCGTCGAGCTCGTGCTGCGGCAGCTGCCAGGTGAAGTTGTGGACGGCGTTGAAGGCGACCATCGCGAAGAAGGGGCGCTCGTCGGGGGCGTCGACGAAGTCGATGGTCCGTTCGATGAACTCCTCGGTGAGGTGGCGCTCGCAGTCCACCTGCTCCTGTCCGTCCCACATCGGGGAGACGCCGTGCCGGTGGGCGGCGTCCCCGTAGGCTTCCTCATGGGCGCGGGAATGATGCAGGTAGTGCAGGCGGCCCATCGAGTGCGCGGCCAGACCGTAGAAGGAGGTCTCGAAGCCGTGGTGGGGTGGGCAGGCGCGGCTGCCGACCTCGTCGGGCCCGTAGTGGATCTTCCCGAAGTATCCGGTGCGGTACCCGCGCGCGCCGAGCCGCTCGGCCAGGCTGGGGACCGACGGCGGTGCCATCGCCGAGTCAGTGAACCAGTGGGCTCCCCAGCGTGCCTGGTGGACGCCGGTGATCAGGCCCGCCCGGGAGGGGCTGCAGATCGGCGCGGTGACGTACGCGTTGTCGTAGACGCGGCCGTCGGCAGCCAGAGCATCCAGGTGCGGGGTCGACACCGCCGGATCGGTGCCCCGGAAGCCGAGGTCTCCGAAGCCGTGGTCATCGGAGACGATCAGGACGATGTTGGGAGGCCGGTCGGCTCCGATCGTCTGGTTCCGCTGGGGCTCACTCAGCTGTCTCTCCTCCTCGAAAGGGTGCCAACGGGTCATCATGCTGTCACGGTCTCGGGCGCATCCGCCCTCGGGCCTCGGGCATCGGGCATCGGGCATCGGGCATCGGGCATCGGTCGGACGGTCAGGCCCCGACGGCCGCCTGGGCGGGTTGGCCGTTGTCGAAGTACTCGCGCAGCTCGGGCGCGAGCTCGGGGACGTCGTAGGGCATCCCGCCGTTGCGGATCGACTCCGCCCCGTAGACGCCGGTCGCGACCGCCTCACGGGCGGCGACCACCGACACCTGCGTGCTGCCTCCCGCGCGGGCGAAGCGCAGGAACTCGGCGACCAGCTCGGGGTCGGCGCCTCCGTGGCCGCCGTCGCCGCGGGAGATCACCTCGACCGCGTCGGGCTTGCCCGGTCCGGAGCGACGGGACTCGAAGATGTGGATCTGGTGCCCGCCGCCGTCGCCCATGTTCTCGATCCGGCCGGCGTCGCCGATCACGGTGTAGTTGCGCCAGTAGTCGGGGGTGAAGTGACACTGCTCGTAGGAGGCCAGCACCCCGTTGTCCAGTGTCATGTTCAGCATCGAGATGTCCTCGACGTCGACCACCGGGTTCAGCTCCTTCTGAGCGGTGGGCGGCCAGATGTCGGCGTCGTACCAGTCCCTCATCCGACGGTCGGAGTTGTCGCGACGGTCGGTGATGTCGCCGTAGACCGCCAGGTCCCCGATGCCGGCCACCCGGCGGGTGTAACCGCCCGCCAGCCAGTGGATGACGTCGATGTCGTGGGCGCCCTTCTGCAGCAGCAGGCTGGTGGACTTGGCGCGGTCGGCGTGCCAGTCCTTGAAGTAGAAGTCGCCGCCGGTGCCCACGAAGTGCCGACACCAGATCGCGCGCACCCGGCCGATACGGCCGGAGTCGACGATGTCCTTCATCTGCCGGATCACCGGCATGTGGCGCATGTTGTGACCGACGTACAGACGGGCCCGCTCCTCCTCCGCCAGGGCCAGCATCGCATCGGTGTCCTCGACGGAGATCGCCATGGGCTTCTCGCAGAAGGTGGGCAACCCGGCCTGCAAGGTCTTCAGGGCCACCTCGGCGTGCGCGAAGTCCGGGGTCAGGACCATCACCGCATCGACGTCGTGACCGGCCAGCAGCTGGTCGACGTCATCGACCAGGGCGACCCCCTCGCCGATCCGCTCGCGAGCCAGTGCCTTGCCGCGCTCGCTGGGATCGGCGACCACGGTCACCACCGAGCCGTGGCCCGGCTGGTGCGCGTGCACGGCGACACTGGAGCGCAGTCCGAAGCCGATCACGCCGATCCTGAGGTCGTTCGAGTCCTGCATGGTGTGAGTCCTTCCTGGTCCGGGTCGGGCCCGGAGAGCGTACCGATGAGGTGGACGACGAGGTCCCGAGGCGGGACCACTTCGAGAGCGGCGGAGGAAGCGCGCACGGATAGCAGAGAGCAGGTCAGCCGACCGTTAATCCGTTTACACAACGTAGGCCACCGACTCCCGGTGCGCAACCGCACCCAGATCTCACGTCTGCATCGCACCTCCGCCCTGAACGGCGCCCCTAGGCCGCACGGCAAAAGTTGGTGCACCGCGCGACGGGTCGATGCGCCGGCATCGCATCCACCGACGGCGGGGACAGCACGTGCTGGAGCACCATCTGCGAAGCCCCGATCACGCCGGCCCGACCCTCCGTCTGGGTGCCGACGATGCGCAGGTGCTGGGCAGGGTTCCGTCGGAGACGATCCCAGGTAGCGGCCCCAGTATTCGATCGAGCACTGGGGCCGCCTCCGTCGTCGGCCCTACTTCAGCCCGGAGTGCGCAAGTCCCTCGACCACCCTGCGCTGCAGCACCACGAAGACGACGAGAACCGGGGCCATCGCCATCAGCGCCGCCGCCATCAGCATCGGGTAGTCGGTGGAGTGCTGGCCCTGCATGGTGGCCAGGCTGACGGCGAGCGGCATGCGCGCGGCTTCCGTGGTGACCACCAGAGGCCACAGCAGACTGTTCCACGCGAACAGGACGGTGATGATCGTGAGCGCGCTGAGCGAGGGCTTGGTCAGCGGCAGCATCACTCGCCAGAACATCTGCCACGGTGAGGCGCCATCGAGGCGAGCAGCCTCCTCGATCTCAGACGGCAGCCCCAGGAAGGCCTGCCGCATCAAGAATGTCCCGAAAGCACTGAACACGCCCGGCGCCGCGATACCCCACACCGTGTTCATCAGGCCAAGATTCTGCACGATCTCGAACTGCGGGATCAAAAATGCCTGGGTGGGCACCATCAGGATAGACAGGATCACCGCGAAGATGATCCCGCGGCCCCAGAAGTGCATGCGCGCGAACGCGAAACCAGCCATCGAGCAGAAGGCGATCTGCCCGGCCACCGTGATGATGGTGACCACCACGGAGATGCCGAACTGACGCAGGAACGGCACCCGTTCGAACACCGCCGCGTAGTTCTCCCATCGGAAGGCCTCCGGCCACAGGCTGGGCGGCACACTGGTGACCTCCGCCTGCGTCGACAGGCTGACGATGATCTGCCACAAGAACGGGAAGGCCATCACGAAGCCGCCCAGGATCAGGGCGGCATGCACGAATACATGTGGATGCCTTTGGAAGAAGCCGAGTTGCACCCGACGGGTCTGCTTGCGTCCGGATCTGCTGCGCAGAGTCGGCTCCTGGGGTGCGGTCTGCTCAGACATAGTTCACCCACCTGTTCTGCAGTCGGAACTGCACCAGCGTGAAGAGCGCGACGATCACCATGATGGCCATCGCGATCACCGAGGCGTAGCCCTTGTCGTTGATGATGAACCCCTGTTCGTAGAACATGAACACCATCGACTGCGTCTGCCGCAACGCCGGGTTGCTGGGGCCCATCAGGGCGAACAGCAGGTCGAAGAGCTGGAACGCGTTGATCGAGGTCACCACAACGACCAGGAAGATGCTCGGAGTCAGCATCGGAACCGTCACCGAGATGAATTGTCTCCATTGCCCGGCACCGTCGAGCTGCGCTGCTTCGTACAGTTCCGTCGGGATGTTCTGCAGACCCGCAGACAGGATGATCAGGCTGAAACCGAGGGCGGACCACAGCCCCATCGCCCCCAACGCGGCCAGCGAGTATCCGGGGGTCGAGATCCAGTGCGGACCGTCGATCCCGAAGGCCGCCAGGAACGTGTTCAAGATGCCGAAATCCCCGTTGTAGATCGTGCGCCACACCAGGGCGATCGCCGTGGGCATGGCGACATACGGCATGAAGAACAGGGTGCGATAGAGGGTCGCGAACCGCAGTCCGGGTCGGTTGAGCAAACTGGAGATCACGATCGCCATCGGGACGCCCAGCAGTACGATCCCGGCATAGATGATCGTGTTGAGCACAGAGCGCAGGAAGTCCGGTTCGGCGAGCAGTTTTCGGTAATTGTCCAGGCCAGCGAACTCGGCACTGCCGAACGGCCCGATCGACATGAACGTGTTGTAGAACGTCTGCACGATCGGCCATAGGTAGAACGCGCCCATCCCGATCAGGATGGGGGACAGGAACAGCCAAGGCCAGAAACCGTCGCGAGAAGACGGCCCGCGCCTGCGCTTCGCGCTCGTGCGTCCCGCGCCTGGTGCCAGTCCTTCGGTCTCGGCAGTCATCCCTGCTCGGCTTCCAGATGCTCGTTCATGGCTGCTGCCAGTTCGCGCGTGCCCTCCTCGACCGTCATGTCACCGGAGATGATCGCCGGGAAGTACTCGGACTCCTCGTTCAGCCAGGCGGCGGTGTTCAACGAGACCGGGTACTCAACCGCGTACTCGTCGGCCGCATCGATGAACACCTGCAGGTCGAACTCGGGGACTGACTCCACGAACGCGTCCTGGCTGCCGGCGTACGCGGGGTTGGCGGTGCCGGCCTCGGCCTGGATGATCGCCGCTCGCTCCCCGCCGAGGAAGGCGAGGAAGGCAGCAGCGGCCTCCGGATGGTCGGTGTTGGCCGACACAGCATTGCCGATCCCGTGGATCGGTGTCGCCTGACGCTCATCCCTTGGAAGGTGGGTCACCTGGATGTTCTCCATCGCCGGGGATTCCGCGTAGGTCGCAACTCGCCAGTTCCCGTCCCAGGCCATCGCAGCTTTCTCGCTGGAGAACAGGTCGTAGTAGTCAGTGTCCGTAGTGGTCTGCACCGAGGGTGAAGAGCCGTCCTCGACCATGTCCGCGAACATCTGGAAGGCCTTCTGCGCTTCCGGGCTGTCATAGCCGGAGGTGGTGCCGTCTTCGGAGATGATCTCCCCGCCGGCCTGCATGATCGCGGGGTACACGAGCGCCTGGTTCGTCACACCACCTGCGAAGCCGTATACGCCCTGGTCTCCGAGCTCATCGCTGATCGTCTTCGCGGCCGAGCGGAAGTCCTCCCAGGTCCACTCGGCGGTGGGGTGCTCGACACCCGCCTCGTCGAACAGGCGGGTATTGAACCACAGACCGATCGTGTCGAAGTCTTTGGGGACGGCGTACTGCTCTCCGTCCATCACGTAGAGCGCATTCATCGCGTCCGGGTAATTGGCCGGGTCGATGTCGCCGGATTCGATCAGAGAAGACAGTGGCATCAGCATGTCTTCACTCGCGTAGAGCTGGACATTTGGCCCATTCATCCAGAACACGTCCGGCAATTCCCCGCTCCCCGCCTGGGTCTGCAGGCGAGTGAAATATTGATCGAATGGGGCGATCGTAATGTTGACCTCGATGTTCGGGTATTCCTCGTTGAACGCGGAAATGATCTCCTCCATAGCGGGAGCCTGGACATCGTCCCAGATTCCGTAATTGAGACTGGCCGAGATCTCGGTGTCCTCAGGCATGGCGAGATCCTCGCCGCCGCCCCCTCCACCATCGCTGCAGGCGCTGAGGCCAAATCCTGCCGCTGCCGCCACAGCCAGCCCAAATGTTCGTCTTCTCATGACGTCCTCCTCATTGAGTTACTTTTGACGATGACGTGGCATTCCAGCCGGTGTCACCATGTTTCCGCATTCTACGGTTGGCCGCGGAGGGAGACGCGTGCGTCCGCGTGACAAACCGTGCGCACATCCATATGTGAGATCTGCACTGACCAATCGTTCGCGCGCTATCTGCCACTCCTGCACACTACGCCTTTAATCGGCAGTGATCCGATAAGCCGACCGGGCAACCCTAGCACGATTAACCATCTCCGTCGACGCCTTCTCATCGCGGCATCCATTCACGTGACGCCACTTCGACCGCCATTCAATACGCCCGACTTTCCGCCTTTCGGGCATCGACGACGGGGCACCCGCTCTTGAGCCCGACGCCGGCCCTGTCCTCACGCCCCCGATGCCTCGAAGGCGTGCGTCTCGGCAAGCGCCAGCCGCATCGGCCGCTTCTCCAGGTCCAGCAGCAGCACCTCGTTGTGACCCTCACGCACCAGTGGCGCCGGGACATACAGGGTCTGCTGGGGGCCGATGTTCCAGTAGCGGCCCACGCAGAAGCCGTTGACATAGGCGACGCCGTGGCCGGCGTCGGAGACGTCGAGGAAGGTGTCGGCCTGCTCGGCGGCCTCGAAGGAGGCAGCCACCAGCACCGGCAATGCCGCCTCCTCGGGTACATTCGCGGCGAGCTCTGGCGCCTGCGCGACCAGCGTGCCCAGCTCATCGCCCATGTCCTCCAGTGGCCAGGCGTCGGCCTCCCAGTCGTGGAGGAAGCGGATGGTCTGCCAGACTCCGCCGAGAATGCCCTTGCGCTCCCCAAGGCGCGGTCCGAAGTTCACGCGGCCCAGGTTCTCGACCAGGATCTCCACTCGGACGGTGCGGTGGCCGCCGTCTGGCAGGAGGCGGTCCGCCAGGTGGGCGAGCTCGACGGTGGCCGGGTCGGTGTCGTCGGTGCGCTGTTCATTCGGGATCCTCGCCTGCGAGGGATCGACCCCGGCTACCCCGGCGTAGATCCCGTCGACGTACACCCAGGCACGGTCATGCAGGTCATAGAGTTTCAGCGGGGTGATCGCGGGCCAGCCCTCGCGGTCGCTGCGGGAGATCTCGATGTCCCGGGACAGGCGCAGCAGGCCCCGCTCGAGGCCGATGTCTTCGAAGGCCGGCGGCACCGGGTGCACCTCGGCGGCACGAGTGAAGCGCTCGGTCTCGCGCACGGCGATGGTCCGCTCGACCCTCACCTCACCGGCGGGAAGACGTGCCGGGACCGCCGCGAGCTGCAGCTGCGCCAGATGCTCCTCGAGGGGCGGCAGCTCGCGGTGACGAGCGACCACCTCGCGGAAGGCGCGGAACTTCTCGGTGATCTCGCCGTTCTCGGCGATCGGGGCGTCGTAGTCGTAGCTGGTGGTGGTGGGCTGCAGCTTCCCGTCATGGTTGGCTCCGGCGCGCAGCCCGAAGTTGGTGCCGCCGTGGGCCATGTAGAAGTTCACGCTCATGCCGTGCTCGAGCATGTCGGCCAGCTCGCCGGCGGCGTTGCCCCCGGTGCGCTCGTGGTGCTCCTCGCCCCAGTGGTGGAACCAGCCGTTCCAGAACTCCATGCACATCTGCGGCTGCTCGGGCAGTTCCCGCTGCGCCATCTCGAGCACCTGCAGCGTGCGGGAGCCGAAGTTCACGGTGGCCAGGGCGCCGTCGACGGTGCCGCCGCTCAGCCACATCCGGGCGGGGCCATCGGAGGTGACCAGCAGCTCCTCGATGCCGCGGGAGATCAGCCCGTCGCGCAGGTGGGCGAGGTAGGTCGTGTCATCGCCAAAGCTGCCGTACTCGTTCTCCACCTGCACCATCACCACGGTGCCGCCGCGGCAGGCCTGGCGCTGCGCGATCACGGGGATCAGCTCGTCGAACCAGGCGTCGACCTGCTCGAGGTAGGCGGCGTTGCGATTGCGCAGCCGCAGGTTGCGGTCTCGCAGCAGCCAGCCGGGGAAGCCCCCGTTCTCCCACTCGGCGCAGATGTAGGGCCCTGGGCGCACGATCGCGTCCAGGCCCTCGTCGGCAGCGATGTCCAGGAAACGGCCCAGGTCGGCGAGCCCCTCGAAGATGGTCATGCCCGGGGCGGGCTGGTGGACGTTCCATGCCACGTAGGTCTCGACGGTGTTGCAGCCCATCGCCACCAGGCGACGCAACCGGTCGCGCCACTGCTGGGGGTGCACGCGGAAGTAGTGCAGGGCCCCGGAGATCACCAGGTGCGGGGCCCCCGCGCGCCGGAAGCCGTCCGGGGTGGGGTCCAACAGAGCGGTCATCGTCGATCGTCCTCTCGGTTAAACGTCTTACAGCCAGTGTGCCAGCAGATCGGGACCATCCGCCGTGAGGTCCGTCTGGCGTACGGGGGCCGTCTGGTGTACGGGGGCCGTCTGGCGTCGAGCGCCCTGCAGCTCGCGATGCTTGACCCGCCATCATGAGACCGAGGAGAACCTCCGCGCCGCGATGGCCTCCCGCCCTGATCGACCGAGCGGTCGGCATCATCATGACGCAGAACCGGTGCACTGCGACGAGGCTGTCGCGATCCTCAAGAAGGCCTCGAACTAACGCCACCTCACGATGCGTGACCTGGCTGAAGACATCGCCGACTGCGCCGACCTTCAGCCGGCCTTCACTCGGCGCCGGCTCATTACGACCCGTGATGGCCCGTCCCGCCCACTGTTGGTAGTCTTCGAGCATCGGTCGAGCAGTTGGCCGCGTCACCCCCGCACGCGAAAGGCTGTCACGATGCCACCGTTCACATCTCCGCTCCCTCCGACCAGCGCCCCGCAGGGTATGGCGCCGCCTGCGACCGACCCCCGCAGATCCCGCAGCGACGAGATCCTCGATGGCGCCGCCGAGCTGTTCGCAGAATACGGGTACCACGGCTCCAGCCTGCGCGATATCTCCCACCAGGTGGGGATCTCCCATCCCGGCATGCTCCACCACTTCGCGTCGAAGGACGCGCTGCTGGGGGGAGTGATCGACCGCCTCGAAGCACATGCCCAGGCAGCCCTGGACCGGGTCGAGGAGCTGTGCACCGATCCCGAGGTCTTCGTGCGTGCGCTGGCCGAGATCTGGCACCCGGGCTCCCATTCGATCCAGCTGCTGGCCACCCTCGATGCGGATGCCGTCAGCGATGACCACCCCGGGCGGTTCCGGATGGCGCGTCTGCGCCGCGTCCACGAGCACATCCTCGAGGCCTGTTTCACCCGCCTCGGGGAGGACCACATGCTTCGCGAGGGGGTCGACCCCACCTTCGCGGCCCGGGTGATGATGGCTCTGGTGCTGAGCCACGCGGTGCGCGAGAACACGGTGCGGGTGATGCAGACCGAATCGCATGACGACGCGCCGGTGCAGGATCTGATGCGCCTGGCCGGCGTGCTGCTGCTCTCAGCCCCGTCCGTGAAGGATGCCGAGGACTACGAGCCCGTCGAGGTGCCGCAGCCCTCCTCTCAGCGGGTTTGAGCGGGGTCTCCTCTCAGCGGGTTTGAGCGGGGTCGCCGATCCAGCCCAGCACCAGCGGGGCGCGCGTGGACGTCTCGTAAGCGACGAACAGGAACGGAGCATCGAGCACCAGCTCCTTCGGATCGGCCGCGGCGGAGGTCGTATCCAGCATCGCCGCAGTGGCAGCGGCGGCCTCCATCCCCTCCTCGTCGACGGTGATCACGGCCTTCTGGATGACCTCGGAGATCAGCAGCTCCTCCTCGGTGGTGATGCCGGAGAAGTCGGCCTCGCCGGCCTGAAACGCATCGGCCATCCCCAGTTCGATCAGCACGGAGGACAGCGGGGTGTTCCAATCGATGTCGAAGGCCGGCAAGGTCAGGTCCACCGGTTCGCCGTCGTCGGCGAGCCCGGCGAGCACGGCACCGAGCCCGGCCGACGGGTCGTCGGCACTCTCCGCCCACGCGTCCAGCACGCTGGGCAGGTCGGTGACCGGCTGGATCAGGGCCAAGGACAGATCGCTGCCATAGGTGTCGAGGGCAGTGGCGCGGCAGAGCTCGTCCTCATGCCAGGTCGTGGTCTCGGCCAGGAGTGTGTCGACCTCGATCTTCTCGCCATCCGCGGTGGTGAACGGACCGGTCGCGGTGGTCAGCGACGAGGTCCAGGAGGCTTTCAGGTGAAGGGAGTTGACCAGCACCATGCGGCTCGTCTCGCTCAGCGCCTCGGCGGGGATCAGCTCCTGGATCAGGCCGTCGGTGACATCCTCGACCCAGCTGTTGATGCGCTGGCGGGCCTCCTCACGGTGGTCCGGATCGATGTAGTCGACTTCGTAGATCCCGCTTCCGAACCAGGTGGCCAGATCATCCAGGAACTGTTCCTGGATGCTCATCCCCTCCTGGGCCCAGATCCCGTTGACCAAGGACGCCACGGCCGGGTCGGGCTGGTCCTCCTCGGGGTCCTGCCGTTGCTGCTCGCCGACGGCCAAGAGCGCACCGGCCAGGGTGTTGGCGGCTTCGGCGAGCTGGTCCATGCTTCCGCCCAGGGTCTGCTCCATCTGGGCGCGGGTGGCGCCGGTCGCGCCCATGCCGGCCATGGTCAGCACGATCTGGGCCGACAGCGGGGAGCACACGGCGTTGGTGTCGGCCCGGTCGATCGCCCCCAGCATCCGAGCGGTGAAGGGGATCGTTGCGGCTCCCGCCGTCTCGGGGTCCCCGAAGTCCGCGCGCGGCAGCTCGGCCTGCCTGTCAGCACCGCCGCCCTCCCCCGACCGTCCTGCCTGCCCATCGCAGGCTGCCAGGGCCGCAGTGGCCAGGGGAACTGCCGCTCCTGCAGCGACCACAGAGCGGCGAGGGAGTCCGGGACGGTGCAGGGCAGATGCCATGGGCCCATCGAAGGCCAGGCGCAGCGGAGACGCAAGGGACGTGCGCAAGGTGACGGTTTTGTGCGCTGTGGTGCCGTTCTTGGCACCACAGCGCACATAACCGTCGCCCGCGGTCAGCCCTTGACGGAGCCCTCGGTGAGGCCGCCGCGCCAGAAGCGCTGCAGGACCAGGATCAAGATCGCCAGCGGGATCACCGACAGCAGCGCGCCGCCGGTGGTCAGCTGGTAGAACTCGGGCAGGCG
>DWZH01000059.1 GCA_019118275.1 Candidatus Brachybacterium merdavium | reverse complement strand
AGCCGTGGGCGACCGTGCCGGCACCATACTTCTTGGCGGCCTTGACCAAGTGCTTGGTGATCACCGGACGCGAGATGGCCGAGACGTTCGGGTAGGCGTCCATGTACAGGGCGTTCGCCTTGAGCGCCGGCATGCAGTACTCCTCGGCGAACTCGTCGCGGGCGTCGGCGACGTAGGCCTCCACCGCGCCGCAGTCCAGGGCGCGCTGGCGGATCACCTCGAGGTCCTCTCCACCCTGGCCGACGTCCACCGCGCAGGCGATGACGTCGGCGCCGGTGGCGTCATGGATCCAGCCGATGGCCACGGAGGTGTCGAGGCCGCCGGAGAAGGCGAGGACGATGCGTTCGGTCACTGGTGCTCCTAGTCGGGTCGTTCGTGGGTCTGGGGTGGGCGCAGCAGGGGCGCACCCGGGTCATGAGGGCGGGTCAAGTCGGTGAGCCGGTGACGGGATCGCGACGGCCGTCCGCGATCTCGAGCAGACGGGCGGCCAATCGCTCGCCCCCGTCGGGGTCGCGGGCCACCAGCAGCACGGTGTCGTCGCCCGCGATCGTACCGATGACATCGGGCATCACCGAACGGTCCAGCGCCGAGGCCAGGTACTGGGCCCCTCCCGGCGGCGTGCGCACCACGACCAGGTTGGCGCTGGCTTCGGCCGAGACCAGCAGGCCCTCGGCGAGCCGCGGCAGACGCGCCTCGAGCAGCTCGCTCTCGCCGCCCGGGGTCGGGGGCCGGGGACTACCGCCCTCGGGAGGCAGCCAGTAGACCAGACCACCGCCGGTGCCGCGGACCTTCTCGGCCTGCAGCTCGACCAGGTCGCGCGAGAGGGTGGCCTGGGTGACGTCGATGCCCTCGGCGGCGAGCAGCTGGGCCAGCTGCGACTGCGAGCCGACCTCCTGTCGAGTCAGGATGGTCACGATCTGCTGCTGACGGGAGACCTTGGTCTGGGCCAGGGCCCGACGCTGCTCGGTCATCGCCGTCCCCCGGGCGCGGCGGCCTCATCGCCCTCGCCACGGTCATCGCGGTCGTCGCGCGTGAGCAGCCAGGTCAGCAGGGCCTTCTGCGCGTGCAGGCGGTTCTCGGCCTCGTCCCAGACAACGGAGGCGGGCCCGTCGATCACGGAGGAGCTGACCTCCTTGCCGCGGTAGGCGGGCAGGCAGTGCAGGAAGATCCCGCCGGACAGCTCCATCAGCTCATCGGTGACCTGGTAGGGGGCGAAGGTCTGCTGTCCTCGTCCGTCCTCGCCTTCCTGGCCCATCGACACCCAGGTGTCGGTGATGACCGCGGTGGCACCGGTGACCGCTTCGCGGGGGTCCTCGGTCAGCGTGACCGAGCCGCCGGTGCGCTGGGCGATCGCGGCGGCGTCGGCCACGATCCCCGGATCCGGCCGGTGGGTGGCCGGGGAGGCGATGCGCACGTGCATCCCGGCGGTCGCACCGCCCAGCAGGTAGGAGTGGGCCATGTTGTTGGCGCCGTCACCGAGGTAGGCCAGCGAGCGTCCAGCCAGGG
Organism: Candidatus Brachybacterium merdavium; assembly: GCA_019118275.1. GTDB lineage: Bacteria > Actinomycetota > Actinomycetes > Actinomycetales > Dermabacteraceae > Brachybacterium > Brachybacterium merdavium. Next base: position 15,568 of record DWZH01000059.1, on the reverse strand, counting down.
CCGCCTCGCCGTCCGCCAGCCCCCCGGTGTGCTGAGCGATGGTCTGCAGGTCGGCAAGGACCTGGCAGGGGTGGAACTCGTCGGTCAGGGCGTTGACCACCGGGACGGTGGCGTGGGCGGCCATCTCAGCGATCCGCTCCTGGCCGAAGGTGCGCCACACGATCGCCGAGACCATGCGGGTGAGCACGCGGGTGGTGTCGGCGATCGACTCGCCGCGGCCCAGCTGGCTGGAGGCCGCCTCGAGCACCATCGGGCTGCCGCCGAGCTCGGCGACGCCGGTGACGAAGGAGACACGGGTGCGGGTGGAGGACTTGTCGAACATGATCGCGACGGTCCGCGGACCGACCAGGGGCTGGTGGGCGAAGCGGTCGCCCGCCATCTCCAGGGCCAGTGCCAGGACCTGCTTCTGCTCTGCGGGGGTGAGGTCGTCATCGCGCAGGAAGTGACGGGCCATCTCAGCGAGCTCCTTCGGCGGTGGCGGCTGCGGCGGCATCGATCAGGCCGGGCAGGGCCGCTGTGAACGTGGCCAGCTCGGCCTCGGTGATGATCAGCGGCGGGGCCAGGCGGAGTGTGCTCGGATCCGGGGCATTGAGGATGAAGCCAGCCTCGAGCGCGGCGGTGACCACGGCCGGCGCGATCGGTTCGGTCAGGGCGATGCCGCGCAGCAGGCCCTCGCCGCGCACCCCGGAGATGCGGGGGTCGGCCAACGCCGTGATCGCCTGTGCCAGCTGGTCGCCGACACGCCGGGTGTGCTGGAGCAGTTCCTCATCGATCATCGTCCCGATCACCGCGAGCCCCACCGCGGCGGCCAGGGGGTTGCCACCGAAGGTGGTGCCGTGCTGGCCGGGCCGCAGCAGGTCATGGGTGGCGGCGCCGAAGGCGATCACGGCGCCGATCGGGAAGCCGCCGCCCAAGCCCTTGGCCAGGGTCATCACGTCCGGCTGCACGTCGGGGACGGCCTGGTGGGCGAACCAGTTCCCGGTGCGGCCCATGCCGGTCTGGACCTCGTCGAGGATCAGCAGGGTGCCGTGCTCGCGCGTGAGGCGGCGCAGGGCCCGGAGGTAGTCGGCGCTGAGCGGGAGCACGCCGGCCTCACCCTGGATGGGTTCGGCGAACACGGCGGCCACGTCCCCCGGGGCGAGGGCGTCTGCCAAGGCCTGCTCATCGCCGGCCGGAAGGAACTCCACTCCCCCGGGCAGCGGCTCGAAGGGAGCGCGGTAGGCCTCCTTGGACGTCAGTGCCAGGGCGCCCATGGTGCGTCCGTGGAAGGAGTCGACGAGCGCCAGCACCCGGGGGCGGCCGGTGCGGCGCGCGATCTTGAAGGCCGCCTCGTTCGCCTCGCTGCCGGAGTTGGCGAAGAAGACCCCGGAGCCCGTGGGCGCCTCAGCGAGCTGCAGCAGCCTCTCGGCCAGCTCGATCTGCGGGATGGTGGCGAAGAAGTTGGAGACGTGCCCCAGGGTCTGTGCCTGCGTGCTCAGGGCCGACAGGATCGCGGGGTGGGCGTGACCGAGGCTGTTGACGGCGATCCCGCCCAGCAGGTCCAGGTACTCCGTGCCGGCGGTGTCCCAGACCCGGCAGCCCTCACCGCGGGCGAGGACGCGCTGGGGAGTGCCGAACACGGGCAGCAACGCCTCCCGGTAGCGGTCGGGAAGATCCTGCGCGGTGTGCCTTGTGCGTGCGGACTGTTCAGACATAGTCGTCCCTCCTGACCATGGTGCCGACTCCCTTGGTGGTGAAGACCTCCAGCAGCACCGCGTGTTCGATGCGCCCGTCGATCATCGCGGCGGTGCGCACCCCGGCGTCGACCGCTCCCAGCAGCGCCTCTGCCTTGGGGATCATCCCGGAGGTGAGCTCGGGCAGCATGGCCCGCAGCTCGGAGGCGGAGATCTCCGGGATCAGCGACCCGCGATCGGGCCAGTTCCGGTAGAGCCCCTCGACGTCGGTGAGCATCACCAGCTTCTCCGCGCCCAGGCCCTCCGCGATGGCCGCCGCGGCGAGGTCGGCGTTGATGTTGAGCACCTCGCCCGTGGGGGTGCCGTCGGGCGCGATCTCGGGGGCGATGGAGGAGATCACCGGGATCCGGCCGGAGTCCAGCAGGTCACTGATGGATTCGATGCGCACGCCGGTCACGGCTCCGACGTGGCCGAGGTCGACGTCCTCGCCGTCGACGACGGCGGAGCGGCGCACGGCGGAGAACATCCGGGCGTCCTCGCCGGACATCCCGACGGCGTACGGGCCGTGCTGGTTGATCAGCCCCACGAGCTGCCTGCCGACCTGCCCGACCAGCACCATCCGCACGATGTCCATGGTGTCGCGGTCGGTCACGCGCAGGCCGCCGCGGAAGGAGGAGTCGATGCCGACGCGGTCGAGCATGGTGGAGATCTGGGGGCCGCCGCCGTGGACGACGACCACATGGATGCCGGCCAGGCGCATGAACACCATGTCGGCGGCGAAGGCGCGGCGCAGCTCGTCGTCGATCATGGCGTTGCCGCCGTACTTGACGACCACGATCCTGCCGCGGAAGCGCTGCATCCAGGGCAGGGCCTCGATGAGCACCTCGGACTTCTCTCGGGCCTCGGTGCGCGCGGCGTCGAGCTGGCTGAGGGGGTTCTTGCCGACCAGCGCCTCCGGGGCGGGGTCGGCCGCGTCCTGGGCGGGGTCGGGGGTGTTACCGGGGGTCATGAGGAGTAAGCGCTGTTCTCTTCGACGTAGTCGTGGGTCAGGTCGTTGGTCCAGATGTCCCCCGCGGCGTCACCCGCGCCGAGATCCACCTCGATCAGGATCTCGCGCGGGGTCATGTCCACCTCGGAGCGGTCGCGGTGGGCGCCTCCGGCGCGGCACACCTCGACCCCGTTGACCCTCACCGACAGGTCCTCGACGGCGAAGGGGGCGAGGGCCTCGGGCACGCACCCGGCGGCTGAGACGATCCGGCCCCAGTTGGGATCGTTGCCGAAGATCGCGGCCTTGACCAGGTTGGAGCGGGCGATCTCGCGGGCGACGGCGAGCGCGGCGGCCTCGGTGGTGGCCGAGCGCACCACCACGTGCACGTCATGGCTGGCGCCCTCGGCGTCGGCCACGAGCTGGCGGGCCAGGTCGGCGCTGACCGCGCGCACCGCCTCGGTCAGCTCACGGATGTCCGGGGCGACGCCGCTGGCACCGGAGGCCATCAGGATCACGGTGTCGTTGGTGGACATGCAGGCGTCGGAGTCGACCCGGTCGAAGGTGGCGGCGGTGGCCTCTCGCAGCACCGCGTCGGCGGTGTCGGCGTCGATGTCGGCGTCGGTGGTCAGAACCACCAGCATGGTCGCCAGCTGCGGGGCGAGCATCCCGGCGCCCTTGGCGATGCCGCCGACCCGCACCCCGGAATCCGTGGTGCGTTCGGCGGTCTTGGGGACGGTGTCGGTGGTCATGATCGCTCTCGCGGCGGCCGCGTCGGGCTCGGCACCGGCGGCGAGCCGCGTGGCCCCGGTGGTGATGCCCGCGAGCAGCGTCTGCATCGGCAGGCGCTCACCGATCAGGCCGGTCGAGCAGACCAGCACGTCGTGGGCGGAGACCTCGAGCGTTGCGGCCAAGTGCTCGGCGGTGCGCCGGGTGTCGGCCAGGCCCTCGGGGCCGGTGCAGGCGTTGGCGCCCCCGGAGTTCAGGACCACGGCGCGGGCCCGGCCGTCGGCCACGGCTTCGCGCGACCAGATCACGGGGGCGGCCTGGACCCGGTTGGCGGTGAACACGGCGGCGGCGCTCTGGCGCGGCCCGTCATTGACGATCAGGGTGAGATCGGTGGCGCCGGTGGATTTCAGTCCGGCGGCCAGGCCGGCGGCGCGGAAGCCGCGGGGGCGGGTGATCGACACAGGTCTCCTCGAAGGATGCGGAGCGGAAAAGGTGCAAGATCGGCCGGAGCCGGAGCCGGAGCCGGGGCTGGGCCTGGGGCCGGGGCCGGGGCCGGGATCAGGGAGCCAGAGCGGTCCGGCTCAGCCCCATGCGCTCATCCAGACCCAGCGCCAGGTTCAGCGACTGGACGGCGGCACCGGCCGTGCCCTTGACCAGGTTGTCCAGGGCCGAGATGACGGTGGCCTGACCGCTGCGTTCGTCTACGAAGGCACCGATGCGGATGGTGTTGGCACCGGCGGTCTGCCCGGTGGCGGGGAAGGCGCCCTCCTCGAGCAGGGTCACGAAGTGCTCCTGTCCATAGTCGGCGTGCAGCGCTCGGAGGAGGTCGGCGGTGGCGACCTCGCCGCTCACCCGTGCGGTGCTGACCGCCAGGATGCCTCGGCTCATCGGCACCAGCACCGGGGTGAAGGTCAGCCGGGAGTCCTCATGTCCCGCCGCACGGCGCAGGTTCTGCAGGATCTCGGGAATGTGCCGGTGGCTGCCGCCGACCGCGTAGGGAGCCGCGGTGCCGGCGCCCTCGGCGAGCATCAGATGCTGTTTGGCGGCGCGTCCGGCTCCCGAGTAGCCGACCTGCAGCACCGAGCCGAGCGTGGCCGGGTCGATCAGCTCTGCCCTCACGAGCGGCGCCAGGGCGAGGGTGACGGCGGTGGCGTTGCAGCCGGGCACGGCGATCTCGCGCGCGCCGGGCAGCAGCTCGCGCTGCGTGGTGCCGTCGGCGAGCGGCAGCTCGGGCATCCCGTAGGTCCAGGTGCCGGAGTGCTCGCTGCCGTAGTAGTCGCTCCAGTCCTGTTCACGCTCGAGGCGGTGGTCGGCTCCGAGGTCGAGGACCAGCAGGTCAGGATCTTCGGCGCGGAGCTCGGCGGCGATCCGGCCGGACTGCCCGTGGGGAAGCGCCAGGACCACGATGTCATGGCCCCGCAAGGTCTCGGTGGTGGTCTCGGCCAGGATCGGGTCGTGGCCGAGGTCGATGTGCGGGGCCACCTCGCTGAGCCGCTGGCCGGCGCTCGAGTGCGCGGCGACCGTGGTGACCTCGATGCCCGGATGCGCGCTCAGCAGGCGCAAGGTCTCCCCGCCCGCGTACCCGGAGGCCCCGACGACGGCCGCGCGGAAGGGGCCGCCGGTCGACGCAGGGGAGGCGACAGCATGCGATGCGGAAGTCATGCCGGAAGTATATACACTCGAATGCATGAACAGCCAGTGCGCGAGGTGGTCGCCCCTCTCCTAGGCTGAGTCTCGACAGCTACCCTGGGCATGGCGAGCAAGTAGATGCTCTCTGACCTGCAGTTACCCGTATAGCGATGACTCCATTCAGCGGTGTCACGAACTTTCAGGAGTGTGCATGAGCGACTTCTTCACGGGTGAGTCGTCACCCGGAATGATCGACTGGACGACGATGCCGACGTACAACACGATCATGTCTCTTGCCGCCGGCGCCGGACTGCTCGCGCTGGTGCTGTTCGTACGTGACCTGCTGCGCCCCCACGCCGAGGACCCGGTCAGCACCGATGGCTGGGCGCTGACCTTCGGCTCGCTCGGCGTCATCCTCACCCTGACCGGTCTGCACATGAGTCTGACCTGGCCCCTGGCCTCCGGCGGCTTCGCCTTCGACAACGTGATCTTCGGTGAGACGAGCCTCGGGTTCGGCGTCCTCATGAGCGCGCTGGCGATCTATCTATGGAAGCGCGGCGAGACGGTCGCCGAGTCTCCGGCACCCTTGGTCACCGTGGCACGTGCGGCACGCCCGCTGAGCATCTTCATCGCCGGGCTCGGGCTCGCACTGATCGCGATCATGGCCGCAGGCATCGTGTACCAGCTGTTCGCGGCGCCCCCGCAGGAGCCGATCTCCGGAGCCTTCGCTGAATGGCCCATCGTCGAAGCGATCTTCATGTCCGCCCTCTTCGGTCTCATCGGGGTGGGAGCTGTCCTTGCGCCGTTCGCCATCAGCGCCTTCGCACGCACGCAGCGCGGTCAGGCCACCCACCAGGCTGCAGCGGTCCGAGTGCCATTAGTCGCGAAGATCGTCGGGTGGCTGTGGCTCATCTCCGGACTTGTCTTCGTCCTCTTCGGGGCGATGAACTTCTACACCCACATCGGGCTGATCGTGAACACCATGTGAGGCGAGGTCCTCGGGATGGGGCGAGATCGGCTCATCCGGACGAGCATGGAAGAGGAGGGGCGCTGCGATGGGCAGCGCCCCTCCCCTGTCTCCGGTGCCGTTCCAGCGGGCAGGTGCGGAGCCGGCGACGTCCCGGCGGGGCCGTGCGGCGTCGCCTCCCCGACCGGTGAGCGGTGCGGGTCGGGCATCTGCCTGGCCCCTGCGGGAGGTGCGGGAGCCAGTGGTGCGCTCACGCTCGAAGCACGCCCCCGACGGCGGTCTCGACCGCGCGGATGCAGCGCTCGCGGGCGGCCGCGATCTGCTCGGTGGTCAGGGTCGCCTCGGCCGGACGCAGTCGCACCGCGAAGGCCAGCGATTTCTTGCCCTCGTCGATCTGGTCGCCGGTGTAGACGTCGAAGAGGTGCACGCCCTCGGCCAGGTCCCCGATGCCGACCTCCATGGCGGCCCGCACCGCCGCTGCCGGTACGTCCGCGTCGACCACGAAGGCGAAATCTTCCTTGGCCAGAGGGTAGGTGGACAGCTCCTCGGCGGGGACCAGGTCCGGGGCCGCGGCGATGACCGTCTCCAAGTCGATCTCGAGCGCACTGGTGCGGGCCGGCAGAGCGAACTCGGCGACCACCGCGGGGTGCAGCTCGCCGGCGTGGCCGACCACCTGCTGTCGGCCGTCGGTGCCCGTGACGCGCAGCTCGCCGCAGCGGCCGGGGTGGAATGGCGCACGTTCGACCTGACGCACCTCGAGCTCGGTGCCCACGGCTGCGGCCGCCCGCTGCGCGAGGTCCAGGGCGTCGGCCCAGTCCCAGGCGGGTGCCTGCCCCCACCAGGAATCCGGTCCCGTGCTCCCGCCGATCACGGCGGCCACGGCGCGGGTCTGGGTGGGCAGCGCGGCGTCGACGGCTGCCAGTTCCTCCGCATCGGGGCGCTGCTCGGCCGAGGGCAGCGGCGAGCGTGCATCCTTGCCGCGGGCGATCGCAGCGGTCCCGTGCTGGAAGATCGCCACCGCTTCCTCTCCCCGGCCGAGGTTGCGGCGCGCGGTGGGCAGCAGGGTCTGCAGCAGCTCGGTGCGCACCAACGGCTCATCGTCGGCCAGGGGGTTCAGCAGCCGCACTGCGCTACGGCGCTCGTCGGCCGCCTCGTAGCGCAGACGGTCGAACACGGACTCGGCGATGAAGGGCGAGGAGGTCACCTCCGTCAGGCCCGCTTCGACCAGCGCGCGGCTCGCGCTGCGCCTCGCCCGCTGCGCCCGGGTGAGGCCGCGTCCGCCCGGCGCGGACGGCAGGATGGAGGGGATCTGCTCGTAGCCGACCAGGCGCGCGATCTCCTCGACCAGGTCCTCGCGGATGGTGAGGTCCGGCCGCCAGGAAGGCGGGGTGACCATGAGGGTCTCGGCCCCGGCCTGCTCGAGGGTGCAGCCGATCCGTTCGAGGGTGCCGCGCACCTGTTCGGGGGTGTAGGGCACGCCGACGACCCGCTCGGCATCTGCGATCGGGAAGGTGATGGCGGCCGGGGCGTTCACGTCGCCCTCATCGGTGACGTGCGCGTCGATCTGCCCGCCGCCGTGCTCGGCGATCAGCTCGGCGGCACGGCGGGCGGCCAGCAGCGGCAGCTCCGGGTCCACGCCGCGCTCGAAGCGCTTGGCGGCCTCGGACGGCAGGCGGTGGCGGCGCGCGGAGCGGGCCACGGTGACCTGCTGGAAGGTCGCGGCCTCGAGGATCACGTTCCGGGTGGTCCCGGAGACCTCGGTGTCCTCACCGCCCATGACACCGGCGATGCCCAGCACCCGGTCGCCGTCCCCACCGCAGTCGGTGATCAGCAGGTCCTCGGGGTGCAGGCGACGAGTGACGTCATCGAGGGTGGTCAGCTCCTCACCCTCACGGGCACGGCGCACGATGATCGGGGCGACGACCTTCTCGGCGTCATAGGCATGCAGCGGCTGACCCAGATCCAGCATCACGTAGTTGGTCACGTCCACGATCAGCGAGATCGGGCGCATTCCGGCCAGCGCGAGGCGGCGGGCCATCCAGCGTGGGGTGCGGGCGGCGGGATCGACGCCGCGCACCTCCATGGCCACGAAGCGGGTGCAGCCCGGGCCCCCGCGCAGGGGGGCCTCGTCCCGCAGCTGGATCGGGACGCCGCCGCCGCTGCTCCGGGGGACCTGGATGCGGCTGACCGGATCGGTGTAGTCGGTGCCGGTGGCATGGGAGTACTCGCGGGCCACGCCGCGCATGGAGAAGCAGTAGCCGCGGTCGGGGGTCACGTTGATCTCGACGACCTCATCGGCCAGCCCCAGCAGCTCGATGGCATCGTCGCCGGGCTCGGCGCTCAGACCCGCGCCGTGACCGCGGCCGAGCACGATGATGCCGTCCACCCCGTCGGGGTCCGGACCCAGGCCCAGCTCCTCGCCGCTGCAGATCATGCCGTCCGAGGTGTGGCCGTAGGTCTTCCGGGCGGCGATCGCGAAGTCGCCGGGCAGCACGGTGCCGGGCAGGGAGACCACCACCAGGTCCCCGGCCTCGAAGTTGTGGGCACCGCAGACCACGCCGCGGCTGGGCCGCTCCGGCCCGGGCTTGGGGTCCGCGGGATCGTCGGCGTCCTCATTGTGCTCGGGGCCGACGTCCACGCGCACCCAGTTGATGGTCTTGCCGTTCTTCTGGGGCTCGGGGACCACGTCCAGGACGCGGCCGACGACCAGCGGGCCGGTCACCTGGGCTCCGAAGATCGCCTCCTCCTCGAGGCCGACGGAGACGAGGTCGCCGGCGACCGACTCGGCATCGGCGCCGCGGGGCAGGGTGGCGTGCTCGGCCAGCCAGGTCAGCGGAATGCGGGGCATCTCAGATCTCCGTCCCGTAGTGCTGGGAGAAGCGGACGTCGCCCTCCACCATGTCGTGCATATCGGCTACGCCGTTGCGCAGCATCAGGATCCTCTCGATCCCCAGACCGAAGGCGAAGCCCTGGTATTCCTCGGGGTCGACGCCGACGGCGCGCAGCACGGCGGGATTGACCATGCCGCACCCGCCCATCTCGATCCAACCCGTGCCGCTGCAGACCCGGCAGGCCGGGTCCGCGTCGTGGTCCGTGCCCTGGCGCGCCCCGCAGCTGAAGCAGCGGAAGTCCATCTCGGCGCTGGGCTCGGTGAAGGGGAAGTAGCTCGGGCGCAGCCGGGTGACGGGCTCGCCCCCGAACAGGGCCCGGGCGATGCTGTCCAGGGTTCCGACCAGGTTGGCCATGGTCAGGTCCTTGTCGATCGCCAGCCCCTCGACCTGGTTGAACACCGGGGTGTGGGTGGCGTCCAGCTCATCGGTGCGGAACACGGTGCCGGGACATCCGATGTACAGGGGCACACCGCGCTCGAGCAGGACGCGCGCCTGCACCGGGGAGGTGTGGGTGCGCAGGACCTGCCCGGAGCCCTCGGGGGCGACGTAGAAGGTGTCCTGCATCTGCCGGGCCGGATGGTCGATGTCAAAGTTCAGGGCGTCGAAGTTGAACCACTCGGCTTCGATCTCCGGGCCTTCGGCGATCTCCCACCCCATGCCGATGAAGATGTCGCTGATGCGGTCCTGCAGCGTCGTCAGCGGATGCGCGGCCCCGCGGGGCCTGCGGTCGGTGGGCAGGGTGACGTCGACGGTCTCCGCGGCCAGCGCCGCCTCTTCTTCCGCGGCGGCCAGCTCGGCCTGGCGTGCGGCCAGAGCTTTCTGCACGCGACCCTTGCCCTGGCCCACCAGTTTGCCGGCCGCGGCCTTCTGGTCCTTGGGCAAGTCCTTGATGGCGCGGTTGGCGCGCGAGAGCACGCCGGCATCGCCGACGTGGGCGATGCGCACCTGCTTGAGCTCGGCGGTGCCGGAGGCCGCGGAGATCGCGGCCAGGGCGTCGTCGACGGCGGCGGTGATCGTCGGCTCGTCGATGACCGGGACGTCGGGGGTCGAGGCTGACTCGGGCACGGGTGTCGCTTTCATCCGGGGGCTGGAGGGCGCGGGCGCCGGGGCGCGGGCACCGCGGACCATCCTACGAGGTGGGGGCGGCCTGTTCGCCAACGGGCCCGGGTGCCGCGGGACACGAACGCGGATAGGCTGGGACAACCGGCTCTGACCGCCGGATCCCCCGTATCGAGGAGGACCTGTTGTCCTGGACAGTGAAGGGCGTCATCGCCCGATCCGAGAAGCAACCTGCCGAGCTGGTCGACATCGTCATCCCCGACCCCGGCCCGAACGACGTGGTCGTCGACATCGACGCCACCGGCGTGTGCCACACCGACCTGGCCTACCGCGACGGCGGTATCAACGACGAGTTCCCCTTCCTGCTGGGCCATGAGTCCGCCGGCCGCGTCGCGGTCATCGGCGAGGACGTCACCCACGTCGAGGTCGGGGACTACGTGGTGCTGAACTGGCGGGCCGTGTGCGGGCAGTGCCGCGCCTGCAAGACGGGCGTCATCCAGTACTGCTTCGACACCCACAACGCTTCCAAATCGATGACGCTGAGCGACGGAACCGAGCTGACCGCGGCGCTGGGTATCGGCTCCTTCGCCGAGAAGACCCTGGTCCACGAGGGCCAGTGCACCAAGGTCGATGAGAAGGCTCCCGCCGAGGTGGCGGGCCTGCTGGGCTGCGGCGTGATGGCCGGCATCGGGGCGGCGGTCAACACCGGTGCCATCCAGCGCGGCGAGTCGGTCGCGGTGATCGGGCTGGGCGGCGTCGGCGTCGCCGCTGTCGCCGGGGCGAAGCTCGCCGGAGCCACCACCATCATCGGTCTCGATATCGATGAGCAGAAGCTGGCGGCCGCGTCGGAGCTCGGTGCCACCCACACGGCGGTCACCAAGGACCTGTCCCCGCAGCAGGTCGCCGAGAAGGTCCAGGAGCTGACCGGGGGCTTCGGGGCCGATGTCGTCATCGACGCGGTCGGCATCCCGCAGACCTACGAGGCCGCCTTCTACGCCCGCGACCTCGCCGGCCGCGTCGTGCTGGTGGGGGTCCCCCACCCGGATGCGAAGCTCACGTTGCCGCTGCTGGATGTGTTCGGCCGCGGCGGCTCGCTGAAGTCCTCCTGGTACGGCGACTGCCTGCCCGAGCGGGACTTCCCGTACCTGATCGACCTGTTCCTGCAGGGCCGCCTGCCGCTGGACCGCTTCGTCACCGGCCGCACGGACCTCGCCGGGGTCGACGCGGCGCTGTCCTCGCTGCACGAGGGCGACACCCTGCGCACCGTGGCGGAGGTGGCGAAGTGACCGCACACCTCTCGCACGCCGTGACCTCGGGGACCTTCTCCCTGGACGGGGAGACCCACGAGGTCGACAACAACGTGTGGGTGCTCGGCGACGAGGAGCAGTGCGTCGTCTTCGACGCCCCGCACGACGTGGAGACCGTCGAGGAGCTCGTCGGGGACCGCGAGTGCGTGGGCATCCTGCTCACCCACGCGCACGACGACCACGTCCGCTTCGCCCCGGAGCTCTCCGAGGCCCTCGAGGCGCCGATCCTGCTGAACCCCGCCGACCGCGAGGTCTGGCAGCTCACCCACGGCGACCTCCCCTGGGACGACGACGTCGCCGACGGGGACATGTTCACCATCGCGGGCGTGAACCTCGAGGCGCTGCACACCCCGGGCCACTCCCCCGGCTCGACCTGCTACTACAGCGAGGAGCTCGGCGCCGTGTTCACCGGCGACACCCTGTTCCAGGGCGGGCCCGGCGCGACCGGCCGCTCCTTCTCCTCGCGGGAGACCATCGAGGAGTCGATCCGCGAGCGGCTGTTCCGGCTCCCGGACGACACGGTGGTGCACACCGGCCACGGACCGGACACCACCATCGGCACCGAGAAGCGGGCGGCGCAGGGCGACTGGCTCTGAGCGACGAGGCGCTCGGGTCGACGTCCGCGGGCTTCGCGCCCCGAGGCGACGGCACCGATCGACGACCACGGCGGCGGCCCTCTGCGGAGGGCCGCCGCCGTGTCATGTCCGGGCATCCGTGCGCGACGGACAGACACGGTCCTTCGAGGAGAGCACCCCGCTCCCGGTGGATCCCGGCGGGGAGATCGAGGCGAGCGACCTGATCCCCTCGCTCTCGCGCACCCGCTACAACGTGCTGATGAGCTCCGCGCTCACGACGGGCGGCCTCGAGCCTCCCGCCCCGGACGTCCGGGTGAACGTGACAGTGTCCGAGACGGACCACATCGAGGAGTACGACCCGCCGATCCTCCTGCCGGCGGGGCGACCGCTGTCGAGAACCTCCCCGACCTCTGACGCGAGCACCACCGGCTGAAGACGCTCGGGCTGCTCGACCCGGTGCGCGACGGACTCAGGGGGGCGGCCGGCGATGGGTGCGGGAGCGAGGCCTCTCCTCCGGTGACGAGGTCACGGGCCACGACGGGGAGGACGGCTGGCGGGTCGGGCGCGACGGCGGCCTGCATCCGCCGAGCGATCCGCCGCCTTACTGAGTCGGCCCGTCCGGCCGATCCGCGCCGTCCGGCCGGACCTCGCCGCCCGGCTGAGCCACGCCGTCCGACCGGGCCTCGCCGCCCAGGCTCGCGAGATACGCGTTGTACGCGGCGAGCTCCGCGCCGCCGTCACGCTCGGCCTTGCGGTCGTACTGCCTCGCGCGCCGGTCCTCGGAGCCCATCCACAGCACCACCACGACGATCGCGTACCCGACAGTCGGCACCTCCGAGATCGCCCACATGATCGAGGCGCCGCGCTCCTGGATCAGCATCAGGCGCTCGGGCCCGTACATCCCCAGGTCCGTGTACCAGTCCTGCGCGACCAGCCAGGTCGCCGAGTACAGCGCCACCCCGAAGAAGGCGTGGAACGCGAGGGTGACCAGGAGGGTGAGCAGCTTGAGCACCGGGTTGATCGGTCTTGTCGACGGGTCGATGCCGATCAGCACCCAGGCGAAGAGATAGCCGGAGGCGAGGAAGTGCACCGTCATCAGCACGTGGCCGAGATGGTCGTACATCGCCAGCTCGAAGAGAGGCGAGAAGTAGAAGATCACGAGCGACCCGGCGAAGATCAGCCCGGCCATCGGCGGGGAGGAGATCACGCGAGAGTAGCCCGAGTGCAGCGCCGCGAGCACCCACTCGCGCACCCCGCGGGAACCGTCGGTGCGCGGGGCCGTGGCGCGGGAGAGCATCGTCACCGGAGCGCCCAGCACCCACAGCGGCGGCACGATCATCATCATCGCCATGTGCTGGACCATGTGAGCGTCGAAGCGGAACTTCCCCCAGGCCGCCGCACCGCCGGAGAGGACCCACGCGAAGGCGAGGCAGCCGGCGAGGAAGGCGAGCGTGCGGTGCCACGGCCAGTCATCGCCGCGCCGAGCCAGGCGCACCGCGCCGATGAGGTAGGCGCCCGCCATCGCCGCGGCGAGGGCGAGGGCGATCCAGTCGGGCTGGATCACGGTGAACATCGTCGTCGGCGAGAACTCCTCGGACGGCGGGAGGAAGCCGACCAGCGCCATCACCCGCAGCTCGCCGATCTCGGGGACCGACTGCGGCACGGGCGGGGCGGAGCGGCCCAGCGCGATCGACGCCCCGATCACCGCGGCCATGAGCACGCCCTCGGTCAGCGCGAGGTGGCGGAAGCGCAGGCGTTCCCCGAGCCGCCTGCGCTGCAGCGCACCGAGCACGGCGAGCACGAGCAGCCCGATGGTCTTGGCGAGCACGACGCGTCCGTAGCCGGTGCTCAGCAGGTCCCCCCAGCCCGACAGCCGGATCCAGGCGCTGATCAGTCCGCTGAGGGCGAGGGAGACCACCGCGGCCAGGGCCCAGGGCGAGAAGCGACGCACCACCGTGCCGAGCACGGCGTCGTCCATCCGCGGGGCCAGCAGGGCGATGACCAGCAGCCCGCCCGCCCAGACGGTCACGGCGACGAGGTGCAGCGCCATGGCGTTGACGGCGTTGATGTGGTCGAGGCTCGCGCCGGCGTGGCCCACCAGGCCCAGGGAGAGAGTGCCGAGCCCGGCGAAGGCGAGCCCCCAGCAGGCCAGCACGGTCGAGCGGGCGAGGGCGTACGCGAGGGTCGCGAGCGCGGCGAGCACCGCGACCAGCATCTGCAGGCGTCCGAGAGCGCCGCCCATCGCCACGTCCCAGACGTTCAGGTCGGTGCCCGCTCCCGTCGCCTCGAGCCCGCCGAGCGGGATCTGCGCGGCGGCGGCGAGGGTCCAGAGCAGGGCGCCGGCCGCGGCGAGACGCACCGTGCGGCGGCGCAGCGGGTCCAGCACCGTCACCTCCCGGCGGGAGGGGCCGGGCAGCAGCAGCACGGCGGTCCCGCCCGCGCCGACGGCGATCAGCAGCCCGAGGTGGTGCAGGGCCCGCACGACGGGCAGACCCCAGGTGACCAGCGGGGAGGCGGGCACGAGCGTGGCGGGGGACACCGCACCGGTGGCGAGCATCCCGAGCCCTGCTGCGAGCAGCGAGAGGAGCAGGAGGAGCGGCACGGCCGCGGCGGCGAGGGCGCGGCCGGGTCGAGCGCCGACCGCGGAGCGGGGATGCTCGTCGTCCGTGCGGGGCGCGGAGCGGGAAGGAGTGGTCATGCGCGCGCCCGCCGGCGACGGAGCGTCTCGAACAGGCACACGGTCGCGGCGGTGTGCACGTTCAGGGACTCCGCGTGCCCGGCCAGCGGGATCCGCACGGTGAGCGGGGCGGCGGAGAGGGTCTCCTCGTCCAGTCCGCGGGCCTCGTTGCCGAGGATCCAGGCCAGTCGCTGCGGCAGCTCGACGGTGAACAGCTCGACCTCGGCGTGGCCGCTGGTCGCGGCGGCGGTGATGCCTCGCGCGGCGAGGGTCTCGAGCACGGGCGCGATCTCCGCGCCGGCGAGGACGGGGAGGTGGAAGAGGCTGCCGACGGCGGCGCGGACGGCCTTCGGGGAGTACGGGTCGGCGCTGGTGCGGGTCAGCAGCACGAGGTCGGCGCCGGCGGCGTCCGCGGTGCGGATCAGGGTGCCGACGTTTCCGGGGTCGCGCACCTCGTGGAGCACGACGACGGTGAGCGGCTCGTCGGCGGGCAGCGTCTCCAGCGCGGTGAGCGCGGCGAGCGGGTCCTCGGCCGGCAGCGTGCCGAGCGCGACGACGCCCTGCGGGGAGACGAGCGCGCCGTGGGCAGCCGGGCTCGCGGCGTCCTCGCGGACCATGGCGCGCAGCACCTGCTCGTCGAGCGTGTTCGCAGGCGCTCCCGCCGCGCGGGCGAGGCTCACCAGGTCGGGGTGGTCGTCGGCGGCGCGCTCGGTGAGGTGCACCTCGAGGGCGAGCTCGGGTCGGTGCGTCAGCAGGGAGCGCACGGCCTGCGGTCCCTCGATGCGGAATCGTCCCTGCTTGCGACGCGCAGAGCGCCCGGTCAGCGCCGCCACCTTCCGCACCCGCTCGGAGCGGGGGGAGGTGATCGGGGACTGATCCGGGCGCTCGGTCATCGCCAGACGTGCCGCGATGTCAGGCCGCGGGGGCGTTGACGTCCTTGGGGAGGGCGTTCTTGGCGACCTCGACCAGGGCGGCGAAAGCCGGCGCGTCGTTGACGGCGAGCTCGGCGAGCATGCGACGGTCAACCTCGACACCCGCGAGGCCGAGGCCCTGGATGAAGCGGTTGTAGGTCAGGC
>DWZH01000002.1 GCA_019118275.1 Candidatus Brachybacterium merdavium | reverse complement strand
GGACGGGGCGGCGGTCCCCGTCATCAGCTCCCGTCACCGCGGATCCGCGCAGAGCCGATATCGAGGTCGAGGTCGGGATGCCCGGCGATCTCGATCTCGAGCGGCGCCATCGTGGAGCGGTGGCTGTCGGTCGGCATCCAGGCACGTCCGGCCGTCACCAGGATGAGCAGGCCGTGCACATCGCCCACGGGGCTGAAATCATCGTTGGACACTCCGCCGTATATCTCGAGGCCGGCTCCGGCGAGCAGCTGACGATCCCGCGACACGTCGAGGGTCGCCACGCCCACCTCGCTGATGCGGGCAACCGACGACGCCTCGAAGCCGTGAGGTGCAGCCTCCTTCAGATCCCGTCGGTCGATGAACTCGAGGATCGAACCGGACGGTCCCTGAAAATAGATGCTGCGCGCATTCCATCCCGGTGGCATCTCGAACTCGTCGGAACCGTCTCGGGTGAGCAGCTCGACACCACGGGCCCTCAGCCACGACGCGGCCCGCTCCAGCTGGCCCGGCGGGATGTCGAACGCGAGATGGTCACAGACTGCGCTCCCGGGCTCTTCTCTCAGTGTGAGCGCGGACTCGCCCACCGGGACCACGATCTCCTCGCTGCCCCGTCGGAGCGGAAGCTGGAGGACATCTCCGTAGAAGCGTGTCGCGGAGGCGAGATCTCGGACTTGGGTGCTGACGTGTCGGATCCTCATGTCCCCAGGGAACGAGATCAAGTGGGCTTCATGTCAACGGTGATCGGGTTCAGGCATCTCGTCCTGGTGCTGCCCCGCCGGTTCCGGCCAGGACGGATGCTGGCTCGGCGGTGCGCTGAAGATGTGAGCGAAGATCTCGTCGATGACCTCGTTCTTGGCCAGGTTGTAATCCGCCGGATGGTCGGCAGTGGATCGGGCCAGCTCCCGTTTGGCTGCGGCGTACCTCTCCCGGTCCTCCGGATGCGAGCGCAGCCAGTCTCGGAACAGCAGGTGACGCAGGGGCTCAGGGGCGTCGGCCGGGAACACGTGCAGATTGACTCGGCCGGCCTCCTGGGGTGTGACCAGCATGCGGTGCCCGTTCCACCAGGGCTCCCGGATGACCATCCGGTACCCGATGGCCTGGAGCGCCGGGACGTAGTGCTGCTCCGCGGAGCTGTCGGCCACATGCACATCGATGTCGATGATCGGCTTCGCGGGCAGGCCCGGCACGGAGGTCGAGCCGACGTGCTCGATCCTCAGTGCCACGTCCGTGAGAGCCTGTGAGATCGCTTCGGCGTGCTCGTTGAACCGGTCGGGCCAGTCGGGAGCGGACTCGACGATGACGATCGGATCGGACAGGGGAGAGTCCCCGTCGACCCTGGCCGCGGCCATGTGCTTCTCGTCGTCGAGCTGGCGTTGGGTGAGGTGGTCCGGATAGGCAGGGTGGAACGGCATCGGTCCTCCGAAGTGGGATGAGCAAAGCCTTCCAGGGTAGCGTCCGTCACACTGTTGTCCAGAGGTGGAGCGGTCCCGATGGCCTGCGGCACGCCGCTCTTCCGGGGCGCCACGAATTACCGTTCGGTTTCCCTTGCGCTCACGGCGTCCCCTTCGTGACCATCGAATGTGCCCTGCACCACAACGAAGGGAAGCGCCATGGGCACCGCACACACCGGCAGGCAGCGGCCCGGTCTCACGTCGATCGTGACCGCGGCCGGAATCGTGGCCCTGGTCCTTGCTCCGGCAGTGGCCCAGGCGGACACGGACGTCGCCGGCGAGACCGCGCCCGACGCAGCGAGCGAGAACACCCTGGGTCCCGACGGCTACAAGTCCCTCGAGCTCGGCATGTCCGAAGACGAGGCGATCGCCACCGGCTTGCTCACCGATCGCCAGGAGCTCGGCGATTGCACCTGGTTCTACCTGGACCCGGCTGAGGGGGAGCAGAATCCGGGGGCAGGCGTCGTGGTCTCCCCGACGCACGGTGTCGTGAGCATCCCGGGAACCCAGAGCAACCAGACGCCCGAGGGCGTCACGATGGGATCGGTGCACAACGACGAGGGCTCCACCACCGAGCAGATCGAGGGCAGCTACGACAAATACACGGTCGACAAGACCGGCCCGACCCCGATCTACACCGCTCCGGCCCCCGGGAACCCCGACGCCCACTACATCTTCGCCATCGGGGATGACGACCGAGCGAAGGACATGGGGTTGACCGCCGACGACGATGGAGGCTGCGGACTGAACGCCTGATCCGCGCTCTCCGGTCCCGCGCTCCAC
Source organism: Candidatus Brachybacterium merdavium (assembly GCA_019118275.1). GTDB lineage: Bacteria > Actinomycetota > Actinomycetes > Actinomycetales > Dermabacteraceae > Brachybacterium > Brachybacterium merdavium. The sequence goes on along the minus strand of DWZH01000002.1, from coordinate 2,110 downwards.
CGGCGTCGCTCCTGATTCCCGGGGCCGGCGGGACCGGGGTCAGTGGACCGCGAGCGCTCTGCTGGCGCGAGCCGTCCACCGTCCGTGCCGATGCTCGATGCGGATGGGGTGGTCGAAGCGGGCGGTCACCAGCTCCGGGGTGAGCACTTCGTCAGCCAGCCCGGCGGCGAGCACGTCCCCGTCCTTGATGAGCGCCGCATGCGTGGCGCTCTCGGGGAGCTCCTCGAGGTGATGGGTGACCAGGACCGTGGTCAGCTCTGGCCGGGAGTGGTGGAGATGGTCGAGGCGCAGGCGAGCACCTTCGGGTCCGGCTCCCAGCGCGGCATGAACTCGGTGGCGCCGGTCGCTCCGGTCAGCACGACCTGACGAGGAGTGAGCGCCGACCGCACCGGGCGCCGAGGATCGACGTGGCCGATGGACTCGCGCAAACTGCGGATCTCCACACGACCGAGCTGCTGTCCGAGCACGTGGACCGTTCCCCGGCTGGGGTGCCTCTCGGCGCCGCACATGCTGAGGATGGTGCTCTTCCCGCCATCCGAAGCACCTCGGTCATGCCGCCTCCATATCGCCGGGAATGTTCGTGTTCGCTGCCGTGACAGCGCTCGGGTCGGCGCCGAGCACAGGATCGGCCCGTCCGGATCCTCCCGCAGAGCGAGCGGCCGGCGGCCGACGGTCTCTACTCGCCGACTTGCCCGTCGATGGCCTCGCGGATGAGGTCGGCGTGACCGTTGTGCCGCGCATATTCCTCGATCATGTGCGTGAGCACCCAGCGCAGGCTCGGTGCTCTGCCGTCCGGCCAGCGCCGCCGAGTCGGCTGCGCCAACCCGCCGGTGGCGTATGCCGTCTGGGCGGCGACTCGGGCCCGCGCGACCGCCTGTTCCCACAGATCTTCGAGCGCTTCGGGGTCGTCATCTCCGGCGGACTTCCATTCCCAGTCCGGCGTCGCGGCCCAGTCGACCGAAGCCCACGGTTCCCGGCGCGGCTGGTCGTGCAGCCAGCGATCGAACCAGTTGTCCTCAACGTAGGCCAGGTGCTTGAGCAGCCCGCCGAGCGTCACGGCGCTGGGCGGCGAAGGCCGCGCCAACTGCGCAGCGGACAGCCCGATGCTCCTCCATGCGAAGGTCGCCCGCTGGAAGTCCAGGAAACCGGTGAGGGTCTCCCATCCGTCGCCGTCGAGCGGAGGCTCGGGGCGGCCGTGCTCGTCGATGTCGGCCATGCGTGGCTCCTATGCCAGGCGGCCTGGTCGATGCTACACAGCCACTCGACAGCCACGCCAGAGCGGGGCCGTGACTGATGTGCGTGTGGTGCCCGCGACCCCGCACGTCTGGTCCGGGCTCGACCGAGGGTTCGGCCCGCCCATGCCCCATCGACATCTGCTGACAGATCGATCGGACCGATGTGATCGCCGCCAACGTGCGGGGAACCTGCCGCACGTGACCTCCGTCATAGGCCGGCTGCGGCGGAATAAGAGCCACCAGGCGGAGGTTGAGCATGGTGTACTCAAGTTCAGTGAGCGCCAGTTTGACAGGAGTTCGCGAGAGCCCTCTACTTGAGCCGCTGTCACTCAGTCTTGCCGCCGGCCCGGCGGCCGGCGGAGCTGACCGGCCAGGAGCGTGATCGCCCCAGCGGTGGAGCCTCCCCGGCCGTCCAGCAACGCACGAATCCATGGCGGCGCACAGCGCCGCAGAAAGGCAGGCATCTTATGTCTCGTGTCGTCGGAATCGACCTCGGCACCACCAACTCGGCCGTCGCCGTCCTCGAGGGCGGGCAGTCCACCGTGATCGCCAACGCCGAGGGCTCGCGCACGACCCCCTCGGTCGTCGCCTTCTCCAAGCAGGGCGAGGTCCTGGTCGGTGAGGTCGCCAAGCGTCAGGCCGTCACCAACGTCGACCGCACCATCTCCTCGGTCAAGCGCCACATGGGGACCGAGTGGTCCACCGAGATCGACGACAAGAAGTACACCGCGCAGGAGATCTCGGCCCGCACCCTGGGCAAGCTGAAGAAGGACGCCGAGTCCTACCTCGGTGAGACCGTGACCGACGCGGTCATCACCGTGCCGGCCTACTTCTCCGACGCCGAGCGTCAGGCCACCAAGGACGCCGGCACCATC
>DWZH01000058.1 GCA_019118275.1 Candidatus Brachybacterium merdavium | reverse complement strand
GATGGTGCCGATGTTGACGTGCGGCTTCGTCCGCTCGAACTTGGCCTTGGCCATGGTGGTGTCCTCCTAGGACTTCTTACTCGTGATTACTACTGGATCGGGATCGGTTCCCACCCTGGGGGTGGGGTCCGTCGGAAGCGTGGGGGATCAGGAGGACGAGCCTACCTGCTCCCCCACGTCCTCACTCGCCCCGGGTCTTCGCGACGATCTCCTCGGCAATGCTGCCGGGAACCTCCGCGTAGCTGTCGAACTGCATGGTGTACATCGCACGACCCTGGGTCTTGGACCGCAGATCGCCGACGTAGCCGAACATCTCCGACAGCGGGACGAGAGCACGGATGTTCTTGACCCCGCTCACGTCCTCCATCGACTGCACCTGCCCGCGACGGGCGTTCAGGTCGCCGATGACATCTCCCATGTACTCCTCCGGAGTACGGACCTCGACGCTCATGACCGGCTCGAGGATGACGGGCTTCGCCTGACGCAGAGCTTCCTTGGTCGCCATGGAGCCGGCGATCTTGAACGCCATCTCCGAGGAGTCGACGTCGTGGAAGGCACCATCGATCAGGGTGGCCTTGACGTTCACGACCGGGTAGCCGGCCAGGATGCCGTGCTGCAGGGCGTCCTGGATGCCCGCGTCCACGCTGGGGATGTACTCGCGCGGGATGCGGCCGCCGGTGACCTTGTTCTCGAACTCGTAGAACACGCCGTCCTCGGCGTCCGCGAGCGGGCCGTAGGTGACCTGGATCTTCGCGAACTGGCCGGAGCCACCGGTCTGCTTCTTGTGCGTGAAGTCGAACTTCTCGACCACGCGCTTGATGGTCTCGCGGTAGGCCACCTGCGGCTTGCCGATGTTGGCCTCGACCTTGAACTCGCGGCGCATGCGGTCCACGAGGACGTCGAGGTGCAGCTCGCCCATGCCCTTGATGACGGTCTGGCCGCTCTCCTCGTCGAGCTCCACCTGGAAGGTCGGATCCTCCTTGGCGAGCTTCTGGATCGCAGCGCCCAGCTTCTCCTGGTCCCCCTTGGTCTTGGGCTCGATGGCCACCGAGATGACCGGATCCGGGAAGCTCATGGACTCCAGCTGGATCGGGTTCGCCGAATCGGTGAGGGTGTCACCGGTGGTGGTGTCCTTGAGGCCGACGAAGGCGTAGATATGGCCCGCGAAGGCCTCCTCGACCGGGTTCTCCTTGTTGGAGTGCATCTGGAAGAGCTTGCCCACGCGCTCCTTCTTGCCGGTGGTGGCGTTGAGGATCTGCATCCCCTGCTGCACCTGGCCGGAGTAGACCCGCACGTAGGTCAGCGACCCGAAGAACGGGTGCGCGGCGACCTTGAAGGCGAGGCCCGAGAAGGGCTCGTCCCAGTCGGGGCTGCGGGTCAGCTCGACCGACTCGTCGTTCGGCTTGTGCCCGATCATCGGGGGCACGTCGAGCGGCGAGGGCAGGTAGTCGATGACCGCATCGAGCACGGGCTGGATGCCCTTGTTCTTGAAGGCGGTGCCGCAGAAGACCGGGTAGGCCTCGGAGGCGATGGTCAGCGCACGCACACCGGCCTTCAGCTGCTCCACGGTGAGGTCGCCCTCCTCGAGGTAGGTCTCCATGAGCTCCTCGGAGCTCTCGGCGACGTCCTCGACCAGCTTGGAGCGGTACTCCTCGACCGTGTCGGCCAGGTCCTCGGGGATGGGGATCTCGTTCTGGACCTGGCCCAGCGAGGGATCGCCCTTCTTGGAGTTGATGGCCGGCAGATCCGCATCGAGGGTGTCGGGCCACTCGTAGGCCTTCATCTCGACCAGGTCGACGACCCCGCGGAAGTCATTCTCCGCACCGATCGGAACCTGCATGACCAGCGGCTTGGCACCGAGGCGCTCGACGATGGTGCCGACGGTGAAGAAGAAGTCGGCGCCGAGCTTGTCCATCTTGTTGATGAAGCAGACGCGCGGGACCTCGTACTTGTCGGCCTGCCGCCAGACGGTCTCCGACTGGGGCTCGACCCCCTCCTTGCCGTCGAACACGGCGACGGCACCATCGAGCACGCGCAGCGAACGCTCCACCTCGACGGTGAAGTCGACGTGGCCGGGGGTGTCGATGATGTTGATCTGGTTGTCGTGCCAGTAGCAGGTGGTCGCGGCGGACGTGATCGTGATTCCGCGTTCCTTCTCCTGCGCCATCCAGTCCATGGTGCCGGCACCGTCATGGGTCTCGCCCATCTTGTAGTTCACGCCGGTGTAGAACAGGATGCGTTCGGTCGTGGTGGTCTTGCCGGCATCGATGTGAGCCATGATGCCGATATTGCGGACCTTTGTGAGGTCACTGAGCACTGCGAGTGCCACGGGCATGTCCCTTTCGTGAGGACGGAGCTGGAGGTCAGGGCCGGAGGGCGCGCGATGGGGCCCACCTCAGTGGTGGACCCCACCGGAGACTCACCAGCGGTAGTGGGCGAAGGCGCGGTTGGCCTCGGCCATCTTGTGGGTGTCCTCGCGGCGCTTCACAGCGGCACCGAGGCCGTTGGAGGCGTCGAGGATCTCGTTCATCAGGCGCTCGGTCATGGTGTTCTCACGACGAGCGCGCGAGTAGCTGACCAGCCAGCGCAGCGCCAGCGTGGTGGAACGACCGGGCTTGACCTCGATCGGCACCTGGTAGGTCGCACCGCCCACACGGCGAGAGCGGACCTCGAGCGAAGGCCGGATGTTGTCCAGGGCCTTCTTCAGAGTCACGACCGGGTCCTGACCATTCTTCTCGCTAGCGCCTTCGAGAGCGCCGTAGACGATGCCCTCGGCAACGGTCTTCTTGCCATCCAGGAGGACCTTGTTGATCAGCTGGGTGACGATCGGCGAGTTGAATACGGGGTCGACAGCGAGCTGGCGCTTGGGAACGGGGCCCTTACGAGGCATTACTTCTTCTCCTTCTTGGCGCCGTAGTGGGAGCGCGCCTGCTGGCGGCCCTTCACTGCCTGGGTGTCGAGCGCACCGCGCACGATCTTGTAGCGGACGCCGGGAAGGTCCTTCACACGGCCGCCACGGACGAGCACGATCGAGTGCTCCTGGAGGTTGTGGCCCTCGCCGGGGATGTAGGCGCTGACCTCGATGCCGGTCGACAGGCGCACACGAGCGATCTTGCGCAGCGCCGAGTTCGGCTTCTTGGGGGTCTGGGTGTAGACGCGCGTGCAGACGCCGCGGCGCTGGGGTGACCCCTTGAGCGCGGGCGTGCTGGTGGACTCGGAACGGACGTCCCGGCCCTTGCGCACCAGCTGCTGGATAGTTGGCACAGATTCTCTTCCTGTTAGGCCCCCGAAGCTGTTCGCACCGGAGGATCGACTTCTTCGGCCGCTCCCGCGGCCGGCGACTCGGCTGCCGGCCCCCATGCCCGGGGACTGCTGGCCTCCGACCCGCCCGAACGGTGGCACCGGTCGGGCGTCCGCAGGACCGTGATCGCTGCTCGGGGATCGGGGCCGGGCATGACCCACGATCCGGTTTCGGGCACACCGCGAGGATCCGCTCCTCGCGGGGGACACCCCTGCGTTCACCTCGAGGGTGGCTGCGGGATTTCGTCCCAATGCACGACCAGAGGGCACTCCGGACGCAGTGGCAGTCTAGTGACCCCGTATGTGGCCGGTCAAAGCTTCTCCGAGGTTCCGACACAGATCACATCGGGCCGGTCCGAGACGCGGCCGGCACCGCTCCCCTCCGTAGCACGGCGGGGCGTCGGGAGCGTCGGGGGCGTCGGGAGCGGCGAGGTCGTCGGGGGCCTCGGCGTCGTCGGGGGGGCGGCGAGGGTATAGGGGGCGGTGAGGGTGGGGTCGTCGGGGGCGTCGGCGCTGTCGGAGAAATGTACTCCAGGAGGGCGGTGTGTCGTATACGAGCGCACGGGCTCTGGAGAGTGCATTTTCACCGACAACCTCCAGGCCGCGCCTGGCTTCCGCTCTCCCCGGGCCTCGGGCGTCGCGAGCGTCCTGCCCTCCCCGGCCCCAGGACGGCGCCAGCGTCCTCCGCTCCCCAGCCCCAGGACGGCGCGAGCGCGCCACGGAATTCCGTGGCGCGCCCGGGCGAGAGAGGGTGTTGGGATCAGCGGATGCCCAGCTGAGCGGTGCAGGAGGGCCAGGCACCCCAGCCCTGCGCAGCCTGGGTCTTCTTGGCGATGTCGATCTGCTGAGCACGGGTGGCCTGGTCGGCGGTGGGGGCATACTTGCCGCCGCCGAAGGCCTGCCAGGTGGAGCGGGAGAACTGCAGGCCGCCGTGGTAGCCGTTGCCGGTGTTGATCGACCAGTCGCCGCCGGACTCGCACTGGGCCAGGCGGTCCCACACCGAGCCGTCGGAGACCGACGGTGCGGAAGCACCGGTGTTGCCGGAGCGCTCGGAGCTGCGCGAGGACTGGCTCGAGCTGGAGCGCTCGGACGAGTCGGAGTCAGAGCCTTCGGAGTCGGAGCTGTCGGAATCCGAGCTGTCGGAGTCCGAGCTGTCGGAGTCGGAGCTGTCAGAGTCCGAACCCTCGGAATCGGAGCTGCTGGAGTCGGAGGACTCGGGGGCCGGCTCGGGCTCGGGGGCCGACTCAGGCTCAGGCTCGGGCTCCGGCTCCGGCTCGGGGGCCGGCTTGGTGCCCTTGACGACGACCTCGTTCACGGGCTCGGAGATGACCTCTTCGGAGACCAGCTCGGACTCGGTGACCTCACCGTCGACGACCGTCTCGGAGTAGACCTTCTCGACCTCGCCCTGCTTGCCCTCGGTGGTGGTCTTGGTCCTGCCCTCGAGCAGCGAGTCGTCCTCCTCGGTGGTGGTCTCGAAGGGGATCGCCTCGGTCTCGGTGCGCTCGGTCTCGCGGACCCGCTGGATCTCGTGGGTGGCGCCGTCGACGAGCGGGGTGTCGCGGTCGACGTCGGCGGTGTCGGTGTCCTCGATGTCGGTGAGCACCTTGTCCATCGCCTCGCCGACGGTCAGGGCGGCGACCTCGAAGGTGTCCTCGCCGTACTGGCCCACGAAGGTGACGGTCTTGCGGGTGACGATGTCGACCTCGGTGCCGGAGGCGTCCAGCTGGGTCTCCGGCTCAGCACTGATCCTCGCACCCTCGGCCTCGAAGTCGATCTCCTCGAGGGCCTCGCCGACGGTGCCGGAGGTGGTCAGCAGCTCCTGCTCCTCGCCGTCGATGGTCACGGTGACGGGGAAGCGCTCGATGATCTGGATCTCTAGGCCATCGGTGACCTGCTCCTCGAGCCCGGGGATCACCAGGTCGTTGTCCTTGACCTCGATGCCCTGGGCCTCGAGCAGCTCGGCCACCGTGGGGCTGAAGGTGCGTACGGACGTCTCCTCGCCGTAGAGATTCACCGCCGCCTCGTTGGACATCGCGAAAGCGGTCCCGCCGCCCCCGGCGCCGATCACGCACGCGGCCGCTGCCGCAACGATCCACGGAGTCTTCTTCACTGCATCCACCTGTTCCGGTGCCGGCACGGTCGGCCGACGTCGTTGTTCACTGAGCAACTGGGTCCCAGTCGGGACCGTGGCAGACTCCGTGCGTGCGCGCGGCCGGTGATGCGGTGCGCAGCGAGGGAAGACGCGGGGATTCCGCCACGCCCCATCGTTTCCCTTTCGTCGCGGTGACGAAAGGGAAACGGCGAGAGTTTGGGGCAGGGACTGAGAGTTCTTTACTCGCCCGTGAACTTTCGGGTCCCGCAGGTCACGTCGGAGAGGCGGGCGCGTCTGCCAGGTCACGTCGGAGGGTCCGGCACCTCTGCCAGGACACGTCCAAGCGGCCCGACGGAACGGTTACTGAGCGGCCCGACGAAACGACTGCGGGACAGCCCGACGGAACGACTGCGGGGCGGCCCCACCACACGGTGGGACCGCCCCGCAGGGTGGTGCTGATCCGTTCACCCATCCCGAGGGATGGGCGCCGACCCTGCGCCGTCAGCGCAGGATCAACGACAGATCACCGGAAGTCGGTGCGGAACGGATCGGCATAGTCGATGTCGTCGAGGTTGACCGCGCCGGTCTGACCGAAGCCGGAGAAGTCCAGCTCGTCGTAGCCGGGCACCTGGTACATCTGCGCCTTGGCCTCGTCGGTGGGCTCGACCGCGATGTGGCGGAACCGCGCCAGGCCCGTGCCGGCGGGGATGAGCTTGCCGATGATGACGTTCTCCTTGAGCCCCATGAGCGCATCGCTCTTACGGTTCAGAGCCGCTTCGGTCAGCACCCGGGTGGTCTCCTGGAAGGATGTCGCCGACAGCCACGAGTCGGTCGCCAGCGAGGCCTTGGTGATCCCCATCAGCTCCGGACGACCCGAGGCCGGCTGACCGCCCTCGGCCATCATCGTGCGGTTGGCGGTCTCGAAGGCGACGCGCTCGGCGAAGTCGCCGGGCAGCAGATCGGTGTCACCGGATTCGATGATCGTCACGCGACGCAGCATCTGGCGCACGATGACCTCGATGTGCTTGGCGTGGATCTCCACGCCCTGCGAGATGTACACCTTCTGCACCTCGTCGACCAGGTGCTGCTGCACGGCCCGGGGGCCGAGGATGCGCAGCACCTGCTTCGGGTCGACCGAGCCGACCGTCAGCTGCTGGCCGACGTCGACGTGGTCGCCGTCGGAGATCAGCAGCGACACACGCTTGGACACGTTGTAGGTGACCGGGTCGGTGCCGTCGTCCGGGGTGACCGTGATCCGGCGCTGCTTGTCGTTCTCCTCGATCTCGGCCCGTCCCGCGGACTCGGTGATCGGGGCGAAGCCGGCCGGGGTACGGGCCTCGAACAGCTCCTGCACACGCGGCAGACCATGGGTGATGTCGCCGTCGGCGCTGGCCACACCACCGGTGTGGAAGGTACGCATGGTCAGCTGCGTGCCGGGCTCACCGATGGACTGGGCCGCGATGATGCCGACGGCCTCACCGATGTCGACCAGCTGGCCGGTCGCGAGAGAACGGCCGTAGCACTGGGCACAGGTGCCCACCGCGGAGTCACAGGTCAGCACGGAACGGATCTTGATCGACTGCACGCCGGCCTCGACCAGCTGCTCGATCTCCACGTCGCCGACCTCCGTGCCGGCCGGAGCCGTCTCCTGACCGTCGGCGCCGATCGCCGCGGCGGCGAGGACTCGGCCGTATGCGGTGGTCTCCACGTGCTCGTGGACGCGCAGTGCGCCGGCCTCCTCCACCGCGATCGGCAGGTTCAGGCCCTTGGTGGTGCCGCAGTCGGCCTCACGGACGATCACATCCTGTGAGACGTCGACCAGACGACGGGTCAGGTATCCGGACTGGGCGGTCTTCAGCGCGGTGTCCGCCAGCCCCTTGCGGGAGCCGTGCGAGGCGATGAAGTATTCCAGCACCGACAGCCCCTCGCGGTAGTTCGAGAGGATCGGACGCGGGATGATCTCCCCCTTGGGGTTGGTGACCAGCCCGCGCATACCGGCGATCTGCCGGATCTGCATCCAGTTGCCTCGAGCCCCCGAGTGGACCATGCGGTAGATCGCATTGGCCGAATCGAAGTTCTCGCGCATGGCCTCGTCGACCTCATTGGTCGCCTCGGTCCAGATGTCGATCAGCTCGGCGTTGCGCTCGACCTCGGAGACCAGACCGAGATCACGGTTCTCCTGGATCTGCGAGGCCTTCTCCTCGTAGGTGGCCACGATCTCGCCCTTGTTCGGGGGCGCGACCACGTCGGACAGGGCGAAGGAGACGCCCGAGCGGGTGGCCCAGCTGAAGCCGTAGGACTTCAGCGCATCCAGGGATGCGGCGACCTGCCCCTTGTCGTAGCGCTCGGCGAGCTCGTTGACGATCGAGCCCAGGCGCTTCTTGCCGACCTGGCCCTCGACGTAGGGGAAGTCCTCCGGCAGCGTCTCGTTGAAGTAGACCGTGCCCAGGGTGGTGGACAGGGTGATCGGATCGCCCTCGGTCCAGCCCTCGGGGGCCTCCCAGCCGCGCGGCGGCACGATGTCGCTGAAGCGGATGGTCACCGGGGCGTTCAGGTGCAGCTCCCCCGCGTCGAAGGCCATGATGGCCTCGGCCTCGGAGGCGAAGGCACGGCCTGCGCCGATCACGTCCTCACGGGTGCTCGTCAGGTGGTACAGGCCGATCACCATGTCCTGGGCGGGCATGGTCACCGGGCGACCATCGGAGGGCTTGAGGATGTTGTTGCTGGACAGCATCAGGATGCGTGCCTCGGCCTGAGCCTCCGCCGACAGCGGCAGGTGCACGGCCATCTGGTCGCCGTCGAAGTCGGCGTTGAAGGCGGCGCACACCAGCGGGTGCAGGTGGATGGCCTTGCCCTCGACCAGCTGCGGCTCGAACGCCTGGATGCCCAGGCGGTGCAGCGTGGGTGCACGGTTGAGCAGGACGGGGTGCTCGGTGATGACCTCTTCGAGGACGTCCCACACCTCGGGGCGGGCACGCTCGACCATGCGCTTGGCGGCCTTGACGTTCTGGGCGTGGCTGAGCTCGACCAGGCGCTTCATCACGAAGGGCTTGAACAGCTCCAGCGCCATGCCCTTGGGCAGACCGCACTGGTGCAGCTTCAGCTGCGGGCCGTTGACGATCACGGAGCGAGCGGAGTAGTCCACGCGCTTGCCCAGCAGGTTCTGACGGAAGCGGCCCTGCTTGCCCTTGAGCATGTCGGAGAGCGACTTCAGCGGACGGTTGCCGGG
>DWZH01000057.1 GCA_019118275.1 Candidatus Brachybacterium merdavium | reverse complement strand
GAGCACCTTGAGGGTCGGAGCAGGGCCCAGCTGTTGCTAGACTGCCGGGGTCGGCCCGCGTAGCTCAGTGGATAGAGCGTCTGCCTCCGGAGCAGAAGGTCGTAGGTTCGAATCCTGTCGCGGGCACCAAGAGGCGAGCAAGCCCCTGGTTCACTGACCAGGGGTTTTCTCGTTCCCACATGACACATTCAACTTTCAATGGACTGCTAGAGCTGTTCTGTGGCCATACTCTGGCCATGCGAGCCGCCTGAGCCGCCTCCAGGGACGCTCCCAGCTCGTCGATCTCGTTGTCATAGAGGTGGCCGTACCGGTCGATGGTCGTCGCGCTCTCCCGGTGACCGAGCACCTTCTGAAGCACATAGATGTCGGCGGCGGATCGAGGCACCAACGACGCGTGCGTATGGCGCAGATCGTGGAGCTTGGTCCGACCCAGGCCAAGCGCATCGAGAGCAGCTTTCCACCCGGCATCACGCCGCCAGTTGTTCGGATCGAACCGAATACCTCGACGCGGCCCCAGCACCAGCGGCGCATACGGGTGCCGGTCTCCCTCGGGACGCTCAGCGATTCGCCGCTCAATGACCGACCGAGCTGCACCGATCACCGGAACGGTTTGAACCGTCCTGCGTATCCCGGAGGGTTGGTGGTTACGCGGCTTCGGGTATTGGGGCCACGGGCTTGGCGTGCCGGTGAGCGTTCTCTACCCTCGATATTTCATCGGGCTGGTGAGCGGGCGCGTTCGGCCTCGTTGCCGGTGTTCGGGAGCTGATTCTGGCAGGAGGGTGTGACGGTGCGCCGCGTGTCGGTCGCGATGGTCGGGCTCTCCAGGGCCAGGGGTCTTCCCAGGGTCGTGGGCGGGCAGCGGCGGGTCCGCGAGGCTATCCGGCTGGTGCCGGAAGGCCGCAGAGCCGGACCTGTGCTGCCTGAACGATCGGCGCCCACCGTGAGCGGTCCGTGAGGCGCAGGATCCGGTCCTCGCCGCGAGCACGGCGACGGTGACGGACCTCGAGGTCAGCCAACTGTCCCCGGGTGGTGTTGGCCGCGAAGGTGGTCAGGCGGTAGCCGTCGACGTCCTCGGACCGCAGCTGCGCGCCGGGGCGCGGTCGCTCGCAGCGGACGATGACCCGCATCCCCTCAGGCGACTCTCCGAGGTCCAGTAGGCCGGTCAGCTCTGCCACGTCCGCGCCCTGGCGTGGGGTGCCGTCGGGGCCGTAGGCCGGCGCCGGAGGTGCTCGGGGATGATCCGGTAGAGCTCCGGGGTGCTGGCGGGCAGGGTGTAGCCCACCGAGTACCACACTCGGCGTTTCACCAGCTCCTCGATGGTCTCCTTGGTCGACTCGGCACCGTCGATCCGGGTCAGCACCTTCTTCCCCGGCCGAGCTCCCATCCCCACCTGGGTCAGCGCCTGTCTGATGACGGTCTTGTGGCCAGCAGCCGTGTTCGAGCCTGCGTTATCCGGGCGGAGCAGGCAGGTCAGCATCTCCCCACCACCGTCGGGGCCGTGGTCGGCGAAGGCGAGCAGGGGGAAGCCGAACCCATTCTTGAACGTCGCTCGCGCGTCCTCCCTCTCGCTGTGAGCCGTCACGAGCGTGGCGTCCAGGTCGATGATCAGCGGATGCTTCGCGGTGACGCGGCGGTGTGGGGCGTGTTCTCCGGCCCGCGTCCACGCCGCCTCGCGGGCGCGGGGGCGGGCAGTGTTGATCGCGCGTTCTGCCGTATCGACATCGCTGGCCAGGAGCGTGAGCAGGCGAGAGATCAGGGGGTCCGAGGCCGCCGGTCCGTAGACGTCCGGCTCGGCCGGCACCGAGGCGACATCGGCCAGGCAGTCCCCACCCGGAGCCAGGGCCAGCGCGGCGTCCAGCAGGACCTTGCCTGGATCATGCTGCGCCAACGGGCGCCGCCCCGGCGCCGAGGCCGCAGAAAGAGCCTGGTCCAGGCCGGTGGCGCGGACCGTCTCGGTCAGCAACACCCCACCCGCCTGCCCGACCCCTGACACCGGTGCGACATCGACCTGCACCCGCGGATACAACCCGGTGGTGTTCACCCTGAAGGTGCTCTTCCTTCAGGGCGGTGCTCATCGCGACGGCGCCGGCCCGCCCCGGGCAGGGCCGTTCTTCACGTAGGCCCTCTCGCCCCAGCCCTCCAACCGAGGGAGACGCACCCGCAGTGTGGAGCGGCTGGCGCGTTCGATGATCGTTCCGATCGCAAAGCGTCCGGTGCCGCACCATCAGGACTCGCCGGTCAGCAGAAACGCTGGACCGACGGGCTTTTTCTGGTGCGCTCGGGGCGCCCGTCCCGCTCGATCGGCGGGCGCCGGACCCGGACAGGCCGTGATGAGCGCACAGCCTGGACAGTCCCTCAGGGCTCCGATCAGCGTCGTGGAGACCAGGACGCTCGCTCGGCCCGACGCGAGCATCGGTTGCCCCAGCGCCCGGCCACGCCTGGCGAAACGGGAACTCGACGTCCAGCCGGTGAGCACGGTGGCACCTCGCACAAGGTGAACAGCGACTGGTCGGAGACGGCCGAGCGCGACCTGGCGACCTTCCAGACGAGAAAACGGTGACCACGCGCCGGCGCCCGCGCCCGCTCAGCCCAGCTCTCGTCGTGCACGGACCAGCTTCTCGAGCAGGTGGCGCGCATCGTCGGTGCCGGTGATCCGATGGGTCGCCGAGGTGTCACCCCCGCCGACCTTGACCCCCATGTCATCGTCCCCGAGGCGGGCGAAGACACTCTCGTCGGTGACGTCGTCACCGAGATACAGCCAGGCATCGGCGGCGCTCGCTCGGGCCAGCGCCTCGAGTGCATCCCCCTTGGAGGTGTCGATCACGGAGAACTCGACCACCTCCTTGCCGGGCGTGACGGTGACATCGGGCAGCGACACCGCGTACTCCAGCGCCGCCTCGGTGGCGTTGCTCGAGCCGCGACCGCGGGCGTTGCGGGTATGCAGCACGGCCGCGGCGGGCTTGGTCTCGACCTCGGCGCCGGGATGCTGGGAGGCGATCCGGCGCAGATTGCGGGTGATCGCCTCGAGCAGCTGCTCCTTCTCCGGCGTCATGGTCATGGACCCGGAATCGAGCACCTCCGCATGCATCCATGGCGGCAGGGCTCCCACCTCGGCGCCGTGACTGCCCACCAGGACTACCGAGCTGGGCATGCAGGCATGTGCGTCCAGGTCGGCGAGCGCTCGCCCGGAGACCAGCGCGACGGACACGCCCGGCATGTCGGACAGTTCGTGCAGCAACCCCAGGGCGGCCGCATCGGGCTCGACCGCATCGCGGTCGGCCACGATCGGGGCGAGCACGCCGTCGAAATCGGAGGCCACCAGGATGCGAGGGATGGAGGCGAAGGTCTCGAGCTCGGCCGCGAGCTGCTCGGGGGAGCTGGGCTCGTCGCCCCGCAGGCGGATCGGGGCGGTCGGCTCCTCGACCGGTCGCCCCACCTGTTCGAGCTCCTCGAGGAAGGAGTGCGCCCAGGCCTGCACGTCGTGCTCGACCACCTGGTGACGCAGGGACACCATGGCGTCCTCCTGCTCCTCCTCCGGCATCGCCAGGGCCCGCAGGATCGCAGATTTGAGCTCGTCGATGTCATGGGGATTGACCCGCACCGAGGCGCGGAGCTCATCCGCAGCGCCGGCGAACTCGCTGAGCACCAGGACGCCGCGCAGGTCCGGGCGCGAGGCCACATATTCCTTCGCCACCAGGTTCATGCCATCGCGCAGGGCTGTCACCAGCACCACGTCGGCGGCCATGTACATCGCGGTCATGTCGCGCCGGTCGAAGGTGCGGTGCTGGTATGACACGGCAGGGCGGCCGATGGGCGCGTAATCGCCGTTGATGCGGCCGACGGTCAGCTCGACCTCGTCACGCAGCTGCCGGTAGGCCTCCACTCGTTCGCGGGAGGGAGTGGCGATCTGGATCATCACCACCTCGTGCGGGTCCACTGACTCATCGCGCAGCAGCTCTCCCCAGGCCTTGAGCCGATGGCGGATCCCCTTGGTGTAGTCGAGGCGGTCCACCCCCAGCACGATCCGCTTCGGGTTCCCGAGGTCCTGGCGCAGCTGCTGGGCGCGTTCGCGCACGTCGGGATCCTCTGTCAGCGCCGACACGGCCGCGGCGTCGATCGAGATGGGGAAGGTGTGGGCCACCACCTCCCGTGTGGGCGCCGAGCCCAGGCCCGGCACCGAGATGGTCTGGCCGTCGACGTGGTAGCCCAAGAGCTTGCGCACCGCGGCGACGAAGTTCAGGGCGTCGCTCTCGCGCTGGAAGCCGACCACATCGGCTCCGAGCAGCCCTCGCAGGATCTGATTGCGCTTGGGCAGCTGGGAGAACAGCTCGACGGGCGGGAACGGGATGTGATTGAAGAAGCCGATGCGCACGTCGGTGCGGGACGCGCGAATCATCTGCGGGACCAGCTGCAGCTGGTAGTCGTGCACCCAGACCGTTCCACCGGGCTCGGTGACCTCGGCGGCCGAGCGGGCGAAGCGCCGGTTGGCGGAGACGTAAGAATCCCACCAGCCGCGATGGAACTCCGGGTCGACGATCACGTCGTGGTACAGCGGCCACAGGGTGGCATTGGAGAAGCCCTCGTAGTACCGCTCGATGTCCTCCTGCTCCAGCCGCACCGGGTACAGGTGCATGCCGTCGGCCTCGAAGGGCTCGGGAGCGTAGCCGGCGGACCCGCCCCAGCCGACCCAGGCGCCGGAATCCACGGTGCGCATCACCGATTCCATGGCGGTGACCAGCCCGCCGGGGCTGGTCACCCACTCCGTGGCGCCATCGGGAAGGGTGCGGGCATCGACGGGCAGACGGTTGGCCACCACGACCAGCTCGTGGCCGGAGGCGGTGGCCGATGACGACGCGGCGGACTGCTCAGGGGAGGCAGATGAGGTGTCGGCGGGCACGGACTCTCCTTCGGAAGGGGATGACGTGCTCACATTATCAAGTGCGATCGCTCACCCGGGAGGCGACCGGGGGCGTTGTCAGCGTCGGATCCATCAACTATGACCAGCAGATATGTAGTTCCGGGCGTCGGTGCGGACCCTGCTGTCGGGACTCGGCGCCGGCCCGCTGACCGGACGGCTCGCCGGGCAGCGTGGCGCGCGGTCTAGGGTCGGACGACGAGTTCCACAGCTCGCCCTGACACCCCGCCGAACCGCGACCCTGAGGAGCATCATGCGCGCCCATGAGGCCGGAGCACTGCATGGCAACGATGCCGCCCCCACGTGGCTCCCTTATCCCTCCGACGTCAACGCCCTGCTCGACGGTCTGTGGTCGCAGACCACCGTCCGGGGCGATGATGGCGCCCTGACCACCGGCGGGGTCAGCGTGCACGACATCGCCGAACAGGTGGGCACGCCGGCCTTCGTGGTCGACGAGGAGGATTTCCGAGGCCGCGCCGCCCGCTTCCGCGACGCCTTCGGGGAGGCCTTCGCCGATCTCGCCGGGGCCGACGTCTTCTATGCCGGCAAGGCGTTCCTGTGCACCGCTGTCGCGCAGTGGATGCAGGAGGAGGGTCTGGGCCTGGACGTGTGCACCGGCGGCGAGCTGGCGGCGGCGCTGCGCGCAGGGTTCCCCACCGACCGCATGGCCTTCCATGGCAACAACAAGTCACGAGCCGAGATCCGCCGTGCCCTCGAGGTGGGCATCGGACGCCTGGTGGTCGACTCGCTCGACGAGATCGACCTGGTCTCCGAGATCGCCGCGGAGCTGGGCCTGATCGCACCGGTGATGCTGCGGGTGACCACCGGCGTGGAGGCCCACACCCATGAGTTCATCGCCACTGCGCACGAGGACCAGAAGTTCGGCATCTCGCTGACCTCCGGGGACGCCTTCATCGCGGTCCGGCAGGTGCTGGCTCGGCCCGGGACCATGCGGCTGGTCGGTCTGCATTCCCATATCGGCTCGCAGATCTTCGACGTCGGCGGCTTCGACGTCGCCGCTCGGCGGGTGCTGCGCCTGGTGGCCCAGGTCCGCAGCGAGCTCGACCACACCATCGACGCGCTGGACCTGGGCGGCGGCTTCGGCGTCATGTACAACACCCAGCACACTCCTTCCACGCCGGAGGTGCTGGCCGAGGGGATCGCCCGGATCGTCGCGGTGGAGTGCGAGCAGCTCGAGCTGCCCGTTCCGCACCTGTCCTTCGAGCCCGGACGAGCGATCGCCGGCCCCTCCACCCACACCCTGTACTCGGTGGGCACGGTCAAGGACGTCCACCTCGGCGGGCCCCACCACCGCGTCTATATCTCCGTCGACGGCGGCATGAGCGACAACGTGCGCACCGCCCTGTACGACGCGGACTACTCCTGCCTCCTGGCCGGGCGCACGTCGCAGGGCGCCCCCGAGGTGGTGCGCGTGGTGGGCAAGCACTGCGAGAGCGGGGACATCGTCGTCAAGGACGAGTACCTGCCGGCCGACGTGGAGCGCGGTGACCTCATCTCCGTGCCGGTCACCGGCGCCTACTGCTACTCGTTGGCCTCGAACTACAACCACGTGCCGCGACCGGCGGTGGTGTCCGTGCGGGATGGCCGGCTGCGCACTCTGATCCGCCGCGAGACGGAAGACGACCTCCTGGCCCTGGACCAGGGCTGATCGACGTGCTGCGAGGTACGAGCGGTAGGAGATCAGCCGGTTCGGCGGGGGCTGATCGACGTGCTGCGAGGTACGAGCGGTAGGAGACCAGCTGACAGGTGACCTGAGAGGCCTGCTGTCGCATATGTTCATACACGGTCACGGGACCGGCCTCCCCTCCGATATGGTGCGGGAGCCTCCCTGGCCCCGATGGATTGCATGGAAGGACCACACCCATGGCCCAGTTCCACGAGCTTCCGGCACTGCGGGTCGCCGTGCTCGGAGCCGGTACCGTCGGCACCGAGGTGCTGCGCCTGATCGATGAGCAGGGTGAGGACCTCGCCCACCGCGTCGGTGCCCGCCTGGAGGTCACCGGCGTCGCCGTTCGTGACCTCAGCCGAGATCGGCGCCCGAACGTGCCGGCCGAACTGCTCACCGCCGATGCATCCGCCCTGGTTCGCCAGGCGGACCTGGTGATAGAGGTGATGGGAGGCATCGAGCCGGCACGATCCCTGTTGCTGGAGGCGATGAGCCACGGTGCCAGCGTGGTCACCGCGAACAAGGCGCTGCTGGCCCAGGACGGTGCGGCGCTGTACGAAGCGGCCGACACCCACGGCGTGGATCTGTATTTCGAGGCTGCCGTGGCCGGCGCCATCCCCCTGGTGCGGCCGGTGCGCGAATCGCTGGCCGGCGATCGCATCCAGCGGGTGCTGGGCATCGTCAACGGCACCACCAACTACATCCTCGACGCGATGACCCGCAGCGGAGCGGGTTTCGACGACGCCCTGGCCACCGCGCAGGAGCTCGGGTACGCCGAGGCCGACCCCACCGCCGACGTGCAGGGACATGACGCCGCCGCCAAGGCCTCCATCCTGGCCTCGCTCGCCTTCCATACCCGGGTGCGCTTGTCGGACGTGCACTGCGAGGGCATCACCGAGGTCACGGCCCAGGACATCGCCGCGGCCACCCGGATGGACCGCTCGATCAAGCTGCTGTCGATCATCGAGCGAGTGCCGGGGGAGGCCGAGGAGCGGATCTCCGCGCGCGTCTATCCGGCGCTGATCCCCAACACCCACCCCCTGGCCTCGGTCTCCGAGGCCTACAACGCGGTGTTCATCGAGGCGGAGGCGGCGGGCTCGCTCATGTTCTACGGGCAGGGCGCCGGAGGGGCACCGACGGCCTCGGCGATCCTCGGCGACGTGGTCTCCGCCGGGCGACACCGGGTGAGCGGGGGAGTGGGGCCGCGCGAATCGCGGTACGCGGCTCTGGACGCGATCCCCCTCGACGAGCTGCGCAACGCCTTCTACATCTCCCTCACCGTGCAGGACCGCCCCGGGGTGCTGGCCGAGATCGCCGGCACGCTGTCCGGCTACGGCATCTCGATCTCCACCATCCACCAAGAGCTGGTCGAGAGTGAGGAGTCCGACACGGAGCGTCCGCCGCAGCAGGCCCACATCGGCATCACCACGCATCGGGCCCTCGAATCCGCGATGACCGCCTCCCTGGACGTGTTCTCCTCCACGTCCACGGTGCTGAGCATCGACTCCGTCCTGCGCCTCGAAGGAGAATGAGGCCATGGCACACCAGTGGCGCGGGGTCCTCGCCGAATACAGGGACCACCTTCCGTTCTCCGACACCGATGCCCTGCTGAGCCTGGGCGAGGGCGGCACCCCGCTGGTGCCCGCTCCGGCACTGTCCAGCGCCGTCGGTGCCGACGTACACATCAAGGTCGAGGGCCAGAACCCCACCGGATCCTTCAAGGACCGCGGCATGGCCTCGGCGATGTCCAAGGCGCTGAACGACGGCGCCAGCACGGTGGTGTGCGCCTCCACGGGCAACACCAGCGCCTCCGCGGCCGCCTACGCCGCCACCGCGGGACTGACCTGCGTCGTGCTGTTGCCGCAGGGCAAGATCGCCGCCGGCAAGCTCGCCCAGGCCGTCGTCCACGGGGCGAAGCTGGTGCAGGTCGAGGGGAACTTCGACGACTGCCTCGAGATCGCCCGCAAGCTGCACGCCGAGCACCCGGTCGAGCTCGTCAACTCGGTCAACCCCCACCGTCTGCAGGGACAGAAGACCGCGGCCTTCGAGGTGTGCGACGCCCTCGGCCGCGCCCCGGACATCCACATCCTGCCGGTGGGCAACGCCGGCAACATCTCCGCTTACTGGATGGGCTACCAGGAGTACCGGGACGCGGGCGTGACCGCTCAGCTCCCGGCGATGTGGGGATTCCAGGCCGAAAGGGCCGCCCCCTTCGTGGCCGGCCGCCCCATCCCCGACCCTGAGACGGTCGCCACCGCGATCCGCATCGGGGCCCCCGCCTCCTGGAACCTGGCCGTTGCCGCCCGTGACGACTCTGGCGGTCTGATCGACGCCGTCTCCGACGAGCAGATCCTCGATGCCCAGAAGCGGCTCGCGGCCGATGTCGGCATCTTCGTCGAGCCGGCCTCCGCCGCCGGTGTGGCCGGCCTGCTCCAGCAGGCCGGCCACGGGCGCGTGCCGGAAGATGCGACCATCACGGTCACGGTGACGGGCAACGGGCTGAAGGACATCGACACCGCCCTGTCCCAGCACGACCTCACCCCGACCGTGATCGAGGCGGACATCGCTGCAGCCGCGCAGGCCATGGGGCTGTGAGGATCCAGCGCACCCGGGCAGCGGTCCGGGTCCCGGCGACCTCGGCGAACCTCGGACCTGGGTTCGACGCCCTGGGCCTGGCGCTGGACCTGTGTGACGACCTCGAGCTCGAGGCGACCACCGGAGGCGTGGAGATCGAGGTCGAGGGCGAGGGCGCAGCGAGTGTCCCCACGGGCGAAGACCATCTGGTCGTGCAGGCGCTGCGCCGGGGCCTGGACCATGCTGGTGCCCCGCAGGTGGGGGTGCGCCTGCACGCTATGAACCGCATCCCCCACGGGCGAGGACTGGGATCCAGCGCAGCTGCCACCATCGCAGGCCTGCTGCTGGCCCGCGGCCTGGTCTCCGACCCGGAGGCGCTGGACGACGACGCCGTGCTCCAGCTGGCCGCCGAGTTCGAGGGGCACCCCGACAACGTTGCACCGGCCCTGCTGGGCGGAGTGGTGCTGTCCTGGATGGACGGCGCGATCGCCAGCGCCGCACGGCTGCGCTGCGCGCCGCATGCGCTGCGACCGGTGGTGCTCCTGCCGCTGACCACCCTGTCCACGCATCAGGCACGCACCCTGCTGCCCGCGACCGTCCCGCACGGCGATGCGGTGTTCAACGGGGCCCGTGCGGCCCTGCTCGTCCATGCTCTCGCGGAGGACCCCTCCCGGCTACTGCAAGCGACCGAGGACCGCCTGCACCAGGAGCAGCGCGCCCCCGGCATGCCCCAGAGCGTGGAGCTGATGAGGGTGCTGCGCCACGAGGGCCTACCCGCGGTGATCTCGGGTGCCGGCCCTTCCGTGGTGGTGCTCGACGGTGACCGTTCGCGCATCAGCTCCCTGGTGCGGCGCATCGTGACCGATCCGGCCGATTGGCGGATCGCCGAGGTGCCGCTGCGAGTGCATGGCGCCTCCACTGTGATAGGTTGAGCCTGCGTCCAGGCGGCATCGTCCGCGTGCGGACTCTGCAGAAGCCGTGCTCCGCGACATGACGAAACTCCCCCTGATCAGCGCCCCGCACGATCTCTGCGCATCGCGTGCGTCGTGCCAGGCAGGTTTGTGCACCGGCGCTGACGCACCCGAACCACCCCGGCAGGCAGACCCAGATGCATGGCATCGCGTCTGCCCCTGCTCGGATGAGCCACGGCTGCGATCGGACTCCACATCCCACCACTGCACCGTGGCCCCAGATCAGTTCAGGACCGGCGGCTGCCGGTTCGACAGGAAGGAACCCGGGTGAACGACACCACCCCCACATCAGTCGAGAGCGCCGATCTTGCGGCCAAGCGGCTACCCGAGCTGCAGACCATCGCTGCCGGGCTGGGTATCAAGGGCGCACGGCGCCTTCGCAAGAACGACTTGATCGAAGCGATCCGTGGAAGCGGATCAGCCTCGGCGCCCCAACAGACCCAGCCGCAGCAGACCTCCGATGCCTCCCAGAAGCCGGCGCCGGAGAAGTCCGCGCCCGAGAAGCCGGAGAAGTCCGCCTCCGAGAAGCCGGAGAAGCCCGCGCCGTCCGCCCGCTCCGAGCAGCGCACTGCGTCGGCCCAGGACGAACTCCCGCAGCGCGATGCCGGCGCCGATGACCAGGCCAGGAGTGACAGCAGCCGCCAGCAGCGCGGACGCCGTCCGAAGCAGGACGAGCAGTCCGAGCCCGCACCTGATCTCGGCATCGAGCTGCCCGATCGCAGTGGCGGTGGGCACGACGGCGACAGCTCCGAGCAGGACGGGCGTCAGGGGCACCGCTCGGGCTCTCAGCCGCGCCGTGAGCGCCCGTCCCGCGTCGAGGACATCGCCCTGCCCGACCGCAGCGGTGAGGAAGGCGACGATCGCCGGCAGGACCGCGGCCGAGGACAGGACCGCAACCAGGGCCAGGGCCGCCAGCAGGACCAGGATCGCTCTCAGGGCCAGAGCCGCGGCGATCACTACGGCGACGGCGATGATGACCGCCGCGGTCGCTCCCGCAGCCGCAACCGGTCGCGGGACCGCAAGCGTCGTGGACGCGGATCGGACGGTCAGGGCGGCCAGAACCAGGGGAGTCAGCCGGACGACAACGAGGTGCGCGAGGGTGACGAGCTCGTCACCGTCGCCGGGATCCTGGACATTCGCGACAACAACGCCTACGTGCGCACCACCGGCTACCTCCCCGGCGCCAGCGATGTGTACGTGTCGATGAACCAGGTGCGCCGCCACGGCCTGCGCAAGGGGGACGCGATCACCGGGCAGGTCAAGGCGCCCCAGGGGGATGGCCAGGCCGATCAGCAGCAGCGCCAGCAGCACCACGGCGGCGGCCGCAACCGCCGCAACAAGGGCGGCCAGGGCAAGTATGCCGCCCTGGTCCAGCTCGACACGATCAATGGGATGACCCCGGAGCGAGCCCGCTCCCGTGTGGACTTCGGCAAGCTCACGCCCCTGTACCCCGATGAACGGCTGCGCCTGGAGACCTCCGCCACTTCCATCCCGACCCGCGTGATCGATCTGGTCTCGCCGATCGGCAAGGGGCAGCGCGGCCTGATCGTGTCGCCCCCCAAGGCGGGCAAGACGATCATCATGCAGCAGATCGCCAATGCCATCACGACCAACAACCCGGAGGTCCACCTCATGGTGGTGCTCGTCGACGAGCGCCCCGAGGAGGTCACCGACATGCAGCGGACCGTCAAGGGCGAGGTCATCGCCTCCACCTTCGACCGGCCGGCCTCGGACCACACCATCGTCGCCGAGCTCGCCATCGAGCGAGCCAAGCGCCTGGTGGAGATGGGGCGCGATGTGGTGGTGCTGCTGGATTCGCTCACCCGCCTCTCGCGCGCCTACAACCTGGCCGCTCCCGCCTCGGGTCGGATCCTCTCCGGCGGTGTCGACGCCTCGGCGCTGTATCCGCCCAAGCGGTTCTTCGGCGCCGCGCGCAACATCGAGCACGGCGGGTCGCTGACCATCCTCGCCTCCGCGCTGGTGGAGACCGGATCGAAGATGGACGAGGTGATCTTCGAGGAGTTCAAGGGCACCGGGAACATGGAGCTGCGCCTGACCCGCAACCTCGCCGACAAGCGGATCTTCCCGGCCGTGGACGTCAATGCCTCTGGCACCCGCCGCGAGGAGGAGCTGATGGGCCGCGAGGAGCTGGCGATCATGTGGAAGCTGCGTCGTGTGCTGGGCTCCCTCGAGCAGCAGCAGGCGCTCGAGCTGCTGCTGGAGCGGTTCAAGAAGACGCAGTCGAACACCGAGTTCCTGATGACCGTCCAGAAGAACACGCCCAGCGTCGGGCCCCGCACCGGCGACTGAGCCTCAACCCGCCGTCCGCGAGCCGAACCCACGGGGCGTCTCCGCAGCTGCGGAGACGCCCCGTCGGCGTCAGGGCCGCAGATTGCATCGATGTGCCGAGCGGTATACCGTCATGCCGTCCCGTGAACGATCACGGCGTCTGGCCATTCCGACAGTGAGGTCCCCATGAGCAGCACTCTGCGCTGGGCCGTTCTCGGCCCCGGTTCCATCGCCCGGCGTTTCGCCGGCCAGCTCCCCAGCTCTGAGCACGGCGTGCTGGTCGCCGTCGGCAGCAGCTCCGCGGATCGTGCCCGCGCCTTCGCCGCGGAACATCCCCTGGCCGAGCCCGCACTGATCGGGACGTACGACGAGGTGCTGGCCAGCGATGAGGTCGATGCGGTGTACGTCTCGACCGTGCACACCGGGCACGCCCGTCTGGCGGCTGCCGCGCTCGAGGCCGGCAAGCACGTGCTGTGCGAGAAGCCGCTGACCCCGAACGCGGGCAGCACCATGGCGCTGACCGACCTCGCCGCCCGCAGCGAGGGGGTGCTGCTGGAGGCCTTCATGTACCGCTTCCACCCGCAGACGGCGCGGGTGCTCGAACTGGTCGCGGAGGGCGCTATCGGCGAGATCTCCCACATCGACGCCTCCTTCTCCTTCGACACGGGGGGCCGCAGCGGGCGCCTGTTCGATGAGGACACCGCCGGCGGCGGCATCCTCGACGTCGGCTGCTACCCGCTCTCCTTCGCCCGGTTCGTCGCCGGGGCCGCCCAGCAACAGGCCTTCGCCGACCCGGTCAGCCTGAGCGGACGGGGCACCGTCGGCGAGACCGGGGTCGACGAATGGGCCACCGCCGAGCTCGTGCTGCCCGGCGGCATCACCGCCAGCCTGCGCACCGGTGTGCGCCTGGCAGACCCCCAGACCGCCACCATCACCGGTTCGCAGGGAGTCATCCGCCTGTCGGACCCCTGGACGCTCGGCGAGCAGCAGGTGATCGAGCTCGACGTGGTGGGTCAGCAGCCCCGGCGCCTCGAGATCCCCGCCGCCGCTCCATACGCCCTGGAGGCCGACGCCCTGGCGCGAGCCGCCGCGACCGGGGGCGAAGTGCCCGAGCTCACCGGTGAGAACTCACTCGGACAGGCCCGCTGGTTGGACGCCTGGCGTGAGGCCCTCTCCCTGCGTTTCCCCTTCGAACGCGACGACGCCCACATCCCCACCCTGACCGGGCGGCCGCTGGCCGCCGCGTCGATCCCCACCGGGGCCGGCGTCCCCATGGCCTATGGCCAGATCCCCGGGGTCGACAAGAAGATCTCGCGCCTGGTGATGGGCTGCGACAACCAGCTGAACCTCTCCCACGCCTCGGCTATGTTCGACGCCTTCTACGAGATCGGAGGCACCACCTTCGACACCGCCTACATCTATGGCGGCGGCTACACCGAGAAGCTGCTGGGCAAATGGGTGGAGAACCGCGGCATCCGCGAGGACGTGGTGATCATCGCCAAGGGCGCCCACACCCCGCACTGCGATCCGGAATCGATCACCCGGCAGTTGGCCGAGTCTCTCGAGAAACAGCGCACCGACTACGCGGACCTGTACATGATGCATCGGGACAACCCCGACATCCCGGTGGGCGAGTTCGTCGACGTCCTCGACGAGCTTGCCCGTGCCGGACGCATCCGCGCCTTTGGCGGTTCGAACTGGACTCCCGCGCGGGTTGACGAGGCCAATGAGTACGCCCGCCGCAACGGCCGCACCGGCTTCAGCATCCTGTCCAACCACTTCGGCCTCGCCGATGCGCTGGACGTGCCCTGGACCGGCTGCGTGGCGGCCACCGACAGCGCCTCGAAGCAGTGGCTGACCGAGCGCGGCATCGCCCTGCTGCCGTGGTCCTCCCAGGCGCGGGGATTCTTCACCGGGCGCGCGCACCCCGAGGACCGGTCCGACGCCGAGATGGTCCGCTGCTACTACAGCGAGGACAACTTCGAGCGGCTCGCGCGAGCCCGGACGATCGGGCAGGAGCAGGGGGTCCCTGCTACGGCGGTGGCGCTGGCGTATGTTCTGGCGCAGCCCTTCCCCACCTTCCCGCTGTTCGGGCCGCGCACCATCACCGAGATGCGCTCTTCGACCCTGGGCCTGGGCGTCGAGCTCACCGAGGCCGACATCGATTGGCTGGACCTGCGGTCCGAGAGCCGATGACCACCTCGCAGCGGCGAGCGACGATCATCGATGTCGCGAAGCGCGCAGGGGTCTCGCGGCAGACCGTGACCCGGGCGGTCAACGACATGCCCGGGATCAGCCCGGCCACCCGCGAGCGGGTGCTGGCGGCCGCCCGTGAGATGAACTACCGGCCTTCGCGCTTCGGACGGGGGCTGGTCGAGCAGGGCCCGGTCACCCTCGGGCTGGCGGTGCACGATCTGTCGAACTCCTATTTCGCCGAGCTCGGGGCGGCCTTCGTGCGCGCCGGCGCCCCGCACGGGTGGAACGTGGTGCTGGCGGAGACCGAGCAGGCCCGCCGCCCGGAGACCGCCGCCAGCGAGCTGGCCAGGCGGGTCGATGCCCTGGTGGGCTACCACGTTGTGACCGATCAGATCCGCGGTGGGGTCGGCATGCCGGTGGTGCAGCTGGACGCGAGCCGTTCGGCGATGGAGGAGTCCGGGGTGGTCGAGCTCGACAGCGTGCAGGCCACCCGCGACCTGGCCGATCACCTCCGGGCGGCCGGTGTGCGTCGGCCGGCGGTGATCGACCTGCCCGAGAACTCTCCCAGCAGGAGGGCGCGCCAGCTGGTGGAGGCGCTGACATCGATCGCCGCGAACGGCGAGGTCCCCGTTCACCCGGTCCCGCTGCGCAGCGGCCACCGGGAGCTGCTGGAGCAGATCCTGGAGCCGGGACCGGCGGGAGGAGGGCCGCCGCTCGATGCGCTGATCGCCTTCAACGACGAGCTGGCCGTGCGGCTGCTGCGCGAGCTGCGGACCATGGGCATCGACGTCCCCGGACGGATCAAGGTGGTGGGCGTCGACGGTCTGGAGCTGGCCAGCTTGGTCACACCGGAGCTGACCACCCTGGAGCTCGACCTCGAGGCGGTCGCGCGGGAGACCGTCGAGCTGGTGCGGGGCATGCTGGAGGGCTCCGTCCCGCTGCGCGGGCCCGAAGCTCACCGGGTCGTGCCCTACCGGCTGCGCGTGGGGGAGTCGACCTGAGCGCTGTGTGAGTGTTGCGCACGCCGCATCGTGCAGGCTGTTTCTGCGTTGCGCGGCGTGGCACACTGGGACGTCGGTTCTGGTTCACGGCGCCCGGCCGGGTGCCGACCCAGCGACCCGGAGAAGGAGAGACATGAAGGCGGACATCCACCCCCAGTACGTCGAGACCCAGGTCACCTGCACCTGCGGCAACTCGTTCACCACCCGCAGCACCAAGAACGACGGCGTCATCCGCGCCGAGGTGTGCTCCGCGTGCCACCCGTTCTACACCGGCAAGCAGAAGATCCTCGACACCGGTGGCCGTGTGGCCCGTTTCGAGGCCCGCTACGGCAAGAAGAAGGCCTGATCGACGTACTGCGAGGTACGAGCGGTAGGAGATCAGGCAGGATGGTCTGACTCTGATCGACGTACTGCGAGGTACGAGCGGTAGGAGATCAGGCAGGATGGTCTGGCTCTGATCGACGTACTGCGAGGTACGAGCTCAGGCACGACACCATGAGCTTGACAAGGTCTCCGACGCCGGTGCGCGCCCAGGGCGTGCACCGGCGTCGTCGTCTGTGCATGGGCTTCGAGGAACGACGGGACGGGAAATCTGATGAGCGAGGGGCTCGGATCCGAGCGATTGGCTCCGCTGCGTCGTGAGCACGCTACTCTCCAGCAGGAGATGGCCGATCCCGCGCTGCACGAGGACCCCGCCCGCGCCCGTCGTGTGGGCAGGCGCTACGCCGAGCTCGACAGCATCATCTCCGTGGCCGACCAGCTTGCCTCGACCGAGGAGGACCTGGCGGCAGCCCGGGAGCTGGGGGAGGGGGACGCCGACTTCGCCGCCGAGGCCGAGCAGCTCGAGGCACAGCTGCAGTCGCAGCGCGAGCGGCTCGACGAGCTGCTTGCCCCCCGTGACCCGGACGATGGTCGTGATGTGATTCTCGAGGTCAAGGCCGGTGCCGGTGGTGAGGAATCGGCCCTGTTCGCCGCGGAGCTGCTGCGGATGTACCGGGGGTACGCCGAAGCGCGCGGTTGGAAGGTAGAAATGCTGTCCTCGGCAGAGTCCGAACTGGGCGGACTGCGTGACGCCACGGTGGCCATCACTTCTCCATCGGGCACCCCTGCCGCCGACGGGGTCTGGGCCCACCTCAAGCACGAGGCCGGGGTCCACCGCGTGCAGCGGGTCCCGGTCACGGAGTCGGCCGGCCGCATCCACACCTCCGCGGTCGGGGTGCTGGTCCTGCCTGAGGCCGATGAGGCCGATGAGAGCGAGGTGCTGGCGGAGGCGATGGCAGCGGCCAACCTGCGCATCGACGTCTACCGCTCCTCGGGGCCCGGAGGACAGAGCGTCAACACCACCGACTCGGCTGTGCGCGTGACCCACCTGCCCACCGGCATCGTCGTCTCCTGCCAGGATGAGAAGAGCCAGCTGCGCAATCGCGACCAGGCGCTGCGCATCCTGCGCACCCGCCTGCTGGATGCGCACCGGCAGGAGCAGGATCAGCAGGCCTCGGCCGCTCGTCGCCTACAGGTGCGCACCGTCGACCGCTCCGAACGGATCCGCACCTACAACTTCCCCGAATCACGGGTGGCCGACCACCGCACCGGGTACAAGGCCGGCAACCTGGCGCAGGTCCTCTCCGGCGACCTGGAGGATCTGATCGCCTCCTCGCGAGATGCGGAGCGGCGGGCACGCCTGGCGGGGGAGGCCTGAGATGACCGAGTCCCCGTCGCTCGCCGCGGACCCGCGGATCCGGCTGCGCCGTGCCCTGGCCGAGACCACTGAGCGACTCAGCCGCGCCGGAGTCCCCTCGCCCAGCGCCGACGCCCGGGCCCTCATCGCCCGGGCCGCCCGCACCGATCGCTCGCCGCTGCTGCTGGACCGCCTGCCGGAGAGATTCGCGGACGATCTCGAGCAGCTCACCGAGCGCCGCACTGCGCGAGAGCCGCTCCAACTGATCCTGGGGGAAGCACCCTTCCGGCGCCTCATGCTCCGGGTCGAACCGGGCGTGTTCATCCCGCGTCCCGAGACGGAGCTGGCACTGGACCTGCTGCGCACCCACGCCGACCGGCCCCCGGAACGGGTCGCCGACCTGTGCACCGGCAGCGGCGCACTGGGCGCCGCCGCTCTCGATGAGCTGCCCACCGCCAGGGTGCTGGCCGTTGACATCGATCCCCGGGCCGTCGACCTCGCACGGCGGAACCTCGAGCGCGCGGGCCCGGGCCGAGGCCGCGTGCTGCAGGCGGACCTGACGGACCCGGCCGCCCTGGCCGGGCAGGCCGGCTTCGACGCGGTGCTCTCCAATCCTCCGTACGTCCCGTCCGATGCCGTTCCGCGCGACCAGGAGGTCCGCGACCACGACCCGCGGCATGCCCTGTACGGGGGCGGCCAGGACGGCCTGGACCTGCCCCGTCTCGTGATCGCACGGGCAGCGGCGCTGCTGCGGCAGGGCGGGACGTTGATCATGGAGCATGCCGACGTCCAGGGCGAGGCGGCCCGCGCCCTGGCCACGACGCATGGCGGCTTCGAACAGATCGAGACGGCCGCGGACCTGACCGGTAGGGATCGATTCCTGATCGCCCGCCGCGTCCCTGATGACCAGCCAGACGGAAGTGAGAGACTGACCCGGTGAGCGTGCACGACACCCAGAATCCCGAGATCCGCGAGGCCGCCCTGCAGGCTGCAGTCGATGCCGTCCGGGACGGCAAGCTGATCGTCCTGCCCACCGACACCGTCTACGGCATCGGGGCGGACGCCTTCACCCCGGATGCCATCGAGGCGCTGCTCGAGGCCAAAGGACGCGGCCGCGACACCCCGCCCCCGGTCCTGGTCGGCGACCCCGCCGTGCTGCTGGCCCTGGCGACCGACGTCCCCGACTACGTCGAGGACCTCACCGATGCGTTCTGGCCCGGTCCGCTCACCCTTATCCTCCGCGCCCAGCCCTCACTGACCTGGGACCTGGGAGAGACGCGGGGCACCGTGGCGCTGCGGATGCCCGACCACGAGATCGCACTGGAACTGCTGCGCCGCACCGGACCGTTGGCCGTCTCCAGCGCCAACCGTCACGGGAAGGCGGCCGCACAGACCGTGCTCGACGCCGCCACGCAGCTCGGTGACACCGCCGAGGAGTACCTCGATGCCGGCAACGCTCGCCTCGGCACCGGGTCGACCATCATCGACACCACCGTCGAACCGCCGGAGATCGTCCGAGCTGGCGCTCTCAGCCAGGAGGAGATCGTCGAGGCGGTCGGCGACATCTTCACCGCCCCGGAGCCGGAGCATCCGGAACCGGAGCAGGATGAGGACGGTAAACCCACCGACACCACCGACAGCGCCGAGGCCGGCGAGGTGGCCGAGGCAGGCGAGACCGATGCCCAGGACACCGCGACATCGGACGGCGAGGTGCCGTCGGACACGGATCCCGGCTCCCCGGTCGAGGCGGAGGCCGAGCCTGCCGCAGGGGTGCTGGACCTGCCTGCCGAACCCGAGCTGGAGGACCTGGCCGCGGATGCGGAGACCGAGACCCCCTTGGAGACCATGGGCGGCTCCACCGGGGCCGATGGCAGCCCGCACAGCGATCCTGATCCCGCCGCGGGCGGCCGTCCGGAGAACAGTCCCGGGTGAGGATCTATCTGTTCGTGCTGCTGGTCGCGGCGGCGGTCACCTTCCTGACCACTCCCGCAGTCCGGCTGCTGGCCCGGCGTGCCGGCGCCATGACCGCCGTGCGGGAGCGGGATGTGCACGATGCGGTCACACCCCGCCTCGGCGGGGTGGCCATGTTCACGGGCGTCGCCGCGGCGATGCTCATCGCCTCCAACATCCCCTTCCTGGAAGGGCTCTACGACGGATCCCGCCAACCCTGGGCGATCCTGGCCGCCGCCGGCCTGGTCTGCCTGCTGGGAGCCGCCGATGACAAATGGGACCTGGACTGGATGACCAAGCTGGCCGGCCAGGTGCTGGCCGCGCTGCTGCTGGCCTGGCAGGGGGTGCAGCTGGTCTCCCTGCCCATCGGGGGTGTGACTCTGCTGTCCTCCCGCACAGCGCTGATCCTCACGGTGCTGGTGGTCGTGGTGAGCATGAACGCGGTCAACTTCGTGGACGGCCTGGACGGGCTCGCGGCAGGGGTGATGGCCATCGGGGGCACGGCCTTCTTCCTGTACGCCTATCAGCTGACCCGCCATGCCTCGACCACCGACTACTCCTCGCTCGCCGCGCTGATCACCGCGGTGCTGATAGGGACCTGTCTGGGCTTTCTGCCGCACAACCTGACCCGGGCCCGGATCTTCATGGGTGACTCGGGATCGATGCTGCTGGGGCTGCTGCTGGCGGCGAGCACCATCGCCGTGACCGGACAGGTCGATCCCGCCCGGCTCTCCGGTGCCGACCTGTTCGGGCAGTTCCTGCCGATCCTGCTGCCCATCGGGGTGATGGTGATCCCGTTCCTGGACTTCGCGCTGGCCGTGGTGCGCCGGATCGGCTCGGGCCGCTCCCCGTTCCATGCCGATAAGAACCATCTGCACCACCGCCTGCTGAGCCTGGGCCACCCGAAGCGCACCGCCGTGCTGATCATGTATCTGTGGACGGTGGTGATCTCCATCGGGTTACTGCTGCCGCTGGTGCTGTCACCGCGCCCGGTGGTCATCTTCTGGGCGGCCGGACTGCTGATCGCCCTGCTCATCACCTTCGACCCGCTCAGGTGGCGCTCCGGCCGCCACCGGAAGGAGACCAATGTCCACCAAGCATGACCGTCGGCGCTCTCGCCCGGTCGGGGACAGGGCCATGCAGCGGGCCACGCTCATGGCGCTCATCGTCGGGCTGGTCCTCGACGGTCTGCTGATCCTGTTCGCAGCTGTGCGTCATGACAGCCCGGCCGTGCTGGGAGCTGTGGTGGGCACGGTTCTGACGCTCGTGATCGTCGTGCCGTCGGTCACGATCGCCTTCACCGGAAAGCGTATGACTCCTGTCACGATGGCGGCCGCCGTCCTGGGGTCCTGGGCCGGGAAGATGATGGTCGTGATCATCGTCCTGGTCCTGCTCAAAGACGTCGACGCGGTCTCCAAGCGCTGGATCGGACAGGCATTGCTGGTCGGAGCGATCTCGGCGGTCGCGGTCGAGGCGGTGCTGCTGATCAGGTCCCGTCAGCCGCTCGATGTCGCTCCCGCCGACGAGCTCGATGACGTCCAGGACCAGCCGTGATGCTCTGTTATGCTTTCAGGCGTGCTCGACCGCTGATCGCGGTGCATGCCCGGGAGGTGCTCGCGGGCTCCGGACGCGACGTCGGCACCGAATGACCGTCCCGCCCTGCGCTGAGCGGAACTCTCCGCGAAGCACGTATTCTCAGGGGCCGGATGGAGAGAATCGTTGTGAAGGCCAAGGCCGGCGCGAGAGCGTCCGACCATACGACCACGGGAGATCGAGCTGAACACCGCAGACGTCAGTCCAGCACTGCTTGCCGAGGACGAGTTCTTCCACATCCCTTCGCTGGACGAGTTCTTTCCACCGGCGATCCTGTTCGAAGGAACGTGGTTCGAGTTCAATCGCGTACAGCTGGTGCGGCTGATCATCCTCGTAGCCGTTCTGCTGTTCACGTGCATCATCGCCTCGCGCTCGAAGCTGGTCCCGGGACGGCTGCAGAGTGTCGTGGAGCTGATCTTCGAGTTCGTGAACAACACGATCATCGCGAACACGCTCGGACTGCGGGACGGCAGACGGTTCGCCCCGATGCTCATCACGATGTTCTTCTTCATCTTGTCGATGAACCTCGCGGGTGTGGTTCCAGGACTGAACCTCGCGGGGACGTCCGTGATCGGTCTGCCTCTCCTGCTCGCGCTGTGGACTTTCGTGACCTACGTGGCCGCGGGTATCCGGAAGCACGGCGTCCTGGGCTACGTCAAGTCCGAGACGATGCCGCCGGGGATCCCCTGGCCGATCTATTTCCTCCTGGTCCCGATCGAGCTGCTGCAGGTCGTCGCGATCCGCTGGGCCTCGCTCACGATCCGACTGCTCGCGAACATGGTCTCCGGCCACATGATGATCGTGGTCTTCATCGGCATGACCCACGCACTGCTGTTCTCTGGCGAATGGCTGATGCTCATCAGCCCGTTCTCCGGGGCGATGGCCATCGGGATCTACGGTTTCGAGATCTTCGTGGCCGCTCTGCAGGCCTTCATCTTCACGATGCTGACCGCCGTCTACATCCAGCTGGCCACAGCCGACGAGCACTGACGCACCGTGCCTGACGGCATTGCGCCGTCGCGCCTTCCAACCTGTCCCAGATCTGTCCGTCGCATCAGAGAGCGGCACAACGAAAGGAAACACCCATGGAGCCCACGATCCTCGCGGAGCTGTCCGGCAACATCGGCACCATCGGCTACGGCCTCGCTGCCATCGGCCCGGGCCTTGGTATCGGCATCCTGGCCGGAAAGACCGCTGAGGCACAGGCCCGTCAGCCCGAGCTGCGCTCGCAGCTGCAGACCACGATGCTGATCGGTATCGCGTTCACCGAGATCCTGGCGCTGCTGGCGATCGTCACCGGCCTCATCTTCGTCTGAGGTCGATCCCATGATTCTGGCTGAAGCAGAGGTTCCCGGCTGGAGACTGCTCATCCCGCTCCCGCAGGAGATCGTCTGGTCGGCAGTCTTCCTGCTGATCTTCGCGCTCGTCTTCATCCGCTTCGTCCTGCCCCGCAT
Source organism: Candidatus Brachybacterium merdavium (assembly GCA_019118275.1). Classification (GTDB taxonomy): domain Bacteria; phylum Actinomycetota; class Actinomycetes; order Actinomycetales; family Dermabacteraceae; genus Brachybacterium; species Brachybacterium merdavium. The sequence goes on along the minus strand of DWZH01000057.1, from coordinate 2,220 downwards.
GAACGCGGTGCTCGACGAGCGCTCGGAGAAGATCGAGGGCGGCATCCGGCACGCCGAGCAGGCCCAGGCACAGGCCGACCAGCTCAAGGCCGACCAGGAGCAGGAGCTGGCCGCGGCACGACAGGAAGCCGCGTCCATCCGCGACAAGGCGCGTCAGGACGGACAGCGCATCGTGGAGGAGGCCAAGGCACGCGCCGAGGCCGAATCCGAGCGTGTGCTGGCCTCGGGCCGGCAGCAGCTGGACGCCGAGCGGCTCGCCGCCTCCACCCAGCTGCGCGGTGAGGTCGGAGACCTCGCCAGCGACCTGGCTTCGAAGATCGTCGGTGAGTCGCTCAGCGACGATGACCGCTCCCGCCGTGTGATCGACCGCTTCCTGGACGACCTGGAGTCGTCCCAGGCCGCCACCCGATAAGGACCCGTGATGCGAGGAACTTCCTCCACCTCCTTCGCCGAGGTGCTCCGGCAGGCCGAGGCCGCCTTCGCGGCGGAGACCGGCTCGCTCGAGACCGTCGCCGAGGAGCTGTTCTCGGTGGCTGACGCCATCGATTCCAGCAACCAGCTCGTGCGGCTGCTGTCGGACGCCGGGCGGCCCGCAGAGGTCAAGCAGTCGGCGGTGCGCAGCCTCCTGGGCGGACGCGTCGCGACTCCCGCGCTGGAGGCTACCCTCGACGTCGTTCGTCACCACTGGTCCGAGCAGGAGGACATCCTCGACGCCCTCGAGCTGCTCGGGGTGACCGCGCTGCTCGACCAGGCACAGCGGGAGGACGACCTCGAGCTGGTCGAGAACCAGCTGTTCCAGGTCTCCCGTCTGATCGATGGGACACCGGAGCTCAGCAGCGCCCTCGACGGGGAGCGCGAGAATCCCGCTGAGCGCACAGTGATCCTCACGCGGCTGCTGGAGGGCCGCAGCGACCGGATCACCATCGCGCTCGTAGCCCGCGCCGTCGGGCGACGCACGGAGTCCAAGCCTGCACGCCGTGTCGCGGAGTTCGCACGCTTCGCCTCCGAGCGTCGGCGGCGCTCCTTCGCGTCCGTGGCCAGCGCGGTGCCCCTGAACCAGGCGCAGCAGGACCGTCTGGGAGCACTCCTGACCGGGATCTACGGTCGGGAGATCCACATCAACCTCCAGGTCGATCCCGACGTCGTGGGCGGTCTGCGGATCCAGGTCGGAGACGACCTCTACGACGCCACCGTGCTCGCTCGGCTCAGCCGGGCCCGTGAGCAACTGGTGGCCTGAACCGCCCGACGCCCCGGCGTCCCCAGCACAGAGCAAGCAGACCCCGAGACGGGGAGTCCGAGAGGAAGCGAAGAGCAGCGATGGCCGAGCTCACGATCAGCCCGGAGGAGATCCGGAACGCATTGGACACCGCGGTGTCCACCTACCAGGCCGGCGACACCAGTCGTGAGGAGATCGGCCACGTCACCGAGGCCGCCGACGGCATCGCCCGGATCTCGGGCCTGCCCTCCGTCATGGCCAACGAGCTGGTCCGCTTCGAGGACGGCACCCTGGGCCTGGCCCTGAACCTCGAGCTCCGCGAGGTGGGCGTCGTCGTCCTCGGCGAGTTCACCGGCATCGAGGAGGGCCAGGAGGTCCGCCGCACCGGCCAGGTCCTGTCCGTGCCCGTCGGCGACGGCTACCTCGGTCGCGTGGTGGATCCGGTGGGCGCCCCCATCGATGGTCTCGGCGAGATCGAGACCGTCGGCCGGCGCGCCCTGGAACTGCAGGCCCCCAGCGTGATGCAGCGCAAGGAGGTCCGGGAGCCCCTGCAGACCGGCCTGAAGGCCATCGACGCGATGACCCCGATCGGCCGCGGCCAGCGCCAGCTGATCATCGGCGACCGTCAGACCGGCAAGACCGCGATCGGGATCGACACGATCCTGAACCAGAAGGAGAACTGGGAATCGGGCGATCCGGATCGGCAGGTCCGCTGCATCTACGTCGCCGTGGGCCAGAAGGGATCGACGATCGCCTCGGTGCGCGCGACCCTCGAGGAGCACGGAGCGCTCGAGTACACCACCATCGTCGCGGCCCCGGCCTCCGACCCGGCCGGCTTCAAGTACATCGCCCCCTACACCGGATCGGCCATCGGCCAGCACTGGATGTACGAGGGCAAGCACGTTCTGATCATCTTCGACGACCTGTCCAAGCAGGCCGAGGCCTACCGCGCCGTGTCCCTGCTGCTGCGTCGTCCGCCGGGCCGCGAAGCCTACCCCGGTGAC
>DWZH01000056.1 GCA_019118275.1 Candidatus Brachybacterium merdavium | reverse complement strand
AGGAGCTCGAGCGTCTGGAAGCTGTCGCAGCCGAGCAGGAGTGATCCTGCGCCACGGATCGCAGATGCGAGGACGGGCCCCGGCACACGCCGGGGCCCGTTCGCGGTCCAGGGGCGTCGCTGATCCCTAGGCGCGTCTGCTAGTGGTGCGCGGAGAGGGACGCAAGGCCAGGGACCTGGGCGTCCCCACGGTCCCGTGCGCGCGCCAGGATCTGCTTCGCGGCGACGTCCGCACCGGCGAGCAGTGGCGAGGGCACCCCCGGTGTCGCGCCGATCGCGGAGCCGGGCTGGGTGGAGGCCGCGGGGATGCCGAGCACCACAACGGTCTCGTCGACGGTGCCATCCGCGGCGATGAGGTTGTGGCCGTTCAGCACCTCCTCGCCGAGCTCGGCCCGGGTGGCCTCCAGGGAGTGGGTCTGCACCCCGTCGACGGTGTGGATGCGCGCACGCCCGCTGTCCAGCAACGCGCGCAGCAACGGATCGCTGGTCTGCGGGATCTTCCCCTTCGACATCCGTGTCTCGAGCAGCACGGAGGCGGTGGCCACGCTCCCGGTGATCGGCGAGGCGGCGCGGAACCGTCCGGCGCTCTCCTCGGTCTCGATCACCATCTCCGGGCCGAGCAGGGAGATGACCCCCGCCTCGAGCAGGGCGAGGACCAGCCGCACCCGCTCCGCGGGTGGGCCGGAGGCGAGGGCGAGGGAGTCGCCGTCGAACCAGCCGAGCACGTCGCGGGCGAGGGAGTGTCCAGTGAACGCGCCCATCCCCGTCAGTCGGCCCACCCGGCGCCGCAGCGCGCCCATGGCGCCGTTGACCGCTGCGCGGGGGTGGTGCCACGGGTCGGAGAGCGAGCCCAGCTCGTCGGCGATCAATCGTTGCACCAGGCCTGCCCAGGTCTGCGGGGAGACGGCCTCGCCACGGGTGGGGCGGTGCAGTTCCTCGAGCGTCCAGGTCCAGCGCGGCGCGGTGATGGCGTCATCGAGAACGGCATCGACCTCCTCGGCCGTTCCCGCGGCGTCGAGCCCGGACAGCCAGTCGCCCCGGACCGCTGCAGGCTCCAGCTCGGTGAGGGCCTCGAGGTAGACGCGGGCGAACTCGCGGGCGAGCACCGGCCACACCTCGGCGGCGAAGTCCACGTCGGTGCGCTCCTCGAGCGCGGCGAACCAGTCGTCGCTCGCCCAGGTGGGGAGGAAGGGCCGCACGGAGCGCCCGCCCTCGGGCTTGGAACGGTAGGGGACCCCGCGGCGAGAGCCGACCACGAGATGCGGTTCGCGGCCGCTGGGCAGGTAGCGCAGTCGTCCGTGCGGGTCGCCGGCGACGGGTTCGAGGGTGCCGCCCCACTCGGCCGCCAGCTGGCCGATCACGTCGAAGAAGTTCGCCCCGAGACCGCGCACCAGCACCGTCTCCCCTGCCGGCAGGCCGGTGTACTCGCGTTCGGCGGGCATGCCGGGCTCCGCGTAGCGCAGGTCGAAGCGCTCGGCGAAGTCCACCAGCGCACTCACCTCGGGGGTGCGCTCGGCCTGCACCATGCCCTGGGCGAGCACCACGGTGGGGGCGAGGAGCCGGCGGCCGTCCTCGAGCACCACCGCGGTCCGCTCCCCCGCCGGGGCGAGGTCCACGGCTCGGCCGATCACCTCGAGGACCTCGACGGCGCCGCTCGCGATCGTGGCGTCGAGCTGGTCGCGGAAGTACACGCCCTGGAGCCGGCGCGTCGGGAAGTCGGCGCCGGTGAGCTCGGCCGCCTCCTCGAGCACCCACTGACCTGCCGGGTGTCCGCCGTCCGCGCGGACCCGCCGGGCCCAGTCGATGAGGTCCGGTCCGGGGGCTGCGGGGCCGGTCATCCGGGTGGAGTCGTCGGGGTGGACGGTGGTGGCATCGGCCTGGGTGTTGTTGAGGTACTGAGCCGGCTGGTCGATCAGCCAGGTCGCCCCGGAGCCGACCGCCAGCGCATCGACGATCGCCAGTCGAGCCGGGGAGATGCCAGCGGCGATGACGCGGGCGGCGGTGCGCAGCGCGGTGGCCACGGCGCGGGGCCCGCCGCCGACGATGACCGCGTCGAGGTCCTCGGTGGCTCTCATCGGCCGGCCACGGGCTCAGGTGCGGGCCGGGCCGGTGCGGGCCGGGCCGGTGCGGGATGCGCCGGTGAGGGCTGCACCGCCACGGCATCATCGAGCTCGCCGAGCCGGGTGCCGGTACGGGTGAAGCCGGCCGCGTCCACGCGGGGACGGACCTCGACCGCGCCCTCATGGGCGGCCACCTCGACGTCGACCTCGTACACGCTGCGCAGCGTCGCGGCCTGCAGGGCCTGGCCGGGAGAGCCGTCGGCCACGAGGTGACCGCCGTGCAGCACCACCACCTGGTCGCAGTAGCGGGCGGCGTGGTTGAGGTCGTGGATGGCGATCAGGGCGCTGATGCCCTCCTCGCGGGTGATGCGGCGCACCAGCTGCAGGGTCTCGATCTGGTAGCGCAAGTCGAGCGCGGAGGTGGGCTCGTCGAGCAGCAGCACGCGGGTGTCCTGGCCGAGAGCGCGGGCGATGAGGGCGCGCTGCGCCTGCCCGCCCGAGAGCTCGGACATCGACTGCTCGGCGATGTCGCTGAGTCCCATCCGCACGATCGCGTCCTCGACCTTCACGCGGTCCTGCGCCCCCGGGGCGAGGCCGAAGTGCGGGGTGCGGCCCAGCATCACCGCCTCGCGCACGGTGAGGTCGAAGGGGGCGTCCCCGGCCTGCGGCACGTAGCCGACGACCTTCGCCAGCTCGCGGCGACTGAGCGTCGAGGTGCGCTTGCCCTCGACCGCGACGGCGCCGGACCGCGGCCGGTGCACCCCGGCGATCGCCTTGACGAGAGTGGACTTGCCAGAGCCGTTGGGGCCCAGCAGGGCGCAGAACGCGCCGGGCACCACCTCGAAGGAGATCTCGTCGAGGATCGTGCGGGTGCCGTAGGAGAAGGAGAGGCGCTGGACTGAGAGGCTCACTTGAGAGTGTTCCTTCGCGTCAGGATGAGGTAGATGAACACGGGGCCGCCGATGAAGGCGACCACGATACCGACGGGCACCACGGCGGAGGCGATGACGGTGCGCCCCACCGCGTCGGCGACCAGCAGCAGAAGGCCGCCGGACAGCGCGGCGAAGGGCAGCAGGTGGCGGTGGTCGGCACCGATCGCGAGGCGCGCGATGTGCGGACCGACCAGACCCACGAAGCCGATGATGCCGCAGAAGGAGACGACCACGGCGGCGAGGGTCACGGCCAGGGCGATGAGCCCCACCCGCACGGGGCCGACGTTGACGCCGAAGCTGCTGGCGGCGTCGTCACCGGCGAAGGCGATGGCGTTGAGGTCCTTGGCGAACAGCAGCGTCAGCGGGAGCGCGATCAGGGTGACGACGCCGACCACGAGGACATCGCTCCACACCGCGTCGTTCACCGAGCCGAAGGTCCAGCGGATGATCGCCTGGAGGGTGTTCTCGTTCGCGGTGAACTGCAGCGCGGAGGTGAGCGCCTCGAAGATCTGGGTCATCGCGATGCCCAGCAGCAGCAGGGTGGCCACCGCCATGCGACGGGCGGTGGCGATGCCGAGTACCACGGCCGAGACGGTGAGCGCCATGACCATGGCGCCGGCGATGGTGGCCCAGGCCGGGAGCTGCTGGGTGCCGGCGAGGGTGATGACCAGTGCGGCGCCGAAGGCCGCTGCCGGGGAGACGCCGAGGGTGAACGGGCTGACCAGCGGGTTGCGTAGCAGGCCCTGCATGAGCACGCCGGAGACGGACAGCGCCGCACCGGCGGTGAAGGCGAGCAGCACGCGCGGCAGCCGTAGCTGGGTGATGACGGAGTAGGTGGAGGCGAAGTCGGTGCTGATGGTGCCACCCAGGAGGCTCACGCGCAGCGAGTGGATCACGTCCCCGAGGCCGACGCCGGCGGTGCCGATGGTCACTGCGGTGAGCAGGACCAGCACGGAGACGACCACGCCGACGGCGAGGATCAGCGACTTGCGCAGCTCGCGCCGCGGGGCGCGGTGCGGGGCGGGAGCGGGAGCGGAAGGGCGCTGCTGGGGCAGTGTGGCGGTCATGCTTCGGGCCCCTGCACGTAGTCGGCCGGGTCGGGGAGCTCGGTGTCCTGGAACTCGGTGACCCAGCGGGTGAGGTACTGATCCGGATCGACGTCGGCCATCTCCTGCGGGTGCAGCCAGGAGGCGAGGTAGAGCGCACCGAGGGATTTGCCCAGGGCGCTGGTGGCCCAGCCGTTGGCGATCGCCACGCTTCCTTCGGCCAGTGCCGTCATCCCGGCCCAGCCGGGTCGGGCGGCGAGGTCCTCGCGCAGCGTGTCGAAGCGGTCGACGGGCTCGGCGGCGGGCTCGAACTCGTGGAACACGAACTGCGGATCGCGCAGCACCACCTCGGAGGGGTCGACGGTCAGCTCCTCCTGCGCATCGCCCCCGGAGGCGTCGTCGAAGATGTTCGTACCGCCGGCGTCGAGGATCATGGCGTGGAACCCGGAGCCAGGCAGAGTGGTGAGGTACGGCTCGACGGTCTCGAAGTAGACCGGCACCGGCTCGACATCGCCGAGGCGGTCCTCGAGGATCCCGGCGATCTCGGCGCGCAGGTCGAGGACGGCCGAAGCCCCGTCCTCCAGACCGAACACCTCGCCGAGGAGCGTGAGGGTCTCGTCGACCACCGCAGTGTCCCAGGCGGTCGCGACGACCAGCGGGATCCCGAAGGACTCCAGCTGTTCGGCGGCTTCCTGCCAGACGGCGTTGCGCGGCAGGATCACCACATCGGGCTCGAGCCCGGCGATCGCCTCGTAGTTCAGCTGGTCCAGGCCCTCGGCGATGATCCGGTCCTCGGCGAGGTCGAGGTAGGGCAGGCGGTCCAGCGAGGCCCGGTCCACGCCGACGACGCGGTCACCGGCCCCGATGGCCCGGAGGAACTCGTTGGTGTAGCTGTTCAGCACGACGGCCGTGCGGGCGGGGCCGGGCAGGAGCACCTCGCGATCCTGGTCGTCGATGATCCTGAGCTGCTCGGCCTCCTCGGTCCGGCCCTCGACGGTGACCTCGCCGCAGGCGGCGAGTCCGAGGGCGGGCAGGGTGGCGAGTGCGGCGCCGAGCACGGTGCGGCGGCGGGGTGGAGGGGTCATGGGGTCCTCGGGGGTGGGGCGGGGCGACGGGGCACGGGTTCAGGCGGCGTCGGGCTGCGAGGGCTCGCCGAGGCTGAGCATCAGCCGGTTCGCCCAGGCGAAGAAAGCAGCGGCGCACAGCAGGTCGGCCAGCTCGGGATCGGTGAGTCCTCGGGCGCGCAACGGGGCGACGGGCACGGCCGACGGGCGGGGCCGGGAGAGCTCGGCCGCGGCGGTGACGATCGCCGCCCAGCGCCCGTCCTGGCCTTCCCAAAGCGGCGACAGCTCGGCAGCGATCCAGTCCAGATCGCGATCGAGCGGGGCGGCGAGCAACGCATCGACCTCGTCCTCGCGCTCGGCGAGAGCGGCGGCCTTACGGGCGTGGACCGACGCACAGTAGATGCAGTCGTTGACCTTGCTGGTCACAGCGGCGGAGAGCTCCCGTTCGGCCTTCGGCAACCCGTCCCGGGGCAGGAAGATCGCGTTGTCGAGCAGGCTGCGGGCCCTGGTCACCGACGGGGTGAGGGAGAGCATCCGGAAGTAGACGCTGTTGGTGCTGGACTTGGAGGCGAACGAGTCGCGCTGCTCGTCGGTGAGCTCGTCCTCCTCGGGCACCGTGATCCAGGGCTCCCATTGGAGCTGCTCGCGGGTGAAATGCGTGGGCCGGGTGCGCCCGGTGCGGGTGGTGCCGCCGTGCGCCGCGGCACGGCCCCGGGTGCGCGGGGTGCGCACGGGGGCGTCAGCGACCGGAACGGCCAGGCCGCGCAGTGCGGCCAGTCCCGCCACGAGACGCTGGAGGTAGCTCTCGAAGGAGACGAGCTGGCTGATGAGCACGGCGGTGCGGGGGTCATGACCGGAATCGGCGAGGCGCTCCTGATCGGCGAAGGTGGCGAGCGCCGGGGAGACGGAGAGCAGATCCACGTGGTCGCGCAGGGCGCCCAGCGCAGGATCCTCTGTCAGCGGGTCGGCGGCGAGCAACGCGGGCGACGCGCCCTGGGAGCGGTGCCAGTCCGCGAGCGGGCCGCTGCCCTGCCATTCCGCGGTCACGGCGGCGAGGGCATGCAGCACGGCCACGGGCAACGGCTGCGGCTCGCGATAGAGCGCGTCGTAGGCCGCGCGGGTGTGGGTGAGCACGTCCGGGCGCAACACGGCACGCAGCTCACCGCCCTCGGGCGCGTCGGTGAGGAGAGCGGCGAGGATCTCGTGGGCGTCGACAGGGGCGGACACGACAGTCATACGCACATCTTAGGGAGGCCCAAAGCGCCTCTGGCGGGGACGGAGGTGTGCCTCCGCTCACCCTGACCCGGCGTGGCCCCGCACCTGGGACGATGAGCACTTCGGGCGCGTCATCTTCTGTCATGTGTGTCGCTCCCCTGGCGAGCACGACCGGCTGCCCCGCGGGATCGAGACCCCTCGGCCTCGCCGAGGCCGCGGGCTCGCCGCGCTGCTGATCAGCCGGCCCGTGGGCTCCGGGGTGCGGGCACTGTGGACGGCTGACAGGCGACCTCAGCCCTCCCGTCGGCCGCGGGAGACGGCCTCCTTGAGACGGGTCGGGATCCGCACCGCGCGCTCCGCGCGGTGGTAGGCGTCCCCTGCCTGCCGCGCCACCGTTGCGAGCTTCTTCTCCATGCTCCTCGCCCGCTTCTCGGCCTTTGCGGCTCTGCTCTCCGCCGTGGCGACGCGCCGCTCAGCGGCCTCGGCGAGGCTCTTCTCGGCCTTGTCCAGCCGGCGACCCAGTTCCGTGATCCGGTCGTTGCTCTTCGCCGCCCGGGCGGCGGTGGTGCGGCGCAGCTCGGCCTGCTCCTTCTTCCGGCGGCTCTCGCGGTCCTGCAGCACCGCGTGGCGCTGGACCGTGGCGGGCGGGTCCTCGATCCATGCCGGTCGGACTGCCGCCTGGAAGTCTGTCTCCTCGACTCGCTGCTCATATGCCGCGAGAGCGGACTCCTGTCCCGGGTCGAAGATGTGCTCGAAGCCATTGTCGTGGATGAAGCGGCTCAGGGTCTCGAACCTCTCGGCGTGGCCGCGGTTGAACTCGGTGAAGTCGGCGTGGGAGTACAGCTCCTGGACCGACGTCGGATCGGGGTCCGTGCCACGCACCAGCGACGGGATGCCGTGATGGCGTGCCAGCTCCAGGGTGCGCGAGTCATGCGTGAGCATCACCGCGGGGGTGCCGGCCAGGATTGCGGCGATGTTGCCATGGGCACGGGCACCGAAGGAGAACGACATCGCGGACAGGCGATCCAGCCACGGGTAGGCGTCGATGAACAGTTCGGCTCGTGCCCCGGTGAATTGTGGATGGGAGCGCTCCAGCGGCAACCGCTGGTCGGTGGCGGCATAGGGGTCGCTCGCCCACAGCATCAGTTCGAGGGTGCCGTGCTCCTGCGCGATGTAGGTGGCCGCGTAGTGGCGCTCCGCATCCTCGACGACGTCGCCGCCGAAGGGATCCTTCGTCTCGACGTTGTAGGCGATCGGTGCTCCCGGCTCGAGCGCGGCGGGCACCTCGATCCGGTGCCCCGGGCCGTGGAGGGCGAGAGAGGGGCAACCCACGACCACGACGTCCTTGAACCCGAGGGAGACGAGATAGTCTGCCGTCATCTCGCCCCGCACCGACAGGGCGCTCGAGCCGTTCAGGACCGCGCGGGCGAAGCGTTTGACCGTCGGCTCCATCGCCTTGAGCGCGGCCGGGTCCCCGTCGAGGGGGAGCTGGGCCCCGCCGGACAGCATCACGAAAGGGATCGTGAGTCGCTCGAGGAACTGGGTGGTACGCAGCAGCTGGCCTTCGAACTCGGGCCGGAACGCGTTGGCCAGCGGCAGGATGAATCCGTCGTACTCATCGTTCACGGCAGCGGCCATGCCGGCGTTGATGCGGTAATAGTTCGCGTCCACCTCCGTATCCTTCGTCGAGAACAGCTTGTGGGCCACGGCACCGTAGATCAGGTTCCCGCTGTTGGTGCCGAGCAGGTTCCGATCCAATGTCAGGAAGGGGTCGACGACGTCGAAGGGAGTCTTGCCCAGACGCATCAGGTAGCGAGTGGTCATCGGATCTCCGTGTCCAAGATCGCGGTGCGGGTGCACCGCGGCAGGAACCCTCGTCGGTCCCCGCCCCTGGAGGTTACCCGGGGTCCGGCGGATCGTGGCGGCGGGCCGGCACGAACGCCCGACGTCATGCCCACCGGACCGCCCCGCCCCGCTCGCGGCCCGTCGGCCCGCCCGCATACAGTGGCCACCATGACCATCCCGCCCGCCGCCGATCAGATCTCCGCACCCCGGGACGGCGACGCCCGGCAGACGGACGCGGCATCGGAGATTCTCTCCTCCGTCTTCGGCTACGACTCCTTCCGCGGTGACCAGGCGGCGATCATCGAGCAGGTCGCCAGCGGCGGCGACGCGGTGGTGCTGATGCCCACCGGTGGCGGGAAGTCGCTGTGCTATCAGATCCCGGCGCTGCTGCGACCCGGCACTGGCATCGTGGTCTCCCCGCTGATCGCGCTGATGGCCGACCAGGTCGCCGCGCTCGAAGCCATCGGCATCCGGGCCGCCTACCTCAACTCCACGCTCGAGCGGCATGAAGCGCAGGCGGTCGAGCAACAGCTGCTGGCCGGAGAGCTGGACCTGCTGTACATGGCCCCGGAACGGCTGGTGCTCCCCCGCACCCTGGACCTGCTGCGCCGCGCCGAGATCGCGTTGCTGGCGATCGACGAAGCGCACTGCGTCTCCCAGTGGGGCCACGACTTCCGGCCCGACTACCTGGGGCTGTCGGTCCTGGCCGAGGCCTTCCCGGACGTCCCGCGCATCGCCCTGACCGCGACCGCCACCGAAGCCACCCACCGCGAGCTCACGGAGCGGCTGAGGATGGAGCGGGCCGAGCATTTCGTCTCCAGCTTCGACCGCCCCAACATCCAGTACCGCATCGAGCCGAAGGCCTCCCCGCGTGAGCAGCTGCTGCAGCTGATCACCACCGAGCACGAGGGCGAGTCCGGGATCGTGTACTGCCTGTCCCGCAAGAGCGTGGAGACCACCGCCCAGTGGCTGGTCGACAGGGGCATCGCCGCGCTCCCCTACCATGCGGGCCTCGACGCGGCGGTACGGGCCGACCACCAGGAGCGGTTCCTGCGGGCCGACGGACTGATCATCGTCGCGACCATCGCTTTCGGCATGGGCATCGACAAACCCGATGTGCGCTTCGTCGCCCACCTCGACCTGCCCAAGTCGATCGAGGGCTACTACCAGGAGACCGGCCGCGCCGGCCGTGACGGGCTGCCCTCGACAGCCTGGATGGCCTATGGGCTCGGAGACGTGGTCAGTCAGCGCAGGTTCATCGACCAGGGCGAGGGCAGCGAGCAGTTCAAGCGCAACGCCCGCTCCCACCTCGATGCGATGCTCGCGTTGTGTGAGACGGTCTCCTGCCGGCGCGCCCAGCTGCTGCGCTACTTCGGTCAGGAGGCCGAGTTCGCCTCCTGCGGCAACTGCGACACCTGCCTGACCCCGCCCCGGACCTGGGATGCGACCGTGGCGGCCCAGAAGCTGCTGTCGGCCCTGATCCGGCTGGATCGCGAGCGCGGGCAGAAGTTCGGCTCGGGACAGGTGATCGATGTGCTGCTGGGCCGGGAGAACGAACGCTCACGGCAGTCCCGGCACGAGGATCTCAGCGTCTGGGGCATCGGCCAGGAGCTGAGTGAGAAGGAGTGGCGCACCACGCTGCGCCAGCTGCTGGCCCGCAGCATCGTCGAAGCGCAGGGCGACTACGGCGTGCTGGTGCCCGGGCCCCAAGCCGGCCCGGTGCTCCGCAGCGAGACCACGGTCGAGCTCGCCGTCGATCGGGCTCCGGCCAAGACGCAGCGCACGCGCACTGCCCACGGAGGGGCCAGGTCGCGCGCGGCCGAGAGCCTCGAGCCCGCTCAGAGGGAGGTCTTCGAGGTGCTGCGGCAGTGGCGCACCTCGGTGGCGAAGGAGAAGCAGATCCCGCCGTACATGGTGTTCTCCGATGCCACGCTGGTGGGGATAGTGCAGGCACGACCGGATTCGGTGGAGACCCTCGGACAGGTCAGCGGTGTAGGCGCGAAGAAGCTCGCCGAGTACGGGGAGGCCGTGCTCGAGTCCCTGTCGGCGACCTCCTGACAGCCCCGGCGTGATCACGCGCCATCGGTCCTCACACCGCCCCCGTGGTGACCGGGTGGTCGCCACGGGGCGGCATCGGGGGGTCATCGTGACGACCGGGTCGTCCCACAGGGGCGGCCTCGGAGGGATACGCTGACCAGCACGCCCATATCCCCCACCAGACAGGCACTCACATGTCCTCCTCGGCAGAGCGCCCCTCCCCCGGCGGCTCCTCCCCGGACTCCCCCAGCGGCGGCTCGGCGGCACTGAATCCCAAGGTCATCGGCATCTCTATCGCCGCGGCCGTCGGCGGGTTCCTGTTCGGTTTCGACACCTCCGTGATCAACGGGGCCGTGAACGCCCTGTCCGACGAGTTCTCGCTCGGGGCAGGGCTGACCGGCTTCGCGGTCTCCTCGGCTCTGATCGGCTGTGCGGTCGGTGCCTGGTTCACCGGTGGCCTGGCCAACCGCTTCGGGCGCGTCCCGGTGATGGTGATCGCCGCGGTGCTGTTCTTCGCCTCGGCGGTCGGCTCCGGTCTGGCTGTCGGGGTCTGGGATCTGATCGCCTGGCGCCTGCTGGGAGGGTTGGGGGTCGGCGCGGCGAGCGTGATCGCCCCGGCCTACATCGCCGAGGTGGCGCCAGCGAAGTACCGCGGCCGGCTCGGATCCCTCCAGCAGCTCGCGATCGTGCTCGGCATCTTCACGGCGCTGCTGTCCAACGCGTTGCTGGCCGATGTCGCCGGTGGCTCGGCCGAGCAGCTGTGGCTGGGCGTGGACGCGTGGCGCTGGATGTTCATGATCGAGGCGGTGCCTGCGGCCATCTACGGGATCATGGCCCTGCGCCTGCCGGAGTCCCCGCGCTACCTGGTGGGCAAGGGTGATCTCGACAAGGCCTCGAAGATCCTGTACGACTTCACCGGCGAGCTCGACGTCAACCTCAAGATCGATCAGATCCGCACCTCGCTCGAGCAGGAGCAGCGCGAGACGTTCCGGGACCTGCTAGGCGAACGGTTCGGCCTGCGTCCGATCGTGTGGATCGGGATCCTGCTCTCGCTGTTCCAGCAGCTGGTGGGCATCAACGTCATCTTCTACTACTCGACCACGCTGTGGCAGTCGGTCGGATTCGACGAGTCCCAGGCTCTGCTGACGTCGACCATCACCTCGGTGATGAACATCGTCGCCACCATCCTGGCGATCCTGCTGGTCGACAAGGTGGGCCGGCGCATCATGCTGCTGGTCGGTTCAGCCGGCATGACCGTCTCCCTGGGCCTGATGGCCTTCGCCTTCTCCTTCGGGCAGGTCACCGGCGGCGATACGGTCAGCCTCGACCAGCCGTGGTCAGGCCTCGCACTGGTCGGCGCGAACGCCTTCGTGATGTTCTTCGGCACCACCTGGGGCCCACTGGTGTGGGTGCTGCTGGGCGAGATCTTCCCCAACCGGATCCGCGCCTCCGCACTGGCCGTGGCGGCCGCGGCCCAGTGGGCGGCGAACTTCGCCGTCTCCACCACCTTCCCGGCCCTGTCCGAGATCGGGCTGACTTTCGCCTATGGCCTGTACGCGGCCTTCGCGCTGCTCAGCTTCGTGTTCGTCTACCTCCAGGTGCCAGAGACCAAGGACCGCGAGCTCGAGGACATGGACGATCTGCAACTGGGCCGAGCCGACAAGAGCCGCAGCTCCTGACCCGAGGAGCTCCTGGCCCGGGGAGCTCACCCTGGCCCCCTGATCCTCTGGTCTCCCGGCCCGCTGCCCTTCGAGAGCGACCTAGCGACCTCTGGAACACCTTGAGCTACGAAGCCGCTCCAGAGGTCGCACCCAGAGGTCGCACCGGATTCAGGGACCGCTCTCGAAAGCCGCTCAGGGCCCCATGCCGTGCGAGACCGTGTTGGGGCGCGAGGTGAGCTCGATGCTGCGATGGGCACGGGCCCCTCGACGCAACGACGGCCACCGGCCCTGCGACGTTGTGCCGGGCACGGGCACACTCGTGCTGCGACGGGCTCGGAGAACAGCCCTGAGGCGCGCTGTGGGAGAAAACGTCCGGCATCGACCTGAACCAGGCCCTGCTGGTACCCAGGCCGCGAAGCAAGGCCCCCGTGGTCGCAGTGGTGCGACCACGGGGGCCTCGCGATCATGGGCGTGCTCAGGCTCAGGTAGCCCTCAGCCCTCCAGGGCGGACCGGGCTGCTTCCGCGATGTGGGCCGCGTCGATACCGGCCCAGCCGAGCAACTCGGCGGTGGTGCCCGAGCCAGGGACCCCGTCGACCGCAAGGTGCTTGACGTGCAGGTCGTTGATCGGCTCGGAGGCCAGCGCCGAGAGCACCGCCGCACCGAGGCCGCCCTCGACATGGTGGTCCTCTGCCACCACGACCCGGCCACCGGTCGCGGCCACGGCCTCACGGATGCCTTCGGCGTCGATCGGCTTGATCGAGTACGCGTCGATGACACGAGCCTTGATGCCCTGCTCCGCGAGGGAGTCGGCCGCCGTGAGCGCCTCGTGCAGCGTGACACCGGCACCGATCAGGGTGACGGCGTCATCCTCCGAGCTGCGCAGGGTCTTGGATCCCCCGACAGGGAACTGCTCGTCGGCCCCGTACAGCACCGGATAGGCGCCTCGGGTGGTGCGCAGATAGCTGACGCCGGAGGTCTTGGTCATCTGTTCGACCAGGGCCGCGGTGGAGGTGCCGTCGCTGGGGTACAGCACCGTGGAGCCCTGGACGGCCGCCAGCATCGCCAGGTCCTCCAGCCCCATCTGGGAAGGACCGTCGGCGCCGATCTCAACCCCGGCATGGGAGCCGACCAGCCGCAGATCGGCCCGTGAGACCGGCGCCATCCGGATGAAGTCGGCGGCGCGGGTGAGGAAGGCTGCGAAGGACGAGGCGAAGGCGAGGTAGCCGCGTGCGGACATGCCGGTGGCGGCCGCCACCATCTGCTGCTCGGCGATGAACATCTCGAAGAAGCGATCCGGATGGGCCTCGATGAAGTCCGCGACACCGGTGGAGTTGGACACCTCCCCGTCCAGCGCGACGATCCGGGGATCGGCGGCCCCCAGGGCGGCCAGTGCGGGCCCGTAGGCCTTGCGGGTGGCGACCTCCTCGCCCTTCTCGAAGGTGGGCAGCTCCGCCGATCCACGGGAGGGCTCGGGCCGGTCGATCACGGGAGGCTTGGGCCCGCGGACCACCAGGTTGCGCTCGCCGCCGAGCTCGGCGATCGCCTCCTCGGCCTTGTCGTCGGGCATCGGCTTGCCGTGCCAGTTCAGCTCGTCCTCGATCGCCGAATAGCCCTTGCCCTTGAGGGTGCGGGCGAGGATCACCAGCGGACGGTCCAGTTCTCCGTCGGCCTGGGCGAGGGCCTCGTCGATCTGGCCGATGTCGTGGCCGTCGATGATCACGGCACGGGCGCCGAAGGCCTCGACACGTGCGGCGTAGGTGTCCAGGTCCCAGCCCAGCGCGGTCTCACCGCGCTGTCCCAGGCGATTGACGTCGACGATGGTGACCAGGTTGGTCAGCTCGTAGTAGGACGCGGTTCCCAGGGCTTCCCACATAGAGCCCTCGGCCAGCTCGCTGTCCCCGGTCAGCACCCACACCCGGTAGGGCGCCTGCTCGAGGTACTTGCCGGCGAGCGCGATGCCGACGCCGTCGGGCAGCCCCTGGCCCAGGGAACCGGTGGCCACGTCGACCCATGGCAGCACCGGGGTGGGGTGGCCCTCCAGGCGCTGGTCGAAACGACGGTATCCCTCCATCAGCTCCTGGTCGGAGACGACACCGGCGGCCTTGTACACGGAGTACAGCAGCGGCGAAGCGTGGCCCTTGGAGAACACCAGGTGGTCGTTTCCGGGGGCCTCGG
The DNA here is from genome assembly GCA_019118275.1 of Candidatus Brachybacterium merdavium. Classification (GTDB taxonomy): domain Bacteria; phylum Actinomycetota; class Actinomycetes; order Actinomycetales; family Dermabacteraceae; genus Brachybacterium; species Brachybacterium merdavium. The sequence goes on along the minus strand of DWZH01000056.1, from coordinate 17,493 downwards.
GGGCGTCCCAGTCGTAGCGCAGGTGCCGCGCCATGAGCGTGGCCAGCAGGTCCGCGGCGGACATGCTGGAGGTGGGGTGGCCGGAACCGGCACTGCTCGAAGAGCGGACCGAATCGACGCGCAGCTGGGCGGCGAGCTCGGGGATCTGGTCGAGGTCGAGTCCGTCGTGCATGGTCGTGGTCATGTGGATCTCCTTCCAGAACCTGCGGCGTTGGAGCGAGGCACTCCGGCAGGTCCGTGACACCTCGTGTCGAACATCCCCACCGTAGAAGGGCGAGCAAGGAGCTCGCAAAGATCGGCGACCAGCCGGTCAGGGCGCTGTGCCCGCTGCTCGGGACGCCCCGGAGGCGGCTCGCGCGGCGGGGCCGACGGGCAACACTGCTCGCATCGTCGGGGCGAGGACGAGGGGGCTGATCAGAGGTCGTGGACGCGGAAGGTCACCGCGTACTGGCTACCTGCGGCCGCCCCGCCCTCCTCCAGGATCTCGGGGATGAACACCGCGGGGTCGGGGTGGTCACCGATGTGGCGCAGGTAGGCCTCATGGGCCCTCAGTGAGTCGACGGCCGCCTGGGTGTGCTCGGCGGTGACGACTTTGGCGTGGGTCGGCTCGGGGTGGCCGGCGATCAGCAGGGCGCGCGCCTTCCAGGGTTCCAGGCCCTGCTCCTCGCGCAGCTCGCGGTGCACCCAGGGGTTGGCGGCGTCCCGGGAGCCGTCGACGGCGGCCAGACCCGCCACACGATGGTCGGCCTGGTTCAGCCCGCCGTAGGCCTCGAGGTCGAAGTTCGCGGTCACCACCAGGTCCGGCCGCACCTCACGGACGGCCCGGGCGATGTCGCGGCGCAGCTCGAGGGAGGAGACGAGCAAGCCATCGGGGTGGTCGAGGAACCGCAGTTGCGAGACCCCGACGATGTCGCAGGCCCGCTGCTGCTCGCCGGCTCGTAGCGGTGCCACCTCCTCGGGCGACTCGGCCATGCCTGCCTCACCACGGGTGAGCAGCAGGTAGCTGACCTCGACGCCCGCACCGGTCCAGGCGGCGACGGCGGCCGAGGCCCCGTACTCCATGTCGTCGGGGTGGGCGACGATGCACAGCACCCGCTGCACATCGTCCTCGGGAAGGGCAGGCAGGCGGGCGGCAGCGGGCTGGGCGGTCATGGGGGCTCCTGTCAGAGACGGTGGTGTCACCTCCACCGTAGGCTCCGGAACTCCTGCGCTGGCCCGTAGGCGCCTGTGCCGGCCCCGCTGGCCTCCCTGTGCCGAGCGCGCAGGCACGCGAGGCTGAGCTCGGCGTGCTGCGCAGTCGCGCTCGCGGACCTGCCTTGCCGGGCTCACCGGGCCGCAGGCAGCGCCCTGGCCCGCGCTGCTGGGAGGTCGCGCATCGCTAGGAGGTTCCCAGCGTGCGCAGCAGCGTGGTCACGGCGGTCCGGCCCGCACGGTTGGCACCGATCGTCGAGGCGCTGGGTCCGTAGCCCAGCAGGTGGATGCGCGGATCCGAGGCGACCGCGGTGCCGTCCATGCGGATCCCGCCGAGCGGGCCGTGCAGTCGGAGCCCTCGCAGGTGCCGCAGCTCATGCCGGAAGCCCGTGGCCCACAGGATCACGTCGAGCTGGGTGAGGGTGCCATCGGTCTCGACCACTCCGTCAGGAACGATCCGCGCGAACATCTCGTGGCGTTCGAGCACACCCCGAGCATCGGCGTCGCGCAGCGCCGGGGTCCAGATCAGCCCCGTCGCCGACACCACGCTCTGGACGGGCAGCCCTGCCTGGACGCGCTCGGCCACGCCGGCCACCGCCCTCCTGCCCTCTTCGGGGGTGAAGGGTCCGTCCTGGAACACGGGCTCGTGGCGGGTGTACCAGCGGGTCCGGGCCACCTCCGCCAGTTCCAGCAGGAAGCCGAGGGCGCTGATGCCACCGCCGACGACCGCCACCCGCTGGCCGGTGAAGTCCTCGGCACGGGTGTAGTCGACGGTATGCAGGTGGTTGCCTTCGAAATCGGCTGCGCCGGGGTAGGTGGGCAGGAAGGGGCGGGTCCAGGTGCCGGTGGCATTGATGACGGCGCGGGCGCGGATCGGGGCGCGTCGGCCGCCGTCGGTCCGCTCGGAGGTGACCAGGAGGGGCCGAGGGGCTTCGTCGGCGCCCGACGCGACGTCGGCACGGGGAGTGCCGATGGCCACCGGGTCCTCCTCGACGCGCAGCACCCGCACGGGTCGTTCGACCGGGGCGGCGTGCTGGTGCTCGAAGTCGGCGAAATAGTCGGGGATCGCCTGATTGGAGGGCACCCCCGGCGAATGGTCGACGGCGGGCATGCCGGGCAGTTCGCTGATCCCGTTGACCGTGGCCATGGTCAGGCTGTCCCAGCGGTGGCGCCAGGCGCCCCCGGGGCCGGGCTCCGCATCCAGCGCCAGGAAGGACAGGTCCTGCGGGCCGGCGACCCGGGGCAGACGGTCGGGGTCCGGTGAGGCGGCCAAGGCGATCTCATCGGCCGGGCGCACCCCGCGGCGCAGCAGGTGGTGGATCGCGGACAGACCTGCCTGCCCGGCTCCGATCACGACCACATCGGTCGTGCGCACCCTGTCTCCCATGACCGGCCGAACCCGCCATCCAGTCCCGGTGTTCCCGATCCGGATCAGGCCGCGTGGTGGATCACACCGCCCCCTCCGCTGGCCGGGCCGCCGCGACGGAGGCGGGCCAGCGGTCACACTACGAGCTGGTCCGCGTTCGGGTGGGTGGTGCGCTGGGCAGCGGCCGCCAGGCCGCGCGAGAGATCCGCGGCAAGATCCTCGAGGTCCTCCAGGCCGATGCTCAGGCGCACCGTGCCCGGCCCCACCCCGCAGGCCTCGCGCTGTGCCTCGGACAGGTGGGCGTGCGTGGTGCTGGCCGGGTGGCACACCAGGGAGCGGGCATCGCCGATGTTGACCGCGATGGCGAACAGCTGGAGGGCGTCGCAGAAGGCGGCCGCGGACTCCTCTCCCCCGACCAGGTCGATCGAGAACACACCCGCGGTGCCGCGGGGGAAGTCGCGCTCGGCCAGCGCCGCGTCGGGACGCCCGGGGATCCTCGGGTGGTCGACCCGCCGGATGCCGGGGGCCTCGTGCAGGCGTGCGGCCAGGGCGGCGGCGTGCTCGCTGATGCGCTGCATGCGCAGGTCCAGGGTCTCGATACCGATCAGCACCTGCTGGGCGCTGGGAGCGGGCAGGGTGGCGCCGAGGTCGGTGACGTATTTGGCGCGGGCGTAGGCCAGCAGGCCGGAGCCGCCCCGTTCGTACTCAGCGGCGAAAGTGATCCCGAAGCGGCCATTTGGTTCGGTCAGGCGCGTCCAGCGCTCGGGACATCGCCGCGGATCGAAGCGACCGGTGTCGACGATCAGCCCGGCCAGGGTGGTGCCGTGCCCGCACAGGTACTTGGTCGCGGAGTGGACCACCACGTCGGCGCCGTGGTCCCCTGGCCGGTACAGCGCCGGGGAGGCAAGGGTCGAATCGACCACCACCGCGACGTCGTGGGCATGGGCGATCGTGCTGATCGCGTCGAGGTCGACCAGCTCCGCGCCGGGGTTGGCGATGGACTCCACCAGCACGGCGCGGGTCTCGGGCCGGATCGCCCGCTCCCAGGCGTCCAGGTCCCACGGGTCGACGAAAGTGGTGCTCACGCCCAGGTCGACGAGGGTGTCCAGCAGGAACTCGGTGGTGCCGCCGTAGAGCTTGTCGGAGGCGATCAGGTGGGTGCCCGGGGCCAGCAGGGCGCCGAGGGCGATGGTGGTGGCGGCCTGGCCGCTGGCGACGGCGATCGCGGCGGTGCCGTGCTCGAGAGCGGTGATGCGCTGCTCGAGCACGGCCGTGGTGGGATTGCCCGAGCGCGAGTAGGCGAAGCCCTGGCTGCGGCGCGCGAACAGATCCTTCAGCGACCGGTGGTCACGATGGCCGTAGGCGCTGGTGGCATAGATCGGCGGGACCAGGGCCCCGTGCTGATCATCCCCGGCCCATCCGGCGTGGATCGCTGTTGTCGACACCTCGGCTCCTTCCCTCGGACTGATCCTCAGGATGCGCCGGATCCGCGCCGAAGCGTGAACTGTGTGTCCGAGTGTTTCGTCGCGCGGTCGGCGGGGTCTGCCGCCCCGGTGGCGACCACACCGTCGCCCTGCTCAGGCGCGCAGGCCCGGCCGGTTCACGCGCGCAGGCCCAGCGGGCTCACTCGGGCGCAGGCCCGGCCGGGGCGAGCGGCAGCGGTGCGCCGCTGCGGTCCCACAGGCCCGAGCTGCCGCGGCGGTGGGAGCCCAGCAGATGGGTGTCGACGATCCCGATCGCCTCCATCAGGGCGAACATGGTGGTGGGGCCGACGAAGCGGAAACCTCGCCGTTTGAGCTCCGCGGCCAGCGCGATCGACTCGGCAGAGGTGGTGGGCACCTCCTCGGGCGACCGGGGCGCGGGGCTGCGGCCGGGCCGGTAGGACCACACCAGCTCCGCCAGGCCCGCCCCCGGGCCGAGGTCGCCGCGAGCACCGATCCCGCTCTGCGTTCGCAGCTCGAGCGTGGCCCGGGCATTGGAAAGGGTGGCCTCGATCTTGCCGCGGTGACGGATGATACCGGTGTCAGCCAGCAGGCGATCGACATCGGCGGCCCCGAAAGCGGCGACCACCTCGGGGTCGAAACCGGCGAAGGCTCGGCGGAAACCCTCCCGGCGGCGCAGGATCGTCGCCCACGACAGCCCGGACTGGAAGCCCTCCAGGGCCAGACGCTCGAAGACGCCGGGCTCGTCGCGCACGGGAAGGCCCCACTCGGTGCCGTAGTAGCGACGCAGGTCCTCATGGACCGAGGCCCACCGGGGCCGCGCCAAGCCGTCGGCTCCGAGCACGAGGCCCGACCCCGCCGAGCGTGCCTGCCGCGGCGGCTGGGTCACCTGCGGCTGTCCCGGGTCGGCCATGTTCAGTCGTCGATCTTGCCGATGGCCTCACGCTTCTCCGCCTGGAACTGGTCCTCGATGCGTCCCAGCGCCCAGTAGGCGGAGATGGAGATCGCAGAGCGAGGGATCTGACGGTCGGTGACCAGCACTCGACGCAACCGCTTGGTCAGGCCCCGCTCGAGGTGGCAGAACACCTGCAGGCCCTCGGTGTCCGACAGGTCCAGGGCCTGCACCTGGTCGAACAGCTGCTCGCGCTCACCGATCACCCAGCGCAGTTCGACGCCCTCGGGGTGCTCGACGGTCAGCATGTCCTCCTCGTGGTCGAGGTGGACCAGCGCCAGGCCCCGGGCGGCGGGGTCCATCGATTCCAGGGCGGCGGCGATCGCCGGCAGCGCGGCGTGGTCGCCGATCAGCAGGTGGTAGCTGCTCTCCGGCTCGGGACTGTACCCCCCACCGGCACCGGAGAGGGCGATGCGGTCACCGGGCTGGGCGGCATCGGCCCAGCGAGCGGCCACACCGGCAGCGCCGTCGTCGCCGTGCAGGACCACATCGATGTCGAGGGTCTGGGCCTCATCGTCCCAGTGGCGCACGGTGTAGGTGCGGCGTGCCGGCAGATGCTCGGGCGCGGACGCGCGGATCGCATCCAGGTCGTAGGGAGGCAGCAGCCCGGACTCCTCGGAGGCGATCAGCAGCTTCACGTAGGCATCGGTGTGGTGATTGCGTCGCAGCTCGGAGTACTGCTCACCGCCCAGGGTCACGCGTAGCAGCCGCGGTGACAGACGGGTCTTGCCGCGCACCTCGAGAACGGCCTGGGTCCCCTTGCGGCGCGCGGCGCGCTCCGGGGCTGCGGGGGATACGGATGGGACAGCTGTGAATTCCATGCGACCCAGATTACGCTACAACCGAGTTTCGTAAATACCGGCGAAAGGGAGACCCCGCGACGGCACTAGGCTGTCGGTATGACGTGGGCCCGGAGCGGGGAGTTCGACGCGGTGGTGGTGGGCAGCGGCCCCAACGGCCTGGCCGCGGCCGTGACGCTGGCGCGCGCTGGGCTGGCGGTCACCGTCCTGGAATCGCAGCCGGACATCGGCGGCGGGGCGCGCACCGTGGACCTGGGGCTCGCCCCCGGCATCACCCATGACCTGTGCTCCGCGGCGCACGCCCTGGCGGCGGGCAGCCCCTTCTTCCAGGCCTTCGAGCCGGAGGCCCGCGGAGTGGAGCTGGTCGCCCCCGAGGCCTCCTATGCCCAGCCGCTGGATCACGAACCGGCCGCGATCGCCTGGCGGGACGTCGAGCGCACCGCTGACGGGTTGGGAGCCGACGGGTGCGCCTGGCGAAGCACACTGGGAGCCCTGGCCGCGAACTGGAGGACGGTCGCCCAGCTCTCGCTCGGCGACAAGCGTTCCATTCCACCCGGGGTGCTGGATCCACGCGCGCTGCCGGCCGCTGCCCTGTTCGGCGCGATGGTCGGGGCCCAGGGCACACCGGCATGGGGCCTGCCGCTGGGCACAGAGCGCGCCCGGGCGCTGCTGGCCGGCGTGGGCGCCCATGCGATCGGCCCCATGCCCTCTCTCGCGATCGGGGCGACCTCCATGCTGCTGGGCACCCTGGCCCACGCGACCGGCTGGCCGATCCCCGTGGGCGGCTCCCAGTCCCTGATCGACGCTCTGGTGCGCGACCTCGAGCAGCACGGCGGCACGGTCGTCACCGGTCACCACGTGCACACCTGGCGCGACGTCCCACCGGCCCGGGCCGTGCTGCTGGACACCACTGCCGGGGCCGCCGCAGACATCCTGGCCAATCGTCTCCCCCGCCGCCTGGAGCGGGCGCTGCGCGGCTTCCGGCACGGCAACGCGGCCGCCAAGGTCGACTACGTGCTGTCCGGGCCGGTGCCCTGGCGGGACACGGAGGTCGGCCACGCCGGGACCGTCCACCTGGGGGGCACGCGTGCCCAGATGGCCCGGGCCGAGGCACAGGTCGAGGCCGGCCGACGGGCGGAGCAACCTGTCACCTTGGTCAGCGACCCGTCGGTGGCCGACCCCTCCCGCCGCAGCGGCGGCCTGCGCCCGCTATGGGCCTACGCCCATGTCCCGGCGGGCGACCCCACCGACCCCACCGAGACGATCACCGCGCAGATCGAACGCTTCGCCCCCGGCTTCCGGGACCTGGTGGTGGCCTCACGGGCGATCCCCGCCGCCGAGATGGCTCAGCACAACCCCTCCCTGGTGGGAGGGGACTTCGCGCAGGGTCGGGTGACGATGTACGACATGATCGCCCGCCCGACATCGCGCCTCGACCCCTACCGGCTCGGGGACTGCGGCTGGTACCTGTGTTCGGGGGCCACCCCCCCGGGGCCCGGTGTGCACGGCATGAGCGGCTGGCACGCGGCCCGGCGGGTGCTGCGCACACGGTTCGGTGCCACCGCCATGCCCTCCCTGTCCCCTCGGTCCTGACCCCTCGCAGGGGCCAAAGCGGGCAGTGGGAGCCAGAGACGCCAGTCGGGCCAGAGGAGCCAGTCGAGCGAAAGGAACCCGTCGGGCCGGTGGAGCCAGTGGCCCCGCAGCACTCCCAGCGGTGACCACCAGGCGCTTCGCGCCATCGAGGCGGGCGACGACGGACATCTCACATCGTGACGGTCACAATTGCCGTTGCGACCGCTCCGGGTGGAACATGATCCGCCGTGAACAGCGCTCCGCCCCCAGATCAGCCCCCGGATCAGACCTCCTCGGCCGCTGAGCCCCGGCCCGGCCCCACCGTCGGCGCGGCCGCGGCCGAGACCGCCGGGGCCGCTCTCGCGGATGCCCCTGCCGGCAAGACCTTCATGGGTCAGCCCAGACCGTTGGCGAACCTGTTCAGCGTGGAGATGTGGGAGCGTTTCAGCTTCTACGGCATGCAGGGCATCCTCGCGATCTACATGTACTTCTCGGCCACCCGGGGCGGCCTGGGGATCGACGAGACGGTGGCGCTGGGGATCGTCGGCGCCTACGGCGGCTCGGTGTACATCTTCTCCATCCTCGGTGCCGTGGTCTCCGACCGTCTGCTCGGACCCGAGCGGACACTGTTCGGCAGCGCGGTGATGATCATGCTGGGGCACATCGCCCTGGCGCTCGTACCGGGGGTGCCCGGCCTGATCGCCGGCCTCCTGCTGGTCGGCGTGGGCTCAGGCGGGCTGAAGTCCACCGCCGCCACCCTGGTCGGCTCGCTGTACAGCCTCGAGGATCCGCGCCGCGACGCCGGATTCTCGATCTACTACATGGGCGTGAACATCGGCGGTCTGCTGGGACCGCTGCTGACAGGCTTCGTCCAGCAGGAATGGGGCTTCCACCTCGGCTTCGGGCTGGCGGCGATCGGCATGGCCATCGGGCTGGCCCAGTACGCCCTGACCCGCAAGGGTCTGCCCGCCAGCGTGCACACGGTGCCCGACCCGCTGCCCCGCTCGAAGTACCCGGCCTGGGCCGGGGTCGGCGTGGCCACCGTGGTGGCCGTGCTGGTGCTGGCGCTGAGCGGCGTGATCAACGCGGGCAACCTCGCCGACATCATGGTGGGCCTGTCCGTGGTGGGTGCGATCGCCATCCTCGCGACCCTGTTGACCAGCAAGAAGATCACGCCGGACGAGCGTTCCCGGGTGGTCGCCTTCATCCCCATGTTCATCGGCACCGCGGCGTTCTTCGCGCTGTTCCAGCAGCAGTTCACCGTGATCACCCTGTACTCCGACACCCGTCTGGACCGGGTGATCGGCGGTTTCGACCTGCTGGGGCTGGGCCTGCTCCAGGTCCCGGAGTGGCAGATCCCGATCCCGTGGGTGCAGTCCTTCAACCCCTTCTTCATCATCGTGCTGGCGCCTCTGTTCGCCGCGCTGTGGACCAAGCTGGGGCCGCGTCAGCCGATCACCCCCGTCAAGTTCGGGATCGGCATCATCCTGATGGGTGCCGCCTTCCTGCTGTTCATCCCCATGGCCCCGGTCGCCGCGGTGCCGGTGCTGTGGATCGCGATGATCATGCTGTGCGCGACCCTGGGTGAGCTCTCGTTGGCTCCGGTGGGGCTCTCGCTGACCACCAAGCTGGCGCCGTCCGCCTTCCCGGTGCTGATGATGGCCCTGTACAACCTGTCGGTGGCGCTGGGCACCTCGCTGTCCGGGGCGCTGGCCCAGTTCTACTCGGCCGAGAACGAGGTGGCCTACTTCGGCACCCTCGGCGCGATCACCATCTCCATCGGCCTGCTGATGCTGCTGATCGCCCGACCGGTCCGCACGGGCATGCGCGGGGTCCGCTGACCTGATCTCCAGCCGGTCCCGATGAGCATGCGCGGGTCCGCTGCCCCGCGGCGGGAATGCATGACCCGGAGCCCGGAGCCCGGAGCCCGGAGCCCGGAGCCCGGAGCGCAGGATCCCATAGGCTGAAGTTCGGACCCATCGACTTCTCCGGAGGATCCTGTGACCATCACCGGCATGCTGCCCGCCCTGCTCACCGCCTACGACGACGCCGGGCAGGTGAGCACCGAGCGCACCACCTCCCTGGTCTCCGCCCTGAACGAGGCCGGCGTGGACGGCTACTTCGTCACCGGCACCTCAGGCGAGTACTACCTGCTCAGCGCCGCGGAGCGACTGCGGATCCTCCAGGCCGTCGCCTCCGCCGCCGGGGACCGCCACATCGTGTTCCAGGTCGCCGCCTCCGATCAGCGCGAGGTCCGTGAGCTGGCCCGGCAGGCGAGCGAGCACGGCGCCACCGCGATCAGTGCCAGCATCCCGATCTACTACGGCTACAGCGATCAGTCGCTGGCCGCCTATTTCCGCGACGTGCGCGAGGCGAGCGAGCTGCCGCTGCTGGGCTACACCATCCCGGGCTTCACCGGGCGCGTGCTGGGCACCGAGCTGCTGGCCTCCCTCGCCGCCGACGGCACGCTGGCGGGTCTGAAGTACACCAGCAGCGACCTGGCGATCCTGGCCCAGCTGCGTGCCGCCACCCCGGACAGCTTCTCGCTGCTGCTGGGTTCGGACGACCTGCTGGTGGCAGCGTTGTCTCTGGGAGCCGACGGCGGGATCGGCGGGACCTTCAACCTCGCTCCGCGCCTGTATGTCGAGCTGCACCGGGCACAGCAGGCCGGGGACCTGAACGAGGCCCGCCGCCTGCAGGGGCTCGCGGTCGCCATGCTCGGCGCTCTCGCCGACGGTGAGGTCTACCCGACGTTGAAGTCCGCGATGCGTGTGCGAGGCATGGACGTGGGCCAGTCCCGCTTCCCCATGGCCCAGCACGGGCCGGCCGATGACCAGCGTGTGGCCGCCGCCCTGGCCGGCGTCGAGGGGCTCGAGGAGTACCTGATCGGCTGAATCGGACCGGCCCGGACCCCGGCTCGGCCCACCGGCCGGTCACGACGGGGCTGGGGCTCCACAGCAGGCGGCCTCGGTCCTGGGGGTCGCGCACCGCCGGGATGTCCACGATGCCCTCGGCCCGGGTGTCGGGGCCGGCGATCTCGACCGTCCCCAGCAGCTCCTCCCCCGCGCACAGCTCCACGGTGGTGCCCGGCGCGGTGTGGTGGGCCAGCCGCAGGGAGGCGAGGGGTCAGCGGACCGGGACGATCCCCTCGTGTTCCGCGGCGGTCGGGCGGCTGGGTCCGGTCGCGGGGGCCAGCACCGCGGCGATCAGGACGACGCCCAGCGGCACGATCAGTGCGCCACGCAGGCCGACGGCTTCGCCGAGGAAGCCGAGCAGCGGCGGGCCGACCAGGAAGGCGAGGTAGCCGATGATCGAGGCCAGCGCCACGCGGGCAGCGGGGTTGGGGCCGGAGTCCCCCGCCGCCGACAGCGCCAGCGGGAAGCCGAGGGAGGCGCCCAGGCCCCACAGCACCACGGCGGTCACGGCCACCGCCTGGTGATCGACATAGGCGACCAGCGCCAGGCCGACCGCGGCGAACAGGGCGCTGACCATCAGCACGCGGGAGCGGCCGACGCGGGCCACGATGGGTCCCCCGGCAAAGCGTCCGACCGTCATCGAGGCGGCGAAGATGGCGTATACGGCTGAGCCCAGGGTGGCGTCGAGTCCGTGCCCGTCGACCATCACCAGCGGCAGCCAGTCATTGGCGGTGCCCTCTGCCAGGGCCATGGCCAGCACGATGCAGCCGATCAGGATCAGCCGGCTGTCCTTCCACAGCGCGGGGCCGGGTGTCGCGGCCTGCTCGGCCCGCTCCTGGGCGGTGACCTGCCCGGTGCCGGGTGGGACCGCTGGCAGGGCCCATGCCAGCAGCGCCGCGCCGAGAGCCCCGGTCAGCACCAGGTGGGCGACCACGGAGAAGCTCACCGCGTTGGCGAGGATCCCCAGGCCGGCACCGATCACCGTCCCCAGGCTGAAGCAGCCGTGCAGGGCCGGGAGGAAAGGCCGCTTGCCGAGGGCCTCGACATCAGCGCCCTCGACGTTCATGGCGACCTCGCCGCTGCCCATGCCGCCGCCGAACAGGAACAGCCCGGCCGCGGTCAGCAGCGGGAGCCCGGCGACGGCCCCGAGGGCGATGGTGGGCATGGCCAGCACGATCAAGAATGAACCGAAGATCACCACCGGCCGGGCGCCCAGACGCATCACCAGTGGCCCGGAGGACAGGATCCCCAGCATGGAGCCCATCGACAGGCCGAACAGCACCAGGCCCATCTCGGCGGTGGAGGCCTCCAGCAGATCACGGACCGCCGGGGTCCGCGTCACCCAGGAGGACATGCTCAGGCCGGGCAGGAAGAACAGGGCGAACAGCGCCCAGCGGCGGCGGCGCAGTGAGACGGGCACAGTGCTCCTCGGAACGGGGTCGGCGCGCGGCACAGGCCGACGGCGAATGGACGAGTGTACGCACTGCGTCGTTGCGCGGCGGCTGCCGTCCGCCGGACTCAGGGCCCGGTGCTGAGCACCCGGCGGGCGAAGGCGACGACGTCGGCGAGAACCTGACCGCGGTTGGTCTCGTTGAAGATCTCGTGACGGGCCCCCGGGTATGTGATCACCTCGGTGGCCTCCCCTCGGATCGCCTCCAGCCCGGCCCGGGAGGGGCCGAGGGGGACGAGCTGGTCGTCCTCGCCGTGGAGGTAGAGCAGGGGCAGCTCACCGATGCTGCCCGCCGCCTCGATCGCGGCCATGGCATCGTGCATGCCCTGCAGGGTGGGGCGCTGGAAGTCTCCGTGCCAGACCAGCTCGTCGGCCTCGTACGCCCGGCCCACGGATTCGTCCCGCGAGAGGGTGGAGGGGTCGATGGGCGTGGAGGGGATCGGGTCCAGCGGAAGCAGCTGGTCGACCGTCTGCCAGGAGCCGAGCACCGGCCCGGACAGCACGGCTGCGGCGAGCCCTTCGCCGTAGCGCTGGGTGTAGCGGGCGGCGATCATGCCTCCCATGGAGTGCCCGATCAGGAGCGTCGGCAGGCCGGGGTGCCGGGTGCGGGCGTACTCGACCACGCGGTGCAGGTCCTCGACCACGGGTTCGAAGTCCGCGATCAGGACTCGCGGCCCGGCGCTGCGGCCGTGGCCGGCATGATCGGCGCCGTACACCGCGGCGCCGGCCTCGTTCAGCGTGCGTGCCACCCAGTCGTAGCGGCCGATGTGCTCGCCGTAGCCGTGGCACAGGACGGCGATCCACTGTGGATCGGTGGGGAGCCAGTATCGGCCGACGAGGTCTCCGGCGTGGCCGGACAGGGTGATGTCTTGCGAATCGGTGATGGCGGGCGCGTCGTTGCTCATAGGAGCATGATGCCTGTTGTCCCGCCCGCTTGCCGCCGTGGCGGACGGCGCGTCACTGCTCGCCGAGGACCACCAGTTCACGGGTGGCTCGGGTCATGGAGACGTAGCGGGCCGTTGCAGCCCGGATCCCCTCGCCGAAGGCGGCCGGATCGACCAGCACCACCAGGTCGAACTCCAGGCCCTTGGCCAGCTCCGGCGTGAGAACGCTGACCCGCGGGCTGCTGTGCCGGGTGGGGTGGCCGATCACGCAGGCGGTGCCCTCCTCGTGCTCCGCCAGCCAGGACGCGAGGATGGTCTCGAGCTGGTCGATCTGCCCGGAGCGCACGGGGCTCCCGGATTCGCGAATGGAGGTGGGCAGGTTCGCGTCCGGCAGCACGTCGCGGATGACCGGGGCGGCATGCTCCATGATCTCGACAGGGGTGCGGTAGTTGATCGACAGCGTGGCGTGCTCGATGCGGTCCAGGCCGTTGCGTTCCAGGCGCTGGCGCCAGCTCTCGGTGAACCCGGCCGTGGCCTGGGCCCGGTCGCCGACGAGGGTGAGGCTGCGGGAGGGACAGCGTCGCAGGATCATCGCCCACTGCGCATCGGTCAGCTCCTGCGCCTCGTCCACCACCACGTGCGCGAACGGCCCGGCGAGCACGTCCGGGGCGGCCACCTCGACGGGGGTGGAGTCGGCCAGGGCATTGCGCAGGTCCTGGCCGCGCAGCATCGACATCTCCTGCAGGTCCGAGCTGTCCGACTCGATCAGGTAGTCGACCATCAGCTCGACCTCCTCGACGGTCTCTCGGCGGGCCGCTTCGTGGCGCCGCCTCCTGGCATCGGCCCCGGGGTCCCCCAGTCGGTGCCGAGCGGCGTCCAGCAGCGGCAGGTCCGCATGGGTCCAGGCCGCCGAGCGCTCGCGGCGCAACAGGCGAACCTGCTCCGGGGTCAGGCCCGGCGCGCAGCGGCGCAGGTAGGCGGGGACCTCGTACAGGTCGGCGAGCACGTCGGTGGCCTCGAGGATCGGCCAGGCCCGGTGCACGACCCGGACCAGGTCCTCGTCATGGCTCATCGTCGCGCGCACCTGTTCAGGGTCGGGCTGCTCCTCGTGTTGCTCGGCGAGCATTGCGGACACGATCTCGGCGAGCTCTTCCCAGATCTGCTCCCGCGCGTGGTTGTGCGCGGTTCCGGGGTCCACGGCGTCGAAGGCATCGGCCCAGTCCTCCGCGCCGAGCTGCACGTCCCCCCAATCGGTGGAGATCACATGGTCCGCGGTGGGCGGCTCCTCGTAGAGCGCGACCGCGAGATCGATCGCTCCGACCATCTGGCGGCTGTGCTTGAGCCGCGCGACTTCGGGGTCGGCTTCGGCGATCGCGTCCTGCCCCTCGGCCACCATGTCGACGAGGGTGCAGGTGCGCACATCCTCCTCGCCCAGGCTGGGCAGCACATCGGCGACATAGTGCAGGTAGGGATGGTGGGGGCCGACGAACAGCACGCCGCCGCGGCGGTCACGCAGCCGTGGGTCGGTGTAGAGCAGGTAGGCGGCTCGGTGCAGGGCGACCACCGTCTTGCCCGTGCCCGGTCCGCCGTCGACGATCAGGGGCCGGCGCGCATCGGCCCGGATGATGGCGTCCTGATCTGCGGCGATGGTGGTCAGCACACTGTCCATCTGCGGAGTGCGGGCACGGTTCAAGGTGGCCAGCAGCGCGGACTCCTCATCCGGGCTGGCATCGACGGGCGCCGCCGGATCGGTGCCGTCGGGGTCGGTGAACGTCTCGTCCCAGTAGTCGCGGATCAGGCCGCCGGCCCAGCGGTACCGGCGTCTGCTGGCCAGGCCCATGGGCTGGGCGCGGGTGGCGGCGAAGAACGGTTCCGCCACCGGTGAGCGCCAGTCCACCAGCAGTGGTCTGCCGTCCTGATCGTTGACGGCCAGGCGGCCGACGTACACGTGGGCGCCGCCGTCCGCGGGTGTCATCCGGCCCAGGATGGCGTCGAGCTGGAAGCTGCGCAGCCCTGTGAGCCGATTGCGGAAATGGTGGACGCTCGCATCACGCTGGACCCGGCCCTGGGCGTCACCGGTCTGTTCGGCAAGCGCGCTGGCGAGGTTCTCCTCCACCGCAGCGATGTCGGCCCGCAGTGCCGCGGCGATCGCTGAGAAGTGCTCATCGTCGGTCCCAGTGCGCTCCGGAGAGGACTGGGCGGACCGTTCGGGCACGCTGAAGTGGCTGGTCTGTGTCATGGGATCCCCCGCCGTAGTGCGATGTAGCGGACGCTCACGTCGCCGCGAGCCAGTGATTCTGGCGTAGGGAAGGGGCCTTGCCGCAAGCCCCTGGTGCCGCCTTAGACTGGGGCTACCCCAGCGGACCGGACCCCGGGCAGCGCCGTCCGGTGAAATGGTCCAGCGCGACGCGCCGGTCATCGCGGAGCGGCGACGACCGGCACATCGAAGACCTGCACATCGACCCCGGGGCCCCTTGCAGTGTCCTTCTCCTGCGACGCGTCTGCTTCGACGTGCCCTCACCGTGCTGGGCGACGGCCTGGCGAGCCACCGGCGTCGTGACTTTGTGCATAGTCAGCTCGTGGGGAAGAACGGAGCCCCAGGTCGGAGCAGTGATGATCGACCAGATGCGCGACGTGAGCAGTCCCGCACCAAGCCTGGGAGTGCCTATCTCATCTGTGAGATAGGTTCGCATCCATGACCCAGAACAAGGACTACCTGTCGCGTATCGGCACCCTGGTCCGTGACGCCCGCCAGCATTCCGGTCTCACCCAGACTCAGCTGGCCACACAGTTGAACACCAGTCAGAGCGCGGTGAACCGCATCGAGAAGGGACAGCAGAACTTGACTCTCGAGACCATCTCGAAGATCGGCACCGCCCTGGATTCCGAGCTCGTCGGCCTCGGCTCCGCTGGTCCGAGCCACCTGCGTGTACAGGGGCAGACCACGCTCAGCGGCTCCATCGACGTGAAATCGAGCAAGAACGCGGGAGTGGCCCTGCTGTGCGCCTCTCTGCTGAACACCGGCACCACCGTGCTGCGCAAGGTCGCCCGCATCGAGGAGGTCAACCGGCTGCTGGAGGTGCTGACCTCGATCGGTGTATCGGTGCGGTGGCTGAACGAGGACAACGACCTCGAGATCCAGGTGCCCGAGACCCTCGACCTGGGCTCCATCAATGTCGAGGCCGCTCGTCGCACCCGCAGCATCATCATGTTCCTGGGGCCGCTCATGCACCGCGCCCGGGAGTTCCAGCTCCCCTACGCCGGTGGATGTGATCTGGGCACCCGCACCGTCGAGCCGCACATGTCGGCGCTGCGGCCCTTCGGGCTGTCCGTGATGGCGACCGAGGGGCACTACCAGGCCACGGCCACCCCGGGAACCGGCCCCAGCCGCCCGATCGTGCTCACCGAGCGCGGTGACACCGTCACCGAGAACACTCTGCTGGCCGCGGCGCTCTACGAGGGCGAGACGGTGATCCGCAACGCCAGCCCCAACTACATGGTCCAGGACCTGTGCTTCTTCCTGGTCAGGCTCGGGGTGCGGATCGAGGGCATCGGCACCACCACGTTGCGCGTGCACGGCAAGTCCGATATCCGCACCGACGTCGACTACGCTCCCAGCGAGGACCCGATCGAGGCGATGAGCCTGATCACCGCCGCGATCGTGACCCGCTCGCAGATCACGGTGCGCCGGGTGCCGATCGAGTTCATGGAGATCGAGCTGGCGACGCTGGAGGAGATGGGCTTCACCTACGAGCGCTCCGCGGAATACATAGCGGGGAACGGGCAGACGCGGCTGGTCGACATCGTCACCCACCCCTCGGATCTGCGCGCCCCGATCGACAAGATCCACCCGATGCCGTTCCCGGGTCTGAACATCGACAACCTCCCCTTCTTCGCGGTCATCGCCGCGACCGCCACCGGACAGACCCTGTTGCATGACTGGGTCTACGAGAACCGGGCGATCCATCTGGTCGAGCTGACCAAGCTCGGCGGGAAGGTGAAGCTGATGGACCCCCACCGGGTGCTGATCGATGGCCCCACCCGCTGGAGCGGCACCGAGATCGTGTGTCCGCCGGCGCTGCGCCCGGCCGTGGTGATCCTGCTGGCGATGCTCGCCGCCAAGGGCACCTCGGTGCTGCGCAACGTCTACGTCATCAACCGGGGCTACGAGGACCTGGCCGCACGGCTGAACGCGCTCGGCGCCCGGATCGAGACGTTCCGCGACATCTGAGCCGCCGGCCGCCGCGGTCCGCCGCCTCCGCGGCTGTGCGTGCCCGCCGCCGGCCGGCTGTTCAGGCCCCATCCACCTCGTCCCGTGAGCTCGTGCGCGGCCTGGACGGCTGCGTCGAGGTGACCGGTCCGACCGTGTCGTCGGCGATCCTCAGTGGTTGCCCGGCGGCGTCCCCGCCAGGGCGCCGGACCGGTCGGAGCGCAGCGCGCCGATGAGCGTTCCCAGGACCAGGCCCAGGACGGTCACGGTGAGCGTGGGCACCTGTGTGCCCAGGCTCCTGAGCAGGAGCTGTGTCCTCGTGGTCAGCAAGGCGGCGAGGTCACCGGTGGCGAGCGGCGACGGTGCGGGGATCATGGGCGGTTGCTGAGGTCAGGTGCGCCGGCCGGCATGGCCGGCGCACCTGTGCATCGTCCCAGCACGCCGACCGCGGCGGCACCACTCGGCGGACCAGGCGGCTGATCAGCCCCTCGAGCGGGCCCTGGCGGCCCGTGGCCGCCAGCAGCGCTCCGAAGCAGACCACGAGGGCGAGGTGGACGCCCAGGATGCCGGCGCCCGCGATGTACCAGGGCATCTCCGCCGGGTCCCCGCCGGAGGTGAGGGCGTACCCGATCACAGCCACGCCTGTCAGCAGCACGTGCGTGACGTAGATCGTCAG
The DNA here is from genome assembly GCA_019118275.1 of Candidatus Brachybacterium merdavium. Taxonomy (GTDB): domain Bacteria; phylum Actinomycetota; class Actinomycetes; order Actinomycetales; family Dermabacteraceae; genus Brachybacterium; species Brachybacterium merdavium. Next base: position 35 of record DWZH01000056.1, on the reverse strand, counting down.
GGGAGCCGCTCCGGCGGCCCGCAGTGACCGCAGGA
>DWZH01000055.1 GCA_019118275.1 Candidatus Brachybacterium merdavium | reverse complement strand
CGCGTCGCCGACCACGCCGGGAACTACGCGCCCCTCGTCTACGTGCTCGCGTACGGGGGGCTGAGATGGGGTGAAGCTGTGGCGCTACGTGGTGGGGATATCGACGGCGCCCGCGTGCGGATCGAGCGGGCCGTGACTCACACGAAGGCGGCCTCCACCTGGCCCCGACCCCCGAGCGCACCAGCACCTACCAGCCCCGCTACCAGGTCCTCGACACCACCGGCCACCCCGTCCAAGCCCGCTGGCCCGCCATGCTCGAACACCTCACCGTGCACACGACGCCCACGAACACGCCACCCGACCCGGCCGGTCCCGAACACCCCGACCCCACCCGCATCGCCCCCACCACCGGCGGCGCCGGCTTCAACCTCACCAACTGCGTCGACACCCTGCTGCACAACATCCTCCAACTCACCGCCTGACAGCACCGATCGAGCTCGCCGGCGGTGGTCTTCAGCCCACCAGGGTGTCGGCAGTGGCGAGCCAGGACTCGCCCTCATCGAGGTAGCCCAGCGCGGACAGGTGCAGGCCTGTGGTCACGCGCTCGACGAAGGCCCAGGCGGCCACCCGGTCCACGTCCAGCTCCAGCCGGAGCGCCAGGCGCCGGACGAGTTCCCGGTGCCATCGCCGCCCCGCACCGGCCCCTTGGTTCTGCTCGAGCTGATCGATGACGAGCTGGTGATCGCGCAGAGCGACTGCGGCGTCGTACTCCGGTTCGCAGCGGAAGCCATCCGGGTCGATGAACGTGAACTTCGCTCCACGACGCAGGACGTTGCACGGGTGCGGGTCACCGTGAGCGACCACCTGCGTGGACGATGGCGACGCGGCCAGCTCCCGTGCCAGATCGCGAGCATGCTCCACGGCGCGACGGCGCACAGGCTCCGCCGCTCCCGCCCGCGACGACGCTCTCCCGCCCGGCTGACCGTCGCCTGGTGGGTTCACGGGCGCCTCCGGTGCTTCCTCGATCGCGGCCAGCAGCGACACCGCCTTCTCGTCCGGAGCGAAGGGCAGACCGACCTGCAGCGGCAGCTGCCACGCCTGCTCCAGGAGTCCGGCGATCACATCGCCCTGGGAGACCGGGTCGCGGAGCTCCCGCGACAGCGTGGGACCGAGCCGCTCCAGCAGGACGACCCCGAGCTCGGCGTCGTGCTCGAGCACCCGCACATAGCCGGTGCCGTCGGCCGCGAGCAGCACGCGCAGCTGCTGCTGGAGGTCGGAGCCGGCGCCGTCGAACTTCACCACGGCCGGGACCTCGGCGGACCCGAGGCGAGCCCTCACCTCGAGGACCGGCAGCCCGGCGCCCTCGAGATGCGCCCGCTCGATCGAGAGCCGCCACCGGTCCACCGCGCGCTCGAGCCGGTCGGGGAAGACCTCGAGCAGCTCGGCCGACCACGGCTTCGACGCCCAGGGCCGCGAGTGCGCCAGCCGGACCACGTCCGTCGTCGTCAGCATCATCTGCCCCGTCCGGCGCTCAGCCCTGCTGCTCGCAAGGGGCCGCCCCGGCCCCCGCCGCGCCGTCGAGCCGTTCCGCCCCGGCGGCGTCGAGCACCCCTTCGAGGGGGCGGTAATGGTCGAGCACGGCCTGCCGGTAGGCCTCGGCGTCACCGGCCTCGAGCGCGTTCAGCATCGCCTGATGGGCGTTGATCGTGTCGATGATGCGCTCGGCCGGGGCGATCCCCAACAGGGGCACCGCGACCGTATGGATCTCCCAGAAGGCCTGCGCCAGCTGCCTGAGCAGACCGTTGGGCAGCGGCGCCAGCAGGGTCTCGTGGAAGGCGGTGTCGGCGTTGGCGAAGGCTTCTCCCTGTGAGGCGAGCCGCCGCATCTCGTCGACCAGTCCCGTCAGCTCGGGATTGGTGGTGCCGCGGTAGTGCCCGACCAGCTGCTCGGCCACCGACAGGTCCAGGGCGATGCGCACCTCGACCACCTCGCGCAGGGCGCGAAGATCATTGCCGTCGTTCAGCCGCGCCCGGAACAGCAGCCCGTCCACCAGCGGGGACAGCGACAGCTGTCCCACGAATGTGCCGTGGCCATGACGCACCTCGACGATGTCCAGCGAAGCGAGCGTGCGCATCGCCTCCCGCACCGAGGAACGCGAGATCCCCAGCTGCTCGCACAGCGCTCCCTCGGTGGGCATGGGGTCCCCCGGCGCCAGGCCCTCGGCCAGGATCAGGTCCTGGATCCACGCGACCGCTGATCCGCCCGCCCTCTTGCTGCGCATCCCGTCATCTCCTTCGAATCGCCCCACCACAGTGTGCCTCCCCCGCCTCCCTGCGGCGAGCGACTCCGCTCGCATCACCGGTGCGCCTCGTGTACGCTCCCATCATCGGACATCATACGTCTGATCTCTGGGGCGGGGTGGCAGTCGTTCCCCGCTCAGCAGATCTGGACCTCCCTGTTCCCCGGGGGCGCGCCGCGCGACCGGATCAACCCACCGAAGGGATGCATCAAAGGTGATCACCAACTCCACCGGACGGACCGACCGACGCGGATTCCTCAAGGCCTCCGGAGCTCTCGCCGGCGCCGCCGGGCTCACCGCCACCATCGGGGCCTGCGCCCCCGACGACGCCGGGGGCAGCAACGGTGGCAGCGGCGGCTCCGACGGCGGCGACGCCGCTGCCGAGGAAGCGAACCCCGACGGCACCATCCATGCGGCCATCAGCTACGAGCTGGGCACCAACGGTTACGACCCCATGAGCACCTCGGCCGCCCTGACCGTCGCGGTCAACTGGCACACCCTGGAGGGCCTGACCGAGCTGCATCCGGCCACCCGCGAGGCCTACGCCGCGCTGGCCACAGAGCTTCCCGAGACCGAGGACACCACCGTCGAGGTCACCCTGCGCGAGGGTGCTGTCTTCCATGACGGCTCCCCCGTCACCGCCGAGGACGTCGTGTTCTCCTTCGAGCGTGTGCTGGACCCCGAGAACGCCTCGCTGTACGCAGGCTTCATCCCCTTCATCGATTCGGTCGAAGCGGTCGACGAGCAGACGGTGTCCTTCACCCTCTCTCACCCCACGGCTCTGCTCGCCGAGCGGCTCTCGGTCGTCAAGATCGTCCCGCAGGCAGCGGTGGAGGCGGATCCCTCCGCCTTCGACGCCGAGCCCATCGGCACCGGCCCCTGGGCGATGACCGACAATGGCGCCGCCTCGAGCGTGGTCACCTTCGAGCGCTTCGACGACTACACCGGTCCGATGCCGGCGCAGGGCGCTGCGATGGAGTGGCAGATCATCCCGGACGCCTCGACCCGCACCAACGCCATGCAGTCCGAGTCGGTGCAGGCGATCGACTCGGTGCCGTACCTGTCGATCGACCAGCTGGGCGCCAGCCATACGGTCGAGTCGGTCCCGGGCTTCGGCCTGCTGTTCGCGATGTTCAACAACGCCGAGGACAACCCCTTCAGCGATGTCCGCAACCGCCAGGCGTTCCTGTACGCCATCGACATGGACGCGGTGATCAACAACGGTCTGTCCGGCGAGGCGGAGGCTGCCACCTCCTTCCTGCACGCCGATCACCCGAACCATCAGGAGGCCTCCACGGTCTACTCGCTGGATCAGGACCGGGCCCGCCAGCTGTTCGAGGAGACGGGCCTGACCTCCTTCCGGATGATGGTCACCGACCACGACTGGGTCCAGCAGGTCAGCCCGATCATCCAGGAGTCGCTGACCGAGGTCGGCATCACCGTCGACTTCGACCAGCGTCAGTCGGCCGACGTCTACAACACCATCGACGGCAACCCCGAGTCCTTCGACGTGGTGATCGCCCCCGGTGACCCGTCGGTGTTCGGGGACGATCCCGATCTGCTGATGCGTTGGTGGTACGGCAACGCCACCTGGACCGACCAGCGCATGAACTGGGAGGGCACCGAGTCCTACGAACAGGTCCAGGACCTCCTGGACCAGGGCCTGCAGGCCCTGGACGAGACCGAGCAGCAGGAGATCTGGGGTCAGCTGTTCGACCTGCTCTCCGAAGAGGTCCCGCTCTACCCGCTGTTCCACCGCCGGGTGCCGACGGCCTGGAACGCCGAGACGCTGGTGGATTTCCAGCCGATCTCCCTGACGGGCCTGAGCTTCGTGGACGTCGCCTCCACCGAGTGACCCTCCCGGTGCCCGGTGCAGCCGCCCTCCGCGCTCTGCCGGGCACCGGCCCTCGCCCTGTCCCTGCGGCCCGCCGCATCGTCAGCCCACCGTCCCCACGATCCGCTCCCCGCTGATCCCGCCCCGTGGCGGGACTGGCGGTCATGCTCTGGAGGAGCTCGTGTCCCATCTCATCCGCCTGATCGGGCGCCGACTCGTCGCGCTGCCGCTGATGGTCATCGGCGTCACGCTGCTGGTGTTCGTGGTGATGTCCTTCTCCCCCGCGGACCCGGCGCGCCTCGCCCTCGGAGAGTCCGCCTCCCCGCAGGCGCTGGAGAACTACCGCGAGGCGAACGGTCTCAACGACCCGCTGTGGCTGCGCTACTTCACCTTCCTGGGCGGCCTGGTCCAGGGAGATCTCGGGACCTCCAGCGGCAACGTGCCGGTGCTGGACATGGTCGTCGGCGCCTTCCCCATCACCCTCCAGCTCACGTTCCTGGGGCTGGCGATGGCGGTGGTGATCGCCGCGATCTTCGGCGTGCTGGGTGCGCTGTTCCGGGACACCTGGGTCGACCAGGCCATCCGCGTGGTCTCGATCGGGGCCCTGGCCACCCCATCGTTCTGGCTCGCGATCCTGCTGATCCAGTGGCTGGGAGAGATCCCCGGCGGGTGGGGTGCCTTCCCGGCGCTGGTCACCCGATGGGTGAGCATCTTCGATGACCCGGCCACCTGGCTCCGCAACATTGCCCTGCCGGCCTTCGCCCTGGCCGCCCCCGTCGCGGGCTCCCTGACCCGCGTGGTGCGCACTGCGATGGTCGAGGAGCTGGAGCGTGACTACGTGCGCACCGCCGTCGGCGCCGGGGTGCCCTACACCGAGGTGGTCTCGCGCAATGTGCTGCGCAATGCGCTGATCACCCCGATCACCGTGCTCGGCCTGCGGGTGGGCTACCTGATGGGCGGCGCGGTCATCATCGAGATCATCTTCAACATCCAGGCGATGGGTCAGCTGATCCTCGACGGGGTCACCCGCAACGACGTGTTCCTGGTGCAGGGCGTGACCCTCACCGTCGCGATCGCGTTCATCGTGGTGAACATCCTGGTCGATCTGCTGTACGTCGTCGTCAACCCCCGGATCAGGAGCATCTGACATGCGACCCAAGCTCGGATCCCGCCTCCAGTCGGTCAGCGGCGCCTCCCTCGGCGGACTGGCCACCCTGCCGCTGCCCAGCAAGATCGCGCTCGGCCTCCTGGTGCTGCTGGCGCTGGCCGCGGTGGCCGCCCCGCTCGCGTCCCCGCATGATCCGCTGTCCACCGGCGTCCCGGTGCAGGCGCCCAGCGGTGAGCACTGGTTCGGCACCGACCGGATCGGTCGCGACGTGTTCTCCCGCATCCTCCACGGCACCCGCTCCTCGCTGGTGATCGGCCTGGCCGCCACGGCCGGGGCTCTCGTGGTCGCCGCCGTGATCGGTTCGATCGCCGCGACCGCCGCGAAGCTCGCCTCCGAGGTGCTGATGCGCATCCTGGACGTGATCATGTCCTTCCCCGGCATCGCGCTGGCCGCCGTGTTCGTCGCCGTGTTCGGCAACTCGCTGCCGGTGATCATCTTCGCGATCGGCTTCCTGTACGTCCCGCAGTTGGCCCGGGTGGTGCGCGCCAATGTGCTGGCGCAGTTCGGCGAGGACTACGTGGCCGCCACACAGGTGATGGGGGCCTCGACCGCCTGGATCCTGTTCAAGCACGTCGCCCGCAACTGCATCGCCCCGATCCTGGTGTTCGCGACGGTGCTGGTGGCCGACGCGATCATCCTCGAGGCCTCGCTGTCGTTCATCAACGCCGGCGTGCAGCCGCCCGAACCGTCCTGGGGCAACATCCTGGCCGATGGGCAGGCGGTGCTGCTGAGCGGCTCGTGGTGGCCCACCTTCTTCCCGGGCCTGATGATCCTGCTGACGGTGCTGAGCCTGAACGTCCTGTCCGAGGGTCTGACCGATGCCCTGGCCAGCCCCCGGGTGACCACGAACGCCGATGTCGCCTCCGATGAGAAGTCCATGGCCCGGCCAGGCGATGAGGACGCCGCTGTCGAGGCCGGCGCGGCGGGCCCCGTACCGGATGCGGATCCGGGCCGTCCCGAGCTGGACGGCGAGGCCGTGCTGGGAGCCACCGACGAGGAGACCGCGCACCGTCTGCTGATGGAATCCCTGACCCGGCTGCGGGTGCGGGAGAGCGAGCGGGGCGACCGTCCCGTGGTGGAGGCGGAGCCGCTGCTGGAGGTCGAGGATCTGCGGGTGGCCTTCCCCGCCGCCCATGGCGACATCGACATCGTCGACGGGGCCTCGTTCCGGGTGCGCCCCGGAGAGACCATGGGTCTGGTCGGTGAATCCGGATCGGGAAAGTCGGTGACCGCGCTGGCCATGATGGGGCTGCTGCCCCGCACGGCCCGGATCTCGGGTCAGGTGCGCCTGGGCGGCACGGACCTGCTGAGCCTGTCACCGGCGAAGCTCAACGCCCGGCGCGGCCATGAGATCGCCATGATCTACCAGGACGCGCTGAGCTCGCTGAACCCGTCGATGCTGATCCGTTCGCAGCTGAAGCAGCTGACCAGTCGCGGCGGCACCCGCAGCGCGGAGGACCTGCTGGATCTGGTCGGCCTCGACGCCGGGCGCACGCTCGCCGCCTATCCGCATGAGCTCTCGGGCGGGCAGCGCCAGCGCGTGCTGATCGCGATGGCCCTGACCCGCGACCCCTCCCTGGTGATTGCCGACGAGCCCACCACCGCTCTGGACGTCACGGTCCAGAAGCAGGTCGTGGACCTGCTGGGCGAACTGCGCGAGGAGCTGGGCTTCGCGATGGTGTTCGTCAGCCACGATCTGGCGCTGGTGGCGCAGATGGCACACCACATCACCGTGATGTACGCCGGCCAGGTGGTCGAGCAGGCCTCCACCCATGACCTGCTGATCGATCCGCGGCACGAGTACACCCGCGGTCTGTTGGGTTCGGTGCTGTCCATCGAGGCGGGCGCGGAGCGTCTGCACCAGGTGCCGGGCACCGTGCCCTCCCCGCGCGATTTCGCCCGCGGCGACCGTTTCGCACCGCGCTCCGTCGACCCCGCGGCCGACCCGACTGCGCGACCGCGCCTGGTGCAGCTCGACGGCAGCGACCACCGCGTCGCCACCACCGGGGCCGTGCCCCCTGCGTTCACGTCCCTCGAGGGAGGCAAGTGATGAACCAGCAACGGACCAGCGTCCCGGTGATCGAGCTGACGGACGTCCACGTCGTCCACAAGCTGCGCACCGGCGGGCTGCTGCGGCCCGACACCATCCGGGCGGTCGACGGCGTCAGCGCCTCGGTGCGGCGCGGCGAGGTGCTCGGCGTCGTCGGTGAGTCAGGGTCCGGCAAGTCGACCCTGGCCCGGGTGATGACCGGCCTGCAGCCCGTGACCTCCGGGAAGGTGCACTTCCACGGCCGGCCCATGCGCCGCTCCCGCGGCACCCGCAAGGAGCTGGGACGCACCGTCTCGGTCGTCTTCCAGGACCCCTCGACCGCGCTGAACCCGCGCCTGGCCGTCAAGGAGACGCTGCTGGACCCGCTGCGGGTCCACGGCATCGGCACCGAGCCCCAGCGGCTGGAGCGGGTGCGCGAGCTGCTGCACCTGGTGGGGCTGCCCCAGTCCGCGATGGACGTGCTGCCGCGCCAGATCTCGGGCGGTCAGCGCCAGCGCGTGGCGATCGCCCGGGCGCTGGCGCTGGAGCCGGAGATCATCGTGGCCGACGAGCCGACCAGCGCCCTGGACGTCTCGGTCCGGGCGCAGGTGCTGAACCTGCTGATGGACCTCAAGAGCGAGTTCGGCCTGGGCCTGGTGTTCATCTCCCATGACATCTCCACGGTGCGTTTCGTCTCCGACACGATCGCCGTGATGAACCGCGGGAAGATCATCGAGCAGGGCACTGTCGGCCAGATCTTCGAACGGGCCCGCGACGAGTACACCCGCAGCCTGCTCGCCGCCGCCCCCAGCCTGCTGTGACCGCGCGCCGCCCCTGACCAGCCGGTCGGCCCCCTGCGCCCCGGCCCCTGATTCACCTCAGAAGGAGATCCGATCCCTATGACCAGCACTTCCGCTCCCGCGCCCCTCACCGGCGTGATCCCTCCCCTGCTGACCCCGCTCACCGCCGACGGACAGCTCGACCGCCCCTCCCTGGAGCGCCTGGTGACACGCCTGCTCGAGGCCGGCGTCGACGGGATCTTCGCACTGGGCTCGAGCGGGGAGATCGCCTTCTTCGACGACGCCCAGCGGGCCGAGGTGCTCGAGGCCGTCACCGGGACCGTCGCCGGCCAGGTGCCGGTGATCGCCGGCGTGATCGACACGCAGACACGCCGGGTGATCCAGCACCTGCGCGCCGCCGAACGCTTCGACCTGGGCGGGTACGTGGCCACCGCTCCCTTCTACGCGGTCACCGGACCGGAGGAGATCGATGCCCATTTCCGCGCCGTGGCCGCGGCCGCTGATGCCCCGGTGTGGGCCTACGACATCCCCGTGTGCGTGCACGCCAAGCTCTCCCCCCAGCACCTGGTCGCCCTCGGCGCCGACGGCGTGATCACCGGTGTGAAGGATTCCAGCGGCGACGACGTCTCCTTCCGTCGGCTCGCCGGCATGAACCGGGCTTCCGGTTCCCCTCTGACCCTGCTGACCGGTCACGAGGTGGTCGTCGACGGTGCCTACCTGGCCGGGGCCGCGGGCTCCGTCCCGGGGCTGGGCAACGTCGATCCGGGCGGTTACGTGCGGATGCACCGGGCGGCGAGGGCGGGCGACTGGGAGCAGGTCCGGACCGAGCAGGAACGTCTGGCGGCCCTGTTCGAGATCGTCTTCCAGCCCGTCGGGAAGACCGGGCCGGCCGCCGGCGTGGGCGCCTTCAAGACGGCCCTGCGGGAGCTGGGAGTGCTGTCGACCAATGTGATGGCCACACCGATGTCCCCCATCGACGACGCGGAGGTCGTGGCGCGGATCCGGACCATCCTCGAGCAGACGGGGTTGCTGGAGGGCGCCCGTGCCTGAGCACCCGGTGCTCGCGCTCGACATCGGCGGCACCAGCATCGCCGCGGCGCTGGTGGGTCCGGGCGGCATCGACGAGGTGGCCACTCTCGCCACCCCCGCCGCTGCCGGCCCGGAGGCGGTCATCGCTGCCGCCCTCGAGGTGTCCGAGCAGGTGCGGGGCAAACCGCGGCTGCGCGCCGTGGGCATCGCCTCGGCCGGCGTGATCGATACCGACCGCGGCCGTGTCACGCACGCCACGGGGTCGCTGACCGCCTGGGCCGGCACGGATCTGGCCGGCCCCTTCGCCGAACGCTTCGGGGTGCCGGTGGCCGTCCTGAACGATGTGCACGCCCACGGCCTGGGCGAGGCACGTTCCGGAGTCGGCGCCGGCCGCTCCTCGATGCTGCTGATGGCCGTGGGCACCGGGATCGGCGGCTGCCACGTCCGGGATGGCGAGGTGATCCTCGGCGCCCGCGGGGCGGCCGGGCACATCGGTCACCTGCCGGTGCCCGAGGCGCAGGGCGTCCCGTGCCCCTGCGGCCGGAGCGGGCACCTCGAGGGCCTGGCCTCCGGCCCGGGGATCGTGCGGCTGGCCGCCCGTCTGGGCGCCCGTGACCAGCATGGCCGCACCCCGGCCGACGGGCACGCCCTCGCCCGCGCCGCGGCGGCCGGGGACGACGCCGCCGCCGAGGCCTACCGGATCGCCGGGTTCGCCACCGGCCGGGTCGTCGGCGGTGTGCTGAATGTCCTGGACGCCGAGGTGGTGGCCCTGACCGGGGGCGTCACCGAGGCCGAGAGCCCCTGGCGCACCGCCCTCGATGCCGGGCTCGCCCACGACGCGATGGACGTCGTGGCCGAGACCCCGATGCTGCCGGCCCGGGCCGGCAGCCATGCCGCCCTGCTCGGCGCCGCCGCCCGGGCCCGGGATCTCTCTGCCACCTGACCGCCCCCGATCACCGGACCGCCCACCCTTCCGGAAGGACTCTCATGCACCCCCTCCTCGCTCCCCTCGAGGGCACCCTGATCGTCTCCTGCCAGGCCTACCCCGGTGAGCCGATGCGCGATCCCGGCACCATGGCGCAGGTCGCCGCCGCCGTGGAGGCCGGCGGGGCGAGCGCGGTGCGCGCCCAGGGCCTGGAGGACATCGCCTGCATCGGCGCCGCGGTGGAGGTCCCCGTGATCGGGATCTGGAAGGACGGCACCGAGGGCGTGCTGATCACTCCCACCCTCGAGCACTGCCTGGCAGTGATCGACGCCGGCGCGGACATCCTCGCCCTGGATGGCACCACCCGTCCCCGCCCCGACGGCCGCACCTTCACCGAGACCGTCGAGGCTGTGCGGACCCGCTTCGACGGGCCGCTGATGGCCGACTGCGACAGCCTCGAGTCGGCTCTGATCGCCGCCGACGCCGGGGTCGAGATCATCGGCACCACCCTGGCCGGCTACACCGAGGCGCGCCCCCGCACCGACGGTCCCGACCTGGCACTGATCGAAGAGCTGGCAGATCAGCTGCCCGGCCCCGCCATGCTGGTCGCAGAGGGCCGCGTGCACACCACCGCCCATGCCCGCGCCGCCCGCGAGGCCGGCGCCTCCGCCGTGGCCGTCGGCACCGCCATCACCCATCCCACGTCGCTGACCACCTGGTTCCGGAAGGCTGTGACGTCCCCCGACGAGCCCTGAACGCATTGATCACGGCAGGACACCGCACGTTCTGTCCCCACCCCCACCGAGGAGGACTCATGAGCAGCACCCCCGTCACCCGCCGCGGCCTGTTCGGTTCGGCCGGCGTCCTGGCCGGTCTCGGGCTGACCGCAACGAGCGCCGCTGCGCTGCCGCCGCCGAAGGACAACGGTCGCCGCCACGGCGTCTACGAGGAGCAGGTCCTCGCCGCGCCGGGCGACTGGGGCGTGGACAACTTCCGCATCCCGGCGATCGCGGTGGCTCCCAACGGTGATCTCCTGGCGGCCTTCGACAAGCGACCCGAGCACGGCGACGCCCCGGCGCCGAACTCCCTGTGGCAGCGACGCTCGCGTGACGGCGGCCGCACCTGGGATGGGCCGACGGTCATCCGCGAGGGCCTCGAGTCCGACGTTCCCGGCGAGAAGCTGGGCTACAGCGACCCCTCCTATGTGGTCGACCGCGAGACGGGACTGATCTTCTGCTTCCACGTCTTCTCCAAGGACGCCGGCGTGTGGGACAGCGCCTACGGCACCGACGACGAGGACCGCGACGTCCTCAGCGCCGCCGTCAGCGTCAGCGAGGACTCCGGCCGCACCTGGAGCGCGCGCTCCGTCACCGAGGTCGTCAAGCCCGGGAACTGCCGCGCCGCCTTCGCCACCTCCGGGGCCGGGATCCAGCTGCGCTACGGCAGCTATCGCGGCCGCCTCGTCCAGCAGTACGCAGGCTTCTTCCGCGATGAGGGCAGCGCGGACGGCGCGGAGATCGTCCAGGCCTACTCGGTGTTCTCCGATGACCATGGCCGCACCTGGCAGATGGGAGAGCCGGTCGGGAAGGCCATGGACGAGAACAAGGTCGTCGAGCTCTCCGACGGCACGCTGATGATGAATTCCCGTGAGCACGTGCGCACCGGCCACCGCTGGGTCGCCCTCAGCCACGACGGGGGCGCCACCTGGGAGGGCCTGCACCGGGATCCTGCGCTGGTCGACCCGGGCAACAACGCTCACATCACGCGGGCCTACCCCGATGCGCCCGAGGGCTCCTCGAAGGCGAAGTGGCTGCTGTTCTCCCATGCGGACAGCCTTCCCAGCGACCGGGTCGACGGGTCGGTCGAGCTGTCGACCGACGACGGGGCCACCTGGGTGCGAAAGCGCCTGTTCAAGCCCGGCGCCTGCCAGTATTCGGTGATCATCGCGACCGGACGCGACGAGTACGCCTTGATGTACGAGGGTGACGACGAGGAGATCGTCTTCGCGCGCCTGGACCTGGACTGGGTCCTGAACCGATGATCGATCTCGGCCATACGCCGCTGCCGGTGCCGGACGCGCCGGTCCCGCACCAGGTCCTGGCCCGCGCCGGCGAGGGGCCCTGGCCCCGCTACCGGATCGTGGGACTGGTCCACCTGGGCGAGGGCCACCTGCTGGCCGCCTTCGACGGGCGCGAGACCGGGCAGGATGTCCCGGACCCCACCGGGCTGCTGCAGCGGCGCTCGCTGGACGGTGGCCGCACCTGGGGTCCCTTCGAGTCGCTGCGGGACGCGGACCGTGAGGGCCGGCACTGGTTCTGCGACCCCAGCTACATCCACGACCGGCTCACCGGTGCGGTGCACGTGTTCTACAGCTATGCCAAGGACCGCGGGGTCTGGGATGCGGTGGCGGGCACCGATGACACCGACCGGGACGTGCTCGGCTCGGTCGTGGGCACCAGTGACGACCAGGGTCGCAGCTGGACCCACCGCTCTGTCACCGCGATCGCCGCCCCGCCGGAGCTGGTGCGCACCGCCTTCCCGACCTCGGGGGCCGGGATCCAGCTGCGCCGCGGAGAGCATGCCGGCCGGCTGCTGCAGCCGTACTGCGGCTGGTTCTGGGCCGACGGCCGGCCTGGCGAGCAGCAGGTGGTGCGCTCCTACGTCCTGTTCTCCGATGACCATGGCCGGACGTGGCAGCGGGGCGATCCGGTCGGCCGGGACATGGACGAGACCACCATCGCGGAGCTCTCCGACGGTCGGGTGCTGCTGAACTCCCGCGACCACGCGCGCGGTGGGCACCGCCGGGTGGCGGTCTCGACCGACGGCGGGCTGAGCTGGACCGACCATGGCGTCGACGAGCAGTTCCTGGACCCGGGAAACAACGCCCAGCTGGCGCGGCAGTTCCCCGAGGTCCCGCCCGAGGACCCGCGGGCGCAGGTGCTGCTGCTGACGAACACCTGGGACGCCTTCGCGCGCCGGCGCGGCACCGTGAGCGTGTCGGGCGACGACGGCTGCACCTGGGCGGAGTCGTTGGTGTCCGAGCCGGGGCCGCTGGACTACTCGGTGGTGCAGGCGCTCGACGATGGCGCCATCGGCATCATCTGGGAGGTGGAGGCGCGCGAGATCCGCTTCGCCCGTCTGGAGGCCGATACCCTCGTCCCGTGAGCACGGCATCCAAGGCACCCTCGAGGGTCGAGCACGCCCGGGTCGCCGCTCCTGCGCCCGGTCGTGCCCGTCGCGTGGTGCCCTGGCTCCTGGCCGCGCTGGCGAGTCTCGCCTACGGGCTGCTCGGCACCCAGCAGTGGCGCAATCTGGTGGCTCCGTCCTGGGACCTGGGGATCTTCACCCAGCTCGCCAAGGCGTACGGCGGCCTGGATGCCCCGATCGTGCCCATCAAGGGCGATGCGGTGAACCTGCTGGGCGACCATTTCCACCCGATCCTGGTGCTGCTGGCGCCGGTGTGGTGGGTGTGGCCGTCGGGTCTGGCGCTGCTGTGGATGCAGGCGCTGCTGCTCGGGGTCTCCGCGGTCCCGCTGACCAGGCTCGCCATCGACCGGCTGGGCCCGGGCCTGGGGTCGGCCGCCGGGGCGGCCTACGTGTTCTCCTTCGGACTGCAGGCGGCGATGGCCGTGCAGTTCCATGAGATCGCCTTCGCGGTCCCGCTGCTGGCGCTGTCGCTGACCGCCCTGCTGCGGGGGCGGGTGGCGGCGACGGTCGCGTGGGCGGCGCCGCTGGTGCTGGTCAAGGAGGACCTGGGTCTGACGGTCGCCGTGCTGGGGGTGATCATCGCGCTGCGGCAACGCTCCCACCGCCTCGAGGGGGCAGGGCTGGTCTGCTGGGGGGCGGGTTGGTTCCTGGTGTCGACCTTCCTGATCCTGCCGCTGCTGAACGCGGGCGGTCAGTACGACTACACCGACAACCTCGGCTCGCCGCTGGAGATCTTCTGGCCCCCGGTGAAGTGGCTGACACTGGGGATGCTGCTGCTGGCCGCCGGGGTGATCGGTGCCCGCTCACCCGTGGTCTGGATGATGCTGCCCACCCTGGCGTGGCGCTTCGCCGGCACGGTCGAATTCTACTGGGGATGGTCGTGGCACTACGACGCGGTGCTGATGCCGATCGCGCTGGCTGCCATGCTCGATGCGCTCGGGGACCGCCGCAGCGGGCGGGCGGGCGCGTGGCTGCGCAGCGATGCGCCGGTGCCGTCCCGGGCCGTGCGGGTCACCGCGGTGGCGGCCTCGGCGGTGGTCACGCTGGTGCTGGGCAGCTCGATGCCGCTGGCGGACCTGGTGCGGCCGCAGAGGTGGGAGCTGACCTGGAGGGCCCAGCCCGCGCAGGAGGCTCTCGAGGCCGTGCCCGACGGCTCCGTGCTCGCGGTCGACATCACCCTGCTGGCCCCGGCCGTCCCGGATCATGAGGTGCAGTGGCTGCACGGCCCCAATCAGCGGGTGCCGGACTGCGTGCTGGCCGATGAGTACTCGTTCTCATGGAGCAGTCGGCCCTCCCCGGATATCGCGGTGTGGGCCCAGCAGCGGTGGGGAGCGGAGTACTCGACCACCTACGACGAAGGCGGCTTCTCGGTGGCGTGCCGCCCGTAGGCGGCAGCTGCGGGCGACTCAGTCGATGCGCACCTTGCGGGTGCGGCGTGCCGTGGGGTCCACCTGGGCCTGTCCCCGCTTGGTGCGGGCGGATTCTATCCACAGCCGCCACGGCGAGTAGCGCTCGGCGGCCAGCGCCAGGCGCAGGCCGCGGGTGACGGTCTGATCGGTGGCCGTGGGTGGCAGTCCTGCCAGTCTGCTCGCGAAGCCCGGCAGTAGGTGGGAGGTCCCGCAGGCGCTCCACCAGGCCGCGATCTGCGCGATCTGGCTGCGCGAGTCCAGCATGGAGTGCCCGGCGCCGGAGATCTCCAGCAGCCGGGCATCGGGGATGCGCATGGTGAGATCGCGGGCGATGGGCGGCGGGCTGATCAGGTCCAGTGCCCCGCTGATCACCAGGGTGGGGGCGGTGATGGTGCGCGACAGGGCGTGCAGATCCAGATCCTCACCGTGGAAGGCGGGCACGCCGCGGGACTGCTCTCGCGCCAGGGCCAGCGGATCGAGCGGGCCGCCGTCGGCGTACCTACCCCGGCCCAGCTCGGTGTGGGAGATCGAGGAGACCAGATCGTGCTCGATCACGTACGGGGTCGACTGCAGCCATCCCTGGGTCAGCACCTGGCGGACACTGTTCCAGGTCAGCTGCCCGCGGCCCAGCACGAGCAGGTCCACCAGATCCCGCACCGCCGCCGGCCCGCCGTGGTCGTGGACGGCGAGGACCACGGGCCCGGCCTGATGGGCCTCGACCACGCCGTCCTCGATCAGACGGCGCAGCACCGCGGCCGTGGAGGAGATGGCGGGCACCGCGCCCTCCCAGTAGGCCTCGCGGAAACTCCGCTGCCCGATCTTCTCGTCCTCGGCGCTGGTCAGCGGGGAGTCGAGCACGAGTGAATGCACCCGCTCGGGGTGCAGGGCCGCCAGCGCCTGGGCGAGATAGGCGCCGTAGTCGCTGCCGTAGACGGCCACACGATCCACTCGCGCGTGGTCGAGCACGGCGACCAGGTCGGCGATCACCTCGCGCACGCGCATCGCCTCGCGCGGTAGATCGTGACCTTCCGCATCGAGACGGGACAGGCCCACGCCGCGGTGCTCCATCATCAGCACGTCCAGGCCGCGGGCGGCCAGGCTGCGCCGCAGCGGGTCGAAGGGCAGCACCGAGGCGGTGCCGGGGCCGCCGGGGATCACCAGCACCGGCACCTGCGGCGCCGCGACCGCCTCCGGTCCCCGCCGGGGACCGCCCGCCCCGGCGCCCGTGCCCTCGGACGGCGCTCCCCGGCCCCGCGCGGAGTCCGGGCGGCGCGGGATCGCGCGGGCGTAACGCAGGGGGAACAGCCGGTCGTCGTCGGCGGAGATCTCGCGGTAGACCGTCATCAGGTCGTTGCGGATCGACAGCAGCTCGTCCTGCCCGGAGCGTCCGATGAGGTCGAGTCGGCTTCTCATGGGGCGCTCAGACCCCGGTCCGGCCGTCGAGCAGCTCGGTGAGCACGTCCAGGTGCCCCAGGTGGCGGGAGGTCTCGGCGATCATGTGGGTCACCACCCAGCGCACCGTGCGCACCTCGCGCAGCGCACGCACCTCCTCCTCGCCGCTGCGGCCCGCGATCTGCGCGCGGGAGTGCTCGCAGGCGGCGGTGTAGTCCGCGAGGGCCTCGCTCAGGGAGGCACCGGGTTCCAGCCGCCATTCGGCGTCATGGTCATGCTCATCGAACCAGCGGTAGCCGGCCTCCGCCCCGGGCAGGCCGCCCACCACCTCGCGGAACCAGAAACGTTCGGTGTCGGCCAGGTGGCGGATGATGCCGGTGACGGTGGTGGCCGATGCCACCATGCGCCCGGAGGCCTGACCGTCGTCGAGGCCGTCGACCTTGCGGGCCACGGCCTCGCGCTGACCGTCCAGGATGCTCAGCAGGGTGGTCATCTCCTCGGCCAGCAGCGCGGAGCCGGGGCCCTGCTCGGGGGCCGCCTCCGACTGTCGTGCCTGCTCGGCGGCCAGCCGGTCGACCAGCACGTCGAGGTCCTCGGGCTCCGGCGGTCCGGGGGCGGACCCGTCCGGGTCGTCCGGCAGGGGCTCCGGCGACGGGTCCGGACGGTCCGCGGGGCTCATCGGGGCGACCTGTCGTCCGTGCCGATGGTGTTCCACAGGAAGGTGTACATCAGGGCGTTCATCCGGGCGGCCTGCTCGTTGGTGGCTGCGCCTCCGTGGCCGCCCTCGATGTTCTCCCAGGAGCGCACGTCGGCCCCGAGGGATTCCATGGCGGCGGCGAACTTGCGGGCGTGGCCGGGATGGACCCGGTCATCGCGGGTGGAGGTCAGCAGGAAGGTCGGCGGGTAGGGCTGGTCGGGGTCCTCGCGCAGCAGGTGGTAGGGGCTGAAGGTGCGGATGAACTCCCAGTCCTCGGTGTCCGGATCGCCGAACTCGGCCATCCAGGAATAGCCGGCCAGCAGGTGGCTGTAGCGCTTCATGTCCAAAAGCGGCACCTGGATGACGACAGCCCCGAACAGTTCGGGGTACCTGGTGACCATGTTGCCGGTCAGCAGGCCGCCGTTGGAGCCGCCGCGCACCGCCAGGTGGTCGCGGTCGGTGACACCGCGCTCGATGAGGTCGCGGGCGACGGAGGAGAAGTCCTCGTAGGCGCGGTGCCGGTTCTCCTTCAGCGCCGCCTGGTGCCAGCGGGGCCCGTACTCGCCGCCGCCGCGGATGTTGGCCAGCACATAGGTTCCGCCGCGCTCCAGCCACGCCTTGCCGATCGCTCCCAGGTAGCCGGGGGTCAAGGAGATCTCGAAGCCGCCGTAGCCGAACAGCAGGGTCGGGGCGGGACCATCTGTGCCCCTGGCCGCGGCGTCCTTCCCGGAGATCTCGAAGTAGGGCACCCGGGTGCCGTCGTCGCTGGTGGCGAAGTGCTGGACCACGTCCAGGCCGCGCGCGTCGAACCGTGCGGGTGTGGACTTGATCAGCTCCGGTCCGTCCGGGTCCCCGCCGTCGGGGACATCGGCCAGGTCGCCCAGCAGCAGCGTGGTCGGCTCGATGAAGTCGGTGGCGGTCACCCAGATCTCGTCGTTCTCGTCGGAGTCGACGGCGGCCACGCCCAGGGAGCCGCGCAGCTCCGGGTAGAGGTCACGGCGCACCCAGGCGCCGTGCGCGTCCCGGGTATGGACCTCGAGACGGTGGATCACGTCGTCGAGGATCGACAGCACCACGGTGTTGCGGGTGATGGTCATATCGGCCAGCGAGGAGGTTGGCGTAGGCTCGAACAACATGGTCAGCTCGGGCTCGCCGCGCAGGAAGGACGCGAAGTCCCCGACCACCAGGGAGCCGGCGGGATAGGTGGAGCCGGCGATCTCCCAGTCGCTGCGGGGGGAGAAGATGCCCAGGTCGCGGTGGGCGTTGGCCTCGAGGTCGCGAGGGACCTCGATCCTGGTCAGCGCGGGCGGTGACTGGCTGCGATCCACCAGGTGCAGCGAGGTGTCGTAGAAAGCGTGCATCTGCACCACCCAGTCGCGTTCCCAGCCGGGGGTGGAGTCGTGGCCCACGAACACGCTCATGTCCGTCTCCGCGGCCTCGAACACCAGCTGTGCCTGCCCCATCGCGGTGCCGCGGCGCCACAGCCGCGCCTGCCGCGGATATCCGGAGGTGGTCAGGGTGCCTTCACCGAAGTCGGTGGCCACCCACACGGTGTCCTCGTCGATCCAGCTCACCGAGCCCTTGGCCTCGGGTCGCACGAATCCGCCGTCGGACTCGGGCACGAACTCGAGGGTCTCCAGGTCGAATTCGCGGGTGACGTCGGCGTCGGAGCCGCCGTGGGAGAGGTCGATCAGGGCGCGCCGGTAGGGCTCGCCCTCGGCCAGGCCGGCCGGGCGCAGCAGGCGAGCGCCGTGCCAGACCCAGTCCTCGTCCTCGGCGGCGTTGAGCGCGTCGACATCCAACAGGATCTCCCACTGCGGGTCCTCGCTGCGGTAGGAGTCCAGCGTGGTACGCCGCCACAGTCCGCGTTCGTGATCGGCGTCGGTCCAGAAGTTGTAGAGGTGGTCGCCGCGCTTGATGACCCCGGGGATCTTGTCCTTCGCGTCGAGGATCTCGCGGATCTCGCGCTGCAGGGTCTCGGCCAGCGGAGGTCCCTGCGGCGCTGCGGGATCGGCCACCGCCTCCAGCTCCGCCTCCGCGCGCTGATTGCGCTCGCTCACCCAGGCCAGCGCCTCCTCCCCGGTGACCTCCTCGAGCCACTGATGAGGGTCGGAGGAGCCGTCGGAGGCCGGCAGCTGGGAGGTGGTGGAACTGCTCGAGGTCGCGGAAGTCATGACCTCACCCTAATCGCGGTCGGCTCCTGCCACCTCACCGGGCGCCCGTTTCTCCGGAAGCGGGCATGGAACACTGCTCTCATGCACCGACGTCACCTGCTGGCCCTGGCCCCGGCGGCCGCGGTCTCCGCCTGCACCGCCTCGCCGGAGGATCCCGATCCCGCCCCCGATGCCTCCGACGGCGGAGGCGCCGTCGATGACGGCGGGCAGCAGAGCAGCTCGCCGTCATCGAAGGCCCCGTCGGCCGCCGAACTGCTGCTGGAAGAGCTCACGCCTCGCGAGCTCGCCGGTCAGCTGGTGCTGGTGGGCATCGGCGCGGGCGAGGCCATCGAGCCCGAGCTGCTGAGCGAGCACCACGCCGGCGGGTTCTTCCTGCTGTCGGTCTGGGACAGCGCCGAAGCGGTCGAGGAGGCCGTGGCCTCCGCTCAAGAGGGATCCCGCCCGGATCTGCCGCCGCTGCTGGCGGTCGACCAGGAGGGCGGTCAGGTGCGCATGCTGCGCGGGGACGCCGCGAGGAGGACCGAGTCGGCCGAGGAGCTCGGCGCCCAGGGCCCGCAGGCCGTGGCCGCGGCATACACGAGCATCGGCGAGGACCTGGCCGCCCGCGGCATCGACGTGGCCCTGTCCCCGGTGGCCGACGTGGTCGATCCCGAACTCGACGACGCCAATGAACCGGTCGGTGGGCTGGACCGGGGTTTCGGCACCGATCCCGAGCATGTGGGCCAGTGCGTGGAGGCTGCGGTGGAGGCCCTGTCGGACACCGGCACCGCCGCGACCCTGAAGCACTTCCCGGGGCTGGGACGCGTGGAGCAGAACACCGACCACTCGGCCCAGGGGATCATCGACGACGTCACCTCCGCGCAGGATCCCTTCCTGGCCTCCTTCACGGCCGGGATCGAGGCGGGTGCCGGGCTGGTGATGCTGTCCTCGGCGATCTACCCGCAGCTCGAGGACGGGGTGCCGGCGATGTTCTCCTCCGTGGTGGTCGAGGAGCTGCTGCGCGGGCAGCTGGGCTTCGAGGGCCTGGTGATCACCGACGACATCGGTGCGGCGGTCGCCGTCGCCGAGGTGCCCGTGGCCGAGCGGGCCACGCGCGCCCTGGAGGCGGGAGGTGACGCGGTGCTGACCGCTGATCCGTCCCTGACCGGCCAGCTCGTCGACGCGCTCGAGGACTGGGCTGCCGGCGCTCCCGAGCACGAGCAGCGGCTGCGGGAGTCGGTGGGGCGCATGCTCGCCCTCAAGGAGCGGCTGGGCCTGCTCTGACCGCTGCCTGGTCCCCTTCCCCTCTCTGCCTAGTCCCCGTCCAGCGTGATCAGATGGTTCAGCGGGCCGTGGCCCCCGGGCCGCTGGGAGACCTGCCAGTCATCGGCGTTCTCGACAGCGCTGGCCAGGAACTCCCGTGCCGAGGCGACAATGGTGACCATGTCGTCGTCAGTGCCCTCCTCCCCGATCTCCGCCAGCTCGCCGGCGCGGTCGAACTCCGCGATCCGGGCCAGCTGCGCCGCGATCGCGGCCGACAGCGTGGTGCCGGCCCCGCGCACCCGGCGCTCAGGGATCCGTTCGGCGCGCAGCAGGTCGGTGCCACCGGGATGGACCAGCACGTCGACCACGTCCTCGGCCACCAGGCGGCCCCCGGTGACGAGCACGGTCTGCGGGCCCAGCGCCCGCAGCGCGAGCGCCTGCTCCCGCATCTCGTCGATGGTGGTGGCAACCCCGGTGCCCAGCAGCTGCGCGGCCTCGAGCATGGTGGGGGTCAGCACGTCGACCTGGGGCACCAGGGAGGTGCGCAGCGCACGGGCGCCCTCGGCGGAGATCAGCGCGCTGCCATCGGCCGCGACCATCACGGGGTCCAGGACGATCCGACCCATCCGCGAGCGATGGGTCCGCACTTCCTGGGAGACCGCCTCGACCACTGCGGCGCTGCCCAGCGACCCGATCTTGGTGGCGTCGACCAGCAGGTCCTGGACCACTGCGTCGATCTGGCTGCGGACCACCTCGCCCGGCAGGTAATGAGTGCCCTGCACCCCGGTGGTGTTGACCGCGCAGATCATGCTGACCGCGCTCGCCCCGTAGACGCCCAGGGCGGTGAAGGTCTTCAGGTCGGCCTGGATCCCGGAGGCGCCGTCCGAATCGGAACCGGCGATGGTCAGGACGAGGGGTGGTCGCATACGGGTCTCCATCCACGGGGTGGTTCCAGAATGGTCGGAGAGTACCAATCGGGCCTGTGGTCCCTATCCTGGGGTGGCGTGGGAGAATCACCGGGGAGCGCGGGCTCCCCCAGGGGGTGGGAGAGCCCCGCGACGCCGGGGAGGTGGCGATGAGCGAGAATCGGGATGGCAGCGGTCCGCAGCCACCCGGCGCCGGTCTGCCGGATTTCTCCCAGTCTGCTCCCGGGCGGAGCGGCGACCTGCCGGACTTCGAGACCGCCTCCGGCCCGGTCACCCTCGGCGAGCCCGGCGAACGCAGCCGGAAGCGGAACCGGGCGGTGGTGCTGTCCGTGGTCGGGACCGGTGTGGTGCTGATGGCCGTGGTCGCCCTGGTGCTGTCCCAGACGGTGTTCCGCTCCGCCCTGGAGGACGACGGACCCGAGGCGTACTCGACCGCGGACCGCAGCGCCGAGGGGCAGGAGGAGTACGTGCCCGACCCCGAGGACCCGGACATCGCCCCTCCCCCGCCGATCTTCACCCAGGCCCCCACCACCGAGTGCACGGTCCCATCCCACAGCGCCGCGGCGCCCGCGACTTCTTCCGATGCCATTCGCGGCGGTGACCTGCAGTACACGCTCCCGGACCGGTGGGACTATCCCTGGGGCTCCTCCCCCTTGCCATACCTCACCGAGGTCGAGGGGCAGGGACGCAACGTCGAGGGCAACTGGTACAGCGTCGCATCCCTGGGCCGGGTCACCTTCCCCGAGGACGAGGGCGGCTACCCGGGTCTGGAGTCCGCGGCGACCTCCATCTTCCAGTGCTACGCCACCACCGCCGGGGTGCTGTCCCACTTCGGGGAGAACCCCGAGGTCACCGACTACCGCACCGAGTCGATGACCGTCGACGGCTATCCCGCCTGGATCGTGCAGGCCACCTACCACTTCGAGGACCCGGACATGCTCGAGTCCTCCTCCGCCTCGATCGTCACCTCCCTGGTCGTCGAGGGACCCGACGGCCCCAGCGCGCTGGCCTCGGACGTCGCCGCCGACCAGCCCGACCATGTGGCCGCCCTCGAGGAGATCATCGCCAGCCTGGACGTCGTCGACTGATCCCTCCCGCAGGCCCCTTCCCTAGGAGCAGCTCCCGTGCACACCGGCCCGCAGTTCACCCCGCCACAGCAGCCACACGGCCCCGGAGGCGGCCGGGGCGGGGCCCTGCTGGTGGGAGGTATCGCCTTCGCGATCGTGTTCCTGATGATCGTGGGGCTCACCGTCGCCTATCTGGTGGTGCGCACCTCCACGAGCGGCCCCGTGGGCGGTGGGGCGGCGACCTCCGAGTCCGTCACCACCGGCCCCGCCTCCTCCGGCACCACCGAGCCCGAGGAGACCACCACCTCCGAGGCCACCGAGGCCCGGTGCTGGTCCCCCGAGCACGAGCGCACCTCCTCGAACCCCTCGGGGCGGCTGCGGGGAGGCGGGCTGCAGTTCATCCCTCCGGCCGGCTTCGACAACCGCAGCACCGACACCTGGGTCAACTTCCTCAACGACACGCAGACCGCCCATGCACCGGTCGAGGGCACCTGGGTGTCCACCTTGATCGTCGGCAAGGTCGAATGGCAGCCGGGCGTCGAGTACCCCGGCGAGGAGGAGGCCGCCGAGCGCCTGGTGGAATGTCTGTTCTCCAACGACCACATCTGGGGCGACACCTCCGAGCGGGCTCTCCAGGAGGAGCTCACCGAGCCGGTGACGGTCGCGGGCATGCCCGGCTACCGGCACCGGGCGGTGGTCACGTTCGGCCAGCACGATCTCACCAGGACCGACTCGACCGAGATCGTCGCGGTGGTGGTGGCCACGCCCGAGGGGCCCAGCGCCTTCATCTCCGAGATCGCGGTCGGCGTGACCGAGCACGAGGAGGGGGCCGAGGAGGCCTACGCCTCCCTGACCGGGATCTGAGGATCTGGACGACCTCGTCGATCAGACGGGCCCGACCGTCCGATCTCCTACCGCTCGCAAGCTCGCAGCACGTCGATCAGACGACCGCCGAGGCCAGGCGGCAGGTGTTGTCCAGCAGCGACTGGTACCAGGGCTGCTGTCTCCATTCCTTCAGGGTCAGCACGCGGCTGCGGGAGCGGTAGACCTCCTCGACCTCGTGCATCTTCTCCATGAAGTCCGTGCCGCCGATCATCAGGGAGCATTCCATCTGCAGCAGGAACGAGCGGATGTCCATGTTCGAGGAGCCGACCACGGTCACCGAGTCGTCGATGGTGACGTGCTTGGCATGCAGGATCGTCGGGGCCCGGTACAGCCAGATCTTCACACCCGCCTCCAGCAGCGCCGTGTAGTAGGAGCGCTGGGCGTGGTAGACGAGGAACTGGTCGCCGATCTCGGAGACGAACAGCTCGACCTCCACGCCGCGGCGCGCGGCGGTGGTCAGGGCGGCGAGCATCGACTCGTCCGGCACGAAATAGGGCGAGACCGCGACGATGCGGCGAGTGGCGGAGTAGAACAGCTGGTTGAACAGCACCAGGTTGTTCTCGGCCACGAAGCCGGGGCCGCTGGGCACCAGCTGGCACTCGTAGGTGCCGGAGGTGTCCCGGGGGGAGCGCACCACCTCCTCGTCCGGGAGCATCTCTCCCGACTCGTAGAACCAGTCCGTGGCGAACAGCAGGTTCAGCTCCGAGACGATGGGGCCGTGGAGGCGGGCCATGGTCTCCTGCCAGTGCAGCCCGCGACGGATGTTGGCGCGCTTGTTGTAATGGGCGGCGATCATGTTCTGGCTGCCCATCCAGCCCGTCTGCCCGTCGACGATCACCATCTTGCGGTGGTTGCGCAGGTCGGGGCGCTGGAAGGCACCGTCGCTGAACGGCTTGATCGGCATCATCGGGTAGTGCTCGATCCCGTGGGCGTCGAAGCAACGGCGCATGGCCCGGTAGTGGCGGAAGTGGCTGAGGGAGCCCCAGTGGTCGTACAGCACCCGCACCGTGACCCCGCGTCCGGCGGCCTCGGTGAGAGCGGCGAAGAGGTCCTCGGTGACCTCGTCGAGCACCATGATGTAGAACAGCACGTGCACGCTTTCGCGGGCGGTGCGGATATCGGCGGCCATCCGGGCGATCGAGCTGTCGTAGTCGATCTCGAGATCGGCGGAGTTGTTGCCGGTCAGCGGGAAGGCGCCCAGTTCACGGTTCAGCCGCACCGCGGACTGCAGCCAGCTGGGCACGTCCTCGTCGAGTTCGCTGTCGGGGATCCCCTGCGCGCGCACCCGCATCAGACGGTTGACGACCGCCTGCTTCGCGCGGCGCTTGCGGGGCAGCTCGGCCTTGCCCAGCAGCAGGTACAGCGGGAAGCCGATGATCGGGAACACCATGATCGCCAGCAGCC
This sequence comes from Candidatus Brachybacterium merdavium, assembly GCA_019118275.1. Classification (GTDB taxonomy): domain Bacteria; phylum Actinomycetota; class Actinomycetes; order Actinomycetales; family Dermabacteraceae; genus Brachybacterium; species Brachybacterium merdavium. The sequence continues at coordinate 29,524 of DWZH01000055.1, read as the reverse complement.
ACGCCAGCGCCGATCCCGGCCGGCGGTTGCGAGGCACCACGATGATCCCGACGATGCGCAGGGCCATGTCCAGAGCCAGGAAGCCATAGGTGCCCACCACCACCCAGTGGTCCAGGATCCAGTGCCAGAAGGCCACGGCGTCTCCTCCTGCTCATGACGGCGCCGGGCCCCGGACGGGGCCCGGCGCTCATCGTACGGTGAAGCGGGATGTTCTCAGTCGCCGCGCAGGATGGCGATGATGCGCAGGATCTCGATGTACAGCCAGATCATGGTCACCGCCAGGCCGAAGGCGCAGCGCCAGGCGTAGACGCGGGGCACGCCTGCCTTGGTGGCGCGTTCGACGTCCTCGAAGTCCATCACCAGCGAATAGGAGGCCATGGCCACGGCCAGGCCGCCGATGACCAGCCCGATCCAGCCGGTCCGCAGGCTGTCGCCGACCATCAGCATGTAGCCGATGTTGACCAGCATGAACAGCAGGTAGGCGACGATGGCGACGCCGAAGATCTTGTTCAGCTTCGGCGAGGTGCGCAGGATCCCGAAGCGGTACATGACCAGCACGGTGCCGGCGACGGCGAGGGTGCCGAACACGGCCTGAAGGGCGATGCCCGGACGGACGAACTCCATCAGCCCGCTGATGCCGCCGAGGAACAGGCCCTCCAGGCCTGCGTAGGCGAGCACCAGGGCCGGCGAGGGCTGCTTCTTGAAGATGTTCACCAGGGCGGTGATGAAGCCGCCGATCAGGCCGACGATCATGGCGCCGGTGGCGAGCACCAGACCGAGCTGGGCCCCCTCGGCGCCGCCGATGAAACCGAAGACGGCAGGGGTCATGGCCACGACGAAGCCGACCACCATGACCGTCCCGAGGGTGGCGGTGATGGCGTTGAGTGCGTCACGCGAGGACATGCGGCCGGTGTGGTGGCCCGTGGCGGCGGGACGGGCGTACATCGCCTCGAGCTGCTCGGGCCGCTCCGGGGCGAAGCCCGAGGACCACTGGGCGCCCTGGGCGGGGCCCTGTCCGGACTGGGAGAACTGCGGGCCGCTATGGCCCTGCTGGACGGCCTGATCGCGGCCGAAGACGATGTTGTGGCGTGCCATGGGGCTCCTCACAAGGTGGTCAGAGGGACGAATGCGGGAACCGGTGCCCCCGCACTGCCGACTCCCGTACTGTACCGGCGTTTCCCGTGACCCCGCTGGACACGGCCGGGAACCGGTCACGGGGCGCGCTCAGACCGAGCCGATCACATCGCGGAAGCGGCGCAGCCGCGCGTCCTGGCTCTCGAAGAACTCCGCGGGGCTGCCGTCCTGCAGGATCCGGCCCTCCTCGAGGAACACCACCCGGTCGGCGACCTGGCGGGCGAAGGCCAGCGAGTGGGTGACCACCACCATGGTCCGGTCCTCCGCGGCGAGGTCCGCCAGCACGGCCACCACTTCGGCAGCCAGCTCGGGATCCAGCGCCGAGGTGGGCTCGTCGAACAGCAGGAAGTCCGGTTCCATGGCCAGCGCCCGCGCGATGGCCACCCGCTGCTGCTGACCGCCGGAGAGCCGCTCGGGGTGGGCGTCGACCTTGTCGGCCAGCCCCACCTTGGCCAGGGTCTCGCGTCCGAACCGCTCGGCCTCGGCGCGGCGCAGCCCGCGGGACTCGACCGGGGCGAGGGTCACGTTGCCCAGGGCCGTCAGGTGCGGGAACAGGTTGAACTGCTGGAAGACCATGGTCGAGCGGGAGCGGACGGTGCGCAGGGTGCGCTGGGAGAGCCTGCCGCCCACGTCGATCGGGCCCTCCCCCAGGTCGATCCGGCCGGCGTCGGGCTGCTCCAGCAGGTTGATGCACCGCAGCAGGGTGGATTTTCCCGAGCCCGAGGGACCCAGCAGCACCGTGGTGCGGCCCCGCTCGACCTCGAGGGAGATGTCGTCCAGCGCCACCAGGTCACCGAAGGTCTTACGGATCCCGCTCAGGCGCAGGGGGCCCCGCCCGTCGGTGCGGGGTCGGTCAGCTGCTGCGGACATGGCTGGACACCTTCTTCTCCAGGAGGTTCTGCAGGACGCTGAGCGCCGAGACCATCACCAGGTAGATGAGCGCCACCAGGGTGTACATGATCAGCGGCTCGAAGGTGGTGGCGGCGACCTGGCGGCCGACTTGGAACACGTCGATCAGGGTGATGGCGAAGACCAGGCTGGTGCCCTTGACCAGGTCGATGAAGTCGTTGGCCAGCGGCGGGATGGCGATGCGCATCGCCTGCGGGGCGACCACCTTGCGGAAGGTGGTCGCCCGGGACAGGTTCAGGGTCTGGGCGGCCTCGAACTGGCCGCGCGGGATCGACAGGATCGAGGCGCGCACGGCCTCGGAGGAGTAGGCGCCCGAGTTCAGCGCCAGGGTGACCACCGCGGCGGTGAAGGCGCCCAGGTCGATCCCGATGGTCGGTAGCCCGAAGAACACGATGAACAGCTGCACCACCAGCGGCGTGCCCCGGAACACCTGCACATACGCCCAGGCCAGCAGCTTCAGCGGGGCCGGTGCGTAGAGCCGGAGCAGGGCCATCACCACCGCGATCGCCAAGGCGATCGCGAAGGAGAGCAGCGACAGTGGGATCGTGACCTCGACCAGCGCCGCCAGCATCCGCGGCAGCGAGTCGATCCAGAGCTCGAGGAGTCGTGGCATAAAGGGGTCAGGCTCCGGGCGTGATGTCCTCGCCCACCCATTCCTCGTAGATCGAGGTCAGCGAGCCGTCGGACATCAGTTCCTCCAGGATCGAGTTGACCTCGGAGACCAGGTCGTCCTGCCCCTGCTGCATGATCACGCCGACGGTGACGTCGGTGGGCAGGTCCACGTCCAGGACCCGGAAGGCGGCGTCGGGGTGCTCCTCCTGGTAGGTCTGGAAGGAGATGAAGTCGTTGGCGGTGGCGTCCGCGCGCCCCTGGAGGACCAGTTCGATGGCCTCGGCGAAGCCCTGCACGGGCACCACGTCGGCGCCGAGCTCCTCCATCTGCTGGGCCCAGTTGGAGGTAGCGGTCTGCGCGGCCTGTGCCCCTTCGAGGTCCTCGACGGTCTCGATATCGGAGTCCTCGGGCACCGCGATGCGGCCGATGGACTGGGCGTAGGGCTCGGAGAAGGCGTAGGCCTGCTCACGCTCCTCGGTGATGCCGACATTGTTGATCACCAGGTCGTAGCGGTCCACGTCCAGTCCGGCGATCAGGGAGTCCCACTCGGTCTCGATGAACTCGGGGGTGGCTCCCAGACCCTCGGCGATCGCGTCGGCGATCTCCTTCTCGAAGCCGACCAGCTCACCGCTGTCGTCATGGAAGGCGTAGGGGCGGTAGGTGCCCTCGACGCCGATCCGGACGGTGCCGGATTCCTGGATGCGGGCGAGGACGTCCTCCCCGCCCGAGCCGCCGGAGCCACCGTCGGAGCCGTTCTCTCCGCTGCTGCAGGCGGCCAGCAGGGCGGCGATGCCCACCCCGCCGGCGGCGAGGGTGAGACGACGGGTGGGATAGAGGGACTGGCTGGTCATGTGGTGTCCTTCGGTGAGGGCGGGGCGGCGGGTCAGCGAGCGGCGGCGGCCAGGGCCTGCTCGAGGTCGGCGAGCAGGTCGTCGATGTGCTCGATGCCCACGGACAGGCGCAGCAGCTCATCGGAGATCCCGGCGGTGGCGCGCGCCTGGGGCGTCATGGCCTCGTGGGTCATGGTCGCCGGGCGGCAGATCAGCGATTCGACGCCGCCGAGGCTCACGGCGTAGGCGGGGTAACGCAGCGCCTGCAGGAAGGCCACCCGGTCCAGGTCGGGGGCGAGCTCGAAGGAGAGCACCGCCCCGGGGCCCTCGGCCTGCGCGGCGTGGAGGCGGGCCTCCTCCTCGCTGAAGGAGCCGGGGGTGTGGACGACGGTGACGTCCTCGCGCTCACGGAGGAAGGCGGCGATCTGGGCGGCATTGTCCTGCTGGCGCTCCAGTCGCAGCGGGAGGGTCTTGATCGCCTGGATCAGGCGGAAGGAGTCCAGCGGGGCGAGCACCCCGCCCTCGGCCTTCTGCGACAGCGCGTAGGCCTCGGCGAGCTGGGGGTCGTCGGTGGTGACGGTGCCGGCCAGCAGGTCGGAGTGGCCGGCAAGGTACTTGGTCGCCGACTGCACGACGACGTCGGCGCCCAGCTCGAGGGGACGCTGCAGCACGGGAGTCATGAAGGTGTTGTCGACGGCGACGATCGCGCCGTGGCGGTGGGCGAGCTCGACGATGCGGCGCAGGTCGGTCACCCGCAGGGTCGGGTTGGCGGGGGTCTCGACGAAGACCATCCGGGTGGCCTCGGTGAAGTCCTCGTCCGTCAGGGCACCCAGGTCATCGACGTAGCGTCCGGTCAGCCCGCGGGTGGGGAAGATCTTGTCGACGAAGCGGAAGGTGCCGCCGTAGACGCTCGCCGGGAGGATCACCTCGCTGCCGACCTCGAGGGTCGAGAACACGGCGCCGGTGGCGGCCATGCCTGTGGCGAAGGCGAAGCCGTGCGCGGCTCCGTCGAGCTCGGCGAGCACCCGCTCCAGCTGGGCGCGGGTGGGGTTCCCGCCCCGCTGGTAGGCGTAGAGGCCGTCGTCGGTCCGGGGGTCGAGCTCATAGGTCGAGGCCAGGTGCACCGGCGGGACGACGGCTCCGTGCTCATGGTCCCTCAGGGTCTGCACGGCTGCGGTCTGGATGTGCACAGTGTCCTCCGGTGTGGTGATGACGATGAGCGAGGTGGGCCGAGACGGCCCGGCCCACCACCCTAAGCGCTCCCTATGGGCCTCCATAGGGAATTGTGTCGCCATGTGACGAACGGGCCGCGTCGGTGTGAGCCACCCGACCACGCGAGCGTCCGCTCAGGTGAGCCGGGTCACCCGCGGGGGCATGGCATCGTGGAGGTATGACAGCCACCCACCGCGCTCTGATCATCGTCGATGTCCAGCCCACCTTCTGTGAGGGCGGCGCCCTCGGGGTGGACGGCGGCAACTCCGTCGCCGAGGCCATCGCCTCCTACGCCGGAGCTCATCGCGATCGCTACGACCTGGTCCTGACCACCCAGGACTGGCACATCGATCCCGGTGCACATTTCTCCGACACCCCCGACTTCGTCGACACCTGGCCCCCGCACGGGGTGGCCGGCACCGCGGAGGCGGAGCTGCACCCCGCCCTGACGGCGGTGACCGCCGACGCCGCCGTGAAGAAGGGCTCCTACTCCGCCGCTTACTCGGGCTTCGAGGGGGTCGACGCCGAGGGGCGCTCCCTGGGCCAGATCCTCACCGCGGCCGAGATCACCGCCGTGGACGTGGTCGGTCTGGCCGAGTCGCACTGCGTCAAGGACACTGCCCTGGATGCCGTGCGGGCCGGGCTGCACACCAGGGTGCTCAGCGATCTGACCGCGCCCGTCAGCGAGGAGCTGGGCATCGCGGCTCGCACGCGCATGCGTGAGGCGGGGGTGCTGCTGCTGGACTCCGCCTCGGTCTGAGGCCCAGCCCGGGCCTCACCCGCAGACGGCGACGTGCTCCCGTTCGGTGTGGAGGATCTGCGCCTCGCGCAGCTGGGTCAGGCGGCGGCGGGAGCGGATGCGCAGCAGCGCCAGGACTGCCAGCAGCATCGCGAAGCCCACGGTGGCCACGACCGTGCCGATCACCGTGGGGGCGGCCAGGCCGAAGCCGGCGGCGATCACCGACCCGCCCAGCAGCGCCCCCAGAGCGTTGGCGACGTTGAAGGCGGCATGGTGCAGGGAGGCCCCGAGCATCTCGGAGCGGCCCGCGATGCGCATCAGCCAGGTCTGCATGGCCGGGGACAGCGTGGCGTGGGCGAGGTTGGCCATGAAGAACGTGACGGTGAGCCCGATCGGGCTGGTGACCACGAAGATCATCGTCGTCAGCGCCACGATGTACAGCGGGAACCCGATCAGCAGGGTGCCGTTCAGGGAGCGGTCGGTGGCGACCCCGCCGACGGCGTTGCCGATGGTCATCCCCAGCCCGGCGATGGCCAGCAGCACCGGGATGTAGGAGGCGCTGACCCCGGCGACCTGGCGGCCGATGTCGGCGATGTAGCTGAACACGGCGAAGGAGCCGGCGAAGCCGACGGCGGCGATCGCCATCACCGCCCACAGCTGGACCCGCTTGAAGGCACGCAGCTCATCACCCAGGCCCCGACCCTGCGGGCTGGGCTGGGCAGGGATCGAGACGGCCACCAGGGCAGCGGTCAGCGCGAACACCGCAGCGATCGCGAGGAAGGCCGCACGCCAGCCGGCGGTGTGGCCGAGCGCGGTCAGCAGCGGCACCCCCGCCAGGTTCGCGACGGTCAGGCCCGACATGGCCAGTGCGGCGCCCTTCCCCTGCGAGCCGGGGCCCATCAGGGTGCTGGCCAGCAGGGCGGCCACCCCCAGATAGGCGCCGTGCGGCAGTCCGGCCAGGAAGCGGGCGGCGATGGTCAGCTCGAAGCTGGGCATGATGCCGGAGGCCAGGGTGCTCACGGCCAGCAGGGTCGCGAACACCACGATCAGCCGGGCCCGGCTCAGCCGGACCGCGAGCAGCGACAGCAGCGGGGCACCGATGACCACCCCGACGGCGTAGGCGCTGATCGCCCAGCCGGCGCGCGCCAGCCCGACGTCGGGCCGGGTGGCCATCATCTCGGGCAGCAGTCCGGAGGCGATCTCGGGCAGCAGCCCCATGGTCACGAACTCTGAGGAGCCGATCCCGAATCCGCCCAGCGCGAGGGCGAACAGGGCGAAGCGGCGGCGGGCCGGTGTCAGAGCGACACCGGCGTGGGCGCGGACATCATTCACGGCGGTCACTGGACACCTCCCGGGACGGACGACGACATGAAAAAGGCACCGCCGCGGTTCAATGCATCCGCGCTCGGTACCCGGCCGTCAGCCTATGGCCGCACCGGGGACGCGCGCCAGGGGCACCGTCGCGAAGACCGCGGGAAACTGGCTCACATCACATGCCCGGTCCCGGATCGGCCCGGGGCCCCGTCCTGCCGGGGCGCTCGGGGTCGCGCCGGGAGGGTCAGGGGCGGGCGCCGAAGATCGCCGAGCCGACACGCACGATGGTCGCGCCCTCCTCGACAGCGATCTCCAGATCCCCGCTCATCCCCATCGACAGGTGTGCGACCTGGGCTTCGTCGAACCGTTCCCGCAGCCGGTCCCGGAGCATGCGCAGGTTGCTCAAGGAGGAGCGCACCGCTGCGGCGTCACTGGTGTTGGCACCGATGGTCATCAGTCCCACCGGACGCAGCGTCTCACTCGCGCGCAGCCGCTCGATGATCGGGGCGGTCGCCTCCACGGTGGGGGCGAAACCCCCCTTGGACTCCTCACCGGAGGTGTTGACCTGCACCAGGACGTCGCGGACCACTCCGGCCATCCCGGCCCGGCGCTCCAGCGCAGCGGCGATGTCCTCGCGGTCGACGCTGTGGATCAGCTCGGCGAAGGCGACCACGTCGCGCGCCTTGTTGGTCTGCAGGCGGCCGATGAAATGGCGGGGGACGCCGTTGTCGGCCAGCAGCGGATCGGAGTGCTTGGCGATCTCCTGGGCGCGGTTCTCCCCCACCGCGATGGTGCGGCCCCGCTCGCGCAGCAGCTCGATCGCCACGGCGATCTCCGCGGGGCGGCGGGACTTGGTGGCCAGCAGCATCTCGATATCGCTGCCACGGCGGCCACGGCGCTCGGCGGCGGCATCGATCCGGGCGAGCACCTCGTCGATGCGCTCGATCATCAGCTCGGTCTGCTCAGGGCTCAGGACGGAGTCGTCAGCGGAGGGGGTCATGCCCTCCATTGTGGCCCGAGCAGGCGGCGGCCCGGGAACCGGCGGAGCGTCGGGACACCGGTTCGCCCGACGCCGTACCCCCAGCGGGACTCGAACCCGCACTGAACCGATTTTAAGTCGGCCGCCTCTGCCGATTGGGCTATGGGGGCGCCGGTCCACCTTATGCTGGAACGCACCATGACCGCTGCGATCCGGTCCCTTGCGGACTCTCTGCGACGTTTCGGTGACGACCGCCTCGAGGCTCTGCTCGTTGCCCGACCGGACCTTGCCGCGCCGCTTCCGAAGGGGATCGGTCCGCTGGCCGCCCGCGCCGCCGGCGCCACCTCCGCGCGACGGGCCCTATCGGCTCTGACCCTGCCGGAGCTGCACCTGGTCGAGGCGCTGGCCGTCCTCGCGGATGGCGCCTCGCCCCGCGAGCTGGCCGAGGCGGTCTCCTCGGATCCGGCGACCATCTCCCCCGCGGTGGAACGACTGATGACGCTGGCGGTGGTCTGGGGTGAGGACGAGCTGCATCTGATCCGTCCCCTGCGGGAAGGGCTGCGCGCCCCGGCCGGCCTCGCCCCGGCCGAGACCGACGATCCCGATCCCGAGCGGGCCCAGCACCTGATCGACGCGGCCCTCGCCGCGCGCCCTTCGCTCTTCGAGGTGTTCGAGACGCTCGCCTGGGGTCCGGCGGACGTCCAGGGGGCGGGCCGTCTGGCCCAGGACCTGGAGCAGGCCGGGATCGTGCGGGCCGGCGACGACGGCACGCTGCGCATCCCCCGCAGCGTCCACCTCGCTCTGCGCGGCGGACGCGTGCGACGCTCCCATGCGGCGCAACGCCCGGCCCCGGAGGGTCCGCCGCTGACGGAGCGGATCCGCGGTGCCCGCGCCGCCCAGGCCGTCGAGCGGGCCTTCGAGGCGCTGCGGCTGCTGGGGACGGTGCGCAGCTTCGACGAGGACCCGCCGGGGGTGCTGCGCCGCGGTGGGCTTCCCCAGCGCGACCTGCGCCGCCTGGCGGAGCGGGCCGGGGCCACCGTCGTGGCGTACGCGACCGTGCTGCAGTCGGCCTGGCAGATCGGCCTGATCGGGCACGACGGCCAGGAATGGCGCCCGACCCGCGACTGGGACTCCCACCGCGCCCAGCCCACCGAGCAGCGCTGGGCGGAGCTGGCCCTGGCGTGGGCGCGGGGCCACCATCTGGCCGCCGTGGTGGGCACTCCTGACGCCGGCGGCGCCAACCGCTCGCTGCTGTCGGACCTGACCCGCCGTGACGGCGTGCGCACCCGGCGCGGCAGCGTGCTGCGCGCGCTGCGCACCTCCCCCGGCATCAGCGCCACCGAGGAGTCCCTGGCAGCGTCCCTGGCCTGGGCGTTCCCCCTGGTGCCGGCGGAGGTCATCGAGGAGGAGACCACGGCCGTGCTGCGCGAGGGCGAGGCGCTCGGGGTGATCGACTCCGGGGCGCTGACCGTGCTGGGCAGCGAGCTGGTGCTCGCTCTGGACGAGGACCTCCCCCAGGCCGATGCGCGGCTCGCCCACGTGCTGCAGGAGATCGCCCCGGCACCGGTCGACGAAGTGCTGCTGGACTCCGACCTGACGGCGGTGATCCCGGGCCGTCCTGCCGAGCAGCTGCTGCCGCTGCTCGACTGGGGCGAGGTGGTCTCCCGGGGCGGGGCGCTGACCCTGCGCTTCACCGCCGCCTCCCTGCGCGGTGCGCTCGGGGCCGGGCGGGACGCCGAGCAGCTGCTGGAGCTTCTGCGCAGCGTCTCCCGCGGCCCCGTGCCGCAGTCGCTGGAATACCTGGTGCGCGATGAGCAGCGGCGCCACGGCCGGGTGCGCATCTCGCGTGCCACCACCGTGCTCAGCGCCGACGCGGAGGTGCTGGATCTGCTGCAGGTCGCCCCCGAGGCGGAGGCCCTGAACCTGCACCGCCTGGCCCCGACGGTCGCGGTCACCATGTCCGATCCGGGGTTCGCGCTGCAGACGGCGCGCCGAGCCGGGCTGTCCCCGCAGGCCGTCGGCGCCGACGGCCGGGCCGCCGGGCCGGAGCTGTCCCACTCCCTGGCCGGTGGGCCCATCGATCAGGACCTGCTGACCGCCGACGGTCCCGAGCTGCGGCTCCCGCCGGCCGAGGCGGTGGCCCGGATCCGCGCGGCGGAGGAGGACGGGGTGGACCTGAGCGTGACCGATCGGCTCCTGGACGCCATCGCCCAGGGCGGCGAGCTGCCGCTGGGCATCGTCGACGGCCGCGGCGGCGTGGTCGTCAAGCACGCCCAGCCGCTGTCCCTGGAAGGCGGGCGGCTGCGGGCGAGGGAGAGCGGGCGCGAGGAGGAGTTCACCGTGCTGGTCCACCGGGTGACCCTGGGCTGAGGGCCGGCCGCGACCACCATGGACGACACACCCCCATGGGGAGTGCTCCCCATGGCGCCGGGCCGACACGACTGGGGTAGCATTCCGGCGCCAGGCCAGGCTGCTCGCTCACGCCGCCCTGGGCCGGTGCGCATCCGCACCCGGCGCACGAACATCTGCAATCAAGGGGATATTTCCATGACCTCACCCGGGGGTTTCGACATCGAGAGCCTCAAGAAGAATGCGCTCATCGCGACGATCGTCGGATTCGTCTGCGGCGGCGCGATCCCGGGCGTGCTCGGCCTGCTCGGCTACCTCAAGGCCGATCAGGAGCCCGAGACCGCCAAGAAGTTCACGAAGTGGGCCTGGATCGCCTTCGGGATCATCTGGGCGCTGGGGATCGTGCTGGTCATCCTCTACTTCATCATCATCTTCGCGGCCGTCGGCTCCAGCGGCTCGATCTGACGCTTTCTGGACCCGCACAGCGGATCGCTGTGTGAGTCCCGCGGGATCACCGCGTGAGAAAGGCCCGGACCATCCTGGTCCGGGCCTTTCGTGATCGGTGCGGCAGGGTGGCGGTCAGCCAGGCTGGACCGCCACCTCTGCGGTCACCACTCCTGCTTGGTCTCGCGACGGTCCTCGGTCCACTCCACGTGGAAGACGCCCTCGGCGTCGACGCGCTCGTAGGTGTGGGCGCCGAAGTAGTCGCGCTGCGCCTGCACCAGGGCGGCCGGCAGGCGCTCGGCGCGCACCGAGTCGTAGTACGACAGGGTCGAGGCGAACACCGGGACCGGGCAGCCGGAGGCGGCGGCGAAGGCCACCACGCGGCGCCAGGCCGGGATGCACTTGGTGATCTCGGTGGTGAAGTACTCGTCGGCCAGCAGCAGCGACAGCTGCGGGTTGCGCTCGTAGGCCTCCGTGATGCGGTCCAGGAAGCGGGCCCGGATGATGCAGCCCTCGCGCCAGATGCGCGCCATGTCGCCGAGGTTGATGTCCCAGTCGAACTCGTCGGCCCCGGCGGCGATCTCGTCGAAGCCCTGCGAGTAGGAGACCAGCTTGGCGGCGTACAGCGCCTTCTGCAGGTCGTCGATGAACTGGGCGGGATCGGCGACCTCGAGGGTCTGCTCCTCGCCGGGCAGGACGCCGCGGGCGGCCTCGCGCTGCGGCGTGCCACCGGAGATGGAGCGGGCGAAGGTGGCCTCGGCGATGCCGGTGACCGGGACGCCCAGGTCCAGGGCCGTCTTCACGGTCCAGGCGCCGGTGCCCTTCTGGGCGGCCTGGTCGAGGACGACGTCGACGAAGGGCTTGCCCGAGGTCTGATCCCGGTGGCGAAGCACCTCGGCGGTGATCTCGATCAGGAAGGACTCCAGATCCCCCTTGTTCCACTCCTCGAACACGTCACCGATGGCGGAGGCGTCCATGCCCAGGGCCTTGGTCATCAGGTCGTAGGCCTCGGAGATGACCTGCATGTCGGCGTACTCGATGCCGTTATGGACCATCTTGACGAAGTGGCCCGCACCGTCGGGACCGACGTGGACGCAGCAGGGAGCGCCGTCCTCGGCCTTCGCGGCGATCGTCTCGAACATGGGGCCGAGACGGTCGTAGGACTCCTTGGTGCCGCCGGGCATGATCGAGGGGCCGTTCAGGGCGCCCTCCTCACCGCCGGAGACACCGGTGCCCACGAAGTGCAGACCCCGCTCCCGCAGTGCAGCCTCGCGGCGACGGGTGTCGGTGAACAGGGCGTTGCCGGCGTCGACGATGATGTCGCCCTCCTCCATCAGGGAGGCGAGCTCATCGATCACCGCGTCGGTGGGGCCGCCGGCCTTGACCATGATGATGGCCACGCGCGGCTTCTGCAGGGAGGCGACGAAATCGGCCATGGACTCGGAGGGGTAGAACTCGCCTTCGGCACCATGGGAATCGATGACGTGCTCGGTCTTGCCGACGCTGCGGTTGTGGATCGCGACCTTGAAACCGTTGCGGGCCAGGTTCCGGGCCAGGTTAGAGCCCATCACCGCCATGCCGGTGACTCCGATGTCGGCGACATCGGCGGGGGACGGAGCGAATCGTGCCATGGGGGTCTCTCCTGTGATCGAGTGTCGATCCGGGGGCAACGCCCGATCCGGAACCCCGGCCGGCGGCCGCTCCCGGGCCATCGCCGACCATTCTAGGGATGAGTCGCGCTCCGGCGAGGAAGAGCCCATCTGTTGCCATCGATCGCCCGTCGCCGGGCACCGGCCGACGAATCTCACCCTCATGGCAGCTGGGCCCCGGCGTAGCCTGGCCGGATGACTGATGGCCCCTTGATCGTCCAGAGCGACAAGTCCCTCCTGCTGGAGGTCTCGCACCCCCGTGCGGCCACCGCACGGGCGGCGATCGCTCCCTTCGCCGAGCTCGAACGGGCCCCGGAGCACGTGCACACCTACCGGATCACCGATCTGGGGCTGTGGAACGCCCGCGCCGCCGGGTACGACGCGGAGTCGGTGGTGGCGGCGCTGGTGGACCACTCCCGGTACACGGTGCCGCACGCCCTGCTGATCGACGTGGCCGACACCATGGACCGCTACGGTCGCCTGCAGCTGCTGAGCGACCACACCCACGGACTGGTGCTGCACGCACTGGACCGCTCCGTGCTGGAGGAGGTGCTGCGCACCAAGCGCATCACGCCGATGCTCGGCGAGCGCCTCGACGAGTCCACGGTGATCGTCCACCCGTCCGAGCGGGGAGCGCTGAAGCAGGCGCTGCTGAAGGTCGGCTGGCCGGCCGAGGACCTGGCCGGCTATGTCGACGGCGAGGCCCATCCCATCAGCCTGCTCGAGGACGAGTGGCAGCTGCGGCCGTATCAGACCGAGGCGATCGACGGCTTCCGTCACGGTGGCAGCGGCGTGGTGGTGCTGCCCTGCGGCGCCGGCAAGACCCTGGTGGGTGCCGGGGCGATGGCCGCCATGCAGCGCACCACCCTGATCCTGGTCACCAACACCGTCTCCGCGCGGCAGTGGAAGGCGGAGCTGCTGGCCCGCACCACCCTGACCGAAGAGGAGATCGGGGAGTACTCGGGAGCGACCAAGGAGATCCGCCCGGTGACCATCGCCACCTACCAGGTGCTGACGATGAAGCGGAAGGGCGTTCACCCGCACCTGGAGCTGATGAGCGCCCGCGACTGGGGCCTGGTGGTCTACGACGAGGTGCATCTGCTGCCCGCCCCGGTGTTCCGGATGACCGCCGATCTGCAGGCCCGGCGCCGCCTGGGGCTGACCGCGACACTGGTGCGCGAGGACGGCCGTGAGGGTGAGGTGTTCTCCCTGATCGGGCCCAAGCGGTACGACGCGCCATGGAAGGACATCGAGTCCCAGGGCTACATCGCCCCGGCCGACTGCACCGAGGTGCGGGTGGCGATGCCGGCCGACGACCGGATGGCCTACGCGATGGCCGAACCGGAGGACCGAGCGCGGCTGGGCGCCGCCCATCCGGCGAAATCAGCGGTGGTCGAGAGGATCTCCCGCACGCACGAGGGGGAGCCGATGCTGGTGATCGGCCAGTACCTCGATCAGCTCGAGGAACTCGCGCAGCATCTGGGATCGGATCTGATCACCGGTCAGACCCCCGTGAAGCGCCGGCAGGAGCTGTTCGATGCGTTCCGGGCCGGGGAGATCTCCCGCCTGGTGGTCTCCAAGGTCGCGAACTTCTCGATCGACCTCCCGGAAGCCTCCGTCGCGGTGCAGGTCAGCGGCACTTTCGGTTCGCGCCAGGAGGAGGCGCAGCGGCTGGGTCGGCTGCTGCGGCCCAAGGCCGACGGTCGCAGCGCCCGCTTCTACACCGTGGTCATGCGCGACACCCAGGACCAGGACTATGCGGCCCACCGCCAGCGCTTCCTCGCCGAGCAGGGCTACGCGTACACGATCGTGGACGCCGAGGAGCTGGAATCGGTGCTCGACGCCGGCTGAGCGGCGCCTCCCCCACCCGACCGTGCGGCCCGCGCCTTCCAGCCGCTTCCCAGGATGACTAGAGTGAGCGCACCACCACACCGTCGGCGCGGCCGCGTCGAGGGTGGTCCCCGCAGCATCGAGGAGCGAGCATGAGCACTGGACCCGAGGACCCGCAGCGACCTGTCACCCGGGCCCCTCAGGACTCCCCCGCCACCGACGCACCGACCACCCCCTCCCCCACCGAGCAGGGCGAGGGAACCCCCTCGAGCGGTCGTCGGACCACCGTTCCTCCCGCCGAGCCGGGCCGTGACCGTCCCGGTGGCCGCGAGGCCGGGCCCGAGGCCGAACCCCGCAGCGGCGGCCGGACCGCCGGGCTGTGGATCTCGCTGATCCTGGGCGCGATCGTGCTGATCCTGCTGCTGATCTTCATCATCCAGAACAACGTCCCGACCCGCTTCGAGTACTTCACCGCACAGTTCCAGCTGCCGCTGGGAGTGGCGATGCTGCTGGCGGCGATCGCCGGCGCCCTGGTCATGGCGCTGGTCGGGTCGGTCCGGATGGTCCAGATGAGCTGGACCATCCGCCGGATGCGCAAGCAGCAGGAGAAGATCCACCGCGCCACCGGATGACCCGCCACGCCCTCAGCGAACATCCAGGAGATTCCCACCTGACGGGAGGACGGTGGAGCCATGAACCCTGAACAGGATTACGAGGCACGACTGCTCGTCGTGGATGACGAGCCCAACATCCGCGATCTGCTCGCCACATCCCTGCGCTTCGCCGGCTTCGAGGTCTTCACCGCCTCCACCGGCAACGAGGCCATCCGCGAGGCCACCGAGAACCAGCCCGACCTGGTGGTGCTGGACGTGATGCTGCCCGATATGGACGGCTTCACCGTCACCCGCCGGCTGCGGGACCGGGGCGAGCAGTACCCGATCCTCTTCCTCACCGCCCGGGACGAGACCCAGGACAAGGTCGCGGGCCTGACCGTCGGCGGGGACGACTACGTCACCAAGCCCTTCAGCCTGGAAGAGGTCGTCGCCCGCATCCGGGCCGTGCTGCGCCGCACCCACGGGGGCAGCGAGACCGCCGTGGACAGCTCCCTGGTGGTCGGCGACCTGCGGCTGGACGAGGACTCCCACGAGGTCTACCGCGGCGACGTCTCGATCGAGCTGTCCCCCACCGAGTTCAAGCTGCTGCGCTACCTGATGCTGAACGCGGGCCGGGTGGTGTCCAAGACGCAGATCCTGGATCATGTGTGGGACTACGACTGGTCCGGCGAGGTCGGCATCGTCGAGTCCTACATCTCCTATCTGCGCCGCAAGATCGACGTGGTCGGCGACCCCATGATCCACACCAAGCGAGGCATCGGGTACGTGCTGCGCGCCGCCGAAGGTTCCTGACCTTTGGCGCTGCCCGCCCTGCGTACCCAACGGCCCGTCTCCCTGTGGACGCGGATCGTCGCCCTGATCTCCCTGCTGCTGGTCGTCGGCACGGTGGTCACCGGGTGCCTGTCGCTGTTCCTGCTCAACCGCACCCTGATCCAGTCGGTCGACGACAACCTCAAGTCCAGCACCAGCGAGATGCTGACGCTGGCCCAGTACGAGCTGGCCGGGGACGATGACGCGGTGCAGAACCTGGGGCACACCCCGGTCGAGTTCGCCGTGGAAGTGCGCGACCACCGGGGCGAGTCGATCGGCAAGATGGTGCGTGACTACAGCGACCAGCAGGAGGTCCACGTCGACTTCCCGCAGCTGTCCGACGACGAGATCATCGCCCGCGGCGGCAAGCCGTTCACCATCCTGGACTCCGCCGAGAACCGCTGGCGTGTGGTCGCGATGGTCAACACCGGACCGGACCGGGGCAGCGTGTACGTGGCGCTGCCGCTGACCGGCGTGGACCGCACCATGCACGAGATGGCCCTGATCATCGTGCTGGTGGGCACCCTGGTGGTGCTGCTGGGGATGGGCCTGGGCGGGTACGTGACCCACCGTGCGCTCGAGCCGTTGCACGACGTGGAGGCCACCGCCTCCCAGATCGCCGCCGGCGACCTGTCACGACGGGTGCCGGTCACCGAGACCAGCATGGAGGTCCACGCCCTGGCGCTGTCGCTGAACGAGATGCTGGTGCGGATCGAGCAGTCCTTCGCCGCCCAGTCCCTCTCGGAGGAGCGCGCCACCAGCTCGGAGGCGAAGATGCGCCGCTTCGTCGGGGATGCCTCCCATGAGCTGCGCACCCCCTTGGCCGCGATCCGCGGGTTCGGCGAGCTGTACCGGATGGGGGCGCTGGGCACGGACGAGGACGTCGCCCAGGCCATGCGGCGCATCGAGGACGAGGCCCGCCGGATGGGATCGCTGGTGGAGAACCTGCTGCGCCTGGCCCGCCTGGACGAGAACCCGTCCCTGGACCTGGTGCCCGTGGACCTGTCCGATGCACTCTTCGACGCCGCCCAGGATCTGCGCGCCCTGGACCCCAGCCGCCGCGTGATGGTGGTCTCCCTCAGCGGCACACCCTTGGCCGTCCACCCGCATCTGCCGCTCGGGGTGATGGGTGACGAGGCGTCCCTGCGGCAGGTGTTCTCGAACCTGGTGGGCAACGCCAACCGCCATACCCCCGCGGGCTCCCCGGTGGACATCGCGGTGGGCGCCACCGAGCACGGCACCCTGCTGGTCGAGGTGCGCGATCACGGGCCGGGCCTGGACGAAGAGCAGCGTGAGAAGGTCTTCGAGCGCTTCTACCGCACCGATGAGTCCCGCTCGCGCGCGGCCGGTCAGCGCGGCGGCGCGGGCCTGGGCCTGTCGATCGCCGCGACCCTGGTCGAGCAGAATCAGGGTTCGATCGGGGCGCGGGAGACCCCGGGCGGCGGCTCCACCTTCTGGGTCGAGCTGCCGGCCGCGGAGGTCGATTCCGAGCATCTCAGCCATCCCGACCAGTTCCGGGCACTGACCTCCCCCCACACCCCGGCCGACGAGACGGAGCCCGGCGCCGAGAGCACCGAGAGCACCGAGAGCGCAGGCGGCCCGGGATCGCCGGCGCCGGAGGACGAGGAGCCGCAGCGCTGAGCTCCGCCCCGGGCCGGCGGGACCGACGCCACCCCTGCGGCCCGCTCAGGCTCCGGGGCTGCTGGGCGGGGCGTCCATCACCTGCCCGATGAAGCGATCGCCCCCGTTCGCCCGGGCGAGGTGATCGAGCCGGTCCAGCATCTCCTGCGCGGCGCGGCGACCCGCGGGGTCGTGCGCCTCGATCCGGGGCGGCGCGCCCGGGGCATCGCGGGTGAGGCGGAAGGCTCCTGGCTCCGCGGGCAGGGGGTCCACGTGGCCGTGCAGCCCCACGATCAGATCCCGTGGCACCGGTGCCAGTCCCAGGGCGGCCGCGTGCTCGCCGCTGCGTCGGGCCCGTGCGGCGGGCCGGTCGACCAGGGGGATGCGCAGCCCGGAGCCGATCAGGATCCGGGTCAGTCGGCGGTTGTCGACCATCTGCACGCCGGCCGCCTCGAGCTGCCCGCGTGCCTGCTCGGGCCAGTCGTAGTGGTCAAGATCGAAGGAGCGCGGCGGCAGGCCGGCGCTGGCGGCGGCATCGTGCAGCTCCTCCAGGGAGGTATCGGAGATCAGGTGGCCCCACAGCATTCCGTGGCGCGGCCAGCGGGGTGTGTCGGCGTAGACGGTCATTGCGGACTCCGGAGTCTGCCGGGCGAGCGCCGGGCACCCCGGGCACCGCGGTCGGGTGCTCGACCGGATCCGGCCAGGTATCGCAGCAGCCGTTCGAGGGGGCCGCGGCGGTCGCGGGCGCGCAGGGCCGCGGCGAGCGGGAGCATCAGCAGCCAGCCTCCGAGCGCGATCGCGGACGCTCCGGCAGTGCCCAGCCGGGCACCGAGACCGAGGGTGAATGCCGGCATGAGGGCCACGAACACCAGGGACTGGGCGATGTAGGCGGTCAGGGCCATCGCCCCCAGCGCCTCGATCGCGCGCAGCAGCGGACCGCGGAACCGGTGGGCGATCAGAGCTGCGAGTGCGGCGGCACCGACCGCGCCCGGCACACCGGTCAGCTGGTGGATCACCCCGAGGATCCCCAGCACCGTCTGCGAGGTGAGGATCATGTGGTGGGGGTCGGCGATCAGCACCACGGTCAGGGGGATCGCCCCGATCAGACCGATGCCCAGTCCCCAGCGGGCCAGCGGACGCAGCAGGTCGGCATGCAGGCCCACGTCCTCGAGGAGGCGGTAGCGGGCGGCCAGTGCGCCCAGAGCCATGGGCGAGAGCAACCCGATGTCCATGATCGGTGTCAGCGCCACGGACTCCAGCACCTCGCCGGTGCGGATCCGCAGCGAGGAGGCGTAGCTGGTCGCCTGGGCGGAGGCGTGGCCGTCGCTGCCGCCCAGTCCGATGACGCCGTCGGCCCATCCCCACAGCCCCAGGGCGGGCAGGGCGATGCCGGCCACGATCATCAGCGGCGACCTGCCGCGGGTGGCCAGCCACGCGCACAGCATCCCGATGATGGCGTAGGCGGCCAGGATGTCTCCGGTGAACAGGAGGATGCCGTGGAGCAGGCCGAACACCAGCAGCACCAGGTGGCGGCGGGCCTGGCGGGCCAGGAATCGGCGGGAGCTCTCGCCGCGGCGCTGGGAGGCGCGGTACAGGATGCCGATGCCGTATCCGAACAGCAGGGCGAACAGGGGGAAGCCGCGGTTGTCGACCAGCAGGGCCAGCAGCACGTCGATCGTGCGGTCCAGCGCCGTGGTGTCGGCTTGTTTGACCAGTGCGGTCCGTTGCTGGCCGTACAGCCAGCCCACGGTGTTGGCCAGCGCGATGCCCAGCAGCGCCAGACCGCGGGCCAGATCCAGCCCGCCGGCGCGGCGGGACAGCGGGACGGAGGTCATCACCCGCGGCCGCGTCGCGCGCGCGGGGCAGCGGGCAGGGCAGTCATGGGGTCATGGTCCCACAGGTTGGTCCGGCTCCTGGTCGTCGATGTCGTCGAGGCCGCGGCGGTGGTGGCGCCGACGCGCAGGCCACGGGCGGGCCTGCTCCTCGCTGTCAGTGGTCGTGCCCGACCGGGGTGCCCTGGTGGTGGCGCAGCAGCCAGCGCCCGCCCTCCTGGACCCAGACCGAGGTGCGCTCGACGGTGCGGGCGGGGCTGGTGGTCACGTAGCGCAGCAGCACCACGCCGGGGGCGATCTCATCGGCGACGAACTCGGCGGCCTCGACGCGGTCCAGCGGGGCCAAGTGCGCCAGGATCTCCTCCCGGTCCAGCCGCCGTCCGCTCGCGCCGACCTCGGCGCAGGAGGGGTGCAGCAGTTCGGCGGCACTGGGGGGATCGCTGCGCAGCGCCTCGGTCAGCAGCGCCTGCTCACGGGCCGTGATCTGCTCGAAGTCGGGGGTGTCCGCGGGCTCGGCCGGCTCGGCGGTGGCGTCGTCGAACAGGCTGAACAGATCGTCGGCCGGCGCGGCGGATGCAGGTGCAGGTGCGGGGGTCGGAGCCGGTGCAGCGGGCGCTGCCGAAGGTGTCGAGCTGCTGCGGTACCCCGGCCCGACCTGAGGGTCCTGCTGCTTGGAGAAGGCTGTCGCGGCGGCGTTGGCGCGGCGGTCGGCGGCATCGTTCATCGCGTGCCCGGAGTGGCCCTTGACCCATTCGAACTCCACGCTGCGCCCGGCGAGCGCACGGTCGATGGCCTGCAGCAGCTCGACGTTCAGGACCGGTTTGCCGTCCTTCTTGCGCCAGCCCTTGCGCTTCCAGCCCGGCATCCACTTGGTGATGGAGTTGATGACGTATTGGCTGTCGCACAGGACCAGCAGGTGCTGGTCGGCGTCGACGGCGGTGGCCTCGAGCAGGTCCAGCACCGCTTTCAGCTCGCCCATGTTGTTGGTGCCGTGCGGCCAGCCGCCCGCGCGCCAGGTGTTCTCGTCGATGTACCAGGCCCAGCCCGCAGGACCGGGGTTGCCGAGGGCGGAGCCGTCGGCGGCTGCAGTGATGCTCATGCGGGCAATCGTTCCACAGCCGGCCGACACGGCCCGCCAAGCTGCCCGGTGCCGGCGCTCACCCGAGCGTGGCGACCGTGATCCCGGCTGTGGCCGGCCCCTGGTCCATCTCGCTCATCGCGGTGGGCAGGTCCTCGAAGGCGATCATGCGGCCGACCGTGGCGGCGAGGTCCAGCCCACCGCCGGCGACGTCGGCCAGCAGCTGGCGGTACTCGGCCACCGCCAAGCCGTGGCTGCCCAGGATCTGCAGCTCCTGGGCGATCACCCGCCCGATCGGCAGGGGCGGATCGGCGTCCTCGCCCAGCAGCAGACCGACCTGCACGTGACGCCCCCGCGGGCGCAGGGAACCGATCGCCGCCCTCGCCGTGACGGCGGAGCCGAGGGCGTCGAGGGAGATGTGCGCCCCTCCCCCGGTGGCCTCGTGCACCCGCTCCTCGACCCCGTCGCCGGCGGGGACCGGGGTGGCTCCGAGCGCGGCGGCGGCCGCGAGGGCGCGGTCGGAGATGTCGACGGCGACGACGTCGGCGCCGGCGGCGAGCGCGACCATCACGCAGGCCAGGCCGAGCCCGCCGCAGCCGTGGACGACCACCTGCTCCCCCGCGGCGACGCGGGCCTGGGTGCGGAGCGCGTGGTGGGCGGTGCCGACGCGGCAGCCCAGCCCCGCGGCGAGCGTCATGTCGATCTCCTCGGGGAGGGCGACCAGGTTCAGGTCCGCCTCGGAGATGGCGACCTGCTCGGCCCAGGTGCCCGGCAGGTCGAAGCCGGGCTGCTGCTGGCGCGGGCACACCTGGGTGGCCCCGGCCCGACACTGCTCGCAGCTCCCGCAGGCCAGGATGAAGGGCGCGGTCACCCGGTCTCCCGTTCGGAAGCGCGTGACCTCGGACCCCACCTTCTCGATGACGCCCGCGAACTCGTGGCCGGGGATGTGCGGCAGGGAGACCGAGTCGTCGTGCCCCCTCCAGGCGTGCCAGTCGCTGCGGCACACCCCGGTGGCCCGCACGGCGATCACGGCGCCCCGCGGCGGGCAGTCGGGATCGGGGGCCTCGACCAGGCGGGGAGGCTGGTGATGGGCGTCGTAGCGGACCGCTCTCATGCCTCCACCCTCGTCCGGGCGGGCTGGTCGGCCATCTTCTGATAGGTGGCGAACACCTTCTCGGCTGTGAAGCCCAGCGCCTCGTACAGGCGGGTCGCGCCGGTCAGGGACTCGGAGTCGACCTCGAGCTCGGCGCTGCCGTATCCGGATGCGGCCGCCGCGGCGAGCGATCGGCCCAGCACCGCCCGCGCCAGGCCCCTGCCGCGGGCGGTGGGCCGGGTGCCGACCAGCGCGAAGTGCAGCACCCCGGGCTTGTCCTCGGAGGCGAGCGCGTAGCTGAGCACCTCCCCCTCGGGCCCGACGGCGATGGTGGACAGGTCCCGGCGGGCGGTGTGGGAGGACCACCAGATCGCCCAGCGCTCCGCAGTGGGCGGGGTCGAGCCCCAGTGGTCGCCGAAGGCGGCGATATGCGCCTCGCGGGTGGGTTCGCGGTGGGCGTCGGACGGGGCGATCACGCGGATGCGGTCGGTGCTGACGGCAGGCAGAGAGGGGCCCGGCAGCTCGCGCACCATCCTCAGCCAGCTGCGGATGCGCCGGTAGCCGCGGCGCTCGAGCAGCGGCCGCACATCGGCTCCGCCGCCGGGGGCCGAGGGGGCCGTGCCGGGGGTCGGATCGACGCCGCCGGCGGTGCGCAGCACGGCCGGTGCGCCGGGATGGCGCTCGGTGGCGAGCGCGACGGCGCGCTGCTCGAGCTGCTCGTAGAGGCGGGTGCCGATGCCGCGGCGGCGGGCGGCAGGGTCGACGCCGCCGGAGAGGTTGCAGCGGGCCTGCCCGTCGGGGTCCAGGGACGGTGTCACGTCCGCCATCCCGAACCCGATCAGGCGGTCGCCCTCGCGCACGGCGATGCTGCCGTCGGGAAGGTCCTGGCCGGGCATGGTCAGCCATTCGCGGATGCTGGGTTCCTCGGCTGGTTCACCGTGCTCCTCCGCAGCGTCGATGCGGTTCAGCAGAGCGGTCAGCGCAGGGACGTCGTCGACGGTCAGAGCGGTCCAGCGGAGATCATTCGAAGCGGTCACCGCCACAGGGTAGTAGCGGCCCGGGCCTCGGGTGCACGCGGACATGGCTCCGGAGCCGGCGCCGAGATCGATGTGCCCTCAGGGCAGCAGCGCGCTCTCCAGCGCAGCGAGGGTGGCCTGCCAGGCCCGCGAGCCGTCCTCCACAGGCTGGTCGTCGGCCCAGGGGCCGGTGTGGCGCAGCGTGATCACGGTGCCGCCGTCACCGGGGTCCAGGGCGATGTCGACGGCCTCGTCCCGGCTGGTGATCCCGGCTTCGCTCCAGCGCCAGGTGGAGGAGAGCCGGCGGGGCCGGGCGACGATCAGGTAGGTGCCCTCCAGCTCGATCCCGGCCGAGGGCGCGGTGATCCGATAGGAGGCGCCCGGAGCGGCGTCGGCGTCGATCGTGACGAAGGGGAAGTGGCCCCACCACCACGGTTCGAGGCCCTCGGTGGTGGCCAGCGCCGTCCAGACCCGGTCGAGGTCGGCGGGGATGTGCCAGCGGATCTCGAGCGGCCGGGCGGCCATCGTCTCCCAGGCGGCCGCAGCGTCGGGTGCGGGGGCGTCGGCCCCCTCCCCTTCGAGATGCCGCGCCAGCGATGCCAGATGCTGTTCCCATCCAGCGCCGCTGGCGGCGACACGGCCGGGCTCGGACAGCACGTGCAGCAGCGTCAGCTCGCTCTCGCCTTCCCCGGCCGCGGCGACGCGCAGGCTGACCACGCTCTCCCGCTCCTGCGGAGGGGACCAGGCGATGCTCAGCCCGTCGGCGGCGCAGGCCAGGACCTCACCGGTCACCGAGGTGTCCTCGACTCCCCGGACGCGGGCGGTGAAGGTGTCGCCGACCGCGGCCGGCCCCCGCCCACCTGCCCGAACCACTGCGACAGGCGCTCCAGGTCGGTGCAGGCGGCCAGCACCTCGCCCGGCGCGGCGCGGTATCGGCGCTGCAGCACCAGTTCGGGGCTGCCCGTCGTGCCCAGCAGCGAGCGGACGGTCGAGGCGGCGGAGGGGTACGAGGTCATCATGGCCGGATGATGCGGCGCTCAGTCCTGCTCGTAGGCGGCGGGCTGCTCCTGGATCGCCCGCAGCCGGGCCAGGTCCAGCTTGCGGCCGCGGGCGAAGTCGACGATGCCGTTCTTCTCCTGGAACACGTCGGTCATCTGGGTGTAGCAGTAGCCGAACATCAGCGGGTCGCCGTCGAGCACGCGGGTCAGGCCCTCGAAGCGCTCGTACAGCTCCTCCTCGCTGGTGATGCGCTGACCGTACCCCCAGGATTGGCCGGCATTGTTCCCGGCACGCTCCGCCTGCGCCGCCTCGCGGGCCTCCTGCTCGTTCCACCAGATCCCGCCGTATTCGGAGACGAAATAGGGCTGACCGGCGAAGGGCAGCGAGAAGCTGCCGTCGGCGAAGGGCATGTCGTCCGGACCGAGGTGGACCCGGTTGGCATGGGGTCGGCCCTCGGCCAGCCCCGCCTGCTCCTCGCGGAAACGCTGCGGGTCCTGCTCGTAGGAGTGGGAGTCGTAGATGTCGGCCCCGCGCACCCGGTGGGAGTAGCCGGAGGCATCGAGCACCGGGCGGGTGGGATCAGCGAGCTTGGTGGCGTCGTACATCGCCTGCGTGACGTCGTCGAGCTGGGTGAAGCGGTCGTGGCGGACCTGATGGGTCTCGTTCAGGGGGCACCAGCCGACGATCGAGGGATGGTTGATGTCGCGCGCGACGGCCTCGACCCACTGCCCGATGAAGGAGGCGGTGGGCTGCTGGTTGTCCCCCCGGGGGCCCATCCCGGAGATCCCCCAGTCGCCGAACTCTCCCCAGGTGAGGTAGCCGTGCAGGTCCGACCAGAACAGCATCCGCTCCTCGAAGACCTTCTGGTGCAGGCGGGCGCCGTTGAACCCGGCCTCGAGCGCGAGGCGGATGTCGGTGGTGATCGCCGCGTCCGAGGGGGAGGTCATGAACGTCTCTTCCCAGTACCCCTGATCCAGGATCAGGCGCTGGAAGACCTTCTCGCCGTTGATCCGGAACTCGTGGTCCCGCAGCGAGGTCGAGCGCAGTCCGGCGTAGGAGCGGACGGCATCGAGCTCGGAGCCGTCGGCGGCCAGCAGCCGGACGCTCAGCGCGTACAGCTCGGGTTCGCCCGGGCCCCAGACCCGTAGGGCGTCCTCGGGGATCTCCAGGCGCAGGTGCGGAGCGAGGTCCAGGTCGGCGCGCACCTCGGCGCGGGCGACCTCCTGGCCGCCGGGGACGGAGGCGGTGACCTCCAGGCGGGTGCCGGGGGTCGAACGGGACAGCGGCACGTCGATCCCGAAGGAGCGGGAGGCGAGCGCGGGCAGGATCCGCAGGGAGCGGATCTCGTCGGTCGGCACGCCCTCGAGCCAGACGGTCTGCCAGATGCCGGTGGTGCGGGGATAGACGGCGTGGGTGGGGCGGAACCAGGTGGACTGTTTGCCGCGCGCCTGGGCCGCGTCCTTGGGGTCGCGGGCGCGCACCACGATCTCGACCTCGTCGCCGGCGCCGACCCCGGCATCGGCCAGATCCGCACGGAATGGGGTGAAGCCGCCGCGGTGGCGGGCGACCTCGATCCCGTCGGCCCAGACGGTGGCGTCGTGGTCGACGGCGCCGAAGTGCAGGATGGGGCGCAGCCCGTCCCAGTCCGCCGGCACGGTCACCCGGCGGCGGTACCAGACCGCCTCGAGGAAGTCGCGGTCGCCGATGCCGGAGGCCTCGGTCTCGGGCGCGAAGGGCACGGTGATCGACCGGTCGAGCTCGCGCTCGAGCAGGCCGCGCTCGCGGCCGGTGTCGGCGCGGTCGATCTCGAACTGCCAGGTGCCGTTGAGGTTCAACCAGGTGGGCCGGTGCAGCTGGGGGCGCGGGTGCTCGGGCCGGGGCACGTCGGTGGCGGCCGACAGCGGAGCGTCCAGGTGGGTCGCCAGCTGCTCGGCGCGGGCGAACAGGGTGGTCAGCGGCTCGGGCAGCTCGGGGGTCTGATCGGTCACGGGGCAGCTCCTCGGATAGGGCGGATCGGCTCTGATCGGTCGGCGCCAGTCAATCGCACCACCGCCAGAATTGCAACGTGAGAATCATGGAGTCGATGCCGACCGCGGGTGGCGTGCGGATCAGGTCCCGGACGGCGTGGAGCCGCGCCGGATCAGCTGGTGCTCGATCACGGTCTCGGCGCCCGCCTGCGGCCCGGACGCGGCCAGGGCGGCGTCCAGCGCGGCGGCGATCAGGGCGTCGAGGTCCGGGGCGACGCTGGTCAGCGACGGGCATGCCCAGGCGGCCTCGGGGATGTCGTCCCAGCCCACCACCGCGATCTGCTCGGGGACCGCGAGGCCGCGCTCCTGCAGCGCAGCAAGCGCCCCCAGGGCCAGCAGGTCGTTGCCCGCCACCACCGCATCGACCCAGATGCCCGCCTCCAGCACGGCGAGCATCTCGTGATACCCGTCCTCCCGGGTCCATGCCCGCACGGTGCGGGTCAGCTCCGGGTCCGCGTCGAGACCGGCGAAGCGGGTGGCCGCCCGGAAGCCGGCCAGCCGGTCCGTGCCGGTCGAGCGCAGCGATCCCTCGGCCCCCAGGAACAGCAGCCGACGCCGCCCGTGGCCGACCAGGAGGCGGACCACGTCGGCCGCTGAGGCGACGTTGTCGATCGCCACGTGGGAGACCTCCGGTGCCGCCGGCAGCATCTCGCCGAGCAGGACCACCCGTGGGCCGCCGGGCACGAGCAGCTCAGCCGGATCCAGGGCGGTCGGCGAGATGATCACGGCGTCCACGGGCCGCGCGGTCAGGCCGCGCACATGCGCCCGCTCGGTCTCGGCGATGCCCAGGGAGACCTCGACGCTGACGGTGTAGCCGCGCTCGCGAGCCGCGACCTGCATCCGTTCGGCCAGGCGCGCGAAGTAGGGGTTCTGCAGCGCGGGGACCACCAGGGCGATGGTGCGGGTGGGCCCGCCACGCAGGTCACGGCCGACGTGGTTGGGCACGTAGCCCAGCTCCTGGATCGCGCGCAGGACCCGGTCGCGGGTCTCCTCGCGCACCACGGGTCGCTCGTTGACCACGTTGGAGACGGTCTTCCACGAGACCCCGGCATGGCGTGCGACATCCTTGATGCTGACCCGACGCGACGCTCCCACGTGGGAACCTTACCGCGGATGAGCGGTGGTTTCTCACATCGGGGCCCTGATTCGCCCGGCCGGGCCGCGGCGACGCGTACGGTGAGGCGAGCGTGCCGTCCTCCCGCCGCGGCACAGGTCCCGTACCGACGGTCTCGACCAGCACCGCGCCACATCCGTGCCGGCCGCAGGATCGGAAGAGTCGATCACGGTGACAGCGTCGGCCCGAGGATCGCTGCTCCGCAGCGCCGGGCGAGGATGCCACCGGGCGGTTGCACTGAGCAGAACGGATCACCCTTTCGTGACCACCCCTGATTTCGCACGCCTCGGCGTGCCCGCTTCCCTGGTCGATGCACTGGCTCCCCAGGGCATCACCCATCCCACCCCCATCCAGGCGGCCACGCTGCCCGACTCGTTGAACGGGCGCGATGTACTGGGCCGTGGCCGCACCGGCTCCGGCAAGAGCTACGCCTTCCTGCTGCCGCTGGCCACCCGCTTGAGCGCCGAGCCCCGCAAGCGGGTGGCCCGCACACCCCGTTCGCTGATCCTGGCGCCCACCCGTGAGCTCGCCTCGCAGCTGGCCGAGGCCCTGCGGCCGCTCGAGCGCGCGGCCGGCCTGCGCTCGACCGTCGTGTTCGGCGGCGTGGGCCAGCGGCCCCAGGTCGATGCACTGGCACGCGGCGTCGACGTGCTGGTGGCCTGCCCCGGCCGCCTGCTGGACCTGATGGGCCAGGGCCACGCCGATCTCAGCGGCATCGAGATCACCGTGATCGACGAGGCCGACCACATGGCCGACATGGGCTTCCTGCCCATGGTCACCCGGATCCTGGCGGCCACGCCGAAACGCGGGCAGCGGATGATGTTCTCCGCGACGCTGGACAACGGCGTGCAGAAGCTGGTCGATCGCTTCCTGAGCTCCCCCGTCACCCACTCGGCCGATCCGGCGACCAGCCCGGTCGGCACCATGGAGCACCATGTGCTCGAGGTCGAGGGCGCAGCCCGCTTCGACGTGCTCAAGGACCTGGCCGCCGCGCCGGGCCGCACGATCATGTTCACCCGCACCAAGTACGGCGCGAAGAACCTGGCCCGCAAGCTCGCCGCCCGCGGCGTGACGGCCGTGGACCTGCACGGCAACCTCTCGCAGGGTGCCCGCACCCGCAACCTCGAGGCCTTCAGCACCGGGCGCGACGCGACCCTGGTGTGCACCGACATCGCCGCCCGTGGCATCCACGTCGACGAGGTCGCGCTGGTGGTCCACGCCGATCCGCCGGTCGAGCACAAGGCCTACCTGCACCGCTCCGGGCGCACCGCCCGCGCCGGGGAGTCCGGCACCGTGATCACGGTGCAGACCCCGGACCAGAAGCGCGATGTGCACGACCTGATGCGCAAGGCCGGTATCCGACCCAAGTACCACCCCGCCGTGGTCGCCACCAGCCCGGTGCTGACGGAGCTGGCTCCCGGGGAGCGCACGCCGACGCATGAGCCGCGCCAGGCCGATCCCGCCGACCGCGAAGGTCGCTCCAGCGGCGGGCGCGGCCAGGGCCGGGGGCGTGGCTCCGGCGGCGGGCGCGGCCAGGGGCGGGGACGCTCGCGCTCGGCCGGACGAGGCGGTCAGTCCCGTGAGGGCCGTCCCGCCCGCAGCGGTGGCCGTCGCGACAGCGCTCCCGCGCGCTACTCCACCTCCTCCGACGGCGCTCGCAGCAGCGAAGGCTCGCACAGCGGGCTTGCGGCCTTCTCCTCGGGGCGCAATCGGTGAGCACGGCGGGCCGGCCGGTCCGGGAAGGGCCCACCCGGACCGTCGCGTGACCCCTCGCCGGAGCCCCTGACCCGGCACGTCGAAGTGCGCACCATCCATGCGCACTGACCCCAGACCCTCACGGTTTTGAGCGCTGGAGAACCCGGCACGGCTCTCCAGCGCTCAAAACCGTCTCGGGGCCACTCCCTCGCCGTCCTCTTCCTCCTCGCCCATGCCATGCCACGCCCGTCATTTCGTTCATTGCGCAACTGTGGAATGCTGGGCTCCGTGACCGAACCAGCCATCCCAGCACCCGGGCATCCGCCCGAGCCGACCGAACCACAGCTCGCCTCCGCCGCCGATACCTTCTCGATGCTCGCCAGCCCGGCCCGGCTGCATCTGGTGTGGCTGATGAGCGCCGGCACCTACGACGTCGGCGCTCTGGCCGAGCACGTGGGACTGAGCCTTCCCACCACCAGCCAGCACCTGAGCAAGCTGCGCCTGGCCGGGATCGTCTCGGCTCGCCGCGAGGGCCGCCACAGCTACTACACCGTCGAGGACCCGCACGTGCTGAGACTGGTCGAGCAGATCTTCGAGCACATCGCGCCCGACGGATCCTTGGCCCCCGATCCGCCGACGGGAGCCCGCTGAGCATGACCGCCTCCCCCAACGGCTCCCCTGCCGCAGGCCCGCGCATGGATCTGACCCGGTACGCCTGGCTGTCGATCTGCGCCGCGATCGTGACCATCACCCTGAAGACCAGCGCCTGGGCGCTGACCGGCTCGGTGGGCCTGCTCTCCGATGCCGCGGAGTCCACGGTCAATCTGGTCGCCGCGGTGGTCGCTCTGATCGCCCTGAAGGTCGCTGCCCGGCCGGCGAGCGAACGGTTCCTGTACGGGCGGGCCAAGGCCGAGTACTTCTCCGCTGCCGTCGAGGGCGCGATGATCTTCGTGGCGGCCGCGGTCATCCTGGTCACCGCGGTCGAGCGGTTCATCAATCCTCGACCGCTCGAGAACATCGGCTGGGGCCTGGCGATCATCGTGGTCGCCTCGGTGCTCAACGGCCTGGTGGCGCTCGTGCTGATCCGGGTCGGGCGCCGGCACCGGTCGATCACCCTGCGGGCCGACGGCAAGCACCTGATGACCGATGTGGTCACCAGTGCCGGGGTGCTGCTCGGCGTGGGCCTGGTGGTCGTGACCGGCTGGGAGCGCCTGGACGCGCTGGTGGCCTTCGCGGTCGGCGTCAACATCATCGTCACCGGTATCGGCCTGATCACCGAGTCCGTCTCCGGGCTGCTGGACAAGGCGCTGCCCGAGGACGATCACGAGGTCATCACCGAGATCCTGCGCCGCCGCACCGACGGCACGATCACGTTCCATGGACTGCAGACCCGGGAGGCCGGCCAGCAGAAGTACATGAACGTGCACGTGCTGGTGCCCGACGAGTGGACCGTCAAGATCGGCCACGACTACATCGAGGACCTCGAGCAGGAGCTGTGCGCGGCCCTTCCGGACCTGACGGTGCTCACCCACCTCGAGCCGATCTCGGACCCGGCCTCCTACGAGGACATCCCCGAGGCCCACGTGCCGATCCATGACGACGACCACGACGCGACGCAGCCGCCG
>DWZH01000054.1 GCA_019118275.1 Candidatus Brachybacterium merdavium | reverse complement strand
CGCCCGCCCCACTCGTTCCTCTACAGTGGTCCGGTCCGCCGTCTGACCGGCGGGAACGCCGCCTTAGCTCAGTCGGTAGAGCGATTCACTCGTAATGAATAGGTCACCAGTTCGATTCTGGTAGGCGGCTCCAACAAAACTCTGGCCATCGAAGCCGCTGATCGGCCCGGCATGGTCGTGCCCAGGCCGCCGGTTCGGTCACTTCCGTAGTGCCCACGCTCCTCTGCTCGCCCGAGCCGCTCACGACGCCGGCAGCCGTCGACCGACCCCGGACGAGCACAGCCCGGATGAGTTGCGCTGTACGGGTACCGTGAGCAACAAGCAGCGGGGAGGGGCGGAGGTCATCGATGCGCGGCGGCAGCAGCGAACGAACTCGCCGGGCCTGGACGGTGACCGTGATCGCGGTGATGCTGGCCTGGTTCGGCATCACCAATCATGTGCCGCTGGAGCCGCTGAACGATTTGTCGCAGCAGGGTGACCAGCTGCCCAGCACCTTGGCTGGCTTCATTCCGTTCGTCTTGGCGATCCTCACCGTCTTGTTCGTCCCGAATTTCTGGCTCGTGCTGTTCTGGACAGGTTATGCGTACGTGTGGCTGGCCCTTCAGGCCGGCACGTGGTGGATCCCGTACCTGCTCGGTGGTTCGGCTGAGCACTGGAGCAGCTATCGGGACACCCTGAATGTGCTGCCGGCCCTGGACGGGCGGATCGGCCCGGATGTGCAGCATCTGGTGCTCCAGATCCTGAGCCTGGCGATGGCAGTCATGCTCACGGTCCTCACCGGCCGACTCTGGCGGAACCGGCGTCGCCGGCGGTAGACCGTCCGCGGCGCACCGGCAGCTCAGCGCTGACATTCGCTGGTGAGACGAGGAACGGTGGGCGGTCCACTCTCCCAGCCGGTCTCCCCACCGTGAACGGGCGCCTAGTCCATTTTCCCGGCGGGGCTCCCAAGTTCGGACCGGCCCGAGGACGTCGTCCGTCGCGTCCGGGCCGGAGTGGGATCTCGAGCCACTGACCAGCCCTCGCCGGTGTGAGCAGAGGGGCCGCGCGATGACGACGTTCGTCCGTTTCGGCGTGACAGTGTTGACAGCATGAGAACTGCTAGCGAACCACGGATGTTCACCGAAGAAGAGCATGCGACGAGGGCGCTGGGTGCCGCCTTCCACCACGACCACGAGTTCGCCATCTCCTGGCTTCGAACGATAGGCCTTGACGTGAATTCGATCGTCGGCGTCAGTGTCGAGCGTCCGTACGTCGTCCCGGACCCTGATGGAGGCGAGCGCCGAGCAGACGTGTATCTCGAAGTCACGGGCCTGCATGGTGAGCTGGGTGAGGGCGAGGAGACCGGTGCCAACAGCGAGGTCGTGATCATCGAAGCCAAGATCGACGCCTTGCTCGATGAGGAGCAGCTGGAACATGCCGGCCGGGTCGCAGACCGTGTCGTGTGCCTCATCCCCGATGAGCTCCCTCAGCCCAACGACGCCGAGATCGTGACCGCTACCTGGGAGGGTCTGATCGGCCAGATGGAGCAGGCAGGGCAGCAGCCCCTGCCGTTCCTTGCCCATCAGTTCGCAGCACTCGTCGACTCACCGCGGGTGCGCCGACGGCGGAGGTTGGCGATGATCGTTGAGAATGCCGAGGTCCCGAGCGGGTGGTCGATTGATCCAGCGGACAAGTCCACGAGCGGCAATGCGCTCGGCGTGATCTATGGACCTTCCCGAGGCGATCACAACGTCCGCATCGAGCTTGCGAACGAGCAGCGCGGACGCGACGCGGAACCCTATGCCTACGTCCTCATATGCAGCACTTTGAGCACAACCGACCCGATCGTGATCGATGCACTCCGACGGGCTGAGCTGCCGTCGAGCGACTCGGTGAACGTCGCCTATCGCTCACACAGCGGGCGTCGATCGAAAGATGAGCGCAACGCGCTGGACGCGGCCGGCGTACCTCGGTCTCGGACATATGGCTACGGGCGGAAGCAGTTCGAGAACCATGGCTGGTCGGGATACGGGTGCGTCGTCGACCTCAAGAGCTCGGAGTATTCCGAAGCTGAGGCACGTGAGTGGCTCACCTTCGCGATGAAGGTGGCAGGGGCGGCTGATGATGTGCTTGCCCGTGCTCTGGAGGAACACGAGCCCGTCTCATAGGCATCTTCTTGATGCGAAGGAGACGTGCGCGAGATCGCCGGTATCGCCGGTCGCGGCCTGCTCCGATGCGATCCGCGACCGTCGGCCTGGAGAGTGGACGCACACGCTGTGACCGCAGATCACTCGGGCGGCGGCGGGATGGTCGGCTGTGGGGGAGCGGCGAGGCCGCGCTCGAAGGCTCGCAGGGCGATCTCCAGCCGGGAGCTGCAGCCCAGCTTGGTCATCAGTGAGGACACATGCGTCTTCACGGTCGATTCCGAGAGGGACAGGGCGTCTGCGATGCCGGCGTTGGACTCTGCTGCGCACAGCAGCGTCAGCACCTCCGTCTCCCGGCCGGTGAGATCCAGCGCCTCCCTCGCCGCGCCGGTGGCCCGGGCCTCGCGATCTGACCGGGCGGCGGGGTCGACGGCGATCCGTGAGGCCAGCTCCGGGGTGATCACGGTCCCGGCCCGCGCAGCGGCCGCATGGACCGCGGCCACCAGGGTCGGGGCGCTGGTGGCCTTCAGCAGGAAGCCCGTGGCCCCGGATGCGAGGGCGGCGCGCACGTGATCTTCGGTGCCGAAGGTGGTCAGCACCAGCACCGCCGGGGCGGGCTGCATGCCGCGCGCCAGCCGGGTCGCCTCGATGCCGTCCATCCCCGGCAGGACCAGATCCATCAAGACCACCTCGGGCCGGGTGGTCTCGATCTGCGCGAGCGCCTCCTCGGCGGTCTCGACCATCGCCACGACCTCCAGGTCCTGTTCATGTTCGAGGTAGGCGCCGAGCGCTTCGCGCACGATCGGGTCGTCGTCACAGATCAGCACCGTGGTCATTCGGCGGCCCTCTCACCCGGGATCTCGATGTGGGTCAGGAAGATCCTCCCCTCCTGACCGGCTTCCACGGTCCCACCCGCCGCGACCAGTCGCTCGCTCATGCCGGCCAGGCCCGACCCGCCTTGCAGGCGCAGGGGGTCCTCGGCCACACCGTTCAGGACCACCAGCTCCACCGCTTCGGTGATCTCCGCCAGCAGCGTCACCGGTGTGCCGCGGTCCCCGTGCAGGAGCACGTTGGCCTCGATCTCGGCCAGGCACCGCGTCAGCAGCGTGAGCGTGCTGCGGGACAGCTGGTCCGCGCCCTCGAGACCGGTGCGCACGGTGAAGCCGTCCGCCGCGAGCCGCAGGCGGGTGGCTTCGAGTGCGGCGGCCAGGCTCGGCGGGAAGGCGTCCTGCCCGGAGCGTGCCGGGATCGGATGAGGCAGGTGAAGGGCCGGTTCGATGGGACCGCCGGCCTGCTCGTCACGTGCCCGGAGCATCTCCAGCAGCTTCCGCATCTCCTCGGTGGCCTGCCGGGCGGTGGCGGAGATGCGGGTGAGGTCCGCGTTGCCGGTCGTGACCGGGCGGGGGCGGCGTGCCCCGTTCTCGGCGAGCATCACCACCTGAGTCATGGCACGCACGCCGGAGTCGTGCAGCTCGCGCGCTATAGCCCGCCGCTGCTCGGCCAGATCGGAGAAGCGCCGGGCCCGCTCGGCGCCCGCCCGCAGCACCAGGCTGCGCCCCCAGGTGCCACCGAGCACCGCCGCCCCCTGGAGCGCCAGCCAATGCATCAGCTGGGCGACGATGTGCTGGCCCTCATCGCCGCGCAGCACCGACACCGCGGTGATGGGGATGACATGCCAGGCGGCCATGGCGAGCGCGGCCGGCAGATGGCCCCGGGCGGCTAAGGCGACCACCGCGATCGGAGAGGCCAGGGCCCCGGTCCCGATGTGGATGTCGCGCCCGGGGAAGGTCATGGTCATGACCACCCCGATCAGGGACGCGCCGAGCACCGGATACCGCAGGGACAGGCCACCGGAGAGGCTGAGGATCACCGCCACGGCCACGGAGGCGGCGTTCTCCTGGGCGGCCAGCGGGGTCGAGGCCACCACCAGCAGCAGGGCGATCAGGGCGGCCGAGACCCAGCCGCCGAGCGGCCCCGGTGCGGCCTCGGAACGGCGTCGGGCCCCCGCAGTGCTCTGGAGGCGGGCAGCTGGCGCGCTCACGCGGCCCACAGTAACCCCGATCACCAAGGCGGGAGAGCCGTTGGCGGATCCCGAGGGGCCGGCAGGCTGCCCAGCAGCCCGACCACCGTGAATGGAACGACCCGTTTTCTTGAGATAGTCCAGAAAGCGGGCTACGATGGAGCCATGCTCGACACCGACCACGCCTCCGCTCTGCGCGAGGCCGGCCTGCGCGTGACCGCCCCGCGGCTCGCGACGCTGGGCGCCGTGGCGGAGCATCCCCATGTCGACGCCGAGGCCGTCGCCCGCGCCGTGCGCGAGCGACTGGGCACCGTGTCCCGGCAGGCCGTCTACGACATCCTCAACGCCCTGACCGAGGTGGAGCTGCTGCGTCGCGTCTCCGTCGGCAGCCGCAGCATGCGCTACGAGCTGCACCGTCACGACAACCACCACCACCTGGTGTGCCGCGAGTGCGGTCGCCTGGAGGATGTGCCCTGCGCCATCGGCGAGGCGCCCTGCCTGATCCCGCACGACGACCACGGCTTCGACATCGAGATCGCCGACGTCGTCTACCGGGGGATCTGCTCGGAGTGCCGCGTGAGCGAGGCCGCCGCAGGCACCCCGGCCGGCACCGCCCCCGGCTCCACCTGAGACGCCCCAGAACCTGCCCGGAGCAGCCGCCCCGGGTGTCCCTGTCCGCCGATCTGACATACCGTCAGCAACTACCCAGGAGATGAACGCATGACCCAGTTCGATCCCACCATCCCCTCCACCACGGAATCCGGCGCACCGCGCGAGTCCGATGCCCACTCGCTGAGCGTCGGTGCCGACGGCCCGCTGCTGCTCCACGACGTCGCCCTGGTCGAGAAGCTCGCCCGCTTCGACCGCGAGCGCGTCCCGGAGCGCAGCCCCCATGCGAAGGGCTCCGGCGCCTTCGGTGAGCTCGAGATCACCGAGGACGTGTCGATGTACACGAAGGCCGACCTGTTCCAGAAGGGCCGCAAGACCCCCTACCTGCACCGCTTCTCCACCGTCGCCGGTGAGCTCGGTTCGCCCGATACCTGGCGCGACGTGCGCGGCTTCGCGATGAAGTTCTACACGCAGGAGGGCAACTTCGACCTGGTCGGCAACAACACGCCGATCTTCTTCGTGCGCGACCCCATGAAGTTCCCCGACTTCATCCACTCGCAGAAGCGCACCCCGGCTTCGGGTCTGCGCGACAACACCATGCAGTGGGACTTCTGGTCCAACTCCCCGGAGACCGCCCACCAGGTGACCTACCTGATGGGTGACCGCGGTCTGCCCAAGAGCTGGCGCCACATGAACGGCTACGGCTCGCACACCTACATGTGGGTCAACGAGTCCGGTGAGAAGTTCTGGGTCAAGTACCATTTCCACACCGATCAGGGCATGGAGTTCCTGACCAACGAGGAGGCCGAGCAGCTGGCCGGCTCCGACGGCGACTACCACCGTCGCGACCTGTTCGATGCGATCGAGCGGGGCGACTACCCCAGCTGGACGATGTCCGTGCAGGTGATCCCCTACGAGGATGCGAAGAACTACCGCTTCAACATCTTCGACCTCACCAAGACGGTCCCGCACTCGGACTACCCGCTGATCAAGGTCGGCAAGCTGACCCTGAACAAGAACCCGAAGAACCACTTCGCGCAGATCGAGCAGGCCGCCTTCAGCCCCTCGAACACGGTTCCGGGCACGGGCGTGTCCCCGGACAAGATGCTGCTGGGCCGGGTGTTCTCCTACCCGGATGCGCAGCGTCACCGCATCGGCACCAACTTCAACCAGCTGCCGGTCAACCAGCCGATCGTCCCCACGAACTCCTACGACAAGGAGGGGTTCATGCAGTTCCTGCACA